>NZ_JBIVNO010000001.1:0-687924 GCF_044753645.1 Streptomyces sp. NPDC093261
TAAGCACGCCGCCAGCGTTCGTCCTGAGCCAGGATCAAACTCTCCGTGAATGCTTTCCCCGTGATCGGGGCGAACACCACGAGAGCGGAACCAAGAGGAGGAATAATCCCCTCGGTTCACAGCGTCCTCGCTGTGTGTATTTCAAAGGAACCTCGCCCCGACCGAACCGGCCGGAGACGGGGTATCAACATATCTGGCGTTGACTTTTGGCACGCTGTTGAGTTCTCAAGGAACGGACGCTTCCTTCGTACTCACCCGAGACTCTCTCAGGCTTTCCTCCGGGCGCTTCCCTTCGGTGTTTCCGACTCTATCAGATCTTTTCTCGACCCGATTTCCTCGGCGCTTTCCAGGTTCCCGCTCCCGCGTTTCCCTTTCCGGCTTTCCCGACTCTATCAGATCTTTTCGGATCCGATTCCCGGTCGGCGGGATTCGCCTTGGGTCCGGGCTTTCGGCCGGGCCTTTCGACATTCGCTACGTTAGCCGATTCCCTTCGCGACTCATAATCGAGTTCCGCGAGTTTCAATTCGCACGTGCAGGCACACCGAATTGACCCTCTGCGAGGGATGACGTGAGTAGTGGGTTGGCCGCTTCCGGCTGCTGGCTGAACGCCGTACCCGGTTCAAGCGGCTCGGGCTACATTACGCAACTTCCGGGGGCACGTCAACTTCGGCGCCGCCGGGGCGTGTGGGCCCGATAGGGGCTTACCGTCGGGTCGTTGGCGATCCAGAAGCGCCAGGGGTGGACCGCCCCGTCCCCGGCGACGCCCGTGCGCGGACCGCTGCGTACCTGGTCGGAGGGCACCTGCGTGCCGGTCAGGATCCGCAACGGGGTCTCGCCGGCCGCGCACGCGTCCGTGCCGTCGAGGGCGCGGTCCACGTCCAGGGCCGTCGCCAGGCGCGCGGGCCCTTTGGCCAGTTCCTTGTCATTGCGGGCCGAGAGCCGACGCCTCCGCGCCAGCTCGGCACCCTCGGTGATCTCCCCGGCACGGAGCAGGACGGCGCTGGCCCTGCCCTCCGGGCCGCACACCAGGTTCATGCAGTGCCACATCCCGTAGGTGAAGTAGACGTACACATGGCCGGGCGGACCGAACATCACGTCGTTGCGGGCGGTGCGGCCGCGATACGCGTGGGAGCCGGGGTCGTTCGGGCCGTCGTAGGCCTCGACCTCCGTCAGCCGCAGTTCGATCGGACCGTCCGGGGTGGTGCGGACGAGGATGCGGCCCAGCAGGTCGGGGGCGACCTGGAGGACAGGCCGGTCGAAGAAGTCTCTGGGCAGGGGCGTACGGTCGGGGGTCGCGATCACGCCGTACGAGGGTAGTCCAGACGGGTGTGTGCCAAAGGGTGGTCAAGGGTCCGTGCCCTTGGAAGGGTGAGGGCGCGGAACCGGCCCGGGCCGGATCGCGTTCGTAGGGGTCAGGGATCCACGTACGCGTGCACGAGGCGGGGCGGCGGATCAGGCGTCGTCCGGGAGGGAGGATTCATGGGGTTCAAGCGGCTGCTCGCGAGCCTGGGTGCCGGCGGGGCGTCGGTCGAGACGGTGGTGACCGAGGTCAACGTCGTACCGGGCGGTGTGGTCCAGGGCGAGGTGCGGATCCAGGGCGGGTCCGTGAACCAGTCGATCGAGGGCCTGAACGTCGGGCTGCAGGCAAAGGTCGAGGTCGAGGGACACGACGACACGGAGTACAAGCAGGACATCGAGTTCACCAAGGTGCGGCTGGGCGGTGCCTTCGAGCTCCAGGCGGGCGCCGTGCACGTCGTGCCGTTCGGGCTGGAGATCCCCTGGGAGACGCCGATCACCATGATCGACGGGCAGGCGCTGCGCGGGATGCACATCGGGGTGACCACGGAACTGGAGATCGCGCGTGCCGTGGACTCCGGGGATCTGGACCCGATCAATGTGCATCCGCTGCCGGCGCAGAAGGCGATCCTGGACGCGTTCATCCAGCTCGGTTTCCGCTTCAAGAGCGCGGACATGGAGCGCGGTGTCATCCGGGGTACACGGCAGCGGCTTCCGTTCTACCAGGAGATAGAGTTCTTCCCGCCGTCGCAGTACCGCGGGCTGAACCAGGTCGAGCTGAGCTTCGTCGCGGACGGGCGGGAGATGGACGTCGTCCTGGAGATGGACAAGAAGCCGGGCCTGTTCAGCGAGGGCAGCGACTCCTATCGCGCCTTCACGGTCGGTCTGCACGACTTCCACGGCACGGACTGGGCCGGCTACCTCCACCAGTGGCTGTCGGAGGTCGGCAGCAAGCGGAGCTGGTTCTAGGCTCTGTACTGGAACCGGTTGATCCACTGATTGCTTGGAGGTGCCGAGGTGACCGAGCTGAAGAGGCGGCCCCTGCCCCACGACTTCCACCCGCCCGTGCCGTCGTTCACGGTGACGAGTGAGGACATCGAGCCGGGGGCCACGCTCAAGGACGCTCAGGTCCACGCGGCCGGGAACACCTCGCCGCAGCTGCGCTGGGAGGGCTTCCCGCCGGAGACCAAAAGCTTCGCCGTGACCTGCTACGACCCGGACGCGCCGACCGGCAGCGGGTTCTGGCACTGGGTCCTGTTCGACATCCCGGCGTCGGTCACCGAGCTGCCGGCGGGTGCGGGCAGCGGGAAGTTCGAGGGGCTGCCCGAGGGTGTGGTCCACGCGCGCAACGACTACGGGACGAAGGACTTCGGCGGTGCCGCGCCGCCGCCCGGGGACGGGCCGCACCGGTATGTCTTCACGGTGTACGCGGTCGACCAGGAGAAGCTCGGTCCGGACTCGGACGCCTCTCCCGCGGTGGTCGGTTTCAATCTGCGGTTCCACACACTGGCGCGCGCCCAGCTCATCGGTGAGTACGAGAACCCGGCCAAGGGCTGAGACACACGCCGAAGACTGACGTTCATTGAACGTTTGCCCGCCTCCGGTCTTGGAAGTGATCGGAGGCGGGCATTTTTTATTGCGTTGTCCATCTCGGCGCGCCCGTCCAGAGTTGATCCAAGCCCGCCAGGGGGTGGGCAGGTGCACACGGGAGGTGGGCTGGATGCGTGACACGCTGGTGCTGAACGCGAGCTTCGAGCCGCTGTCGACGGTGACGCTGAACCGAGCCGTCGTTCTGGTGCTGCAGGACAAGGCCGTCGTCGAGCAGGCCCACCCCGAACTCCGTATGCGCGGCGCCGATGTGGACATACCAGCGCCCCGCGTCATCAGGCTCTGCAGATATGTACGGGTGCCCTTCCGAAGACAGGCTCCGTGGTCGAGGCGGGGTGTCCTGGTGCGGGACCGGCACAAGTGCGCGTACTGCGGGCGGCGGGCGACGACCGTGGACCATGTGGTGCCGCGGTCGCACGGTGGCGGCGACACCTGGCTGAACACGGTGGCCTCCTGTGCCGAGGACAACCACCGCAAAGCGAACCGCACCCCGGAGCAGGCGGGGATGCCGCTGCTGCGGCAGCCGTTCGAGCCGACTCCCGCGGACGCGATGCTGCTGGCGCTCGGGCAGGACGAGTTCGAGGCGCTGCCGGAGTGGCTGGGACAGCCTGCGGCCTAGGGGGCCCGCGGTGACCGCTCGCGGGGCCGTAGGGCCGGGTATGTGAACCGGGGCCCGTCTCCTTCGGGAGGCGGGCCCCGGTGTCGTACGACCGCTGTTCCGTCAGTCGATGGAGGGCCGCTCGCGGCGCTCGGCCGCGGTGCTCGAACCACTGCCGCCGGAGGTCCCGGAGGAGCCGCCGCTGCCCGAACCGCCGCCCAGGGGGCCGAAGTTGCCCATCGCGCCGGAGAGTCCCTTCAGGGCGTCGCCGATCTCGCTGGGGACGATCCAGAGCTTGTTGGCGTCGCCTTCGGCGATCTTCGGGAGCATCTGGAGGTACTGGTAGGAGAGCAGCTTCTGGTCCGGGTCGCCGGCGTGGATGGCCTCGAAGACCGTACGGACGGCCTGCGCCTCGCCCTCGGCGCGCAGGGCGGCGGCCTTGGCCTCACCTTCGGCGCGCAGGATCTGGGACTGCTTCTCGCCCTCGGCGGTGAGGATGGCGGCCTGGCGCGTACCTTCCGCGGTGAGGATGGCGGCGCGCTTGTCGCGGTCGGCGCGCATCTGCTTCTCCATCGAGTCCTGGATGGAGGTCGGGGGCTCGATCGCCTTCAGCTCGACGCGGTTGACGCGGATGCCCCACTTGCCGGTGGCCTCGTCGAGTACGCCGCGCAGCGCCGCGTTGATCTCCTCGCGGGAGGTCAGGGTGCGCTCCAGGTCCATGCCGCCGATGATGTTGCGGAGCGTGGTGACGGTGAGCTGCTCGATGGCCTGGATGTAGCTGGCGACCTCGTAGGTCGCGGCCCGGGCGTCGGTCACCTGGTAGTAGATGACGGTGTCGATGTTGACGACCAGGTTGTCCTGGGTGATCACCGGCTGCGGCGGGAACGGCACCACCTGCTCGCGCAGGTCGATGCGGTTGCGGATCGAGTCTATGAACGGGACCACGATGTTCAGGCCCGCGTTCAGGGTGCGCGTGTAACGGCCGAAGCGTTCCACGATGGCCGCGCTCGCCTGTGGGATGACCTGGATCGTCTTGATCAGGGCGATGAAGACCAACACCACCAGAATGATCAGGACGATGATGATGGGTTCCATCGTGATTCCCCGTACCCTTCTCCGCCTCGGCGCCTGTGGAAGATCTTATGGTTGTTGAAGATCTTGCTGGTCGAGTGTGACAGACCGTCGCGTGCCTCGTGGCCTGTTCGGTTGAGTTACGTCCTACGAGGTCACATCACGATCGCCGTGGCTCCGTCGATGTCCACAACATCCACTTCCTGGCCGACCTCATAGCTGAGTTCGCCGTTGAGGGAGCGTGCCGACCAGACCTCTCCGGCGAGCTTGATCCGGCCGCCCTTGCCGTCGACGCGTTCCAGGACGAGGGCCTGCCTGCCCTTCAACGCATCGATGCCGGTGGCGAGTTGGGGCCGCTGCGTACGGTGCCGTGCGGCAATGGGCCGGACCACGGCGATGAGTGCCACGGAGACGACGGCGAAGACCACCACCTGGAAGACGGCATCGCCGCCCAGAGCACCGACCACGGCGGCGGCGACGGCGCCCACCGCGAGCATCCCGAGCTCCGGCATCGCGGTGATCACGAGCCCGATGCCGAGCCCCGCCGCGCCGATCAGCCACCACACCCACGCGTCGATGTTCACATGGTCATGGTAGGGCCGGGGTCCGGTCGCGGACAGGGCGCCGTGGGGGTCGCGGGGGCTTACGTGAGGGGCTTTCGGGGTCAGGACAGGGGCAGACCGTGGGCGGTCCAGCGCTCGCCGACCTGTTCCACCACCAGCGGCAGGCCGAAGCACAGGGAGAGGTTGCGCGAGGTCAGCTCCAGCTCCAGCGGACCCGCGGCGAGCACCTTGCCCTGGCGGATCATCAGGACGTGGGTGAAGCCGGGGGCGATCTCCTCGACATGGTGGGTGACCATGATCATGGAGGGGGCGATCGGGTCCTGGGCAAGGCGGCCGAGACGGCGTACGAGGTCCTCGCGGCCGCCGAGGTCGAGGCCGGCGGCGGGCTCGTCGAGGAGCAGCAGTTCGGGGTCGGACATCAGGGCGCGGGCGATGAGGGTGCGCTTGCGCTCGCCCTCGGAGAGGGTGCCGAACCTGCGGTCCAGGTACTCGCTCATGCCCAGGCGGTCGAGGAAGGCGCGGGCGCGCTGCTCGTCGACGTCCTCGTACTCCTCCTGCCAGCCGGCCGTCATGCCGTACGCGGCGGTCAGCACGGTCTGCAGGACGGTCTGGCGCTTGGGGAGCTTCTCGGTCATGGCGATGCCGGCCACACCGATGCGCGGGCGCAGCTCGAAGACGTCGGTGCCGGGCCTGCCGAGGGTCTCGCCGAGGATGGTGGCGGTGCCCTTGGTGGGGTAGAGGTAGCTGGACGCGACGTTCAGGAGGGTGGTCTTCCCGGCACCGTTGGGGCCGAGGATGACCCAGCGCTCACCCTCCTTGACCGACCAGGAGACCTGGTCCACGAGAGCCCGGCCCTCGCGGACCACGGATACGTCCTCCAGCTCCAGAACATCGCTCATGAGCGCGTTGTCTCCCCTTGCAGTGTGGCCGGTGTCGGCTCTCGCGTACGCCTGTGGGCGTGGTCCGCCACGCCGGTGGGCGGGGCCCCCATGAAATCTACGCCACTGGTCGCCGGGCCGATTCCATAGGCCCGGTCCGTAGGGTGGAGACATGCTCTCGGAACCACGCTCAGGTCGGCTGGCCGCATGGGGAAATGCCCTGTTGGCCGGATTTGTCTCGCCGGACGACGCCGCGTCCGCCATCGTCGGAGAGGACGCGGTGCACCGGGTGGAGGGGCTGCCGGGTGAGTCGGCGCCCGTCGGCCTCACCCTCGCGCTGGGGCGGCTGCGCACGCTCGGGGCGACCGGGCTGCGGGTGGCCCTGCCCGCGCCGGGGCATCCGCTGGGGCTGAGCGGTCCGCCGGAGTTCAACGCGCGGGCGTTGGAGGCGGAGGAGGCGGTGGTCTGTCACGGCGCCGCCTTCGGGCTGGTGCCGGAGGTCTTTGCGGCGGGGCCGGACGGCGATCTGCATGTCGAGGTCGTCTGGCACTGTCTGCCGGTGCGGGAGGCGCCGGCTGCCGATGTGCCCTCGCTCGGGGAGGCCGAGCGAGAGCTGGCGGAGGCGCTGCGCGAGGCGACGGAGGTGCTGTCGCGGCTGGATGTGGCGGGGTCGGGGCCGGTGGCGGAGGCGGCGATCGACGCGTACCGGGCGCGGGCCGAGCGGGGGCGGGAGGTCCTGGCACCGGGGTATCCGCCGCGGGCGGTGCGGGTGCTGGAACTGGCCCAGCGGGTGGGGCTGCTGATCTCGGTCGCCTACGAGGACGGGCACGGGGGCGCGGTGAGCGCCTCCGAGATGGCCGCCCGGGCCCAGGCGCTGCGCCCCGTGGAGCGGACGGCCCGGCGGGCTCAGGTGGCGGCGTACAACTCCATCGTGGAGCAGCGGGAGATGCGCTGATCGGTGGCCACGCCCGACCGGCCTCCCGGGGACTCCCGGGAGGCCGGTCGGGAAGAGCGGACCGTGGTCCCCTCAGTGGTTGAGGCCCAGGTTGCCGAAGGCCGGGTTCAGGAGGCCGATCACGTTCACGGTGTTGCCGACCGCGTTGACGGGGACGTGAACCGGGGCCTGGATGACATTGCCCGACACGACGCCCGGGGAGCCCAGGGCCCGTCCGTCGGCGTGAGAGCCGTCATGGGCGGAGGCGAGGCCGGCGCTGGCGGCGATCAGTCCACCGGCCACCATGGTGACGGCTGCGGCCTTCTTCAGGTTCTTCACTTCTGAGCCCTCTCCTTGCGATCACTGCGACAGGCGCCGCAGCATGCCCTGGAGAACGGCCGGGCTCGATCGAGGATGCGCCACCCGGGTGACATACACCCGACGGTATGAAGATCGGCTCAGCCGTTAACGCCGTGCCGCACCGCCCAGAGCGCGGCCTGGGTGCGGTCGGCCAGGTCCAGCTTCATCAGGATGTTGGAGACATGGGTCTTGACCGTCTTCTCCGACAGCACCAGCGCGCGGGCGATCTCCCGGTTGGACCGCCCGTCCGCGATCAGGCCCAGCACCTCCCGCTCCCGCTCCGTGAGCGAACCGCCCCGCCCCTGGCCGGAGTTGGTCTCCTCCTGGGACAGCAGCGCGCCGGCCACCTCCGACTGGAGAAGGATGTGCCCCGCGTGCACGGACCGGATGGCTCCGGCCAGGGCGTCGGGGTCCACGTCCTTGTAGACGTAGCCGGCGGCGCCCGCGCGCAGGGCCGGCACCACCGTGCGCTGCTCGGTGAAGCTGGTGACGATCAGCACGCGCGCGGGGTGGTCGAGCTCGCGCAGCCTGCGGAGCGCGTCGATGCCGTCCATCCCCGGCATCTTGACGTCCATGAGGATGACGTCGGGGGCCAGCTCCTGAGCGAGGGCGACCCCCTCGGCGCCGTCGGAGGCCTCCCCGACGACCTCGATGTCGTCCTGCACTTCGAGGAAGGTGCGCAGCCCACGGCGGACCACCTGGTGGTCGTCGACGAGCAGCACCTTGATTGCGTCAGCCACCGGGGACCTCCATCTCGATGGTGGTGCCCTTCCCGGGCGCCGATTCCACGGTCAGCGTGCCGCCGACCCCGCTCGCCCGGTCGCGCATGGAGACCAGGCCGAGGTGGCGGCCCGCCCGGCGCACCGCCTGGGGCTCGAACCCGCCGCCGTCGTCCATGACGCGCAGGACGGCGCCCGGGCCGCGCTTCTCCAGGGTCACCTCCACCCGCTCGGCACCAGAGTGCCGCAGGGCGTTGTGCAGGGCCTCCTGGGCGACCCGCAGCAGCGCCTCCTCCTGGGTGGCGGGCAGGGCGCGGACCCCCAGGCTGAGGAAGGTCACGCGCGCGGTGTGGGCGCGGTCCAGGACCTGGACCTGGGTGCGGAGCGTGTTGACGAGGCCGTCCTCGTCGAGCGCGGCGGGGCGCAGCTCGACGACGGCGGCGCGCAGTTCGTCGGCGGCCTCGGCGGCGAGCGCGGCCACCTGCTGAAGCTCGCCCTTGGCGCGCCCCGGGTCGCGGTCGATCAGGGCGGCGGCCGCCTGGGCGGTGAGCCGCAGGGAGAAGAGCTTCTGGCTGACCGCGTCGTGCAGCTCGTGGGCCAGCCGGGAGCGCTCCTCGGCGATGGTCAACTCCCGGCTGCGCTCGTAGAGACGGGCGTTGGTGAGGGCTATCGCGGCGTGCTGGGCGAGGATCGAGAGCAGTTCCTCGTCGTCCTCGGTGAAACCGCAGCCGCCGTCCCGCTTCGGGCACCTCTTGTTGGCCAGGAACAGCGCGCCGATGGTCTCGTCGCCGTCGCGGATGGGCAGGCCGAGGAAGTCGGACATCTGCGGGTGGGCGCTGGGCCAGCCCTCGAAGCGCGGGTCCTGGCGGACGTCGGCGAGCCGCTCCGGCTTCGCGTCGTGCAGCATCGCGGCCAGGATGCCGTGCTGGCGCGGGAGCGGGCCGATGGCCTTCCACTGCTCCTCGGTGACACCGTCCACGACGAACTGGGCGAAGCCCCCGTGGTCGTCCGGGACGCCCAGCGCCGCGTACTCCGCGTCGAGCAGCTCGCGGGCCGAGGCGACGATCGTCTTGAGGACGTCGCGCACCTCGAGGTGCCTGCTCATGGCCAGCAGCGCGGAACTCACCGCGTACAGGCCCGACCGGGGTCCATGGCTCATGACCTCACCGTACCGGCGAGCCGTGACCGTGCGTATCCGACCGCCGGTCGGCGCCTCTCCGCCGGTGGGCCTAGGCCCAAGGGCCCCGCTTCCGTGCGGCCCCCGGCCGAGGCGGCCGGGACCGGGCCGTCCCTACGGTGAGGTCGCCGCCGATCACCGGCGGCCGAGGGACGAGGGGACGGTGGGCATGCCGGTTGCGATCATCACGGGGGCTTCCAAGGGGCTGGGGAGGGCGCTGGGCGCGGCCCTGGCGGAGCGCGGCTGGGACCTGGTGCTGGACGCCAGGACGGCGACGGTCCTGCGGGAGACGGCGGGGGCGCTGTCGGCGCACGGGACGCGGGTGGTGGCGCTCCCGGGGGATGTGACGGACGCCGCGCACCGGGCCGCTCTGGTGCGGGCGGCCCGCGAGCTGGGCGGGCTCGACCTACTGGTGAGCAACGCGAGCGCGCTGGGTGCCGAACCGCTGGTGCGGCTCGCGGAGCTGGGGCTCGACGGGCTGCGGCGGGCGCTGGAGGTGATCGTGGTCGCGGCACTGGGGCTCGTCCAGGAGGCGCTGCCGCTGCTGCGGGCGTCGAACACGGGTGCGGTGATCGCCGTCAGTTCCGACGCGGCGGCCGAGGCGTACGGGACGTGGGGCGGGTACGGCGCGTCCAAGGCGGCGCTCGACCAGCTGGCGGCGGTGCTCGGGGTGGAGGAGCCGGGGCTGCGGGTGTGGGCGGTCGACCCCGGGGACATGGCCACGGACCTGTATGCGGCGGCCGTACCCGACGACGACGGTCCGCGGCCGGCACCGGAACATGTGGTGCCCGCGTTCCTGAGGCTGCTGGACGAGCGCCCGGCGAGCGGCCGCTACGGTGCGCCGTCGCTGCTGGAGGAGCGATGACCGCGGCGATGGGGGTACCGCCGCTGGAACAGGGACGGGCGTGGCCGAGGGTTCCCGTGGAGCGGTCGGCGCGGGTCCCGGTCGAGCAGCGCGGGCCGGGGCTGGCCCGGGACTCCGTGCGGCTGCTGGTCTCACGCGGCGCCGAGGTGTCGCACCACACCTTCGTGGAGCTGCCGCGGCTGCTGCGGGCGGGGGATGTGCTGGTCGTCAACACCTCGCCGACGCTGGCGGCCGCGGTGGACGCCATGGCGGGGCACGCGCGCGTGGTGGTGCACTTCTCGGCGTGTGGGGACGACGGGCGCTGGGTGGTCGAGCTGCGGGACCCGGACGGGCGGGGTACGACGCGCGCGCGTGCGGGAGGGCCCGCGGGTGCCGAGCTGCGGCTCCCGGAGGGCATGGGGCTCGTCCTGGAGGAGCCCCTGTCGCCGAGGGGGGACCGGTTGTGGTGGGCCCGGCCGTCGGATCGGGACGTGGCCGGGCTCCTGGGCCGGCACGGGCGTCCCATTCGCTACTCCTATACGGAGCGGGACCAGCCGCTGTCGGCGTACCAGACGGTGTTCGCGCTGCCCTCCGCCGACGGTGCGGGCAGCGCCGAGATGCCGAGCGCGGCGCGCCCCTTCAGCTTGCGCATGGTGGCGGAGCTGGTGAGCCGGGGCGTGCAGTTCGCTCCGATCACTCTGCACACCGGGGTGGCCTCGGCGGAGGCGCAGGAGCCGCCGTACCCGGAGCGTTTCGCGGTGCCGGAGGCGTCGGCACGGGTGATCAACGCGGTGCGCGCCGGATATAGGGGACGCGGGGTGCCGCGCGGGACGGGCCGTGGCGGGGGACGGACGGGCGGCCGGGTGATCGCGGTCGGTACGACGGCCGTGCGGGCGGTGGAGTCGGCGGCGGACGCCGACGGTGTCGTACGGGCGCGGCGGGGCTGGACGGATCTGGTGGTGACGCCCGAGCGCGGGGTGCGGGTGGTCGACGGGCTGCTGACCGGGCTGCACGAGCCGGAGGCGTCGCACCTGCTGATGCTGGAGGCCGTCGCCGGGCGGGCCGCGATCCACCGTGGCTACGAGGAGGCGCTGGCCGGTCTCTACCTGTGGCACGAGTTCGGTGACACGCACCTCATCCTGCCGGAGGAGGCTCCTCACGCAGAGCATTGCTCGAGCAACTCATCGTGAGACGCGCCCGGGCCCGATGTGAGCCCGCGCATAGGACCCACATCACGTACGAGGACACATAGGAGACAAAGAAGCCCGTGATGAACGGGGCAGACAGGCCGTTCTGCCCCGTTTTTCCCTGCCCATGTCCACTACCGGGGATCGTACGTCACACCTTTGCCTGGCCTTTTTGCGGCAGCTAAGAATTGCTCACGTCGCTCGGCGCCGTGGGCATTGCCCGCGGCGCTTGTGCTGGAAACATCCGTCTTCCGCCGGCACCAGAGCGGCCTCCGCGCTACACAAAGAGGTCCCTCAGCATGCCCAAGAACATCACCGCCCTCCGTGCCCGCAGTCGAGAGCTGACCAAGGCCCACAAGATGTCCATCGCCGGTGTGGCCGCCCTCGGCTGCTGCGCCCTCGCGGTCACCGCCGCGCCGAGCGAGGCACAGGGCAACACGGCCCCCGCGGCTTCCGCCGTGTCGGCCCCGGTGGCGCTCGGCAACAAGCCGGCCAAGGAGATCCAGGTCCGCGTGACCGACCAGATGGCTGCCCAGGCCCTGAAGGCCGAGGCCATCACCGCCAAGCAGAAGGCCGCCCCGGCCGCCGTGAAGCAGGCCGCCGTACAGCAGGCCGCCGCGCAGCCGGTGCAGCAGCGTCCGGTCCAGCAGGCCGCGAGCCGCTCGGCGCAGCGCCCGCAGGTCCAGCAGGCCGCTCCCGCCCCGAAGGCCTACGGCAACAACCTGGACGGGTGGATCCACCAGTCGCTCGACATCATGGCGAAGAAGGGCATCCCGGGCTCGTACAGCGGCCTGTACCGCAACATCATGCGGGAGTCCTCCGGCAACCCGACGGCCATCAACCTCTGGGACGTCAACGCCCAGAACGGCATCCCCTCCAAGGGTCTGCTCCAGGTGATCCAGCCGACCTTCAACGCCTACCACGTCGAGGGCACGTCCTGGAACATCTACGACCCGGTCGCCAACATCACGGCCGCCTGCAACTACGCGGCGCACCGGTATGGCTCGATGGACAACGTCAACAGCGCGTACTGAGGTCGGCGCGGGCCTCTTCTCGGCTGAACGGAAGAAAAGGGCGGCACCCCCGAGGGTGCCGCCCTTCCGCGCGTCCTGGGGCGGTCACTTCCGCATGACCTCGGGCTCGTGGCGGCGCAGGAAGCGGGCCACGAGGAAGCCGCAGAGAACGCCGAGGGCGATCAGGGCGACCATGTCCAGGGTCCAGGCCGACGCCGTGTGGTTCCACAGCGGGTCCGTGTTGGTCGGGTCGGCCGTGTTCGGGGCGATGTTGTTGAAGTCCAGCGTCGTGCCGGCGGCCGCGACCGCCCAGCGGGACGGCATCAGATACGAGAACTGGTTGACGCCCATCGTGCCGTTCAGCGTGAAAAGGCAGCCGGTGAACACCACCTGGATGATCGCGAACATGACCAGCAGCGGCATCGTCTTCTCGGCGGTCCTCACCAGCGAGGAGATGACCAGGCCGACCATCATCGAGGTGAAGCCGAGCGCCATGACCGGCAGGCACAGCTCGAACAGCGTGGCATGGCCGAGGATCAGGCCCTGGTCCGGGATCTCCCGGCTGGAGAAGCCGATCAGGCCGACCATCAGGCCCTGGAGCACGGTGATCGCGCCGAGGACGGCCACCTTGGACATCAGATACGCCGAGCGGGACAGGCCGGTGGCGCGCTCCCGCTCGTAGATGACCCGTTCCTTGATCAGTTCGCGGACGGAGTTGGCGGCGCCCGCGAAGCACGCGCCGACCGCGAGGATCAGCAGCACCGTGGTGGCGGTGCCGTTCGGGACGGGTACGCCGGTCTTCGGGCTGACCGGGTTGACCAGCAGGCCCTTGTCGCTGTCGATGAGCAGGCTGACCGCGCCGAGCACCGCCGGCAGGATCACCGTCAGCGCCAGGAAGCCCTTGTCGGAGGCGATGACCGAGACATACCGCCGGATCAGGGTGCCGAGCTGGGAGAACCAGCCCTGCGGCTTGGCCGGCTTGATCGCCTGCGGCGGCGGCATGTCGAATGACTGCGGGGCCACGGCGTCGATGTCCGCGGCGTACATCTGGTAGTGCTGCGAGCCCTTCCAGCGGCCCGCCCAGTCGTAGTCGCGGTAGTTCTCGAAGGCGGAGAACACATCGGCCCAGGATGCGTAGCCGAAGAAGTTCAGGGCCTCCTCCGGCGGGCCGAAGTAGGCGACGGCCCCGCCCGGCGCCATCACCAGGAGCTTGTCGCACAGTGCCAGCTCGGCAACGGAGTGGGTGACGACGAGGACCGTTCGGCCGTCGTCGGCGAGGCCCCGCAGCAACTGCATGACGTCGCGGTCCATGCCCGGGTCCAGACCGGAGGTCGGCTCGTCCAGGAAGATCAGCGACGGCTTGGTGAGCAGCTCCAGGGCCACCGACACCCGCTTGCGCTGACCGCCGGAAAGGGAGGTGACCTTCTTCTCCTTGTGTACGTCCAGCTTCAGCTCGCGCAGCACCTCGTCGATGCGGGCCTCGCGCTCGGCGGCCGTGGTGTCCGCGGGGAAGCGCAGCTTCGCCGCGTACTTCAGGGCCTTCTTGACGCTCAGCTCCTTGTGCAGGATGTCGTCCTGCGGGACCAGCCCGATGCGCTGGCGCAGCTCGGCGAACTGCTTGTACAGGTTCCGGTTGTCGTACAGGACGTCGCCCTGGTTCGCGGGGCGGTAACCGGTGAGCGCCTTCAGCAGCGTCGACTTGCCGGAGCCGGACGGGCCGATGACCGCGACCAGAGACTTCTCCGGGACGCCGAAGGAGACGTCCTTGAGGATCTGCTTGCCGCCGTCGACCGTGACCGTCAGATGGCGGGCGGAGAAGGTGACCTCACCGGTGTCGACGAACTCCTCGAGCCGGTCGCCGACCAGACGGAACGTCGAGTGGCCGACGCCGACGATGTCGTTCGGGCCGAGCAGCGCCGAGCCGCCCTTGCCGATGGGCATGCCGTTGACGAACGTGCCGTTGTGCGAGCCCAGGTCGCGGATCTCGAAACGGCCGTCGGGCATGGCGTGGAACTCGGCGTGGTGACGGGAGACCTGGAGGTCGGAGACCACCAGGTCGTTCTCCAGCGCTCGGCCGATGCGCATCACCCGGTCGAGGGCGAGCTGGTGGAACGTGGTCGGGCTACGGTCGCCGTAGACCGGTGGCGCTCCCGCGTCGGCGCCCGGGCCCTGCTGCTGTGGAAGGCGGGCAGCGGACTGCTCCGGAGTCTGCCGGCTCTGCGCGGGCGCCTGTTGCTGAGCCTGCTGGTGCGGGGCCTGCTGGGCCCAGCCGGCTCCGGCGCCCTGTGCCGCGTACGGCTGCCGACCGGGCCCGGCCTGCGGGGCGGCCACCACAGCCGCGGGTCCGGACAGGCTCAGGGCGGGACCGTCGGTCGGATTGCCCAGGTGCACGGTCGTGCCCGCGCCGATCTCCAACCGATGGACGCGCCGGCCCCCGACGAACGTACCGTTGGTGCTCCCCCGGTCCTCCAGGACCCAACTGCTGCCGTTCCAGCCGATCGTGGCGTGGCGCCAGGAGACCCTGGCGTCCTCGAGCACGATGTCCCCCTGCGGATCACGTCCGAGGGCGTACGGCCTGGACGGGTCCAGCGTCCAGGTGCGTCCGTTGAATTCCACTACGAGTTCAGGCACTCCATGCCCCACTGAGTTGTCCCCCGAGTTACCCCCATCACGGGGAGTGTAGGGATGTCGAACATCGTGGGGAACTATTTCAGGCTCAGCGCTCTGACGGAAAGTCGGGCCTTGTGACGAGCGCGAACGGGAGCTTCGGCGCGCGCCGTTGACGGGGATGAGACCCGGCCGGAGAGTGGTGATCCGACGCGAGGGGGACGGACGCGGTGGAACGCCGCGGCGCGGACCGGGGGGCTGGCGATGGGCGACAAGGCCGCGGAAGACGGCAGGAGGCTGCCCTGGGCGGATGTGCTGCTGTCCGCGATCGCCTCCGTGAGCTGGGCGTTGATCGCAATGGCGGGGACGGCGGCGCTCGGGCTGCATCTGCTCCAGGCGGATGCGGCCGGCTCGCTCGGGCCGATGACGGCGGCTGTCATGGCACTGGCGGCGAACGGGTCGGTCCGGCCGTCGGGGGATGTGTCGGCGTTCGGTCTGAAAGGGGCCGAGGCGACGACCTCCGTCGACATCACGCCACTGGGTGTGGGGCTGGTGGGTGCGCTGCTGCTGTCCTGGTTCTTCCTGCGTTCCCTGCGGGCGGCGGGAGCGGTCCTCGCCCCGGCGGAGCTCCTCGCGCGCGTGGGCGCGGTGACGGTGCTGTTCGTGGCGATGCTGGGCGGCCTCGCCTGGGTCGGCCATGACGTCATCACCCTCGACGGGGACTCGCTCGGCCTCGACAGACTGCCGGGCGGGAGCGGGGGCGGGGGCGGCGGCATCGACGTCCCGGGGCTCGGGAACATCGGCGGGCTGCTGCCGGACCGGATCGGGGACCTCGTCCGGGCGAAGGCCTCGGTCGGCTTCACCGTCGACACGGTGCCCACGCTGCTCGGCGGCGCGGCATGGGCGGCCGGTGTGCTGGTGCTCGCACTGCTCGCGTCCCGGCGTACCCCCCTGCCGCGGGGCTGGGACGCCGTGCACCGGACGGTGCGACCGGCCGCGTCTGCGCTGGTGACGGTGACGCTGGTGGCCGTGGCCGCCGGTCTCGCGGCGGCGGCGTACGCGGCGATCGGCGACGACCATCCGGCGCGGATCGCGGGGGCGGCGCTGCTCGGGGCACCCAACGGGGTGTGGCTGGGTGTCCCGCTCGGCCTGTTCGTCCCGTGGGACGGCACGGCTACGGGCGCGCTGGCGACCGTGCTGCCGCATCCGCTCGACCGGCTGCTCGGCGTGCGGACGGACCAGCCGGTGACGGTGGGGCGCCTGGCCGGGCTGGACGGCAGGGTGTGGATGCTGGCGGTCGCGGCGGCGCTGATGATGCTCGTCGCCGGTGTGCTGACCGCGGTGCGTACGCCTCTCGCAAGAGGCGGGGATGCCGTAGCCGTACCGGGTACGGCTGCCTCCGGCGTACGGCCCCCGGGCCCCCTCGGCTTCGCAGGGCGCTGCGCGCTTCGGCTCGGGATCGCGACGGCCTCTGTACTGCCGCTCCTCGTCTGGCTGACGGATGTGTCCGTGGACGCCTCGCTGTCCGTATTCGGATTCGACGCGTTCGGCGCCGGAGTCACCCTGCACGGGCACCTCGGCGCGGCGCTGCTGCTGGGCGCGGCGTGGGGCGCGGGTGCCGGGGCGGCCGGGGCTCTGCTCGCGTATGCGACCGGTGCGGCGGGGAGCCGGGCGGCGCCCCTGGCACGGGGTGACACGGCGCAGAGCGCGTCTGTCGTGTCCCCGTTCGCGACAGGGCCGGCCGGTCCCTACGCGCCGAACAAGCCCTATCGCCCGCCGAACCCGGACACCAATCCCTATCTACGGCTGCCGGAGCATCTCCGGGAGCCGGAGGACGCGCGGCCCGAGCGGCCGGACGGTGGCACACGGCCCGCCCGCGGCGACATGTCCGGGGCGCCCACGGTGATCGGGCCGATCGAGCGGCCCGCCCCGCCGCCCCGGCGCCCTCCCCGGGGGGCGTCGCCGCCCTCGGATCCGGGTCCGCCCCCGCCGCCTCCCCCGCCGCCCGAGCGGCCCCGGGGACACGGCTGACCGCCTGCCTCCGATCGGCGCTCTCGGCTCTCCGGCCGGTGCTGGGGCTTCGTCGCCGGTCAAGCCGTTCGTCACCCGACCGCCACCCAGTGTTCCGTGTCCGCTAGTCGGACCGGGCACGCGGCAGGCACTGGGTGCCGGATACGGTGGAAACACCATGAGCGCTTCGCAGACCACCGACGCCCCCACGCTCCTTGTCAAGATCTTCGGCAAGGACCGGCCCGGCCTGACGGCCGGCCTGTTCGACACCCTGGCCGCCTACGGCGTCGACGTCGTCGACATCGAGCAGGTCGTCACCCGGGGCCGGATGGTGCTGTGCGCCCTGGTGACGATGCCCCCGTCCGGGCTCGAGGGTGATCTGCGGGCGACCGTCCACAGTTGGGCGGAGTCCATGAAGATGCAGGCGGAGATCATTTCCGGAATCGGTGACAACCGTCCGCGTGGCCTCGGACGTTCTCTGGTCACCGTGCTCGGCCATCCGCTCACCGCCGAGTCGACAGCCGCCATCGCCGCCCGTATCGCCGCCGCCGGCGGCAACATCGACCGTATCTTCCGGCTCGCCAAGTATCCCGTGACGGCCGTCGAGTTCGCCGTGTCCGGTGTGGAGACCGAGCCGCTGCGCACCGCCCTGGTGACCGACGCCGCGGCACTCGGTGTCGATATCGCCGTCGTCGCGGCCGGTCTGCACCGGCGGGCCCAGCGTCTTGTCGTCATGGACGTGGACTCGACGCTCATCCAGGACGAGGTCATCGAGTTGTTCGCCGCCCACGCCGGCTGTGAGGCGGAGGTCGCCGAGGTGACGGCGGCCGCCATGCGCGGCGAGCTGGACTTCGAGCAGTCGCTGCACGCGCGCGTGGCCCTGCTCAAGGGGCTGGACGCGTCGGTGGTCGACAAGGTGCGGGCCGAGGTGCGGCTCACCCCGGGCGCGCGCACCTTGATCCGCACGCTGAAACGACTCGGCTTCCAGGTGGGGGTCGTCTCCGGCGGCTTCACCCAGGTCACGGACGACCTCAAGGAGCGGCTCGGCCTGGACTTCGCGCAGGCCAACACGCTGGAGATCATCGACGGGAAACTGACCGGCAAGGTCGTCGGCGAGATCGTGGACCGGGCGGGCAAGGCACGGCTGCTGCGCCGGTTCGCCGCCGAGGCGGGCGTGCCGCTGTCGCAGACCGTGGCGATCGGGGACGGGGCCAACGACCTCGACATGCTGAACGCGGCCGGTCTGGGCGTCGCCTTCAACGCCAAGCCCGTGGTACGCGAGGCCGCGCACACCGCGGTGAACTTCCCCTTCCTGGACACCGTCCTGTATCTGCTCGGCGTCACCCGCGAAGAGGTCGAGGCGGCGGACATACACGACGACACCCTCTGAGGCCTTCGAGCCGTGCCGGCCGTCCTCCGCCGGGGCCGGCACCGTCACCGGTGCCGCCCCCGCTGTCGTCCGTGAGGGGTTACTCGCTCGGTGCCCAGAAGTCGAGCAGGGTGGCCGTGCCCGGCTCCAGTGACTTCCAGGAGCCGTCGACGGAGAGCACGGCGAAGGCGGCGGCGGGGAAGCCGCGCCGGCCCAGCCGCTCGGCGGCCTCGTCCTCGGCTGTCCCCGAGAGGACCTCGGCAAGACCGTGGATGCCCGGGTTGTGGCCGACCAGGACCAGGCTCTGGACGTCGTCCGGGGTCTCGTTGAGCAGGGCGATCAGCTCCCCGGGCGAGGCGTCGTAGATCCGCTCCTCGTAGATGGTTTTCGGCCGGTGCGGAAGCTCCTGGACCGCGAGCTTCCAGGTCTCCCGGGTACGTGTCGCCGTGGAGCAGAGGGCCAGGTCGAAGGGGATGCCGGTGTCGGCCAGCTTGCGGCCGGCGACGGCCGCGTCCATACGGCCCCGGTCTGCGAGGGGGCGCTCATGATCGGCTACCTGCGGCCAGTCGGCCTTCGCATGCCGGAAGAGGACAATCCTGCGGGGTTCTGCGGAGCTCATGGGTCCCAGCTTTGCATGAAACAGGCGGGGGAGCGCAGGGAGTTGACCGCGTCGGAAGCACACCCGCGCGCGGGCCCCGGACCGGGCCCTTTCCGCCACCCACCTCGGCGGACGTCTCCCGTCACCGCCGCGTGGGGAGTGTCATCGCGCGTGGTGGACCATCGTCTGCTGGATCCGCTGGACGAAATGGCCGAGGGCGGGATCGCCGCCCGCCCGCGCGTCCGCCGGATTGAGTATCAGCGCCAGCAGGACCACGAAGGCCAGTGTGGGCAGCGCGAGGGCCCACCAGGGCAGCCGCATGCCGATTCCGCCCGTGGTCGCCGGGTGGGGCCGGGGGTGTGCAGGGGCCGACATCGCTGCCTCCGTGGGTCTTCGGACGGTCCGTGGTCCGCCGTCGGCGGCCACATCTCGAAGGTAGGGATTCGGCAGCCCGCAACCCATCCGGTGATCCACCCACTTGACCCTGACACTCACCCCCTAGGGGTTACGGGGGACATCCCCAGCCCGAGAGCTGGGGACACCCTCCGTCAGGGTGAGGCGATCGTGGCGATGATGGCGATGATCACGAAGATGGCGAAGAACGCGCCGAAGACGAGCAGCATCTTCTTCTGGCCGTTCGGAGGATTCGGGTCGAGCACGGGCATGCGGTCAGTTTCGCACCCCTCCCCCGCCAGGCCTCCGCCGGGGTCGCCGCCGCCAGGCCTCCGGCACATCGCCGCCGCCAGGCCTCTGGCGGGCCGCCGCCAGGCGGACAGCCCGGCGGGGGTGGTGCGTCGGCCGGGGGACGGTCCGCTCAGCGCACCGCCTCGTCCTCCACGATCCGGTCGCGGCCCGCCAGAACGCCCACCGCGATCTGCGGGACCATCAGCCCGGCCATGAGGGCGAGCGGCAGACCCCAGCCGCCGCTGTGCTGATAGAGGACGCCCACCAGCAGCGGCCCCGGGATCGACAGCAGATAGCCGGTGCTCTGCGCGAAGGCCGACAGCTTGGCCACGCCCGCGCTCGTACGGGCCCGCATGCCCACCATCGTCAGGGCCAGGGGGAAGGAGCAGTTGGAGATCCCGAGCAGCAGCGCCCAGGCCCAGGCGCCGGCCGCCGGGGCCGCGTACAGGCCCGCGTATCCGGCGAGACCGCAGATGCCGAGCACGACCGCGATCGGCCCCTGGTGCGGCAGCCGGGTGGCCAGCCGCGGGATGACGAAGGCCAGGGGCACGCCCATCACCATGGTGACGGCCAGCAGCACTCCGGCCGTGCCCGCGGACACCCCGGCGTCCCGGAAGATCTGCGCCATCCAGCCCATCGTGATGTAGGCGGCCGTGGCCTGGAGCCCGAAGAAGACGGCCAGCGCCCACGCGGTACGGCTCCGGGTGATCCGCAGCCCATCGGAGTCGGCCTGGCCGGCGTCGGCGGCGGGGGCGCTCTGCGCGGAGTCGGCACCGCGCGCCCGGACGAACGGAATCCATGGCAGAACGGCCGCCGCCGACAGGGCCGCCCAGACCGCGAGACCCGACCGCCAGTCACCGCCCAGGGCGTCGGTCATGGGGACCGTGGCCGCCGCCGCGGCGGACGTGCCGAGGGCGAGCGCCATCGAGTACAGGCCGGTCATCGAGCCCACCCGGTCCGGGAACCAGCGCTTGACGATCACCGGCATCAGGACGTTGCTGACGGCGATGCCCATCAGGGCGAGCGCGCTCGCGGCCAGGAAGCCCCCGGTGCTCCCGGCGTAGGGGCGGATCACGAGCCCGGCGGTGATCGCGGCCATTCCGGCGCAGACCACGGCGCCCGGGCCGAAGCGGCGGGCCAGCCGGGGGGCCATGACGCCGAAGACGGCGAAGCACAGCGGGGGTACGGAGGTCAGCAGTCCGGCGAGGCTGCCGCTCATGCCGAGCCCGTCGCGCACCTCTTCGAGGAGGGCACCGAGGCTGGTGATGGCGGGCCGCAGGTTGAGCGCGGTGAGGACGATGCCGACGACCAGCGCACGCGCCGTCCACGCGCGCGTGCCGGCCGCCCCGCCGGCGGCCCGCGCGAGCGCGCTGCCGTCGGGTCCGGGGGCGGGGCCGTGGACCGGCGTGGACGTGGGGAGCGGTGCGGACGTCGTGGTCCCGGTCTCGTCGAAAGCCATGGGGGTCATCATAGAATCATGGGATGAATTGGGGTCACTTTCCTTGCGTTACGCTCCCGATTCCCCGGCCCCCGCAACCAGGCCCGCACGAAGGACCGTCATGCCGCTGAGCCACCCCCGCCGATCCGCGTTGTCCGAACAGGTCATCGCCGAACTGCGGAACCAGATCACCTCGGGCGAATGGCCGGTGGGCTCCCGTATCCCGACCGAGTCGGAGCTGGTCGACCAACTCGGGGTCGCGCGCAACACGGTCCGGGAGGCCGTCCGCGCGCTCGCGCACAACGGTCTGCTGGACATCCGCCAGGGGTCGGGCACCTATGTGGCGGCGACGAGCGAGCTGGCAGGTGTGATGCACCGGCGGTTCGCCGACGCCGACCCCACCCACATCGCCGAGCTGCGCTCCACCCTGGAGTCTGGTGCCGCCCAGCTTGCGGCCGAGCGGCGCACCGAGCGCGACCTCAAGCAGCTGGACGCGCTCCTGCTGCGCCGTGAGGAGGCCTGGAAGTCCGGGAACGCGGAGGCGTTCGTGACCGCCGACGCCACCTTCCACATGGCGGTGGTGGCGGCGTCCCACAACGACGTCATGACGGCGATGTACGCGGATCTGGGCGAGGTGCTGCGGGACTGGCTGCGCGACGACGTCGGCGGGGAGCTGACGCCGGAGACGTACATGGACCACACGGCGCTGGTGGACGCGATCCGCGCGGGCGACGCGGCCGCGGCGGCCGCGGAGGCGGCGAGCTATCCGTTCATGTGCCGTCCGGGCCGGTCACGGGCCGGGGGGCACTGACCGGGCACTCGGCGCCGAAGGGGCCCCGCCGGACGTCCGCCCGTCCTTCACGCGCGCGTGGGGCGTGGCGTACTCCCCGCGGTTCACGCACCCGTGGGCGTGGCGTACTCCCCGCCGTTCACGCACCCGTGGGGCGTGGCGTACTCCCCGCGCGCTCCGAACGGGCGATGCCCCGCTCCCCGCGCGGCGCGGGAAACGGGGCATCGGCCTCGTACGAGGCGACCGGGGATGGATGAACGGGGGCGCAAGCCCGCACGCCCCCCGGCCGTGACGGCTCAGGCGCCGATGGCGTGCAGACCGCCGTCCACGTGGATGATCTCGCCCGTGGTCTTCGGGAACCAGTCGCTCAGCAGGGCGACGATGCCCCGGCCGGCCGGCTCCGGGTCCTTCAGGTCCCACTCCAGCGGGGAGCGGCTGTCCCACACGGAGGCCAGCTCGCCGAAGCCGGGGATGGACTTGGCGGCCATGGAGCCGATGGGGCCCGCGGAGATGAGGTTGCAGCGGATGTTCTGCTTGCCCAGGTCGCGCGCCATGTAGCGGTTGGTGGCCTCCAGGGCGGCCTTGGCGGGGCCCATCCAGTCGTACTGCGGCCAGGCGAACTGCGCGTCGAAGGTGAGGCCGACGACCGAGCCGCCGTTCTGCATCAGCGGCAGGCAGGCCATGGTCAGCGACTTCAGGGAGAACGCCGAGACATGCATGGCGGTGGCCACCGACTCGAACGGCGTGTTGAGGAAGTTGCCGCCGAGGGCGTCCTGCGGGGCGAAGCCGATGGAGTGGACGACGCCGTCGAGGCCGCCCAGCTCCTCGCCGACGATGTCGGCCAGGCGCGCGAGGTGCTCGTCGTTGGTGACGTCCAGCTCGACGACCTTGGTGGGCTTGGGGAGCTTCCTGGCGATGCGCTCGGTCAGCGTGGGCCGCGGGAACGCGGTCAGGATGATCTCGGCGCCCTGCTCCTGGGCCAGCTTCGCGGCGTGGAACGCGATGGAGGACTCCATCAGCACACCGGTGATCAGGACGCGCTTGCCCTCGAGAATTCCGCTCATGGTGATCAGTGACCCATTCCCAGTCCGCCGTCAACGGGGATGACGGCTCCAGTGATGTACGAGGCGTCGTCGGAGGCGAGGAACCGCACCGTCGCGGCGATCTCCTCCGGCCGCGCGTACCGGCCGAGCGGCACCTGCGACATGATGTTCTCGCGCTGCTCGTCGGAGAGCGCCCGGGTCATGTCCGTGTCGACGAAGCCGGGGGCGACGACATTGAAGGTGATGTTGCGCGAACCCAGCTCACGTGCGAGGGAGCGCGCGAAGCCGACCAGGGCGGCCTTGGAGGCGGCGTAGTTCGCCTGGCCGGCGGACCCGAGCAGCCCCACGACCGACGAGACGAGGACGACGCGGCCCTTCTTGGCACGCAGCATGCCGCGGTTGGCGCGCTTGACGACGCGGAAGGTGCCGGTGAGGTTGGTGTCGATGACCGAGGTGAAGTCCTCCTCGGACATGCGCATCAGAAGCTGGTCCTTGGTGACGCCGGCGTTGGCGACGAGGATCTCGACCGGGCCGTGCTCGGCCTCGATCTCCTTGTAGGCCTGCTCCACCTGCTCGGTGTCGGTGATGTCGCACTTGACCGCGAGGAAGCCGGCCGGCGGCTCGCCCGAGCGGTATGTGATCGCGACCTTGTCGCCGGCGTCGGCGAACGCGCGGGCGATGGCGAGGCCGATGCCCCGGTTGCCTCCAGTGACGAGAACCGAGCGGCTCAACGGATCACCCTTTCGTTAGCGGTCTGGCACCCCTGCACAGGCAGGCGCCTTCGTCGAAAACCTATCGGTCCGGCCGCCCGCACGGACAATCGGGCACCGACAGTGGCGTAGAGGACTCGCTGTCGGATCCCTACAGAAGAGACCGCCGCGGAGTGAGCCGGAACGGTCGGGTGAGCCGAAGGTCCGGTCGCCGGACGGACAGGTGTGGTCCCCACCGTCACTCGCGGGACATGATCGGATCCGACAGGCCACGACAGCAGGGAGACCTCCGTGCCGCATTCCATCGACGAAGCCTTCACGGCGTTGCCGCTGCGGGCCCTGGCCGACGCCGCGCTGGCCCGCGCGCGGTCGCTGGGGGCCGAACACGCGGACTTCCGCTTCGAGCGGGTCCGCAGCGCCGCGTGGCGCCTGCGCGACGGCAAGCCCTCCGGTTCCTCGGACACGACCGATCTGGGGTACGCGGTGCGGGTCGTGCACGGCGGGGCCTGGGGGTTCGCCTCGGGTGTCGATCTGACGCCCGACGCCGCCGCCAAGGTCGCGTCCCAGGCGGTGGCGATGGCCAGACTCTCGGCGCAGGTGATCAAGGCGGCCGGGTCGAAGGAGCGCGTGGAGCTGGCGCAGGAGCCGGTGCACGCGGAGCGGACCTGGGTGTCCTCGTACGAGATCGATCCGTTCACCGTGCCCGACGAGCACAAGACCGGGCTGCTGGCCGACTGGAGCGCGCGGCTGCTCGCGGCCGACGGTGTCGACCATGTGGACGCCTCGCTGCTGACCGTCCATGAGAACAAGTTCTACGCCGATACGGCGGGGACCGTGACGACCCAGCAGCGCGTACGGCTGCACCCGCAGCTCACCGCGGTCTCCGTCGACGAGGCCACCGGTGAGTTCGACTCGATGCGCACGCTCGCGCCACCGGTCGGGCGCGGCTGGGAGTACCTGACGGGCACCGGCTGGGACTGGGACGCGGAGCTGGCGCAGATGCCGGAGCTGCTCGCCGAGAAGATGCGCGCGCCGAGCGTGCAGGCAGGGGTGTACGACCTGGTCGTCGATCCGTCCAACCTGTGGCTGACCATCCACGAGTCGATCGGTCACGCCACCGAGCTGGACCGGGCGCTCGGCTACGAGGCCGCGTACGCCGGCACGTCCTTCGCCACCTTCGACCGGCTGGGCAGGCTGCGGTACGGCTCCGAGCTGATGAACGTCACCGGCGACCGCACCGCCGAGCACGGCCTCGCGACGATCGGGTACGACGACGAGGGCGTCGAGACCCAGTCCTGGGACCTGGTCAAGGACGGCACCCTGGTCGGCTACCAGCTCGACCGGCGCATGGCCCGGCTGACCGGGTTCGAGCGGTCCAACGGGTGCGCCTACGCCGACTCGCCCGCGCACGTTCCCGTGCAGCGCATGGCCAATGTGTCGCTGCGGCCGGATCCGGCCGGGCTGTCGACCGAGGACCTGATCGGCAGTGTGGACCGCGGCATCTACGTCGTCGGGGACCGCTCCTGGTCCATCGACATGCAGCGCTACAACTTCCAGTTCACGGGCCAGCGGTTCTTCCGGATCCAGAACGGGCGGATCACCGGCCAGCTCCGCGATGTCGCCTACCAGGCGACGACCACGGACTTCTGGGGTTCCATGACGGCCGTCGGCGGTCCGCAGACCTATGTCCTGGGCGGCGCCTTCAACTGCGGCAAGGCCCAGCCGGGCCAGGTTGCCGCGGTCTCGCACGGCTGCCCGACGGCCCTGTTCAGGGGAGTCAGCATTCTCAACACCAC
Source organism: Streptomyces sp. NPDC093261 (assembly GCF_044753645.1). Lineage (NCBI taxonomy): Bacteria > Bacillati > Actinomycetota > Actinomycetes > Kitasatosporales > Streptomycetaceae > Streptomyces > Streptomyces sp. NPDC093261. The sequence goes on from NZ_JBIVNO010000001.1 coordinate 25,294, forward strand.
GCAGGAGGCCGGTCGATGAGCGCCCGCACGAACAAGCCGCACGAGATTGTCGAGCGCGCCCTCGCGATGTCCCGCGCGGACGGGTGTGTCGTCATCGCCGACGAGCACTCCACGGCCAACCTCCGCTGGGCGGGCAACGCGCTCACCACGAACGGGGTCACGCGCGGGCGCACCCTCACCGTCGTGGCGACCGTCGACGGCACGCAGGGCACGGCGTCCGGGGTGGTCTCCCGCTCCGCCGTCACCGCGGACGAGCTGGAGTCGCTGGTGCGGGCCGCGGAGGCCGCCGCGCGCGGCGCGGGCCCCGCCGAGGACGCTCAGCCGCTGGTGACAGGGGTGCCGGAGTCCCCGGACTTCACGGAACCGCCCATGGAGACCACCTCCGCCGTGTTCACGGACTTCGCCCCGGCGCTCGGCGAGTCCTTCGCACGTGCGCGTGCGGGCGGCCGCGAGCTGTACGGCTTCGCCAACCACGAACTCGTCTCGACGTATGTCGGGACGTCGACCGGGCTGCGGCTGCGCCACGACCAGCCGAGCGGCACCCTGGAGCTCAACGCCAAGTCCCCGGACCGTATGCGCTCGGCATGGGCGGGACATTCCACGCGGGACTTCAAGGACGTGGACCCGGCGGCCCTGGACGCCGAGCTGGCACAGCGGCTGGCCTGGGCGCGGCGCAGGGTCGAGCTGCCCGCGGGCCGGTACGAGACGCTGCTGCCGCCCACCGCGGTCGCGGACCTGCTGATCTACCAGATGTGGTCGTCGACGGCCCGCGACGCGACCGAGGGCCGGACGGTCTTCAGCAGGCCCGGCGGCGGCACGCGCGTCGGCGAGCGGCTCTCCCCCCTGCCGCTGACCCTGCGCAGCGACCCGGACGAGCCCGGCCTGGAGACGGCTCCCTTCGTGATCGCGCGCGCCTCCGGCGACGACGCGTCGGTCTTCGACAACGGACTGCCCCTGAAGACCACCGAGTGGATCGGCGACGGTGAGCTGAGGCATCTGACGACCACCCGGCACAGCGCGGCCCTCACCGGCCTGCCGCTCGCTCCGTCGATCGGGAACCTGATCCTGGACGGCGGCACGGACCGCTCCCTGGAGGAGATGGTCGCGGACACCCGGCGCGGGCTGCTGCTGACGTGTCTCTGGTACATCCGCGAGGTCGACCCGGCGACGCTGCTGCTCACCGGCCTGACCCGGGACGGCGTCTATCGCGTGGAGAACGGCGAGGTCACCGGGGAGGTCAACAATTTCCGGTTCAACGAGTCCCCGGTCGACGTGCTCGGCCGCGCCGCGGAGGCCGGGCGCACGGAAAAGACGCTGCCGAGGGAGTGGAGCGACTGGTTCACTAGAGCTGCGATGCCGGCCCTGAGGGTGCCGGACTTCAATATGAGCTCTGTCAGCCAGGGCGTATAACCTCGTAGCCGGTGGACGTTCGACCGCCGCCGAAGCCATCCAAGGCCATCCAAGGAGATACGAGAACCGTGACGGACATCGTCGACGAGCTGAAGTGGCGCGGGCTCATCGCCCTCTCCACGGACGAGGACGCATTGCGCAAGGCGTTCGCGGACGGTCCCGTCACGTTCTATTGCGGCTTCGACCCGACCGCGCCCAGCCTGCACCTCGGCAACCTCGTGCAGATCCTGACGATGCGCCGGATCCAGCGGGCGGGCAACCGCCCGCTGGGCCTGGTCGGGGGTGCCACGGGCCTGATCGGCGACCCCAAGCCGACGGCGGAGCGCACGCTGAACGACCCCGAGGTGGTGGCCGGCTGGGTGGCGCGGCTGCGCGGCCAGATCGAGAAGTTCCTCGACTTCGAGGGACCGAACGCCGCGACCATGGTCAACAACCTGGACTGGACCCAGGGCCTGTCGGCCATCGACTTCCTGCGGGACATCGGCAAGCACTTCCGGGTCAACAGGATGATCTCGAAAGAGGCCGTCGCCCGGCGGCTGCACTCGGACGCGGGCATCAGCTACACCGAGTTCAGCTACCAGATCCTTCAGGGCATGGACTTCCTGGAGCTGTACCGCAGGTACGGCTGCACGCTCCAGACCGGCGGCAGCGACCAGTGGGGCAACCTCACGGCGGGCGCGGATCTGATCCACAAGGTGGAGCCGCATGTCGCGGTGCACGCGCTGGCCACGCCGCTGATCACCAAGGCGGACGGCACCAAGTTCGGCAAGACGGAGTCCGGCACGGTCTGGCTCGACCCGGAGCTGACCACGCCGTACGCCTTCTACCAGTTCTGGCTGAACGCGGACGACCGTGACATCTCGAAGTTCCTGCGCATCTTCAGCTTCCGCTCGCGCGAGGAGATCGAGGAGCTGGAGCAGCAGACCGAGGAGCGTCCGCAGGCCCGCGCGGCGCAGCGCGCGCTCGCCGAGGAGCTGACGACGCTGGTGCACGGCGCCGACCAGACGGACGCCGTGATCGCCGCGTCCAAGGCCCTCTTCGGCCAGGGCGAGCTGGCGGAGCTTGACGCGAAGACGCTGGCCGCGGCCCTCTCCGAGGTGCCGAACGCCCAGGTCTCCGAGCTTCAGCCGGTTGTGGACCTGTTCGCGGAGGTCGGCCTCGTGCCCAGCAAGTCGGCCGCGCGCCGCACGGTGAAGGAGGGCGGCGCGTATGTGAACAACGTGAAGGTCACCGCCGAGGACGCGGTGCCCGTCCGGGAGGACCTGCTGCACGGGCGCTGGCTGGTGCTGCGCCGCGGCAAGAAGAACCTGGCCGCGATCGAGGTCGCGAGCGCCTGAGACGCTTCCGCGCACACGGACCGGGCCTGTGGCCACGACCACGGAAAAGGGGGCGTTCCCTTCGGGGAACGCCCCCTTTTCCGTGCGGTCAGACCCTCTCTCTGCGTCTGCCCCTCATCGACATGTACGCCATCTCGCCCAGGAAGACGAGCACGACCGCGGCGGCGAGCTGGAGACCGTGGCGGCCCCAGTCGATGCCCGGGGTCTGCGCGATCCCGATGGCGCGGGCGACGGCGTTGCCGATGATGCCGCCGATCATGCCCATGATGGTGGTCAGCCAGAGCGGGCTGTGCTGTCTGCCCGGCAGGATGAGCTTGGCCAGCAGACCCAGCACGAATCCCACGATGATCGCCCACAACCAGCCCATGGCTGCCTCCTCCTACGGCTCGACGCGAGCGGTACGCCCAGTCTCGGGCTGTCCGCCATACGGCGCATGTCGGGTGCAGCCGTACGCGCGAGTGCCCGGCGCGTACGCCCAGGCAGGGGTGGCCCCGGTCTCGTAGCCGGCGCAGGCGCGGCGTAACGTGGTGAGTGTTCGGGCTCGGCCCCCAGACCGGGTACGGACCAGGTGCGGGCCGGGAGAGTCCGAGGCAGGCGGGTGGTGGGATGTGATGCGGAAGCTGCACGGCGGCGAGCAGGCCCAGGTGTTCCGGATCACGGGCGCCCGGCAGGGACTCGCGGCGGACGTCCGGGGACGGCAGCGCCGCTATGTCATCTCCATGAGCATTCGCACGGTGGCGGTGATCCTCGCCGCCACCCTCTGGAACGTCGAGCGGCCGGTCGCCATCATCGCGCTGGTCCTGGGCGCGGTCCTGCCCTATGTCGCGGTGGTCATCGCCAACGCGGGCCGGGAGAACGCGCCGTCGCTGCCGTCGTCGTTCCTCAATGTCCCGGTGCGCCCCATGATCGCGCCGTCCGAAGCGGACGGGCACACGGATTCCGCCCCGGCGGACGGGCCGGCCGAACCCTCGGCGGGCGTCCGGGAGGAACCGCGCGAGCGGGCCTGACCACGGCGGACCGCCGGATACGGAATTCCGCCTCCCGCGAAGCTCAGGAAAAGCTCAGGACAATCATCGTTGTTCCGGTGCCGGGCAGCGGGTTACCCGTGACATACTTCGTACGCGCTCCGCATCCCCCGTCGGAGCGAAAGACCGACGCCGGGCAGCTCCCCCCGTGGCTGCTCGGCGTCGCCTTTTGGTGCCGTCGCACTGTCACGTGTCGACCGGGTCATGGAGCGGGCGCGGGGGCGCGCTAGGGTCGGGCGTGTGATGCTCCCCGATCCCGCTACGCCCATCTGCTCCGCCAAGGGCTGCCGTGCCGCCGCCGTCTGGGTGCTCGCCTGGAACAACCCGAAGCTGCACACCCCGGAGCGCCGCAAGACCTGGCTGGCGTGCGAGGAACACCGCGAGTATCTGTCGAAGTTCCTGAGCGTCCGAGGGTTTCTCAAGGACGTCGTGACGCTCGCGGAGTGGGAGTCCCCCGAGACCGGCCGCCCGTCGGCGGACTGACTCAGCCCCCGATCGCGGACATCGGCCGCTCCGGTTGCAGGAACGCGGGGTCGTCCAGTCCCGAACCCGCCTTCTTGCCCCACATCGCGAGGCGCCAGATGCGGGCGACCTCCTCGTCGGAGGCCCCGGAGCGCAGCGCCCCGCGCAGGTCGGTCTCCTCGGTGGCGAACAGGCAGGTGCGTATCTGGCCGTCGGCCGTCAGCCGGGTGCGGTCGCAGGCCGCGCAGAAGGGGCGGGTGACCGAGGCGATCACGCCGACGCGATGCGGGCCCCCGTCGACGATCCAGCGCTCGGCCGGGGCGGAGCCGCGCTCCTCGGCGCCCTCGGGGGTCAGCTCGAAGCGGGTGCGCAGGGAGGCGAGGATGTCCCCGGCGGTGACCATGCCCTCGCGTTTCCAGCCGTGCTGGGCGTCCAGGGGCATCTGTTCGATGAAGCGCAGCTCGTAGCCCTGGCGGATCGCCCAGGCCAGGAGGTCCGGGGCCTCGTCGTCGTTGAGCCCCGGCATCAGGACGGTGTTGACCTTGACCGGGGCGAGGTCCGCCTCCTGCGCGGCCCGCAGGCCGTCGAGGACGTCCCGGTGGCGGTCCCGCCGGGTGAGCGCCTTGAAGACATCGGGGCGCAGGGTGTCCAGCGAGACGTTCACCCGGTCCAGCCCCGCCGCCTTCAGGGCCCCGGCCGTGCGCTTGAGGCCGATGCCGTTGGTGGTGAGGGACATCCGGGGGCGCGGGGTCAGCGCGGCGGCCCGCTCCACGATGCCGACCAGGCCGGGGCGCAGCAGCGGCTCGCCCCCGGTGAAGCGGACCTCCTCGATCCCGAGGGAGGTGACCGCGATGTCGATGAGGCGGACGATCTCGTCGTCCGACAGCAGGTCGGGCTTGGCGAGCCACTGCAGGCCCTCCTCGGGCATGCAGTACGTGCACCGCAGATTGCACCGGTCGGTCAGGGAGACTCTCAGATCGGTGGCCACCCGGCCATAGGTGTCGATGAGCACGCGGGCCCCCTCCCTCGTCGCGGATCACTCTTCCGTCATCTGTGAGCCTACGTGACGGCACCGACAACGGCAGCGGCCGATCCCACGAGGTGTGCGACGGCCGCGTCGTAGGTCCCTACGGCGCTCCTCGCGACGCGGCCGTCGGCGGGAACGGTCAGTGCGCCCCGGTGCCGGTCAGGGACCGCACCTCCAACTCCGCGTACTTGCCGGGGTCCGGCTGTTCCCCGGACAGGAGCGTGCCGAGCCAGCCCAGCAGGAAGCCGACCGGGATGGAGATGATGCCGGGGTTCTCCAGCGGGAACCACTGGAAGTCGGCGTGCGGGAACATCGACGTCTCCTTTCCGGAGACCACCGGCGAGAACAGCACCAGGCCGACGGCGCTCACCAGGCCGCCGTAGATCGACCACAGGGCGCCGGCGGTGGTGAACCGCTTCCAGAAGAGGCTGTAGAGGATCGTCGGCAGGTTGGCGGAGGCGGCGACCGCGAAGGCGAGGGCGACCAGGCCCGCCACGTTCAGATCACGGGCGAGGGCGCCCAGGGCGATGGAGACGGCGCCGATGCCGACCGTCGCCCATCGGGCCGCGTTCACCTCCTGCTTCTCGCTCGCCTGCCCCTTCTTGATGACGTTCGCGTAGATGTCGTGCGCGAACGACGAGGAGGAGGCGAGGGTGAGACCGGCGACCACCGCGAGGATCGTGGCGAAGGCGACCGCCGAGATGGAGGCCAGCAGGATCGCACCCCAGCCGGAGTCGGCACCTCCCAGGTGGAGGGCGAGCAGGGGTGCCGCCGTGTTGCCCGCCTTGTTGGAGGCGATGATCTCGTCGGGCTTGATCAGTGCGGCGGCGCCGAAGCCGAGGGCGAGGGTCATCAGATAGAAGGCGCCGATGAGGCCGATCGCCCAGTTGACCGACTTCCGGGCGGCCTTGGCAGTGGGCACCGTGTAGAAGCGGATCAGGATGTGCGGCAGGCCCGCGGTGCCGAGGACCAGGGCGATGCCCAGGGAGAGGAAGTCCAGTTTGCTGGTGCCGGTGGCGCCGTACTTCAGTCCCGGCTGAAGGAAGGCCGACCCCCTGCCGCTGTTGCTCGCGGCCCTGCCCAGCAGGTCCGAGACATTGAAGTGGAACTTCAGCAGCACCAGGAAGGTGAGCAGCAGGGCGCCCGCGATCAGCAGGACGGCCTTGACCATCTGCACCCAGGTGGTTCCCTTCATACCGCCGACGGTGACGTAGACGATCATCAGGACGCCGACGAGGGCGACGATGCCGACCTTGCCCGCGTCGCTGGTGATACCGAGGAGCAGGGAGACCAGGACGCCCGCTCCCGCCATCTGGGCCAGCAGGTAGAAGATCGACACCACGATCGTGGACGCGCCGGCCGCGGTGCGGACCGGGCGCTGGCGCATGCGGTACGCGAGGACGTCGCCCATGGTGTACCGGCCGGAGTTGCGCAGCGGTTCGGCGACCAGCAGCAGCGCCACCAGCCAGGCGACCAGGAAGCCGATGGAGTACAGGAAGCCGTCGTAGCCGAAGAGGGCGATGGCGCCCGCGATGCCGAGGAAGGACGCGGCGGACATGTAGTCGCCGGAGACCGCGAGTCCGTTCTGGAAGGCGGTGAACTGGCGGCCGCCCGCGTAGAAGTCGGCGGCGCTGCGGGTCCGGCGGCCCGCCCATACGGTGATGCCGAGGGTTGCCACCACGATGACCGCGAACAGCGTGATGATCAGGGGCCGGTGCTTGCTCGCCTCACCGGCGGCCAGGACGACTGCCGGGCTCATCGGCCGCCCTCCATCCGGGACTTGATGGCCTCGGCCTTGGGGTCGAGCTGGGCGGCGGCGTGGCGCGCGTACCACCACGCGATCAGGAACGTGGTGAGGAACTGCGCGAGGCCGAGCACCAGGGCGACGTTGACGTTGCCGAAGAGCTTGGTGCCCATGAAGCCGTCCGCGTAGTTCGACAGCAGCACATAGGCGAGGTACCAGGCGATGAACGCCACGGTCAGCGGGAAGGCGAACGAGCGGTGGGAGCGGCGCAGTTCACCGAATTCAGCGCTCTCCTGAACCGCGATGAACTCACCGGTGGACGGAAGACCTGCTCCGGTCTTGGGGGGAGGTGCGTCGGTGGCCACGATGTCTCCTCGCAGTGCGGACTCATAGTGACGTGGGTCACTCACCCGGCGCGACGGTACCGCTCGGGTGGGTGATCCGACAGGGGGCGGCGATCGCGTGGTCCCCCTGCCCGAGGTCACGGCGCGACTTCGGGACCGCTTCAACCTTCTTGGTTTCTTTTTTACGTGGTCTCCGCAATCTCATTGCCGAGGCGCCGGAGCGGCGGATAGCGTCGCCCTGCACCACCCGTCATGTACCTGCCGGGATGCCACTGCGTTCCGGCTCGTTCACGTTTCCGGATGATGTGGAGATCCCATGGCTCATCTGCGTTCCAGACGCCGGCTCGCGCTCGCCGTGCCGCTCGTGCTGTCGCTCACCACCTCCCTGGGCTTCCTGCCGAGTGCCGCGTCGGCCGCCCCGCGCACCGGCACCGTGGCACGGACCGCCGATGGCCCCGAACTCGCCTACGTCGTCAACACCCGGACGGACCGTCACACGCTCACCTCGGTGCAGCGGGCCATCACCGCGGCCGGCGGCACCATCGTGGTGACGTACGACAGGATCGGTGTGTTCGTCGTCCACTCCGCGAACCCCGACTTCGCCAAGGCACTGCGCGGCGTCCGCGGGGTGCAGTCCGCGGGCGCGACCCGGACCGCCCCGCTGACCGCGACGGGCACGACGGACGAGGGCGCGGTGCAGTACCTGACGAAGGCGCAGGCCGCGCGGGCCGCGAGCGCCTCGGCGACCGCGGGCGAGAGCGAGCCCCTGGAGGCCGATCAGTGGGACCTGCGCGCCATCGGCGCCGACAAGGCCGCGACGATCGACCCGGGCAGCCGGAAGGTCACGGTCGCCGTCATCGACACCGGAGTCGACGACTCCCACCCGGACCTCGCCCCGAACTTCTCGGCGTCGCAGTCCGCGAACTGCGTCGGCGGCAAGGCGGACACCTCCTACGGGGCCTGGCGGCCCGCGAACCCCGGTCACTACCACGGCACGCATGTCGCGGGTGAGATCGCGGCGGCCCGCAACGGCATCGGCGTCGCCGGTGTCGCGCCGAACGTCAAGGTCTCCGCGATCAAGGTGGCCGACCCGGTCAGCGAGCTGTTCTACCCCGAGAGCGTCGTCTGCGCGTTCGTGTTCGCCGCCGACCACGGAGTGGCGATCACCAACAACAGCTACTACGTGGACCCGTGGCTCTACAACTGCATGGACGACCCGGACCAGCGGGCCATCGTCGACGCGGTCAACCGGGCCCAGCGGTACGCCCAGCGCAAGGGCACCCTCAATGTCGCCTCCGCGGGCAACTCGGGCGACGACCTCGCCTCCCACTCCCTGGTCGACGCCTCCAGCCCCGACGACTCCACCGCCACGACCCGCACGGTCGACCCGCACGAGTGCTTCGACGTGCCGACCCAGCTGCCGGGTGTGGTCACGGTCAGCGCGACGGGTGTCTCGAAGGCCAAGTCGTACTACTCCAGTTACGGCGACGGCGTGATCGACGTGGCGGCGCCCGGCGGTGACAAGTACCAGATCCCGGACACGCCGTCGAAGAACGGCCGCATCCTGTCCACCATGCCGGGCGGCGCGTACGGCTTCCTCCAGGGCACCTCCATGGCGTCACCGCACGTCGCGGGCGTGGCGGCGCTGCTGAAGTCGGAGCATCCGCACGCGACTCCGGCCCAGCTCCAGGCACTGCTCAAGGCGCAGGCCGACAACCCGGGCTGCCCGGCCGGCCCCTACGACGGCGACGGCGACGGGGTCGTGGACGCCACCTGCGTGGGCGGCAAGCGCGTGAACGGGTTCTACGGCTTCGGCATCGTCAACGCGCTGCGCGCGGTCCGGTAGCCCCTCGGCCGCCCGGCGTCGCCGAAGGTCGCGGGCATCCGCGCCGCTGACGGCAGGCCCCGGTGAAGCCGCTGCACCGGGGGCCTGTCCCGGCCCTCTGGCCATGATCCAGTACACCGGGCATAGTCCCCCTATGACCGATACGGACGTGGCATGGGCGGCGCTCGGCGGGGACCCCGCACGCGTGCGGGAGATCTCCAACGCAATACGGGAGGGGACGCTGTCCTCCCGGCTGCCGGTACGGGAGGTGGCGCGGGCCTGTGTCGGGGTCTGCGCGCTGGCCGCCGCCGAGTGGGGCGCACGGCGGGCCGGGCTGCCGGGCGTGCCCGAGGTCCGGGTGGACGACGGGGCCGTGGCCACCGCCTTCCACAGCGAGCGGCAGCTACGGGTCGACGGCCGCGCATCCGTCAACTTCGCGCCGCTGTCCCGGTTCTGGCGCGCCGCGGACGGCTGGGTGCGCACGCACGCCAACTATCCCCATCACCGCGAACGGCTGCTCGGCGCCCTGGGCCTGGCGGCGGACGCGTCCGTGGACACCGTGGCCGCCGCGATCGCCGAGCGGCCGGCCGTCGAGGTGGAGGACAGCGTGTACGCGGCCGGAGGGCTCGCGGTGGCATTGCGCACGCCCGGGGAGTGGGCGGCGCACGAGCAGGGGCGTGCGGTGGCCGCCCATCCGCTGGTGGGCCGTGAGCGGCTCGACAAGGCGCCCGTACGCCCCCTTGTCCCGCTCGCACGCTCCGCCGGCCGGCCGCTGCTGCCCGCCGAGGGTCTGCGGGTACTGGACCTCACCCGGGTCATCGCGGGCCCGGTGGCCACCCGCACGCTGGCGCTGCTCGGGGCGGACGTGCTGCGGATCGACAGCCCCCGGCTGCCGGAACTCCCCGATCACCATGCCGACATGGACTTCGGGAAGCGGTCGGTGGTCCTCGACCTGGCGGCGCCCGCGGACCGGGGGGCCTTCGGGGAACTGCTGGCGGAGGCGGACGTGGTCGTCACGGGCTACCGGCCCGGCGCGCTCGACCGCTGGGGGCTCACCCCCGAGCAACTGGCCGAGCGGCGGCCCGGGCTCGTGGTGGCGCAGTTGTCGGCGTGGGGTGCGTACGGACCCTGGGGTGGGCGGCGGGGCTTCGACAGCCTGGTGCAGGTGGCCACCGGAATCGCGGTGACCGAGGGGTCGGTGGAGCAGCCGGGGGCCCTGCCCGCCCAGGCACTGGATCATGGCACGGGGTATCTGCTGGCCGCGGCGGTCCTGCGGTCCCTCACCGAGCAGACGGAGGAGGGCGGCACCCGGGTCGTACGGCTGGCACTCGCGCGGACGGCGGCCTGGCTGACGGACGGGACGGACCGGGGAGCCGAGCGCACCGGGGTCGCGTACGGCGGCCCGGCGGCCATCGCCGCCTACGACGGTCCGGAGCCCTGGCTCGGGGAGACCGACAGTGCACTGGGGCGGCTGCGGTACGCCCTGCCGCCGGTGCGTTTCACGGACGGGCCGTCCGACTGGGCACGGCCGCCCGGGCGCTGGGGGCAGGATCCGGCTCGGTGGGCCACGGTGTCGTCGGAAGACTGAACGGGCCGGAGCCGGAACCGGAGCCGAGCCTCCAGCCGACCCTCCGCGCAGCTCGGCGCCTTACGGGGCCGGCGCGGGTCACGCGGCCGCGCTGGGGCCGGCCGCGATCGTGGCCAGGGGCGATCTGTTCCCGCACCGGTCGGCCGGGATCGACGTCGGCGGGCTGAACCGGATCCGGGACATGTGCTGCGGACGCTGCGGCGCACGCCCCGGGAGGCGGGCGCCGCGCTGCTGGGCCGCTACGCGCGCGTGGTGGCCGTCCTGCTCGCCTCGAGCATCGCGACGGGGGTCGGCGGCTCGCTGCGCCGGATACCGCCGGATACCGCGGGACACGATCCTGGACCGGCTGACATCGACGGTGTACACCCCGGCAATGCCGCCGAGGTGCTGCTGGTGGCCGTGGCCGCCGTACTCGCCCTGAGCGCGCGGCTGCGGCGCGCGCACCCGACCCGCTCGCCGCCACCGACCCGGCACGCGCGGAGGTGGTGGCGCTGGGCCCGGTCGTCGCGGTCCCCCGGACTGCTGACGGCGCTGCCGCCGCCGATCCGCTGGTCCTGATCAGCCGGCCGTGACGAGCACCTTGAGGGCCGTGCGCTGGTCCATCGCCTTGTAGCCCTCGGGCACACCCTCCAGGCCCACCGTCCGGTCGAAGACCGGGGAGGGGTCGATGGTGCCGTCGAGGACGTCGGGCAGCAGCTCGGGTATGTAGGCGCGCACCGGGGCGACTCCGCCGCGCAGGGCGAGGTTCCGGTCGAACATGACGCTCAGGTCGAGTCCGGTGCCGCTGCCGTGCGGGACACCGACGAAGCCGATGGCGCCGCCGTCACGGGTGATGTTCACGGCGGTCCGCATCGACTGCTCGGTGCCGACGGCCTCGATGACGGCGTGCGCGCCCTGACCGCGGGTCAGTTCCCGGACGGCTTCCACGGCCTCGTCGCCGCGTTCGGCGACGACATCGGTGGCGCCGAAGTGGCGGGCGATGTCCGTACGGATCTCGTGGCGGCCCAGTGCGATGATCCGCTCCGCGCCGAGGCGCTTGGCGGCCAGCACCGCGCACAGTCCGACGGCCCCGTCGCCGACCACGGCGACCGTGGCACCCGGGCGGGCGCCCGCGCCGAGGGCGGCGTGGTGCCCGGTGCCCATGACGTCGGAGAGCGTCAGCAGCGCGGACAGCAGGCGGTCGTCGGAGGCGGCCTCCTTGGGCAGCCGGACGAGGGTGCCGTCGGCGAAGGGCACGCGCACGGCCTCGCCCTGGCCGCCGTCGTACCCGACGGAGCCCCAGAAGCCGCCGTGCTCGCAGGAGGTGGTGAGCCCCTCACGGCAGTAGTCGCAGACGCCGTCGGACCACATGAAGGGCGCGACGACCAGGTCGCCGCGCCGGACGCCGGTGACCTCGGAGCCGGTCTCCTCCACGAAACCGAGGAACTCGTGCCCGATCCGCTGTCCCGGCTGCCGGGACGCCTCACCGCGGTAGGCCCACAGGTCGCTGCCGCAGATACAGGCCCGCAGCACACGGACGACCGCGTCGGTGGGCAGCTGCACCACGGGCTCGGGCACGTCCTCCACCCGCATGTCGTAGGGGGCGTGGATGGTGGTGGCGCGCATGGCGAGGATCCTTCTCGTGCGATCGTTTCAGGGTGCGCTCAGGGGTGGTCGAGCACACTTCACGGTACGCCGTCACGGTCGTGCGTCACGCGTCGAGGGGTCTCGGACCAGCGCTCTCGCGCGGTGCCGGGCGTACCCGGGGAGGGACGGGAACCCACCCTCACACCCCCGCCGCGCCCAGCAGTGCCCCCGCCACATAGGTGACGCCCATCGCCAGTGCCCCGCCCGCCACGTTCCGCACCACCGCGCGGCCCGGTCTCGCCGCGCCCAGGCGGGCGCTGATCCAGCCGGTGACCACCAGGGCGGCCAGGACGGACAGGACCGTCACCGGGAGCCGCCGGCCCGTGGGCGGCAGCACGATGGCGAGCAGCGGCAGCAGCGCGCCCACCGTGAAGGCGAGGCAGCTGGCCCAGGCCGCATGCCAGGGGTTCGCCAGCGCGTCGGGGTCGATACCCAGTTCCACGCGCGCGTGGGCGCGCAGCGCGTCCCTTGCCGTCAGCTGGGCGGCGGCCTCACGGGCCACCTCCCGCGTCAGGCCCCGGCGCTCCAGCAGTTCCGTCAGCTCCTCCAGCTCCGCCTCCGGCTGCTCCCTCAGCTCCCGGCGCTCCAGGGCCAGCGCCGCCTTCTCCGAGTCCCGCTGCGTCGACACGGACACATACTCGCCCGCCGCCATCGACATGGACCCGGCGAGCAGACCCGCGAGCCCCGCCGTCAGCAGCGCCCCGCGGTCGGTCGTGACGCCCGCGACGCCGACGACGAGTCCCGCGGTGGAGACGATGCCGTCGTTGGCACCGAGGACCGCGGCCCGCAGCCAGTTGAGCCGCGAGCCGAGCGCGCCGACATGGGCCTCGTCGTGTGCCGGGCCGCCCACGGGCGCTCCACCGGGTGCCGCATCGTTCACGCCGGGAGGGTCTCATTCCGAGAGGGAAGGGACAGCGGGCCACGCCGACGGGCCGCAGGGAGCATTCCGGTGCCGTCGTCCACACCGGCCCGCGGGCACGGCGAAGCGGGTGGCGGCGCGCAGGAGTTCAGGAGATGCGTGTGAGGCTCCCCGCCCACTCCACGCGACGCCCTGTTCGCCGCCTCCGTAAGGACGTTGTGCGGCCCAGCGCGCGCCCCCGGACGGAGGCCTCGACGAGACCCCGAGCGACCGTCATGAAAGCCTCACGGAAGGGCAACACGGACAGCGGGTGACAGGTGCCGGTCGGCCGGGGGTGAACTCCGAGATGAAGACGCGGGGTTGTGCGCACCCCCGCGTGAAGGGCGCGCGACCGGCCCCGCCGGCCCGGGCGCGCACACCACTGTCAGTCGCGGCCCGTATCCTCAGTGACCATGCTCGAAGACCGTACGACCGCAGCGTCCTCCCCCACACCGTGGCCGGCCGCGTATCCGAAGGGGTACGCGGTCGTTGACGTGGAGACCACCGGCCTGGCCCGCGACGACCGGATCATCTCCGCGGCCGTCTACCGGCTGGACGCGCGCGGCGAGGTCGAGGACCACTGGTACACGATGGTCAACCCGGAGCGCGACCCGGGCCCGGTGTGGATTCACGGTCTGACGAGCCGGATGCTCGAAGGCGCCCCGCTCTTCGCGGACATCGCCGGGGAGTTCGCCTCCCGGCTGGCGGACCGGGTGCTCGTCGCGCACAACGCCGTCTTCGACTGGCAGATGATCGCGCGGGAGTACGCGCGTGCGCGGTGCGAGGCACCGGTGCGTCAGCGGCTGTGCACCATCGCGCTCTCCAAGGAACTGGGCCTTCCGCTGCCCAACCACAAGCTGGAGTCGCTGGCGGCGCACTTCGGCGTCGTCCAGCAGCGCGCACACCACGCGCTCGACGACGCGCGGGTGCTGGCGGAGGCGTTCCGGCCCAGCCTGCGGGCCGCGGCAGTGGGCGGTCTGCGGCTGCCGTTGCACGAGTGCCGGCCGCTGACCGAATGGACGGACCGGCCCGCGCCGCGCATCGGACAGCAGCCGGGCGGCTACGGCGGCTATCGGCCCGGGAGCTGGCGCCCCTCCCGCAGAAGGCCCGCGTGCCCCTATCCCAACCCGGGTCGGTATGAAGAGGGGAGACGACTCCGGCAGGGCATGCGGGTCGCCTTCTCCGGGGACACATCGGTCGACCGGGAACTGCTGGAGGACCGCGCGACCGAGGCCGGCCTGCATGTCGCGACGAGCCTGTCCCGGCTGACCAGCCTGCTGGTGACCAACGATCCGGACTCGGGCACGTCCAAGGTGGTCAAGGCGCGGCAGTACGGCACGCCGATGGTGGACGAGGCGGCGTTCGGCCAGCTGCTGCGGGACGTCGAGCCGGCGGCGGACCGGACGGGGCCCGCCGCGGACCGAGCGGCCTCGGCCGCGGGACGCGGTACCGGCGGCCGCTGACGGACGGACGGGGGCTCAAGGCCGGGATGCCAAGAACCCTGGCGAGGCGAACGTCAGCTACCTGCTGACCGCCATTGCACGGTGCGGCCGGTGCGGCGCCACCCTCGAGGGGAACCCCAAGTGGAAAAAGGGTGAGCGTACGCCGGGCTACAACTGCAACTACAACTACAACTACAACAAGCAGCGTCCCGAGCACTGCGGCGGCCTGTCCATCGACGGCCCACAGCTTGACGAGCTGATCCAGGATCTCGTCTGGCATCAGGTGCTCAGGGCCGGCAAGCGGAAGCAGGTCCCGGAGGTCGCCGAGCCGTGGTCGGGTGAAGTGGAGCTTGCAGAGGTCGAGGGCGAGATCACCGAGCTTCAGGCGCTCTGGAAGGCCAAGAAGGTCCGGGCCGCCTCGTACGTCATGCCCCTGGACGACCTGAACGCTCGCAAGAACGAGCTGCCGGCAGACCGCGCGTACCACGCCGTCCCGGCTGGCACTCGTTCGATCACTCAAGAGCTGCTGTCGCGCGGCTGGCAAAATCTGTCGATTGAGCGGCAACGGATCATCGTCCGCAAGGTGCTCCGGGCGGCGCTCATTCACCCGGCCGAGAGCCGGGGAGGCAGGTTCGATCCCGCGCGGGTCGAGCCGGTGTTCCACACCGCCTGAAACGAGAAAGCGACCCCTCCCGCGAGGGGAGGGCCACTTTCTATGCTGGCGATCCGACCTTGTCGACGATCCCCACCTTTCCCTCCGCACGGGAGCAGTGGGCTCCGCAGTAGAAGTGTCCGTCGACCTCGACACCCTGACCGATGATCTGAACACGACAGTGCTCGCAGATGGGTGCCATGCGGTGGATGGCGCAGGCGAACGAATCGAAGACGTGACGAGCACCGTCCTGGGTCTCCACGGTGAATGCTAGCTCGTAGTCATTCCCGCACACTTCGCAACGTGTCATAAGCGGCATGGTCAGTCACCAGGAAGGTGCTCGCAAGCTGACAGCGCCGCACTAGTCAGGTATGACGCCTGGTCGGCGTAGGG
This sequence comes from Streptomyces sp. NPDC093261, assembly GCF_044753645.1. NCBI lineage: Bacteria > Bacillati > Actinomycetota > Actinomycetes > Kitasatosporales > Streptomycetaceae > Streptomyces > Streptomyces sp. NPDC093261. The sequence goes on from NZ_JBIVNO010000001.1 coordinate 41,067, forward strand.
GTCATTTCAAGTCCATCAGTCCAAGGATCTCGTCCGCCTGGTCCTCACCGAGGACCGGAGCATCAGGCAACCATCTCGCAAGCAACTCTTCTTTTGTCACACACCCCCCACAGCGGACTTACTATTCATTAATTATTTGAGACGGGATTTGTTTCAGGCCGTACATCCACGCGAGGAGGGGCGCCCGTACAGCTCCAGCCAGTGATCGACGCAATAGCGAGCCGCCGAGCGAGGGGCAGTAATCGACCACAGGGAAATGCACCCGTAACGACCACCAGGGACTCAGCATGGACGCGTGGGCAGAAGACCTCTTCTACGTGATCCGCCGTTACGGTTCCATCCTGTCTGAGTCCCTGCCCGAGGTCGAAGCTGCGATGATCCAGCGCACGGCAGAGCAGGCGCTCAGGGTTGCGGCCTGCCTCGCAGCGGCCGACATGACCGAGGTGATTACGGAAGACATCCTCTTGGCTGCGTTTTCTCTGGGGCGCCGTTCCGTGCGTACGTCCTGGTGCTCACCCGTGGGCAGGCGACTGCCGCCAGGGCCCCCGTGAGGACGCTTGAGGAGAAGGTTCGGGAGCGCATAGCCAGCCTGGGAGGCAAGGCGTCCTCCCGTGACCTGCTCCCGTTCCTGCGAGTGTCCAAGGCCGCCGTGCCGGTGCGGAGCAGGCGGCAGAGTCACCAGCAAGGGGAACGGGCTTGACAACTCCCAGAGTTGGAGCGAGCCAAGCAAGTAAGGAAAACGGCCCCGGCCAGTGAAGGTGTCCCAGGCTGCCGCGGTCTTTGACCGAAGAGCGATCGCCCCCTCTTCTCGTTCATCAGTCAACCACTTATGATCATCGATCATCACGAACAATGTGGGGGATACATCTACATGCATGACTTCATCGAACGCATCGGCGGTTGGACGCCGGTAGCGATCTTCGGCGGGGCGGTCATCATCAGTGCGGGCATCCTCGGCGTTCACGCTGCGACGAGCGACAGCGGCAGCAGTGGTGGCTTGGACAACACGTCGGCTGAGTACCAGGACGGCTGGGACCAGTCGGTCAGCTCCAAGGTGTACGAGAAGTACGACCTGAGCATGGCCATAAACGATTGTCTTCTGCCCATCAAGTACAAGAATGTGACTAATCCTGATGATGTCATGGCTGGCTACTTTTTCCCTCACTGGGACACGTACAGCGACCACCAGCGCAGGGAATGGGCGCATGGCTGCCTGGACGCCCTCCGCAACCTGACCGACTACAAGGTGCCTCAGCAGAGTTGGGAGGGCTGACGTGAAAGAGGGCAGGACCAACCTGGATAACTGGGTGATGTTCCAGACCGCGTTCGCCGGCTTGGATCATAGAGACTTTGAGATCGAGGCCGACGAGCGGAAGGGAAACGGCAACTACGACGCGACGCTCTCCATCCCTTCCGAGAAGAAGTGGGAGATAGCCCGCCTGCTCATGACCTTCCTGTATAGCTCCTTCTCGGCGGAGAGCCGGCCCATGCAAGCCTGGGAGTCCGAAGGCGCCGTAAGGATCACGGTCGAGTATCCCGGCCACCTTGGAGACCCGAACGCAGAGCACAAATACTGATCCGGGAAAAAGAAAAGCTCCCCGCTGCCTAATGGCGACCGGGGCCGGCCTTCGCGTCCATCGGTTCTTCCCCCCGAAGATCGGCACGGCAACCACCGTGACGTCCGTGTGTCCCTCGTCCTCTAGGACCGTCTTGCGGTCCTCGGCAGCACTCGCGCTGTAGGACACCACGGACCGGATGCGCTGGTCTTCCGGTCCGTCCCACTCCACCCTGCCCCTCTCTCACCAAGGTGTGACAGGCCCGCCCCACAGGGGCGGGCCTGTCGGAGAGTCAGACCCGCCAGCGATGGTGCCGGGAGTAGGGAAAGGGGTTGGCAGCTCAGAGAGAGGGCTGAAGCTCGACGCCGTGGAAGGCGGCGGCACGGGTCATCTCGGCCCGGCAGTCAGAGCAGATGTCGCCAGTGGTGCCGTTTCTGATCGGCCGCTGGCACGCGTTGCACTCGACCAGCACAGGGGCCGCAGGACGAGGAGCCGGAACCGCAGCACTCGGCAGACGTACCGGGGTGAAGTGGCTCAGCCGGTGAGAGATCAGGCCGGGGGCAGAGTTGATCTGCTCGGGAAGGGCAGCAGTGAGGCACTGAAGGAGCTCGTCACTGCTGTACGCCTCACGCAGCCACGGCACCGCCTTCGGGGCCAGGCGGGCTATCTCCTGGTCTGAGAGGGGCAGGCTCTTGTGGAGGCTCAGCCGCTCCGGGATTCGGCGGGCCTCACGGGCCATCTCGCGGCCGGTCTTGTGCTGGAAGGTGGCTTCGAGGGCTTCCCCCTTCCTTCTCGGAGTCCTCGGGCGGCTCCTGAGCCTCCTCCTCGGCAGGCCCCCTGGGGTGGGGTGGTGTCTTTCTTGCTCTCTGTCTTTCTCCCTATGGGAGAGCCGCCGACGGCCCGACCAGTCGCCTCACCGACCGTCGACATGTGGTCAGTCGGAGAGGCCTCAGACTCCGGGGTGTCCGTGACGATCGTGAGGGTGACCCCGGGTCTGAGACACCCCCGTGACGGCACCCCACGTCCCGAGATGTACGGTCGTGGGGTGTACCGCTTCCTGTTGTCCCGGCAATGGGTGATCCTCACCCTTGTCGCCATCGCGCTCATCCCGACGATGATCGACCTGGGCTTCTGGCAGCTGCACCGCCATGAGCACAAGGTCGCGCTGAACAAGGTGATCGCCGACTCGCTGGCGGCGACGCCGGTCCCCGCCGAATCGCTGACCTCGCCCGGGGCGAAGATCGCGCACGACGACCTGTACCGGCGGGTGACGGCCAAGGGAGCCTTCGACCCCGCCCACGAGGTGGTGGTGCGCCGCCGCACCAACTCCGACGGCGAGGTCGGCTACCACGTCCTGACCCCCTTCGTCCTGGACGACGGGAAGGTCCTTATGGTCAACCGGGGCTGGATCCCGGCGAACGGCGCGCAGACCGCCTTCCCCAGGATCCCCGCGCCCGCGCAGGGCGAGATCACCGTCACCGGCCGGCTGATGCCGGACGAGACGACGGCGGAGAGCGGCATCAAGAACGTACAGGGGCTGCCGGACCGCCAGGTCATGCTGATCAGCAGCGGGCAGCAGGCACAGCGTCTGGGCAAGCAGGTCCTCGGCGGCTACATAGAGCTGACCTCACCCGCTCCGCAGGGCGGCAGCCCCGAGCTGCTGCCCGACCCCGAGCACAGCGACATCGGCCCGCACATGGCCTACGCCATCCAGTGGTGGCTGTTCTCGGCGGGCGTCCCCTTCGGCTGGTTCGTCCTCGCCCGCCGGGAGGCCCGCGAACGCGCCGAGGCGGTGAAGGAACCGACGGAGGAACCGGCACCGGCCACGGCCTGACCGCCGCACCGGCCACGACACGACGAGCCACCGGCCGGGCCGGCCGATGGCTCGGCTCATACCGGCCGAACGGTTCGGCTCATACCGGCCGGTGGTCCGACTCCCGCCGGCCGATGGCTCGGCTCATACCGGCCGACGCTCCGACTCCCGCCGGCCGATGGATGATATGCGGCGTATGTGTCCGATGTCGGCCCGGAGGTGATAGGCCGACCGGACCACCGGCGCGGCCAGGCTGATTTGACGCGTGGTGTGCCGGGAACCCGCACCCCGTGCACCCCCGGATCGAGGACTACGCGCTCATCGGCGACGAGCAGACCGCCGCCCTGGTCGGCCGCGACGGCTCCGTCGACTGGCTGTGTCTGCCGCGCTTCGACTCGCCCGCCTGTTTCGCCAGACTGCTCGGCGACGAGGAGAACGGCCACTGGACCATCGCCCCCGAGGGCGGCGGCCCCTGTACCCGCCGCTCCTATCGCCACGACACCCTCGTCCTCGACTCGGAGTGGGACACCCCCGACGGCACGGTCCGCCTCACCGACTTCATGCCCGCACGCGACCGCGCCCCCGACCTCGTCCGAGTGATCGAGGGCCTCGAGGGCCGCGTCACCCTGCGCGGCCGGCTCCGGCTGCGCTTCGACTACGGATCGATCGTGCCATGGATGCGCCGCACCGACGGCGACCGCCTGGCCATCGCGGGACCCGACGCGGTGTGGCTGCGCAGCCACCCGGCGGTGCGCACCTGGGGCCAGGACTTCGCCACCCACTCCGAGTTCACCGTCGCCAAGGGCGAGAAGGTCGCCTTCGTCCTCACCTGGCACCCCTCGCACCACCCCCGCCCCCCGCTCATCGACCCGTACGAGGCGCTGGAGAGCAGCGTCGACGACTGGCGCGCCTGGTCGGCCCGCTGCCGTTACCGGGGCCCCCACCGGGACACCGTGGTCCGCTCCCTGATCACCCTCAAGGCCCTCACCCACGCACCGACCGGCGGTATCGTGGCCGCCCCCACCACCTCGCTGCCGGAGTCGCCGGGCGGCGTCCGCAACTGGGACTACCGCTACAGCTGGCTGCGTGACTCGACGCTCACCCTGGAGGCACTGCTGGCGGCCGGCTACCACGAGGAGGCCGAGGCGTGGCGTGACTGGCTGCTGCGCGCGGTGGCCGGCGATCCGGCGGATCTCCAGATCATGTACGGGCTGTCGGGCGAGCGGCGGATGCCCGAGTACGAGCTGCCGTGGCTGACGGGCTTCCAGGGTTCGGCGCCGGTCCGGGTCGGCAATGACGCGGTGAAGCAGCTCCAGCTGGATGTCTACGGCGAGGTCATCGACTCCCTCTCGCTGGCGCGGAGAGCGGGCCTGCCGGTCAGGCCGCACATGTGGCGGGTGCAGTGCGCGCTGATGGACTTTCTGCGCACGACCTGGCGTGAGCCGGACGCGGGGCTGTGGGAGGTGCGCGGCAAGCGCCGCCACTTCGTGTACTCGAAGGTGATGGCCTGGGTGGCCGCCGACCGGGCCGTTCGCGCGCTGGAGTCCGATCCCGGGCTCGACGGCGATCTGGACGGCTGGCGGGCCATGCGGGACGAGGTGCACGAGGACGTGTGCGCGCGCGGTTACGACCCCGAGCGCAACACGTTCACGCAGTACTACGGCTCACGCGCGCTCGACGCCTCGCTGCTGCTGCTCCCGCGCGTGGGCTTCCTGCCCCCCGACGACCCCCGGATCATCGGCACCATCGACGCGGTGCGCTCGGAGCTGGCGGCCGACGGCTTCCTGCGCCGGTACAGCACGGACGACTCCGATGTGGACCCGTTGCCCGGCGGCGAGGGCGCCTTCATCGTCTGCTCGTTCTGGCTGGCGCAGGCCCTGCACCAGGCGGGCCGCACCGCCGAGGCCCGCGAGCTGTTCGACCGGCTGGTGGGACTCTGCAACGACGTCGGTCTGCTCGCCGAGGAGTACGACCCGGTGGCCGGCCGGCAGCTCGGGAACTTCCCGCAGGCTTTCAGCCACCTCGGTCTGGTGGGGACCGCCCTCGCCCTCTACGGGGACCGGACGGCAGGATAGGGGCCATGGATCTTGGACTGAAGGACCGGGTGTACGTCGTCACCGGTGGCACCCGCGGACTGGGCAACGCTGCGGCACGGGAACTCGTCGCCGACGGGGCGAAGGTGGTCGTCACGGGCCGTGACGAGCAGCGGGCCGCCGAGGCGGCGGCCGAGCTGGGTGCGAACGCGGTGGGGGTGGCCGTCGACAACGCCGACCCTGCGGCGCCCGCCCGGCTGATCTCCGCCGCGCGCGAGCACTTCGGCGGCTTCGACGGCATCCTCATCAGCGTCGGCGGGCCGCCGCCCGGCTATCTCGCCGACAACACGGACGAGCAGTGGACCGCCGCCTTCGAGTCGGTGTTCCTGGGCGCGGTACGGCTGGCCCGCGCGGCCGCGGAGGAGCTGGCCGAGGGCGGTGTCATCGGATTCGTGCTCTCCGGTTCCGTGCACGAGCCGATCCCGGGCCTGACCATCTCCAACGGTCTGCGCCCCGGGCTCGCGGGCTTCGCCAAGTCGATCGCGGACGAGCTGGGCCCGCGGGGCATCCGTGCCGTCGCCCTGCTCCCGGCCCGGATCGACACCGACCGGGTGCGTGAGCTGGACTCGCTCTCCGCGGACCCGGAGGCAACGCGTGCGGCCAACGAGGCCCGGATCCCGCTGCGCCGCTACGGCTCCCCGCAGGAGTTCGGCCGTGCCGCCGCGTTCCTGCTGTCACCGGCGGCGTCGTATCTGACGGGCATCATGCTTCCGGTGGACGGCGGCTTCCGGCACGGCTTCTGAGGCTGAGCGCGACCCACCGCGCCGAGGACGCGAAGCACCCCTGAACAGCGCGACCCGCCACGCCGGGCACGCGCACCGCCTCTGAACAACACGATCCGCCTCAGCAGCGCGACCCGCCGCCGGGCGCCGCGACCGTCGGCGGGTATGCGGAGTGCTGCCACCGGGCACCGGCCCGCCGACGGGCCCGCGGACCGCTGCCGCCGGACATCGCCACGCGCCGCCCTGCCGCGCCGGTCCGGGCGCTCCTGACCGGCCGGCGCGCTCGGGACGGCACCCCGCGTCCGCCCGCCGCGTCGACCGGTCCGGTCGGCGGGCGGGCAGGCGCAGCGGCTGCCGTGCCTCAGTCGCCGCTGCCGGCCAGGTCCCGCAGGCGTCGAGCCTGCGCGGCGCGCTCGGCGGCGCGCTGCTCCTCGTAGGACCGCTCCTGCGCCCCGCGCAGCAGGGCCTTGGTCTCGATGACCGCGTTCCGGTCCGGCGCGAGCAGGGCGGACGCCAGGTCCCGTACGGTGCCGTCGAGTTCCTCCCGCGGCACGGAGATGTTCGCGAGCCCGCTGGCCACGGCCTCATCGGCCAGGACGAAGCGGCCCGTCACGCAGATCTCCAGCGCGCGGGCGTACCCGACCAGGCTCACCAGCGGATGCGTGCCGGTGAGGTCCGGGACGAGGCCCAGGCTGGTCTCGCGCATGGCGAACTGCACATCGTCCGCGACGACACGCAGGTCACAGGCGAGCGCGAGCTGGAACCCCGCGCCGATGGCGTGTCCCTGCACGGCGGCGATGGACACGAGGTCATTGCGCCGCCACCAGGTGAACGCCTCCTGGAATCCGGCGATGGCCGCGTCCAGCTCGGCGTCGCTGCTGCGCGCCAGGTCGATGAAGGTCGGTTCGCCGGCGATCCCCTCGGGCGTGAACATCTGGCGGTCCAGCCCCGCCGAGAACGACTTGCCCTCGCCGCGCAGCACCACCACGCGGACAGAGCCGGGCAGCACGCGTCCGGCTTCCGCCAGCGCCCGCCACAGAGCGGGGCTCTGCACGTTGCGCTTGTCGGGGTTGGTCAGCGTCACCGTGGCGATGGTGCCGTCGACGGTGAGCCGTACGCCGTCCTTGTCGAGTACCGGCCCGTCCTTGTCGAATTCCGGGTCGAGCGAAACCATGCGGCGCCTCCGATGGGTGCGGTCAGGAGCGGATGCCGTACGAGGACATCACACCCGTAAGTGACTGCACAGTAACCACCCGGCCGGTCACCCGACCGACCGGGTGGCCACCGTCGAAGCCGATGAGCCGCCCGGCGTCAGGCCGTCGTGGCCTTCTTGCCCCGTGTCGCCCCGCCACGCCCTCGCAGCGTGACGCCCGACTCGCTGAGCATCCGGTGAACGAAGCCATACGAGCGGCCGGTCTCCTCGGCCAGCGCCCGGATGCTCGCACCGGAGTCGTACTTCTTCTTCAGGTCTGCCGCGAGCTTGTCGCGCGCGGCGCCGGTCACCCGGCTGCCCTTCTTCAGAGTCTCGGCCACCCGTGCCTCCTCATGGGAAGTGCGCTCTGGTCTCCTCATGATCACCCCTCGGGGGCGTGATGGCCACCCATTCGGCAAGGTCTGTGCCACAAGGTTGTGACGACAGGAGCGCATCCCCACGAGTGGAATCAGGTGTTCCGCCCTGTCGTGTCCGTACGCCCGAACGGGTTCATCCGGGAACCACCAGGTCAGCGACACGCCACGGCCGAGTCCTTGGAACGAAAGGACTCGGCCGTCAATTGCGTGTAGGACACACCCCGGTACGAGGAGATCTCACACAGATGATGGATCACGGATGGGCCGAATGATCCATACGCAGTGGATCACCCGTGCGGTCAACCGGTGCCGACCCCACGGGCGCGGGGCGTCAGGCGAGGGTGACGAGGTCGGCGTAGCCGGCGCCCCACAGGTCCTCGACGCCGTCGGGCAGCAGGATGATCCGCTCCGGCTGGAGCGCCTCGACCGCGCCCTCGTCGTGGGTGACCAGGACCACGGCGCCCTTGTAGGTGCGCAGCGCGCCGAGGATCTCCTCGCGGCTGGCCGGGTCGAGGTTGTTGGTGGGCTCGTCGAGCAGCAGCACGTTCGCCGACGACACCACGAGGGTGGCGAGGGCGAGGCGGGTCTTCTCGCCGCCGGAGAGCACACCGGCCGGCTTGTCGACGTCGTCGCCGGAGAACAGGAAGGAACCGAGCACCTTGCGGACCTCGACGAGATCCATGTCGGGGGCGGCGGAGCGCATGTTCTCCAGAACCGTGCGGTCCGCGTCCAGGGTCTCGTGCTCCTGGGCGTAGTAGCCGAGCTTGAGCCCGTGACCGGGGACGACGGCACCGGTGTCCGGCTGCTCCACCCCCGCGAGCAGGCGCAGCAGGGTGGTCTTGCCGGCGCCGTTGAGGCCGAGGATGACGACCCGGGAGCCCTTGTCGATGGCCAGGTCGACGTCGGTGAAGATCTCCAGTGAGCCGTACGACTTCGACAGGCCCTCGGCCATCAGCGGGGTCTTGCCGCAGGGCGCGGGCTCCGGGAAGCGGAGCTTGGCGACCTTGTCGGACTGGCGGACGGCCTCCAGGCCGGCCAGCAGCTTGTCCGCGCGGCGGGCCATGTTCTGCGCGGCGACCGTCTTGGTGGCCTTGGCGCGCATCTTGTCCGCCTGTGCGTTCAGCGCGGCCGCCTTCTTCTCGGCGTTCTGCCGCTCGCGCCTGCGGCGCTTCTCGTCGGCCTCGCGCTGCTGCTGGTAGAGCCTCCAGCCCATGTTGTAGACGTCGATCGCGGAGCGGTTGGCGTCCAGGTAGAACACCTTGTTGACGACCGTGTCGACCAGGTCCACGTCGTGCGAGATCACGATGAAGCCGCCGCGGTAGGTCTTCAGGTAGTCGCGCAGCCAGACGATCGAGTCGGCGTCGAGGTGGTTGGTCGGCTCGTCGAGCAGCAGGGTGTCCGCGTCGGAGAACAGGATGCGGGCAAGCTCGATACGGCGGCGCTGGCCGCCGGAGAGCGTGTGCAGGGGCTGGCCGAGCACACGGTCGGGCAGATTGAGCGCGGCGGCGATGGTGGCGGCCTCGGCCTCGGCGGCGTACCCGCCCTTGGTGAGGAACTCGGTCTCCTGGCGCTCGTACTGCTTCATCGCCTTGTCGCGCGTGGAGCCCTTGCCGGTGGCGATGCGCTGCTCGTTCTCGCGCATCTTGCGGATCAGCACGTCGAGACCGCGTGCGGAGAGGATGCGGTCACGGGCGAGGACGTCGAGGTCGCCGGTGCGCGGGTCCTGCGGCAGATAGCCGACCTCGCCGGAGCGGGTGACGGTGCCCGCGGCGGGGATGCCCTCGCCGGCGAGGACCTTGGTGAGGGTGGTCTTGCCCGCGCCGTTGCGGCCGACCAGGCCGATGCGGTCGCCCTTGGCGACGCGGAAGCTGGCGTTCTCGATGAGGATGCGGGCACCGGCGCGCAGCTCGATACCGGAGGCGGAGATCACGGACAGACTCCAGGGCTGGGAATCCCCCTGCTCGCAGCGCGGGGGCGGGTGGCGGGACGGACGGCTGAGGACGTTCCCGCCGTCTAATGCGCGAGGAGAATGGCCATGGGCCCCAGTCTAACGGTGGCGTGCAAGGGCTTTTTCGGTACGCGGTCGTTCGGCACTGTGATGCTCATTGCTGTCCGGGACCGGAGCGCCGGCCCGCGGGGCGCTGTCGGCGGCCGATGCCAGACTGGGTGACGGGCCGGGTCTCCGGCCGGGACTGCGGGAGGGGTGAGCGGGATGGCGGGCATGGACGGCAGGCGTCCGAGCATCTACCCGACGCTGCTGTACGCGGACGCCAAGGCGGCGATCAGACAGCTCACGGAGGCGTTCGGCTTCACGGAGCTGTCGGTCTACGAGAGCGACGAAGAGGGCGGCTCGGTGCTGCACGCCGAGCTGGTGCAGGGCAACGGCGCGGTGATGCTCGGCTCGAAGGGCCGCGGCGGCCCCTTCGACGAGGCCATGCAGGGCGCGGGCCCGTGCGCGGTGTACGTCGTCGTGGACGACGTCGACGCCCACCACCAGCGGGCCGCGGAGCACGGCGCGGAGATCCTGATGCCCCCGACGGACCAGGAGTACGGCGCACGGGAGTACATGGCCCGTGACGCCGAGGGCAACATCTGGAGTTTCGGCACCTACGTCCCCGAGACGACCGTCTGAGCGGCGGTCAGCTGCCTCCGGTGTGCACCTGGAACGCGGCGCGGCGCACGGCCTTGGCGAGCGCCGGGTCCGGGTGCGCGGCGGCGAGCGCGACCAGGACCTGCACGGTGCGGGGGTGCCCGACCGCGCGGACCTCGTCGAGGAGCGCGGGCACGGTGGGCTGCACCGCGGATTCCAGGTGGCGCACCAGGAGCGGCGCCTCGCCGTGGTCGGCGACGGCCGCGGCGGTGTCGACCCACAGCCAGGTGGCCTCCTCCCGGGTGAGCACCTCATGGGCGTCCTCCGGGTCGGTGCCCTCCTGCTCGGCGAGCCAGATCAGGGCGTAGGGGCGCAGCGCGGTCTCCTCGGCGGCGGCGCGCACATCGGGTTCGGCGGGCGCCCCGACCACGCGCAGCGCCTCGAAGGCCAGGCCGCGCAGGAGGGCGTCCTCGCCGCGGGCGGCGTCCAGGAGCTCGGTGACGGCGCTGCCGACGGGGCGGGCGGCAAGCCAGGCGCGGTACTCGGCGCGGGCCGCGTTCGGCCGGAGCCCGGCGCAGCCGCGCAGCATGTCCTCCGCGTTCTGCTCGATGTTCCCGGCGGGGCTCTGCGCGGCGACGCAGATCTGCTCCAGCTTGACCCAGACCGCCCAGCTGCCGAGCGGTGTCAGGGTGGCCTGCCCGTCGGCACAGGTGAGGGCACCGACGGAGGCGAGCGCGTCGAGGGCCCAGTCGAGCAGAGGGGCGAGGGGGGTGTCCTCGACCGGCTCCTCGCCGGGGTACTGGCCCGGTGCCGTCCGGGGGCCCGCGGGGGTGGCGCGGAGCTGTGCCTCGTAGGGGTGCGGGGCGACGGGCGGGACGTAGTGGATCTCGCACCGTTCGGTGCGCAGCTCGGTGACCCGCTGTTCGAGGAGGTCGAGGAGCTGCTCGACGGGGACGGGCCCGGCGGACAGCTGGAGGAAGGAGAGCACCTGCGGCATGGCCGAGACGACCTCGGCGACGGCGGCGTGCTCGCGGTCCGCGGGCTCGGGGTAGGCGAGCGACCAGGCGTCGAAAAGGGCGACCCAGCCGCGCAGGACCGCCGAGTCGTCACGGTTCCAGGCGCGCAGCCGCCAGCCGGGGCGGGCGATGTCGCCGTGCACCTCGACCAGGCCGGCCAGGCGCGCGGTGTCCCAGTCGGCACGCACCTGAGCGACGCTCAGGCCGAGGTCGGCGGCGGCCCGTTCGGCGGTCGTGTCGGAGAGGGTGCCCTTGCCGTCGGAGGTCGCGACGTCACGGCCCGGCCCGAGCGAGCGGTCGGCCCAGCGGGCGACACGGGCCGCGCCGGCCAGGCCGGCACGGGCCATTCCGGCCAGCTCCGCGGGCGGGGGCGTGCCCTCGGGGGGCCGGGGGGCGGGGCGGCGCGAGCGGCCCTGGGCCACCGCTCGGGGAGCGGCGGCCAGAGGCCGCGGGCGGACGAGTCGGAGCCTGGAGTCGCGCGGGGTACGGGACGTCACAGGGGCAGTCTTCCGGTTGACGGTCCGAAAACCCAAACGGAATGTCACAGGGGGCGACAGGGCTGGCCAACGCGTTGGGTCCGAAAGCGGGTGTGACGGGGCTGGGGCCCCTAGGGCAGAGCTAAGCGGAAGGGCCCCGGCGGGGCAGGGCGCGGTGCCGCCGCGGGGCGGGGCCGGGGAGCACGCGTGGGCCGTGCGCGGCGGCGGTGGGGGCGGGCCTGCACGGCGATGGTCGCGGGCTCACATCAGCGGGGTCAGGAAGCGCCGCAGGGCCTCTTCGTAGGCCTTGGGGTTCGCGTTCCACATCGCGCCGTGCGGGGCGTCCCGCACGGTGTGCAGGGTCACGAGGTCCGAGCGGCGTTCCGCGAGACGGCGGGAGGGCGCCCAGGGCGCGACGGCGTCGTCGGGACCGTGGAAGACGAGGGTCGGCACCGTGAGCTGGGGCGGGCCCACGGGCCCGTGAACGTGGTCGCCGGGCAGACCGGTGCGGCCCTGGGCGGCGCGGACGGCCAGCGGCAGCAGGGCGCCCGGGGTGCGGCGGGCCACGGCGAGGGCACGCAGCGTGGCCTCCCAGTTGAGCACCGGCGAGTCCAGAACCAGCCCGGAGATCCGCTCGCGCAGCCCGGAGTACGCGGCGGCACGCAGGGCCATGGTGGCGCCGGTGGACCAGCCGTGCAGCACGACCCGCTCGGCGCCGTGGCCCACGGCATGGCGGATGGCGGCCTCCACGTCCCGCCACTCGGTCTCGCCGAGGTGGTTCAGGCCGTCCAGGGGGCGCGGTGCCCCGGGGTCGCCGCGGTAGGCGAGGTCGAGCACCGGGAACTGGAGCCGGTGGAGGAACTCCATGACGTTCATCGGGTGTTCCCGGGTGGTGCCGAGCCCGTGCACGGTGATCACCCAGGTGTCGCGGACGCCGGGCACGAACCAGGCGGGCAGTGCCCCGAGTTCGCCGGGCACCTCGACGTCGGCGTGGTCGAGACCGAGGGCGGCGCCCGGGTCGCCGATGTACAGGTTCGGGGTGAGCCACGCCCGGTCGCCGGGCTCCAGCGTGCCCTTGATCACACGTTCGAGACGGCGTACGACGGTGTCGGCGGAGTGGGCGGCGGTGTTCAGCACCGGCCCGACGACGGCGTGGGAGCCGTCACCGGACAGGCCGTAGACGCCGGGGCGCTGGGAGGCCAGGTCGCGGGTGAGCGTGATCCGGCCGGCCGCTGTGGAGTGCACGGTGAGCCGGGGTTCGGTGGGCAGCGGGCGGCCCGGTGGCGCCTTGAGCGCGGCGTTGCTGGCGAAGCGGCCGGCGGCTACGCCGGCAGCACCCGCGGCGATGGCTACGGTGACGGCTGCGGCCGCCGCTTTCACAGTGCGCACTGGTCCAGTCTCCCGTCGGAGGTCGCCCCCGGCCAGCCGGAGGACCGCACGGGCGCCGTGCGGGGTGTGCCGCCCCGCGGCGCGGTAGCGGCCCTCCCGGTCGCCGCCCTACCTGCTTACTGCTGCCCGTACCCCCGCAATCGCTCCTCAGCCTCCGCGAGCTGTGCGCGGGTGAGGAGGGCCGGGGTGAGTCCCGGCACCGACGACGCCGTCAGCCACACCCGGCACATCCACTCCAGCTGTGCCGTGCGGTCGTACGCCTGGGCGAGCGAGGACCCGTAGGCGATCGTGCCGTGGTTGCGCAGGAGGCACGCGGTGCGGTCCGCCAGGGCGCCGAGCATGTTCGCGGCCAGTTCCTCGGTGCCGTAGGTCGCGTAGGGGGCGACCCGGACCGCGCCGCCGAGCGCTCCCGCCATGTAGTGGATCAGCGGCAGCTCCGCTACCAGCGTGGAGACGGCCGTCGCGTGCACGGCGTGCGTGTGGACGACGGCCCGCGCGGCGGTGGCGCGGTAGACGGCGAGGTGCATCGGCAGCTCGCTCGTCGGCCGCAGGGAGCCGAGCACCTGCCGGCCGTCGAGACCGACCCCGACGACATCGCCGGGCGCCAGGCGCTCGTACGGCACTCCGGTGGGTGTGACCAGCACGGTGTCGCCGACGCGTACGGAGACGTTGCCGGAGGTGCCGACGACCAGTCCGTCGGCCACGGTCCGGCGGGCCGTCGCCATCAGCTCCTCCCAGGCGCGCGCCACCTCGTCCCCCGGCTCCGGCACCACCGCCCCCGCTCCCCCGCGTCCGTCCTCCCGCGCGTCCCGCGCGTCGCGTCGCTGCTCTGCCATGCCGCGATCCTTCCAGGAGGGCGTCGGGCGCGCCGGTGACCGGGCGGACCACGGGCGGAAGACAGTACGACACTCTGGGCAAATCGCCCAAAAGGATCTGAAACTCAATAAGCCACCCAAATGCCTACGTAACCTCTCTCTCGGCCGCAACAACCCGCGAAGTGACCGAAATCTCTTCGGCAGCCCCCGAATTCACCCGAGGATGCCCACCCGAGAGCCACCGGATGGCCACCAAGGCTTCCGGAAGCGGAAATTCCGGCTTTGTTCGAGAACGTGACCGGCATCACCCCATCCAAACGAAGGGTCGACACGCCGGTTGATACACCCTCAGGCATCCTCTAGTTCATCTTCTGTTCACTCAGATTGCCTAGGGTTAACCAGCCACTGACCTCCCACAGAAGCCTGGGTAAATGGAACACATCACGCTCCTCCTCGGAATCGTGATCGTCACCGCTCTCGCGTTCGATTTCACGAACGGTTTCCACGACACTGCCAACGCGATGGCGACCACCATCTCGACCGGCGCCCTGAGGCCCAAGGCGGCGGTGGCGATGTCCGCCGCGCTGAACCTCGTCGGCGCCTTCCTCTCCGTCGAGGTCGCCAAGACGATCTCCGGCGGCATCATCAACGAACAGGGCATACGCGTCGAAGTCATCTTCGCGGCCCTGGTGGGCGCCATCCTCTGGAACCTGCTGACCTGGCTTCTCGGTCTGCCCTCCAGCTCCTCCCACGCTCTCTTCGGAGGTCTGATCGGCGCGGCCGTCTCCTCGGCGGGCTGGTCCGCGGTCAACGGCTCGACCATCGTCACCAAGGTCCTGCTCCCCGCGGTCGCCGCACCCATCGTGGCGGGCCTCGCCTCGATGCTGGCGACGCGCCTGTCGTACGTCATCGGCAGCCGCGCCGACCAGAAGGCGACCGCGAAGGGCTACCGCGCCGGCTCGATCGCCTCGGCCGGTCTGGTCTCCCTGGCGCACGGCACCAACGACGCCCAGAAGACGATGGGTGTCATCACCCTCGCGCTCGTCACCGGCGGTGTCATCGCCCCCGGCTCGAACCCTCCCACCTGGGTCATCGTCTCCGCCGGCCTCGCCATCGCGCTCGGCACCTACCTGGGCGGCTGGCGCATCGTCCGCACCCTCGGCAAGGGCCTGACCGACCTGGCGCCGCAGCAGGGCTTCGCCGCCCAGACCAGCGCGGCGACCGCGATCCTCGCCTCCTCGCACATCGGCTTCTCGCTCTCCACCACCCAGGTCTGCTCGGGCGCCGTCATGGGCTCCGGCCTCGGCCGCAAGGGCGGTGTGGTGCGCTGGTCCACCGCGACCCGGATGCTGGTCGCCTGGGTCATGACGCTGCCGGCCGCCGGCCTGGTCGGCGCGGGCGCCGAAATGCTCACCAAGCAGGGCACCTGGGGCACGGTCGCCACCGGTGTGCTGCTGCTCGCCGGCGCCGGGGTCATCTGGTCCCTGTCCCGCCGCACGCGGGTCACGGTCGACAACGTCAACGACGTCGAGACGGAGCCCGCGGACGTCGTCACGACGGCCATCGCCGCGGTGGCCCCGCCGCCGGCCGGCCAGCTCACGACGGAGGACACCGCGGCGGTCCCGGCCGCCGACCCGACCAGCCCGAAGATCACCATCCCGGCCCAGTCCACCGGCCCTGCCACGGAGGCGGAGCCGACCCGCCCCGCGACGGTTTAAGGAAGCACACCCCTCATGAAGATCGACTGGGCAGCACTCGGCTCCGTCTTCGGCGTCAGCCTCGTGGTCACCGTGGCCCTGGTGAGCCTGTTCACCCTGGGCGTCGCGGGCCTCACGAAGAAGGAGTCCCCCCGGGGCGGCGCCCTCGCGGCCACCGGCGCGTACGCCTGCTTCGCGGCGTGCGCGGCGGCGGTGGCGTACGGGATCTATCTGATCGTCGCCTGACCCCCGTACCACGCGCCCGGCCCGCCGGGCCCCCTCACGTCAAGCCCCGCAGTGATCTCACTGCGGGGCTTGGTCTTTGGTGGGCGATATACCGGTTTGCTACGTTCTACACCGCATCACGACCACGTCGAAAAGACAGGTGGCAGCACGCAGGTGTCTGGCCGCCCACGCCCAACTCACCTACTCTAGGGGGCGAGTTGCTGCTCGACGTCGGCCGCCCGACCAGTCGAAGACGACGTGTAGCAGGGAGCGACATGGCCAGGGACATCGATCCGAGCCTGAACCGACGCAGGCTCCGCATCGAACTGCGCAAGGCGCGTGAGGGAGCCGGTCTCACCCAGCGGGAGGCGGCCGACGCACTGGAGTGGTCCCTGTCCAAGCTGATCCGGCTGGAGGCCGGGACGGTGAGCCTGAGCGTCACCGATCTGCGCGCGCTGCTCCAGCTGTACCACGTGACCGACGCCGAACTGGTGGCCGAACTCGAGGAGGCCGCCCGCGGGTCGAAGGGACCGTCCTGGTGGGCGCCGTACAACGACATGGTGCGGCCGCAGTTCGCCCAGTACCTGGGGTACGAGAGCGCCGCGACCTCGATCCGCTTCTACCACCCCTCCGTCATCTGCTCGCTGCTCCAGATCGAGGACTACACCCTGGCCCAGCTCGCGCCCCGCGAGAACGGGGAGCTGGCCCGTCGCTCGGCTGAGCTGCGCACGACACGGCAGGAACGGATCTTCGACGGGGACAACGGCCCGGACGTGCACATCGTCCTGGACGAGGCGGTCGTCCGGCGGGTCATCGGCGGGCCGGGGGTGATGCGCCGGCAGCTGGAACATCTCAAGACGATGTCCCGGCATCCGCGGGTCAGCCTGCGTCTGCTGCCGTTCACGGCCGGCGCGCACTTCAGCATGGGCGCGTCCTTCACCCTGCTCGGCTTCACGGACGGCGACGACCTGCTCTATCTCGAAGGCGCCACCGGCAGCGTGGCCAACCGTGACGACCTCGGCCTCACGGCCCGCTACCAGGAGTGCTTCGAGGACATCAGCACCAAGGCGTACGAGGGCGACCGGATGATCGAGCTGATCGACACGGTCCAGGAGAGTCTCGGCAACGGCTGAAGCCCGGGAGGGACGGCCCGGGCGGACAACGGGGAGGAAGGCCCATGGCGGTCCTCGGGTTCCTTGACTGGTACAGGAGGCTGCGCGCGTTCCGCTTCCCGGCGGCGGGGGACCCGCCCGGCTCCCCCATGGGGTCCGCCGTCCCGGCCGAGGCGGTGCCCCTCCCGGACGACGGGGACTCCCCCGGCGAGGGCGGCATACGCCCGCCCGCGACCCGTCTG
The DNA here is from genome assembly GCF_044753645.1 of Streptomyces sp. NPDC093261. Classification (NCBI taxonomy): domain Bacteria; kingdom Bacillati; phylum Actinomycetota; class Actinomycetes; order Kitasatosporales; family Streptomycetaceae; genus Streptomyces; species Streptomyces sp. NPDC093261. The sequence continues at coordinate 58,382 of NZ_JBIVNO010000001.1, forward strand.
CTGCTGGGCACGGCGTGCGGCAGCGCGCTGCTGCTGAGCATCGCCCTGTCGGCCCGGGTGGCGCCCCGGCTCGTCCCGGACACCCTGACGCCCCTGACCGAGACGGTGCTGGGAGCGCTCGGCGCGGCCGTCGTCACCGCCCTCGCCGCGCGGGTCGGCCGGGCGCTGCGCGGCCGCTCGGCGGCGGCGCGCGTCCCGGAGGTCAGCGGGTCCCCGAGCCCCTCGGACGAACCGTCGCCGCAGCCCGGCCGAGAACATGGAGACGTTCCGTGACCGGGGTGAGTCCCCACCACAGACCGGCGCAGGCCGCCGCGACGATCGTCACCACCAGCCAGACGAGCGCCCGTGCCGTGGATCCCGGCACAAGAAGTGCGGCGAGCGCGCCGGCGCCCACCGCGAACACCCCCGTGGTCAGGGAGAAGAGTGCCAGCGGGGCCGCCGCCGACAGTGCGGATCGCGGGGTGCGGAAGCCTCCCGCACGCGCCGGGACTTCCCTGGCACCGTCCCCCATACGGGCTCCTCCCGTGCTCTGGACTGACCTTCAGAAAGCGTCCACCGCGGGGTCCTCGAGTCCAGCCAGCAAACCACACCACGCGGTACGGCGAAAGACGAGCACCGGGCCGGTGTGCCATTTCGAGTCACGCACCAGTATGTGCGCCCCCTCGACGGCCACTTCGACACAGTCGGTGTTGTCGCCCCCCGAATGACTGCTCTTCCACCACACACGCCCCGACGTCACCCTGTCGACCACACCGACCTCCGTCTCACCAGTCAGCGCACCGACCCGGCGTCCTCACAGCGACGCCCCCGAGCGCCGTGTCCCACCGCTGCCGGGGCAGCAGAGGCCGGCCACACCAGGGTCGTCTCCCCGCAACGAATCACCCAATGCCGCGCTCGTCGGCGCTCTCCGCGTTCGTACTGCCGTCGCGTGGAGTCTTCCCAGCTTCCCCGCCCGGAAAGAGAACAGAGCGCGCCGATTCGTGCGACTGACGACATTTCAGCGATGTGGGGCTCGGCACACCGCTGCATCGCAGGTCAAGAGCAAGTTGACGGGTGTTCGGGGAGCGTGGTGGACTGCCGGGGCCAATACGGCGGCAGGAGAGGAAGCCGGTGCGATTCCGGCGCGGTCCCGCCACTGTCACCGGGGCATCACACGCCCCGGGAGCCAGGAACTCTCACCGCCGGTCTCGTCGAGCCAGGGCGTGGACACCCTGAGTGAGGACATATCGCCATGCGCGGCTGCCGTTTGAGGTCCCATACCCGGATCCCGCTGTCCCCCACGCTGGGCTGAGCCGATGGGTGCCGATCGCGTCTTCGCGTACGGCGCCGCCGCCGGCCTCCTCGGCGACCTGCTGCTCGGCGATCCGCGCCGCGGGCATCCGGTCGCCGCGTTCGGGCGGGCCGCCGGTGCCGTGGAGCGAGTGCTGTGGCGGGACCACCGGGGGTGGGGCGCGCTGCACACCACCGTGTGCGTGGGGGGTGCGGTGTCGTGCGCGGCGCTCGCCGCGGCGGCCGTCCGTCCCTCCCTTACCGCGTCCGTCGCACTGACCGCCGCCGCCACCTGGGCCGTCGTCGGGGGGACTTCGCTCGCGCGTGAGGCCCGGATGATCGGGCACGCCCTCGCGTCCGGGGACGTCGAGGGCGCCCGTGCGCGGCTGCCGCATCTGTGCGGGCGGGATCCGCAGGCGCTGGACGCCGACGGGATCGCCCGCGCCGTGGTCGAGTCCGTCGCCGAGAACACCTCGGACGCCGTGGTGGGCGCGCTGGTGTGGGGAGCCGTGGGCGGGGTGCCCGGGCTCGTCGGCTTCCGGGCCGTCAACACCCTCGACGCCATGGTCGGGCACAAGTCGCCGCGTTACCGGCGCTACGGGTGGGCCTCGGCGCGCCTGGACGACCTCGCGGGCTGGCCCGGGGCCCGGCTGACCGCGCTTCTCGCGGCGGCGACGGGCCCGGACCGGCGGGGGGCCGTGCGGGCCTGGCGAGCGGACGCCGGACGGCATCCGAGCCCCAACGCCGGTCCCGTGGAGGCCTCGTTCGCGGGGGCGCTCGGGGTACGGCTGGGCGGCACGCTGTCCTACGGGGGGCGCGTCGAGCACCGGCCGCTGCTCAACGCGCCTGGGCGCGCCGTGCGCACCGACGACATCGAACGTGCGGTGCGGCTCTCCCGCCGTGTGACCGCGCTCGCGCTGGGTGCCGCCGTCGCCGGCCGCCTCGCCGCCCGAAGGTTCACCCCAAGGTTCACCCCAGGGTTTCTCGCGAAGGGACGTACGTCATGAGCGGCGGTCTCCTCGTCGCCGGCACCACCTCCGACGCGGGCAAGAGCGTCGTCACCGCCGGGATCTGCCGGTGGCTGGTGCGGCAGGGCGTCAAGGTCGCGCCCTTCAAGGCGCAGAACATGTCCCTCAACTCGTTTGTGACGCGCGAGGGCGCCGAGATCGGGCGGGCCCAGGCCATGCAGGCGCAGGCCTGCCGTATCGAGCCGACCGCGCTCATGAACCCCGTGCTGCTCAAGCCGGGCGGTGAGCGGAGCAGCCAGGTCGTGCTGCTCGGCAAGCCGGTCGGCGAGCTGAGTGCGCGCGGCTACCACGGCGGGCGGCAGCAGCGGCTCCTCGGCACGGTCCTCGACTGCCTCGCCGAGTTGCGGGGCACGTATGACGCGGTGATCTGTGAAGGGGCCGGCAGTCCCGCCGAGATCAATCTGCGGCGGACGGACATCGTGAACATGGGCATCGCCCGCGCCGCGCGGCTGCCCGTGCTGGTCGTCGGCGACATCGACCGCGGCGGTGTGTTCGCCTCCTTCTTCGGGACCGTCGCCCTGCTCTCCCGCGAGGACCAGGACCTGGTCGCGGGGTTCGTGGTGAACAAGTTCCGCGGGGACGTCTCCCTGCTGGAGCCGGGGCTCGACATGCTGCACGGGCTCACCGGGCGGCGGACGTACGGGGTGCTGCCGTTCCGGCACGGCCTCGGGATCGACGAGGAGGACGGGCTGAGGGTGTCCCTGCGGGGCGCTGTGCGCGAGTCGGCGGTGGCCGCGCCCGTCGGCGAGGACGTGCTGAGGGTGGCCGTGTGCGCCGTGCCGCTCATGTCCAACTTCACCGATGTCGACGCCCTCGCCGCCGAGCCGGGTGTGGTCGTGCGGTTCGTGGACCGGCCCGAGGAGCTGGCCGACGCCGATCTCGTCGTCGTCCCGGGCACCCGGGGCACGGTCCGGGCCCTGGAGTGGCTGCGCGAGCGCGGTCTCGCGGAGGCCCTGGCCCGCAGGGCCGCCGAGGGGCGCCCGATCCTCGGCATCTGCGGCGGTTTCCAGATCCTCGGCGAACACATCGAGGACGAGGTGGAGAGCCGCAGAGGTCACGTGGACGGGCTCGGGGTGCTTCCCGTACGGGTGCGGTTCGCCCGCGAGAAGACCCTGACCCGGCCGGTCGGCGAGGCGCTCGGCGAGCGCGTCGAGGGCTACGAGATCCACCACGGTGTCGCCGATGTGACGGGTGGTGAGCCCTTCCTCGACGGCTGCCGGGTCGGCCAGAGCTGGGGCACGCACTGGCACGGCTCCCTGGAGTCGGACGGTTTCCGTCGGGCGTTCCTGCGCGAGGTGGCGGCCGCCGCGGGCCGCCGGTTCGTGCCGGCCGCCGGCACGTCGTTCGCCGCGCTGCGCGAGGAGCAGCTCGACCGGCTCGGCGACCTGATCGAACAGCACGCGGACACGGACGCGCTGTGGCGGCTCATCGAGTCGGGCGCGCCGCAAGGACTGCCTTTCATCCCACCGGGAGCGCCCGCATGAGCACAGTGTTGTTGTTGTCGACCGCCGACACCGATCTGCTGGCGGCCCGTGCCTCCGGCGCGCCCTACCGGATCGGCAACCCGGCCCGCGTGGACGTCGCCGAGGAGCTGCCGGGGCTGGTCGAGGGCGCGGACATCGCCGTGGTACGGCTGCTGGGCGGCAAACGCGCCTGGGAGGACGGGCTCGCCACGCTCAGGGCCTCGGGCGTCCCGACCGTCCTGCTCGGCGGGGAGACCGTGCCCGACGCCGAGTTGATGGCCGAGTCGTCCGTGCCGGCGGGCGTGGTGGCGGAGGCTCTGCGGTACCTGGTCGAGGGCGGCCCGGCCAACCTCACCGAACTGGCCCGCTTCCTGTCCGACACCGTGCTGCTGACCGGCGAGGGCTTCGTCGAGCCGCAGAAGATGCCCGAGTACGGCGTCCACGGGGAGCGCGTGTACGCCGAGGGCCGTCCCACCGTGGGCGTCCTCTTCTACCGCGCCCATGAACTCAGCGGGAACACCGCCTTCGTGGACACGCTGTGCGACGCGATCGAGGAGCGGGGCGCCAACGCCCTTGCGGTGTACTGCGGTTCGCTGCGCGGCGCCGACCCGGGGCTGTACGAGCTGCTGTCGAAGGCCGACGCGCTCGTGGCCACCGTCCTCGCCGCGGGTGGCACGCACGCCTCGCAGGCGTCGGCGGGCGGCGACGAGGAGGCCTGGGACATCGGGGCGCTGGCCGACCTGGACGTGCCCGTGCTGCAGGGTCTGTGCCTGACCTCCTCGCGCGCCGCGTGGGACGAGTCGGACGCCGCCCTCTCGCCCATGGACGCGGCGATGCAGGTGGCGATCCCGGAGTTCGACGGCCGCCTCGTCACGGTCCCCTTCTCCTTCAAGGAGCAGGGCCCGGACGAGGTGCCGGTGTATGTGGCCGACCCGGAGCGGGCCGGGCGCGTCGCCGGAATCGCCGTACGGCATGCCCGGCTGAAGCACACGCCGAACGCCGAGAAGAAGCTCGCGCTCGTCTTCACCGCCTACCCGACCAAGCACTCACGGGTCGGCAACGCGGTCGGCCTGGACACGCCCGCGTCGGCGGTCCGCGTGCTGGACGCGCTCCGGGACGCCGGGTACGGCCTCACCGAGTACCCGGCGGGCGGCGACGAGCTGATCCACCGGCTCATCGAGGCCGGCGGCCACGATGTGGAGTGGCTGACGGAGGACCAGCTCGCCGCCGCGCCCGCGCGGGTGCCACTGGCCGACTACCGGGCGTGGTTCGACACGCTCGACCCCGAGCTGCGGGACGCGATGGTTCGGGCGTGGGGCGAGCCGCCGGGCTCGCTGTACGTCGACGGCGACGACATCGTCCTCGCCTCTTTGCGGTTCGGGAACGTCGTCGTGATGATCCAGCCGCCGCGCGGCTTCGGCGAGAACCCGATCGCGATCTACCACGCCCCCGACATGCCGCCGTCGCACCACTACATGGCGGCGTACAGGTGGCTGGAGAACTCGTTCGGCGCCGACGCGATCGTGCACATGGGCAAGCACGGCACCATGGAGTGGCTGCCGGGCAAGGGCCTCGGGCTGTCGCGCGGGTGCGCCCCGGACGCCGTCCTCGGCGAGCTGCCCCTGATCTACCCGTTCATCGTCAACGACCCCGGCGAGGGCACCCAGGCCAAGCGGCGCGGGCACGCCACGGTCGTCGACCACCTCGTGCCGCCGATGGCGCGCGCCGACACCTACGGCGACCTGGCCAAGCTGGAGCAGCTCCTCGACGAGTACGCGCTCGTCTCCGATCTGGACCCGGCCAAGGCGCCCGCCGTACGGGCTCAGATCTGGACCCTGGTGAAGGCCGCGGAGCTGCACCACGACCTGCATGTGGACGAGCAGCCGGAGGGCGACGACTTCGACGAGTTCGTCATGCACATCGACGGCTATCTGTGCGAGATCAAGGATGTGCAGATCCGCGACGGCCTGCACATCCTGGGCGGCGGTCCGGTCGGCGAGCCGCGGGTGAACCTCGTGCTCGCCGTGCTGCGCGCCTCGCAGGTGTGGGGCGGGCAGGCGAACGCCCTGCCGGGGCTGCGGGCCTCGCTCGCCGAGCACTTCGGGCTGGTGGAGAAGGAGCTGCTCGCCGAGCCGGGCGCGCCGGTGAAGGTGCCGGCGGAGCTGACGGATCTGGTGGACGGTCCCTCCCGGAGTGCCGCCGACGCCATCGACCTGCTGGAGCAGCTGTGCCGGCGGATCGCGGAGGGCATGGAGGAGCGTGCCTGGGACGCGCCCGCCGCGCCCGCGCTGGTGCGTGAGGTCCTGGGCACCGAACTGCCGGACGCCGTGGCCGTCCTGGAGTTCGCCTGCACCGAGGTCGTGCCCCGGCTCGCCCGCACCACCGACGAGATCGGCCACATCCTCAAGGCGCTCGACGGCGGTTACGTCCCGGCCGGTCCCTCCGGCTCCCCGACCCGCGGTCTCGTCAACGTGCTGCCGACCGGCCGGAACTTCTACTCCGTCGACCCCAAGGCCATTCCGTCGAGGCTGAGCTGGGAGGTCGGGCAGTCGCTGGCCGACTCGCTGGTCGCGCGGTACCTCCAGGACACCGGCGAGTACCCCCGGTCCGTCGGTCTCACCGTCTGGGGCACGTCGGCCATGCGCACCCAGGGCGACGACATCGCCGAGATCCTCGCACTGCTCGGCTGCCGCCCGGTCTGGGACGACGCCTCGCGCCGGGTGACCGGTTTCCAGGTGATGCCCCTGGCGGAGCTGGGCCGTCCCCGGATCGATGTCACGGTGCGCATCTCCGGCTTCTTCCGGGACGCCTTCCCCCATGTGGTCGGCCTCATCGACGACGCCGTACGCGCCGTCGCCGAGCTGGACGAGCCCGTCGAGCAGAACTTCGTCCGCGCCCACGCCGACGAGGACACCGCCGAGCACGGCGACCGGCGGCGCGCGACGGCCCGTGTCTTCGGCTCCAAGCCGGGCGCGTACGGCGCCGGTCTGCTGCCGCTGATCGACGCCCGCAACTGGCGCTCCGACGCCGACCTCGCCGAGGTGTACGCGGTGTGGGGCGGCTACGCCTACGGGCGCGGGCTCGACGGGCGGGCGGCGCGCGGGGACATGGAGACCGCGTTCCGGCGGATCGCCGTGGCGGCGAAGAACGTGGACACCCGTGAGCACGACCTCGTCGACGCGGACGACTACTTCCAGTACCACGGCGGCATGGTCGCGATGGTGAGGCATCTGACCGGTGCGTCCCCCGAGGCGTACGTCGGAGACTCGGCCGTGCCCGACCAGGTGAAGACCCGCACCCTGGGCGAGGAGACCCATCGCGTCTTCCGCGCCCGCGTGGTCAACCCGCGCTGGATGGCGGCCATGCGGCGCCACGGCTACAAGGGCGCCTTCGAGATGGCGGCGACCGTCGACTACCTGTTCGGCTACGACGCCACGGCCGGAGTCGTCGACGACTGGATGTACGAGAAGCTCAGCGCGGAGTACGTCTTCGACGCCGAGAACCGCGACTTCATGAAGAAGTCCAACCCGTGGGCGCTGCGCGGCATCACCGAGCGCCTGCTGGAGGCCGCCGACCGCGGCCTGTGGGCCGAGCCGGACGCGGACACGCTGGAGCGGCTGCGCGCGACCTATCTGGAGCTGGAGGGCGACTTGGAGGGCGACGAGAAGTGAGTACCCCGTTTCCGTTCACGGCCGTCGTCGGCCAGGACGATCTGCGGCTCGCGCTGCTGCTGAACGCCGTGTCGCCGGCGGTCGGCGGAGTGCTGGTACGCGGCGAGAAGGGCACCGCCAAGTCCACGGCGGTCAGGGCGCTGTCGGCGCTGCTGCCGCAGGTGGACGTCGTCGTCGGATGCCGGTTCTCCTGTGACCCCGCCGCACCCGACCCGGCCTGTCCCGACGGGCCGCACGAGGCGGCGCCAGGCGCCCGCCGGCCCTCCCGCATGGTCGAACTCCCCGTCGGCGCCTCCGAGGACCGGCTCGTCGGAGCCCTCGACATCGAACGCGCGCTGGCCGAGGGCGTGAAGAGTTTCGAGCCGGGGCTCCTGGCGCGGGCGCACCGCGGGATCCTCTACGTCGACGAGGTCAACCTCCTCCACGACCACCTGGTCGACCTGCTGCTCGACGCGGCCGCCATGGGCGCCTCGTACGTCGAGCGCGAGGGCGTCTCCGTACGGCACGCCGCCCGTTTCCTGCTCGTCGGCACCATGAACCCGGAGGAGGGCGAGCTGCGGCCGCAGTTGCTCGACCGGTTCGGGCTGACGGTCGAGGTGTCCGCCTCGCGGGAGCCCGACCAGCGCGTGGAGGTCGTACGGCGGCGGCTCGCCTACGACGACGACCCCCAGGGTTTCGCGGCGCGCTGGGCCGAGGAGGAGGCCGCCGTACGGGCGCGGATCGTGGCGGCCAGGGAGCTGCTGCCGTCCGTGCGGCTCGGGGACGGGGCGCTGCGGCAGATCGCGGCGACCTGCGCCGCGTTCGAGGTGGACGGCATGCGGGCCGACATCGTGATGGCGCGCACGGCCACCGCGCTGGCCGCGTGGGCCGGGCGGACCGAAGTGCTCGCGGAGGACGTGCGGCAGGCCGCCCTGCTGGCGCTGCCGCATCGCAGGCGCCGCAACCCCTTCGACGCGCCGGGGCTCGACGAGGACAAGCTCGACGAGACGCTGGAGCAGTTCGGGGGCGGGAACGAGGACGACGACCCGGGTCCGGACGGCCCCGGCGGCGGGGGAGGGCAGCCCGCTCCGGACGACGGTCCCCAGGGCGGCGGTGACACCGCCGCGCGTCCCGAGGCCGGGGAGAGCGGACAGCCGCAGTCCTCGGGGGCCGGGGAACAGCAGGCCGTGCGGGCGGGTGAGCCCTTCCGCGCCAAGGTGCTGACCGTGCCGGGGCTCGGCGACGGCGCCGCGGGACGGCGCTCGCGGGCGCGCACCGAGCACGGGCGCACCACCGGGGCCCGGCGGCCTCAGGGCGCGCTGACCAGGCTGCACCTCGCGGCCACCGTGCGGGCCGCGGCGCCGCACCAGCGGGCGCGGGGGCGCTCGGGGCCCGGGCTCGTGGTGCGCCGGGACGATCTGCGGCAGGCGGCGCGGGAGGGGCGGGAGGGCAATCTCGTGCTGTTCGTGGTCGACGCCTCCGGGTCGATGGCGGCCCGGCAGCGGATGGGCGCCGTCAAGGGCGCCGTGCTGTCGCTGCTGCTCGACGCCTACCAGCGGCGGGACAAGGTGGGGCTCGTGACCTTCCGGGGCACGGCGGCCGAGGTGGCGCTGCCGCCGACGTCGTCGGTGGACGCGGCGGCGGCGCGGCTTCAGTCGCTGCCGACGGGCGGCCGGACGCCGCTGGCCGCCGGGCTGCTCAAGGCCCATGACGTGCTGCGGGTCGAGCGGCTGCGGGATCCCGCGCGGCGCGCCCTGGTCGTGGTGGTGACCGACGGGCGGGCCACCGGGGGCGCCGAACCGGTGGCGCTCGCGGGGCGGGCGGCCTCCTTGCTGTCCGCCGAGGGCATCGCGTCCGTGGTCGTCGACTGCGAGTCGGGGCCGGTGCGGCTGGGTCTCGCCGGGCGGCTCGCCGAGGAGCTGGGTGGTACGGCGGTGACGCTGGACGAGCTGCGCGCGGACAGCATCGCCGGGCTCGTACGGAATGTGCAGGGGACGCAGGGGACCGTAAGGAGGGCCGCGTAATGCCGCAGGGGCAGCCGAGTGTCGTACCGGACGACGGACTGACGACCCGTCAGCGCCGCAACCGCCCGCTCGTCGTCGTGCACACGGGCGTCGGCAAGGGGAAGTCGACCGCCGCCTTCGGGCTCGCGCTGCGCGCCTGGAACCAGGGCTGGCCGATCGGGGTGTTCCAGTTCGTCAAGTCGGCCAAGTGGAAGGTCGGCGAGGAGAACGCGCTGCGGGTGCTGGGGGCGTCCGGGCAGGGCGGGACCGTCGACTGGCACAAGATGGGCGAGGGCTGGTCGTGGGTGCAGCGCGACGATCAGATGGACAACGAGGAGAAGGCCCGGGAGGGCTGGGAGCAGGTCAAGCGTGACCTGGCGGCCGAGACGTACCGGCTGTATGTGCTGGACGAGTTCGCGTACCCGATGCACTGGGGCTGGGTCGACACCGACGAGGTCGTCGAGGTGCTGCGGAACCGCCCCGGCACCCAGCATGTGGTGATCACCGGGCGGAACGCGCCCGAGAAGCTGGTGGAGTTCGCCGACCTGGTGACCGACATGTCCAAGGTGAAGCACCCGATGGACGTGGGCCAGAAGGGCCAGAAGGGCATCGAGTGGTGATGTCCTCCCCCTCCGTCCCCCGGCTGGTCGTCGCCGCGCCCTCCTCGGGCAGCGGCAAGACCACCGTGGCCACAGGCCTGATGGCGGCGTTCGCCGAGCGGGGGCTCGCCGTGTCCCCGCACAAGGTGGGGCCCGACTACATCGACCCCGGCTATCACGCGCTCGCGGCCGGGCGCGCGGGACGGAACCTCGACGCGTATCTGTGCGGGCCGGAGTTGATCGCTCCGTTGTTCCTGCACGGCGCGCGCGGCTGCGACCTGGCCGTGGTCGAGGGTGTGATGGGGCTGTACGACGGGGCCGCCGGAGAAGGGGAGCTGGCGTCGACGGCGCAGGTGGCGCAGGCACTGAGGGCCCCGGTGGTCCTGGTCGTCGACGCGTCCTCGCAGTCGCGGTCGGTGGCGGCGCTGGTGCACGGGTTCGCGTCCTGGGACCCGCGGGTGCGGATCGGGGGCGTGATCCTGAACAAGGTCGCCTCCGACCGGCACGAGGAACTGCTGCGGGACGCCCTGGACGCGTCCGGGGTGCCCGTGCTGGGGGTGCTGCGCAGGGTTGCCCGGGTGGACACGCCGTCGCGGCACCTGGGGCTGATACCGGTGGCCGAGCGGCGGGCGGAGGCGGCCGAGGCGGTCGCCGCCATGGCCGCGCAGGTGCGCCGGGGCTGTGACCTGGACGCGCTGTGGGCGCTGGCGCGGAGCGCCGGTGCGCTGCCGGATGAACCCTGGGAACCGCCGGTGTGCGCCACCGGCGCGCGGCGGGTGGTCGCCGTGGCCGGCGGCCCCGCCTTCACGTTCTCCTACGCCGAGCACACCGAACTGCTCACCGCCGCGGGGGCCGACGTCGTCGTCTTCGACCCCCTGCGGGACGAGCGGCTGCCGGACGGCACGGCGGGGCTGGTCGTCGGCGGCGGCTTCCCGGAGGTGTACGCCGCCGAGCTGTCCGCGAACGAGCCCCTGCGCAAGGCGGTCGCCGAGCTGGCCCTCGGCGGCGGTCCGGTCGCGGCCGAGTGCGCCGGACTGCTGTACCTGTGCCGGGAGTTGGACGGCCGGCCCATGTGCGGGGTGCTCGACGCGAGCGCCCGGATGAGCGAACGGCTGACCCTCGGCTACCGGGACGCGGTGGCCGTGAGCGACAGTGTCCTCGCCGCGGCCGGGACACGGATGCGGGGCCATGAGTTCCACCGGACCGTGGTGGACCCCGCGGCGGGGGCGGCTCCCGCCTGGGGCGTACGCGCTCCCGGGCGGCGCGTCGAAGGTTTCGTACAGCAGGGTGTGCACGCCAGTTATCTGCACACGCACTGGGCCGCCGCGCCCGGGGCGGCCCGTCGGTTCGTGGAGAGGTGCCGGACGTCATGAGCAGCAGGCTGATCGGAGTCGGGGTGGGCCCCGGCGACCCCGAGCTGGTGACCGTCAAGGGCGTCAACGCGCTGCGGGAGGCCGACGTCGTCGTCGTACCCGTGATGGGCGACGCCGACGGGAAGGACGGCGGGGAGCGCGGGCGCGCCGAGGCGACCGTGCTGCACTACGTGCCCGAGGAGAAGGTCGTCCGCGTGGTGTTCGCGCTCAACGAGCGCAGTGACCGGGCGCGGCGCGAGGCGGCCTGGGACGCGGCCGGGGAGCGCGTGGCCGGGCTGCTCCGGCGGCATTCCGCCGTCGCCTTCGCCACCATCGGCGACCCCAACGTGTACTCCACGTTCACCTACCTCGCGCACACCGTGCAGGAGTCGCTGCCGGGCACCCGCATCGACACCGTGCCCGGCATCACCGCCATGCAGGACCTCGCCGCGCGGTCGGGGGCGGTGCTGACCGAGGGCACCGAGCCGCTCACGCTCGTGCCCGTCACGGCGGGTTCCGCGCTGCTCAAGGACGCCCTCGGCGGTCCGGGGACGGTCGTGGCCTACAAGTTCGGGCGGCAGGCGCACGAGGTGGCCGAGGCGCTGCGTGAGACCGGGCGCATCGACGACGCCGTGTGGGGGGCGTCGCTGGGGCTGCCGGAGGAGACCGTCCGGCCGGCCACGGACCTCGAGCAGGGTCCGCTGCCCTATCTGTCCACCCTCATCTCGCCGGCCCCGCGCGACGGCACCCGCGGCGGGAAGCTTTGATCGGCGGCGGACCGGCCCGGACGGTACACCGGCCGCGGGCCGGCCGCCCCGCCCGCGACCGTGCACGGCGGCAGCGGGGTCGTTGACCGCGGGGCACAGCCCGGATCCTTCGCCGTCCGGTCGCCCCCGGTGCGCGCCGGAGGAGCGGCCGCGTGCGCACCCGTGTTCCACACCGCCCGAGTTTCCGTAGGAGAGGACCGATTCCCATGGCCGATGTCCCCACCGGCAAGGTGACCTTCGTCGGCGCCGGCCCCGGCGCCGCCGATCTGCTGACGTTCCGTGCCGCGCGCGCCATCGCCGAGGCCGACATCGTGATCTGGGCGGCCAGCCTGGTGCAGGCGGAGGTCCTCGAGCACGCGCGCGAGGGCGCCGAGATCCTGGACTCGGCGGCCATGTCCCTGGAGGGCGTCGTCGCCGTGTACGAGCGGGCCCACGCGCGGGGCCTGCGGGTGGCCCGCATCCACTCCGGCGATCCGGCCCTGTGGGGCGGCACGCAGGAGCAGCTCGACCGGTGTGCCGGGATCGGCATCGAGACCGAGGTCGTCCCGGGTGTCTCCGCCTTCTCCGCCGTCGCCGCGCTCGCGCGGCGGGAGCTGACGATCCCCGAGGTCGCCCAGTCCGTGGTGCTGACCCGGCTCGGCGGCGGCAAGACGCCGATGCCGCCCGGGGAGGAGGTGCGCGAGTTCGCCCGGCACGGCACCACGATGGCGATCTTCCTGTCGGCGGCCCGCAGCGGCCAGCTGGTGCGGGAGCTGCTGGAGGGCGGCTATCCGACGAGCACCCCGGTCGTGGTCGCGTACCAGGCGACCTGGCCGGAGGAGCTGATGGTGAAGTGCACCCTCGGCACGCTGGAGGAGACCGTCAAGGAGCACAAGCTGTGGAAGCACACGCTGTTCCTGGTCGGCCCGGCGCTCGACGCGCACGGCACCCGCTCGCATCTGTACCACCCCGGTCACTTCCACGGCTACCGCAAGGCCGACCCCGAGGCCCGCAAGGCGCTGCGCTCCCAGGGTGCGAGCACATGATCACGGTCGTCGGTACGGGCACGGGAGCGCCCCTCCCCGCCGAGGCGGTCGCCGGGGCGGACCTGGTGGTGGGCGCCCGGCGGCATCTGGCGGCCGCCCGGCTGCCGAAGGAGGCGGAGCGGATCGTCCTCGGGCCGCTGGGGCCCGCCCTCGACGCGATCGAGCGCTGTCTCGACAAGGGGCGGCGGGTCGCGGTGCTCGCCTCCGGGGACCCCGCCTTCTTCGGGATCGTCCGCGCGCTGGCCGAACGGTTCGGGCCCGAGCGGCTGGAGGTGCGGCCGGGTGTCTCCTCCGTGGCCGCCGCCTTCGCGCGGCTCGGGCTGCCGTGGGACGACGCGGTGGTGGTGAGCGCGCACGGCCGCGCGCTGCGGACGGCGGTGCAGGTGTGCCGGGCGCGGCCGAAGGTCGCCGTGCTGACCGGTCCGGGGGCCGGTCCCGCCGAGCTGGGGACGGCGCTCGCCGGCGGACCCGCCGAGCGGGTCCTCGTCGTGGCGAGCGCGCTCGGCGATCCGGAGCACGAGCGCGTGGAGCGGGTGACGCCCGCCGAGGCCGCGGGGCGTGACTGGGGCGCGGCGGTCAGCGTGGTGCTCTGCCTGGATCCGGCGGCGGCACTCGGGCCGGTCCGCACGCTGGCGGGGCCGCCACCCGGCCCGGTCGCCTGGGCCCTGGAGGAGCGCGCGTTCGCCCACCGCGACTCGATGATCACCAAGTTCGAGGTCCGTGCGCTGGCGCTGGCCCGGCTGGGGCCGCGCCTCGGCGATCTGGTCTGGGACGTCGGCGCGGGCTCCGGGTCGGTGGCCGTGGAGTGCGCACGGCTCGGTGCGGCCGTCACCGCGGTCGAGAAGACGGCGGACGGGGTCGCCCGGATCCGCGCCAACGCCGAGGCGCACGGCGTCGACGTCCAGGTGGTGCACGGCGCCGCGCCGGACGCGCTGGCCGGTCTGGACGAGCCCGACGCCGTGTTCATCGGGGGCGGCGGACGCGAGCTGCCCGCCATCGTGACCGCGTGCGCGCGGCGGGCCCGGCGGGCGGTGGTGATCGCCATGGCCGCACTCGACCGCGTCCCGGCGGCGCGCGAGGCGCTCGTCGCGGCCGGGTTCGGCTGCGACGGCGTGCTGTTGCAGTCGTCACGGCTCGCACCGCTGCCGGGGGACGTGACCCGGCTCTCGGCGACCAACCCTGTTTTTCTGCTGTGGGGCACGCGGCCTCCGGCGCGTACCGAAGGAGTTGCTCAGTGATCGGCCTCATTTCCGCCACCGCGGCGGGGGCGGCTGCGCGGGACCGCCTGGCGGCTGCCTGGCCCGGCCGGACGCGGGTGTACGACGGCCCGGTCGGGGATGCCGTACGAGCCGCGTTCGCGGAGTGCGAGCAGCTTGTGTGCTTCCTGGCGACCGGGGCGGTGGTCCGGCTGATCGCCCCGCTGCTGGGGGACAAGGTGTCCGACCCGGGAGTGGTGTGCGTCGACGAGGGCGGGCGGTTCGCGGTCTCCCTGGTCGGTGGGCACGCGGGCGGGGCCAATGAACTCGCCTGTGCCGTGGGCGAGGTGCTGGGGGCCGGGCCCGTGGTGACGACCGCGACGGACGCGGTGGGAGTGCCCGGCCTCGACACGCTCGGGTGGCCGGCCGAGGGCGATGTCGCCGGGGTCTCGCGGGCGCTGCTCGACGGGGAACCGGTGGCCCTGGCTGCGGACGTGAGCTGGCCGCTGCCACCGCTGCCCCTGGCCTCGGAGGGGTCGTACACGATCCGGGTCACGGACCGGGCCGTCGCGCCCGCCGAGCGTGAGGTGGTGCTGCGGCCGCCGTCCCTGGTCGCCGGCGTCGGCGCCTCCCGGGGCGCTCCCGCCGACGAGGTCCTGGAACTCGTCGAGGGCACGCTGCGGGAGGCCGGGCTGAGCGCCGCGTCACTCGCCGCGCTCGTCACCGTCGACGCCAAGGCCGGCGAGCCCGGCATCCTGGCGGCGGCCGAGCGGCTCGGCGTGCCCGTGGTGACGTATCCCGCCGAGGAGTTGGCGAAGGTCGAGGTGCCCAACCCCTCCGACGCCCCGCTCGCCGCGGTCGGCACGCCGTCCGTCGCGGAGGCCGCCGCACTGGCGCAGGGCGGTGAACTCCTGGTCCCCAAGCGCCGGTCGGCCGGGAGTCCGGCGAGGGCGACCTGTGCCGTCGTCCGCAGGCCGGGACGCGGGCGGCTCGCCGTCGTGGGCCTCGGCCCCGGTGCCCGGGACCTGCTGACGCCGCGCGCGAAGGCGGAGTTGCGGCGCGCGTCGGTACTGGTCGGACTCGACCAGTACGTCGACCAGATCCGCGATCTGCTGCGTCCCGGGACCCGGGTCCTGGAGTCGGGGCTCGGCGCCGAGGAGGAGCGGGCGCGCACGGCGGTCGCTCAGGCCCGCAAGGGCCACGCGGTGGCGCTGATCGGCAGCGGTGACGCCGGGGTGTACGCGATGGCGTCGCCCGCGCTGGCCGAGGCGTCCGACGACATCGACGTGATCGGGGTGCCCGGGGTCACGGCGGCGCTCGCGGCCGGGGCGATCCTCGGCGCGCCCCTGGGCCACGACCATGTGTCGATCAGCCTCTCCGATCTGCACACCCCCTGGGAGGTCATCGAGCGGCGAGTGCGGGCCGCGGCCGAGGCGGATCTCGTCGTGACCTTCTACAACCCGCGCAGCCGGGGCCGGGACTGGCAGCTGCCCAAGGCGCTCGCGCTCCTCGCCGTGCACAGGGCGCCGACGACGCCGGTCGGTGTCGTACGGAACGCGTCCCGCCCGGACGAGTCGAGCCTGGTGACGACCCTGGCCGGTCTCGACCCGGCGACGGTCGACATGATGACGGTCGTGACCGTGGGCAACACGGCGACCCGTGAGATCGCGGGGCGCATGGTGACGCCGCGCGGCTACCGCTGGCAGGAGGAGTCCCGGTGAACCGTGTGGTCCACCCGATCGAGCAGGAGTCGTTCCGGCGGCTGCGCGCCCGCCTGGACACCTCGCACTTTCCTCCGCTGACGCGGGCGGTGGTGGAGCGGGTCATCCACTCGGCCGCCGATCCGGAGTACGCGAGCGATCTCGTGATGGACGAGGCCGAGCTGGTCAGGGCGCACGCCGCACTGCACGACGGGGCGCCGGTGGTCGTGGACGTGGAGATGGTGGCCGCCGGGATCACCCGGCGCGAGACCGTCTGCCGGCTGAAGGACGCCAGGTCCGGCCCCGGGATGACGCGTTCGGCGCATGCGGTCCGGCTGGCCTACGAGGAGGTGGGTCCCGGAGCGCTCTGGGTGATCGGCTGTGCGCCGACCGCCCTGGAGGAGCTGCTGACCCTGGACGCCTCCCCCGCGCTCGTCATCGGTCTGCCCGTCGGCTTCGTCGGCGCGGCCGAGTCAAAGGCCGCGCTGCGCGAGAGCGGGCTGCCCGCCGTGAGCAACGTGTCCGAGAAGGGCGGTTCGGCGGTCGCCGCCGCCGCGCTCAACGCCCTGCTGTACCACCCCACGTCGAAGGAGACCCTGTGACCATCCCGCCGCCCGCCCTGCTCATCGCCGGCCATGGCACCCGGGACGAGGCCGGAGCCGAGGCGTTCCGCGCCTTCGTGCGGGAGCTGGGGCGCCGCCACCCCGAACTGCCCGTCGCGGGCGGCTTCATCGAGCTGTCGCCGCCGCCGCTGGGCGAGGCGGTGGCCGAGCTGGTGGAGCGGGGGGTGCGCCGGTTCGCCGCCGTACCGCTGATGCTGGTGTCCGCCGGGCACGCCAAGGGTGACATCCCGGCGGCACTGGCCCGCGAGAGGGAGCGGCACCCGGGGATCTCGTACACCTACGGCCGCCCGCTCGGCCCGCACCCCGCGCTGCTGTCGGTCCTGGAGCGGCGGCTCGACGAGGCCCTGGGCGGCTCCGCCCGCGCGCCCGAGGACCGGGCCGAGGTGACCGTGCTGCTGGTGGGCCGCGGCTCCACCGACCCCGACGCCAACGCCGAGGTGTACAAGGCGGCGCGGCTGCTGTGGGAGGGGCGGGGTTACGCGGGCGTGGAGACGGCGTTCGTGTCACTGGCGGCGCCGGATGTGCCGAGCGGCCTCGACCGGTGCGCGAGGCTGGGCGCCAGGCGGATCGTCGTCCTGCCGTACTTCCTGTTCACGGGCATCCTGCCGGACCGGGTGCGGCAGCAGGCCGAGGGCTGGGCGGCGGCGCATCCGGACGTCGAGGTGCGCTCGGCGGATGTCATAGGGCCGGAGCCGGAGCTGCTCGACCTGGTGATGGAGCGGTACCAGGAGGCGGTGCGGGGGGATCTGCGCATGAACTGCGACTCGTGTGTGTACCGGATCGCGCTGCCGGGCTTCGAGGACAAGGTGGGGCTGCCACAGCAGCCGCACTTCCACCCCGACGACGACGGCGACCACCATGGTCATGGGCATCACCACCACCACGGTGGGCACACCCACTCCCATGCACACTGACCACGACGGCGGCCCGCACGATCTGCGGCACCACGGGGATGCCGAGGTGCGTGACGACGGGGCGGCGCTGACCGACCTCGCGGTGAACGTGCGCGCGGACACGCCCCCGGGATGGCTGCGCGAGGTGATCGCCGGGTCGCTGGACGGGCTCGCGGCGTACCCCGACGGCCGGGCCGCCCGCGCGGCGGTCGCGGCGCGGCACGGCCTGCCCACCGGGCGGGTGCTGCTCACGGCGGGCGCGGCCGAGGCGTTCGTCCTGCTCGCACGGGCTCTGAAGGTGCGTCAACCGGTGGTGGTGCACCCGCAGTTCACCGAGCCGGAGGCGGCCCTGCGGGACGCGGGGTATGCGGTGGGCCGGGTCCTGCTGCGGCAGCTGGACGGCTTCCGGCTGGATGTGTCGCTGGTGCCGGAGGACGCGGACCTGGTGCTGATCGGCAATCCGACGAACCCGACGTCGGTGCTGCACCCGGCGGCCTCGATCATCGAACTGGCCCGCCCGGGGCGCACGTTGGTGGTCGACGAGGCGTTCATGGACGCGGTGCCCGGCGAGCGGGAGGCGCTGGCGGGCCGCACGGACGTGCCCGGTCTGGTGGTCCTGCGCAGCCTGACCAAGACCTGGGGCCTGGCGGGACTGCGCGTCGGCTATGTCCTGGCCGAGCCGGAGACGATCGCCGAACTGGAACGGGCGCAGCCGCTGTGGCCGGTGTCCACGCCCGCGCTCGTGGCGGCCGAGGCCTGTGTGTCGCCCCGGGCGCTGGCGGAGGCGGCTCACGCGGCGCACCGGGTGGCGGCGGACCGGGCCCATCTGGTCGCGGGGCTGCGGGAGTTCGGGCCCGACGGACTGCAGGTGGTCGAGCCGGCCGAGGGCCCGTTCGTGCTGGTCCGTCTGGCGCGGGCGGCGACGGTGCGCCGCCATCTGCGGGACCTCGGCTTCGCGGTGCGGCGCGGGGACACGTTCCCGGGCCTGAACGAGGAGTGGCTGCGGCTCGCGGTACGGGACCGGGCGACGGTGAACCGCTTCGTGCAGGCCCTGGACCGTGCGGTGACGCTGGCGGGGCGGTGAGGCCGGCGCCGGACGGGCCGGCGCCGGCCTGAGCTCAGCCGCGGCGGCGGCGCGCCAGTCCCACCGCTCCCCCGCCCGCCACAAGCAGTACGACCGCCCCGCCCAGGACGTACGGGGTCACCGCGCTCGCCCCGGTCTCCGCGAGCCCGGACTTCTTCACGGGCGCCGCCTGCGGCCTCAGATCCTCGGCGGGATGGGTGCCGGTGGCGGTGGGGGCCGCCGGTGCGCCGCCGTCCTCGGTGGGTGCCGCGGGTGTGGGTGCGCCGCCCGCCGTGGCAGGGGCCCCCGGCGCCGCGCAGGAGGCGCCTGCCAGCGTCAGCGTCCCCTGTACCTGAGCCACGTTGAGCTTCAGCGGGTTCACGGTCACCGTCAGCCGCAGCGCGGCGGCGGCCGCCGTGCGCGCGGTCGTGCCGGTCGGCGACACCTCCAGCCGTACCTCGCCGACGCCCGGCACCTTGACGTCCGAGGGGCCGCCCGCGGTCACCCTCACCTTCCGGCCGAGCACGGTCACCGCGCCGAGCAGGTTCGCCGAGGCGACCGGCTTCCTCCCGGCCTCGCACACGGCCTTGGAGGTGACGCCGTCGACCTCGATCAGGGACAGCAGGGGCAGCCCGGGCACATGGACCCGTGCGTGGGCCAGGCGGGCGGAGCCCTCCGCCTTGGTCGCGGACACCGAGGCGCTCGCCGTGGCGACATCGGCGGTGAGCACCTGGAACGGCCGTCCGCCGTCGACGCCGTCGAGACGGGCCGACAGCGCGGTCCGGTGCGCGCCGGCCGGCGCCTCGACGGCGTTGAGGGAGACGGTGAGCGGCACGTGCACGGTCTTCTTGAGCAGGGACACCTCGAGGCCGGTGCGCAGGACGGCGGCGCTCGCCCGCCCATGGTTCTCGGTGGCGCCGGCGGAACCGGCGCCGGCGAGCACGGTGGGACCGGCGGCCAGGGCGGTGGCCAGTGCGACGGTGGCCAGTCGGCGGCCGGGCCGGCGGGAAGTGGTGCCGTTCACGGGTGGGACCCCCAGGAGAGTCAGGCTTGGGACCCGGAAAGAATCGCGGCCTCGGGAGCACACCGTCAGCGATACGGCACCACTTCACCCCATCGGGGACGTTTCGCTCATTCTTTCGAAACTGGCGGCACGCCTGTTCCCCCGCGCCCCCCGGACATCCCCCACACCGGGGGCGCGAGGGAGGCGCGCGTCCTCGCTGCGCCGAGGCGCCTAGCCGACGATGCGCCCGTTCAGCACCACACGCCGCGGCGACGCCAGCACCCGGACATCGGCGCGGGGATCCGCCTCGTACACCACGAGGTCCGCCGCCGCCCCCTCCTGAAGGCCGGGCCGGCCCAGCCAGCTCCGGGCGCCCCAGGTGGTAGCGGACAGGGCCGCCACCGGCGGGATGCCCGCGGTCACCAGCTCGGCCACCTCGCCGGCCACCAGACCATGCGCCAGCGAACCGCCCGCGTCGGTGCCGACGTACACCGGGATCCCGGCGTCGTACGCGGCGCGCACGGTGTCGTAGCGCCGCTCGTGCAGCCGCCGCATATGGGCCGACCAGCGCGGGAACTTCGTCTCCCCGCCCCGGGCGAGCCGCGGGAAGGTCGCGATGTTCACCAGGGTCGGGACGATGGCGACGCCCCGCTCCGCGAACAGCGGGATCGTCTCCTCCGTGAGGCCCGTGGCGTGCTCGATGCAGTCGATGCCCGCCTCCACCAGATCGCGCAGCGAATCCTCCGCGAAACAGTGCGCGGTGACCCGCGCCCCCAGCCGGTGCGCCTCCTCGATCGCCGCCTGGACCGCCTCGCGCGGCCAGCAGGCGGTCAGGTCCCCGGCGTCCCGGTCGATCCAGTCGCCGACGAGCTTGACCCAGCCGTCGCCGCGCCGGGCCTCCTGGGCGACATAGGCGACCAGGTCCTCGGGTTCGATCTCCCAGGCGTAGTTGCGGATGTAGCGGCGGGTGCGCGCGATGTGCCGGCCGGCCCGGATGATCTTCGGCAGGTCGTCACGGTCGTCGATCCAGCGGGTGTCCGACGGGGAGCCCGCGTCACGGATCAGCAGGGTGCCGGCGTCCCGGTCGGTCAGCGCCTGCTTCTCGGCGACGTCCTCGGAGACCGGTCCATGGGTGTCGAGGCCGACATGGCAGTGCGCGTCGACGAGACCGGGCAGCGCCCAGCCCTCGACGGTACGGACGTCCCGGGCCCCGGACGGCCGGTCGTAGGAGATCCGGCCGTCGACCACCCACAGCTCGTCCCGGGCCTCCTCCGGTCCGACGAGCACCCGCCCCTTCACGTGCAGTACCGCGTGATCGCTCATGTACCGCACCCTAGTCCCGCTCCCTGGTCCGCCCGCTAGGCCTTCCCACCCGCCCGGGCGGAGGTCCCCTCCTGCACCTCGACCATCGCGGGGTCGAGCAGCCGGGCGAGGAAGTGGCGGGTGCGCTCGTGCCGGGGGGCGCCGATGACCTCGTCGGGGGTGCCGTCCTCGACGACCACCCCGCCGTCCATGAAGACGACCCGGTCGGCGACCTCCCGGGCGAAGGACATCTCGTGGGTGACGACCATCATCGTCATGCCCTCGTCGGCGAGCATTCGCATCACGGCGAGGACATCGCCCACCAGCTCGGGGTCGAGCGCGGAGGTCGGCTCGTCGAAGAGCATCACCTCGGGGCCCATGGCGAGCGCGCGGGCGATCGCCACCCGCTGCTGCTGGCCGCCGGAGAGGGAGGAGGGGTAGGCGTCCGCCTTCTCGGCGAGGCCCACGCGGCCCAGGTTCTCGGCGGCGATCCGCGCGGCCTGCGCCTTGTCCCGCTTGAGGACGCGGCGCTGCGGCAGGGTGAGGTTCTCGGTCACTGTGAGGTGCGGGAACAGGTTGAACTGCTGGAACACCATGCCGATGCGGCGGCGTGCGGCGTCGATGTCCACGTCGGGGTCGGTCAGCTCGGTGCCGCCGACGAAGACCTGCCCCCGGGTGGGCTCCTCCAGGAGGTTCACACAGCGCAGCAGGGTGGACTTGCCGGAGCCGGACGGGCCGATGACGCAGACCACCTCGCCCTGGCCGATCTCCAGGTCGATGCCGCGCAGCACCTCGTTCTCGCCGAAGGACTTGTGCAGATCCTGGATACGGATCTCTGGGGTACGGCTCACTTGACGGCCTCCTGGGCCTTGGCCTCCATACGGCGTACGACGAAGCCGAGCGGGATCGTGACCAGCAGGTAGCACAGGCCGGCCACCAGGATCGGGGTGGAGTTGGCGGTCTGGCTGGCCAGGTCGCGGCCGAACTTGGACAGTTCGCGCTCCTCCAGGGTGACGCCGAGGAACAGCACCAGCGAGGAGTCCTTGAAGAGCAGGACCAGTTCGTTGGTCAGCGGCGGGAGGATGATCCGGAACGCCTGCGGGATGACGATCGAGACCATGGCCCGGGCGGGCGAGAAGCCGAGCGATCGGGCCGCCTCCAGCTGCCCTTTGGGTACGGCCTGGATGCCCGCGCGGATGGTCTCCGCCATGTAGGCGGCGGACACCAGACCGAGCGCGAGGGCCACCTTGCCGTAGGTGCCGCCGATGATCTCCATCCCGGGGAAGGCCAGCGGCACGGCGACCCCGACGAAGATGAAGATCAACAGCGCGGGCAGACCGCGGAAGATCTCGATGTAGACACCGGCGACCCACCGGTAGGGACCCACGGACGACAGCCGCATCAGGGCGATGACCATGCCGAGCACCAGGCCGACGACAAAACCGGACAGGGTGTAGAGCACGGTGTTCTTCAACGCCAGCGTGATGACGTCGGGGAACATCTGCTTCGCGATGTCCGCCTGTGCGAACTGGTTCTGCAGCCGCCCCCAGTCCGCCGAGACCGCCAGAGCGATCACGGCGGCGACGAAGACGGTGTACTGAAGGCCGCGCGAGAGCCTGCGCCTCCGGCGCCGGGTCAGCCCCTTCCTACGCGGCGCGACAGGGGGGACGGCCGTGTCCGTGGGGTTGCTCATGAGGCCGAGGGGGAGGCGACGGAGGCGTTGTACGGGCCGATCCACTGCTCGTACAGCTTCTTGTACGTGCCGTCGGCCTTGGCGCCGGCGATCGCCTTGTTCACGGCGGCGAGGAGCTTCTTGTTGCCCTTCTTCACCGTGAAGCCGTACTGCTCGCCGGTGTTGAGGTTGCCGACCACCTTGAAGGCGCTCGCGTTGGCCTTGTCCTTGAGCCAGCCCTGGACGACCGGGTAGTCGATGATGACGGCCTGCACCTGGCCGGTGCGCAGGCCGTTGAGGACGGCGTCGGAGGACTCGAAGGAGATGGGGTCGAAGCCCTGCTTCCTGGCGTAGTCCTCACCGGTGGTCTGGGCCTGGGCGCCGAGCTTCTTACCCTTGGCCTTCAGGTCGGCGAGCGAGGTGACACCGCTCTTCCCGTCGACCAGGACGGCCTGGGTGGCGTCGAAGTACGGGTCGGAGAAGTCGACGTTCTTCTTGCGCTCGGGGGTGATGGTCATGCCGGCCGCGGCCAGGTCGCACTCGCCGGAATTGAGGAACGCGCCGGTCTTGAAGTTCTCGAAGGGCGTGTCGAGGATCTGCTGCTTCACCCCGAGGTCCTTGGCGACCAGGTCGATCAGCGAGACGTCGAAGCCCTGCACCTTGCCGTTGATCTCCGACTGGAAGGGCGGGTAGGGCAGGTGCGTGCAGGTGGTGAGCTGACCCGCCTTGACGAGGTCGACCCCGCCGGCGGCCGACTTGCCTGCGCTGCCGCCGCTGCCGCTCGAGGTGCAGCCGGCCACGAGCACGGCGCCGGCCGTCGCGGTGATGGCGGCCAGGATGCGGGCCCGGCGCCCGAGGAGCGTCTTCACGGGGGACCTCTCTGTGGGGGTGTGCGGTGATGTGCGGGTTCCGATTATAAGGAGAAGTTTGGGTCTCTCAAACCATTCCGATGGTTCCAGGGCCCTGCGACCTAAGAACCGACCAGCCGAAAGGGTGAAACACCCGCCGATTACGCTCGACTCCGTCCACTTCGCGATCTACCCCGGGATCCGCCTTGCGATCCGCCCCGCGACCCACCCGTGACCGAAGAGGGCAGCGCCGCGACGTACCCCTTCCCGGACCTCCCGCCGCTGAGCGCCGCCCGCTTCGCCTCGATCGAGGACCGTGCGGCACGGCTCCCGTCCACCGAGCGGAACGTCGTGATCACGCAGGGCGAGGCACTGCTGCCACTGGAGGGCGAGACCCGCGGGTGCGCCGGTCCCGGCACGACGGCACTGAACGTGATCACCGGCCCCTGCGGCCAGACCCTCGGCAACTGGCT
Source organism: Streptomyces sp. NPDC093261 (assembly GCF_044753645.1). Lineage (NCBI taxonomy): Bacteria > Bacillati > Actinomycetota > Actinomycetes > Kitasatosporales > Streptomycetaceae > Streptomyces > Streptomyces sp. NPDC093261. The sequence goes on from NZ_JBIVNO010000001.1 coordinate 82,311, forward strand.
GCGGGACCGGAAGATGATCCGGGTCAACCACTACGGGGCCGACGCGACGCGGGAGGCCGTGCGGGCGAGCCTGGCCGCACCGGGGGCCGCGCCGCGCGCGTCCGGGATCACGGTGGACCCGGCGGCGGCCCGGCAGGCGGCGGGGCGCCCGGCCGCGGGACTGACGGCGGGCGGCACCGCCCCCGCGTCCACCCCGGTTTCCGCCCCCTCCCCGAGCCGGGGGGCGGAAACCGGGACACGCTTCCCCGAGTATGCCGCCTTCCCGGGCCCGCGAACCGAATAGGCATTGCGCCCGGGACCTTTACGCGCAATTATCGAATTCGCACGCGGATAGGAACCCATATTCTTCTGCCCGCTCTCCCGGAACCTAAACGCAAAGATTCTGCGAACGCAGAGCGGCGCATTTCGAGTAGATCCCGTGATGATTACATGCGTGTGACCGACTCCACAGTCCATCCCATTTGCCCCGTTATTCTGGGGACATATCCGGCGTAATCACCTTGATCTCGCCCACCCGTACGCGCCCGCGCGATAACACACGCCTCGCCCGTCCGTAACCTCATTCGGCGATGCAATTTTCCATTCAGCTGGGTAAGTTCCAACGGCATGACCGCCGCACAAGCAGACCTGCACGCGGAATTCCTGGAAATGCCGGAGGAGCTCCGGATCGACCGTCCGGAGGTGGCGGACGGTGCCACGCTCTGGCGCATCGCCAGGGACTCCGGACAACTCGACCTGAACTCCTCCTACAGCTATCTGCTGTGGTGCCGTGATTTCGCCGGCACCTCGGCCGTGGCGCGCAGCGGCCCCGACGGCCGGCCCGTCGGCTTCGTCACCGCCTACCTCCGGCCCGACCGCCCGCACACGCTCCTGGTGTGGCAGGTGGCTGTGGACGCCGACCAGCGCGGGCGGGGACTCGCGGCGCGGCTTCTGGACGAGCTGACGGCACGGGTCGCGGCCGAGCACGGGGTCACCGAGATCGAGACGACGATCACCCCGGGCAACACGGCCTCCGAGCGCCTGTTCACCTCGTACGCCGAGCGCCACGGCGCGGCCCTCGAGAGGGAGGTCCTCTTCGAGACGGGCCAGTTCCCCGACGGGCCCCACGACCCCGAGGTGCTCTACCGCATCGGTCCCCTCTCCGTCTGACTCCCACTCCCCTCGCGATCCCGTCTGACTCCCACTCCCCCCACGATCCCGGTCCGCCCACCCGCACCCCGGGACTTCGGACCCCGCACTCCCCGGACACACTCCCTCCCCCCACGCACGAGGAGCGATTTCGCCGTGACCATCACCCAGCCGGACCTCAGCGTCTTCCAGACCCTCGAGTCGGAGGTGCGCAGCTACTGCCGCGGCTGGCCCACCGTCTTCGACCGCGCGCAGGGCAGCCGTATGTACGACGAGGACGGCCACGAGTACCTGGACTTCTTCGCCGGCGCGGGCTCCCTCAACTACGGCCACAACAACCCCGTACTCAAACGGGCGTTGATCGACTATCTGGAACGGGACGGCGTCACCCACGGCCTGGACATGTCCACCGTCGCCAAGCGGTCGTTCCTCCAGACCTTCCAGGACCTCGTGCTGCGCCCCCGCGACCTGCCGTACAAGGTCATGTTCCCGGGGCCCACGGGCACCAACGCGGTCGAGTCCGCCCTCAAGCTGGCCCGCAAGGTGAAGGGGCGCGAGGCCATCGTGTCCTTCACCAACGCCTTCCACGGGATGTCCCTGGGCTCCCTCGCCGTCACCGGCAACGCCTTCAAGCGCGCCGGGGCCGGGATACCGCTCGTGCACGGGACGCCCATGCCCTTCGACCACTACCTGGACGGCAGGGTCCCCGACTTCCTGTGGTTCGAGCGGCTGCTGGAGGACCAGGGTTCGGGTCTCAACCGCCCCGCCGCAGTGATCGTCGAGACCGTGCAGGGCGAGGGCGGCATCAACGTGGCCCGGCCCGAGTGGCTGCGAGGGCTCGCCGATCTGTGCGCACGCCGTGACATGCTGCTGATCGTCGACGACATCCAGATGGGCTGCGGCCGTACCGGTGCCTTCTTCTCCTTCGAGGAGGCCGGGATCACGCCGGACATCGTCACCGTGTCCAAGTCCATCAGCGGCTACGGATTGCCCATGTCGCTGTGCCTGTTCAAGCCCGAACTGGACGTCTGGGAACCGGGCGAGCACAACGGCACCTTCCGCGGGAACAACCCCGCGTTCGTCACGGCCACCGCCGCGCTGGAGACGTACTGGGCCGACGGGTCCGCCATGGAGAAGCAGACCCGGGCACGCGGCGAGCAGATCGAGCAGTGGCTGATCTCGATCACCGAGGAGAACCTCGCCGATGTCAGGGAGTACCGCGGGCGCGGGCTGGTGTGGGGCCTGGAGTTCCACGACAAGCAGCGCGCCGGGCGGGTCGCGAGCCGGGCCTTCGAACTCGGGCTGCTCGTGGAGACCTCGGGCCCCGAGAGCGAGGTCGTCAAGCTGCTGCCCGCCCTCACCATCACCCCGGACGAGCTGGACGAGGGCCTGAGCACTCTCGCCCGCGCCGTCCGGGAAACCGTCTAGCAAGGAGGAAGAAGAGCACCGTGATCGTCCGCTCGTTCAAGGACATCGAAGGCACCGACCGGCATGTGAAGGCGGCATCCGGGACCTGGGAGAGCAAGCGCATCGTCCTCGCCAGGGAGCGGGTCGGCTTCTCCCTCCACGAGACGGTCCTGTACGCGGGCACGGAGACGTCGATGTGGTACGCCAACCACATCGAGGCCGTGGTCTGCGTCGAGGGCGAGGCCGAACTCACCGACCACGAGACCGGGAAGACGTACTCGATCACCCCCGGCACCCTGTACCTCCTCGACGGGCACGAGCGCCACACGCTGCGCGTCAAGGAGGACTTCCGCTGCATCTGCGTGTTCAACCCGCCCGTGACCGGACGGGAGGACCACGACGAGAACGGCGTCTATCCGCTGCTGACCGAGGAGGTGTGAAGTGACCGTGACCACCACCGACCTGTACCCCAGCCGCGGCACCACCGAGGTGTCCGTCCCCCGTCAGGACCCGGTCGTCTGGGGCTCCCCCGACACGCCCGGCCCGGTGTCGACCGCCGACCTCCAGGCGTACGAGCGTGACGGCTTCCTCGCCGTCGACCAGCTCATCACCCCGGACGAGGTCGAGGTCTACCGCCGTGAGCTGGACCGGCTCGTCACCGACCCGGGGATCCGCACCGACGAACGGTCGATCGTGGAGCCGAAGTCGAAGGAGATCCGGTCCGTCTTCGAGGTCCACAGAATCAGCGAGGTGTTCGCGGGGCTGGTCCGCGACGAGCGCGTGGTCGGGCGGGCGCGGCAGATCCTCGGCTCGGACGTGTATGTCCACCAGTCGCGGATCAACGTCAAGCCGGGCTTCGGGGCCAGCGGCTTCTACTGGCACTCCGACTTCGAGACCTGGCACGCCGAGGACGGTCTGCCGAACATGCGGACGGTGTCCGTCTCGATCGCGCTGACCGAGAACCACGACACCAACGGCGGACTCATGATCATGCCCGGCTCGCACAGGACGTTCCTGGGGTGCGCCGGGGCCACGCCGAAGGACAACTACAAGAAGTCGCTCCAGATGCAGGACGCGGGCACGCCGTCCGATGAGGCGCTCACCGACATGGCGAGCCGGTACGGCATCAGGCTGTTCACCGGGAAGCCGGGTTCGGCGACCTGGTTCGACTGCAACTGTATGCACGGCTCGGGGGACAACATCACCCCGTTCCCGCGCAGCAACGTCTTCATCGTGTTCAACAGTGTGGAGAACGCGGCGGTGGAGCCGTTCGCGGCACCGGTGCGCCGCCCCGAGTTCATCGGCGCGCGGGACTTCACTCCGGTGCGCTGATCCGGTGTCCGCCCCGCACTGACCGCCGGGCCGGGGCCTCCTCGTGTGGGACGGGAGGCCCCGGCCCGGTTCTCACCCCCCCAGCGCCGCCAGCAGCCTGTCGACGTCCTCGGGCGTGTTGTACAGATGGAAGGCGGCACGCAGATTGCCCGCGCGGTCGGAGACCTCGATGCCCCTCCCGCTCAACTCGCCCTGCCGGTGGCCGAGTCCGGGCACGGAGACGATCGGGGAGTCCGGCGCGGGGAGCGGCTCGTGGCCGAGCGAGCGCAGTCCGGTGCGGAAGCGCCCGGCGAGGGCGAGGTCATGGGCCCGTACGGTGTCCACGCCGAGTTCCTCGAGGAGTTCGAGGGAGCGGCGGGCGCCGGCGTAGGAGAAGAGCGCCGGGCTCTCGTCGAAGCGCCGGGCGGAGTGGGCGAGTTCGTCGACCGGGCCGTAGCAGCTGTCCCAGGGCCGCTCCCCCGCGACCCAGCCGGCGAACAGCGGGCTGAGGCCGCCGAGGTCCTCCGGGACCACCAGGAAGGCCACGCCCCGCGGGCACAGCAGCCATTTGAAGGCGACGGCGGCGACGTAGTCGTACGCGCCCGTGTCGAGGTCGAGCCAGCCGGCGGCCTGGGACGCGTCGACATAGGTACGCGCCCCGTGCGCCCGGGCCGCGGCGCGGATCGCGGACAGGTCGGCGATCCGGCCGTCCGCCGACTGCGCGGCGCTCACGGCGATCAGGGCGGTGCCGGGCCGCACCGCCTCGGCGATCTGCTCCAGGGGCACACTGCGCACCTTCAGACCGCGCCGGACGTGGAAGGGGTTCACCACGGAGCTGAAGTCGCCCTCGGCGGTGAGCACCTCGGCCCCCTCGGGCAGCGAGGCGGCGATCAGCCCGGTGTAGACGGCGACCGAGGCCCCGGCCGCCACCCTGTGGACGGGGACCCCGGCCAGCCGGGCGAAGGAGGCGCGGGCGGCCTCGACGTCCGCGAACATGTCGGTCGGCTGCCCGGCGGCCGCCGACTCGACGGCGATCCGCAGGGCCTCCACCGTGCGGGCGGGCAGCAGCCCGGTGCTCGCGGTGTTCAGATAGGTGTTCTTCGGGGCGAACTCGGTGCGGACGAGGGTCTCGAAGGTCTCCATGGGACCACTCTGCGGCCCCGGGAACCCACAGTCCATCGCGAATTCCTGCGGGGTTCCGCGAAGGAACGCTTATACGACCGCCGTGACCTGGGGTTCGCTCAGCTCTGCGGAACCGCGCAGCCGTCCGGACCGCAGGCCTGCGCTCCGCCGTCCTCGATCAGCCGCAGCGGGGAGCGCTCGCCCCATGCCCGGGTCAGCGCCTGGGTGAAGACCTCGGCGGGCTGGGCACCGGAGACGCCGTAGCGGCGGTCCAGGACGAAGAACGGCACCCCGTTCGCGCCCAGCTCGGCGGCCTCGCGCTCGTCGGCGCGCACGGCGTCCGCGTACGCGGTGGGGTCGGTGAGCACCCGGCGGGCGTCCTCGGCGTCGAGCCCGGCCTCCACTGCCAGCTCCACCAGCCGCTCGTCGCCCTCGGAGAAGACGGAGCGCTCCTCGGCGAAGTTCGCCCGGTACAGGATCCGGATCAGCTCGTCCTGCCGGCCCTGCTCCTTGGCGAGGTGCAGCAGCCGGTGCATGTCGAAGGTGTTGCCGTGGTCACGACCGGTGGTGCGGTACTCCAGGCCCTCGGCGGAGGCCTGCGCGCCCAGGTTGTCCTCGCCGGCCTGCGCCTGCGCCTCGCTCATCCCGTACTTCCCGCACAGCATCGTGAGAACCGGCTGGACGTCGCCCTTGGCGCGGTGCGGGTCCAGTTCGAAGGAGCGGTGCACCACCTCGACCTCGTCCCGGTGCGGGAAGGCCTCGAGCGCCTTTTCGAAGCGGGCTTTTCCGACATAACACCAGGGGCAAGCGATGTCGGACCAGATCTCCACGCGCATGTCTTCGGCTTCTCTCCGGGTCGTACGGCCGCGGAGACCTCCCCCGCGGGGGTAGGTGAACGTTCAAGCGCCCGTTTTCATTCCCCCGGCACGGCGTACCGGAGGAAGAGGTGGTGGTCGCCCTCGCCGGCCGGGTGCTCCGGGTCGGGGAGCCAGCCGTGGCGGGCGTAGAAGGCCTGGGCGCGCCGGTTGTCCACATGCACGTCGAGGACGGCCGTACGCCTGCCGTCGGCCCGCCACTCCTCGAGGCAGCCCGCGTGCAGCTCACTGCCGATGCCCCGGCGCCAGTGGCCGGGGTCGACATGGAACTGGAAGAGCTTGACGGTGTCGGCGGGGGAGCCCTCCGGGACGCGGAAGGAGGCGATGGCGACCATACGGCCCTGTTCGACGGCCACCAGCACCCGGCCGTCCGTCCGCTGGATGGCGCTCAGCCAGGCGGCGGGCCAGTCGATGCCGTCCTGCGGCAGCCCGTCCGGGTAGTAGGTCGCCCGGGCCCGTGCGTGCAGGGCGGCGACCGCCTGTGTGTCGGCGGGCACCGCGGTACGGATCACCCGGCGTCCGGTCACACGGTCTTCGATCATGCAACGGAGGACGTGACCACGGCGGGGACGGTTCCCGGCGGGCCGGCCGGCGGGACGGGCGGCGCGTCAGGAGCCGTCCCGCAGGCTCTCCGGCCAGCAGTCCCGGTACTCCATGTGGTCGAAGGTGACCACGCACCCCTCCCCCACCGGGGACTGTGTCATGAAGCCCACCAGAGCCGCACCCGTCTCCTCCTCGCCCGCCAGGGTGAACAGCCGGACGAACGTCCACCGCTTCCCGTCCCGGGAGGCGTGGAAGGCGAACGCCCGGCCCGTGCGGCTGACCCGGAGCCACACCGAACTTCCCTCCACGGTGAAGGAGTTCGCGTCGTCGGAGTGCCCGCGCGTGACCACCGTGCAGACCGTGGGCACGTCCGGTGAGTACTCCAGGCACAGCTTGGCCCACGCCCGCTCCCCCACGTGCACGTACAGGACGCCCGCGTCGAAGGACGCGTTGAAGCCGACGGTGACCCGGGCGATGAGCTGGAAGTCGCCCTCGGGCGCGCCGAGCAGCCGGGGCGCGTCCGAGGCCGGGTCCAGCCCCTCACCGGTGGGCGGAACGAAAAGATCCTGCCGGGCCCCCGCCCAGCCGGTGAGGACCCCGTCCTCGTAGGACCAGTTGCCGTCGGGTCCGTAGGTGCGCAGCAGAAAGGGGAGTTCGGGAAGTTCGAGGTCCATGGGCAGAGTGTCCCAGGTCCTGACGTGGGGACTCGCGCCTTCGGGAACGGGGCGCGCGGAGGACCGCGCCCACCCCGCACGCCCGGCCCCTCCCGGGCCCGTCAGCGCTCCAGCCGCCCGTTGAACCGCCGCGGCAGCCCCAGTGGGTTGTCGTCCCGCAGCTCCGGAGGAAGCAGCGCCTCGGGGGCGCCCTGGTACACCACGGGCCGCATCCACCGCTCGATCGCCGTGCCGCCCACCGAGGTGGACGTGGAGGTCGTCGCCGGGTAGGGACCGCCGTGGTGCTGGGCGGGGGCCACCGCGACCCCGGTGGGCCAGCCGTTCACCAGGACACGGCCCGCGAGCGGGGTCAGCTCCGCGAGGATCTCCGGGCCGCGGCCCTCGCCGGCGGCCTCCTGCGCGGACAGGTGCACGGTCGCCGTGAGGTTGCCGGGAAGGCGGGACAGTACGGTGCGTGCCTGGGCCTCGTCCTCGTACCGGGCCACCACGGTGACGGGGCCGAAGCACTCCTCCAGGAGCAGGTCGTAGGCACCCTCGCCGGTCAGCTTCTCGGCCGGGACGGTGAGGAAACCCGGGTTCACCGTGTGCTCGCCGCCCGCGCCCGGCGTGACCGGGGACTCCACGTCCGGGAGTCCGGCGCGCTCGGCGACCCCGGCGAGGAAGGTGTCCCGCATGCGGTGGTCCAGCAGGACCCCCTCCCCGGCTGCGCCGACGGCCTCCGTCAGGGACTTCACAAGCCGGTCGCCCGACGCGCCCATGGGGGCGAGGACCAGTCCGGGCTTCACACAGAACTGGCCGACGCCCAGCGTCATGGAGCCCGCGAGCCCCGCCCCGATCGCCTCGGCGCGCTCGGCGGCCGCGGCCTCGGTGACCAGGACCGGGTTGAGCGAGCCCAGTTCGCCGTGGAACGGGATCGGCACGGGGCGCGCCGCCGCCGCGTCGAAGAGCGCACGGCCGCCGCGCACGGACCCGGTGAACCCGGCCGCCGCCACCAGCGGGTGCCGGACCAGCTCGACGCCCGCCTCGAAGCCGTGGACGAGCCCGATGGCGCCCTCCGGGATCCCGTGCTCGGCGGCGGCCTCGCGCAGGGTGGCCGCGACCTGCCCGGACAGGGCGGGGTGGTCCGGGTGTGCCTTGACGACCACCGGGCAGCCGGCGGCCAGCGCGCTCGCGGTGTCCCCGCCGGCGACCGAGAAGGCGAAGGGGAAGTTGGAGGCGGAGTAGACGGCGACGACGCCGAGGGGGACCTTGTAGCGCCGCAGGTCCGGGATCGGCGGGGTCGCCGTGTCGTCGGGGTGGTTGATGATCACGTCGAGGAAGGCGCCCTCGTCGACGATGTCCGCGAACGCCCGCAACTGGTAGCAGGTCCGCGCGAGTTCGCCGGTGAGGCGGGCCGGGCCCAGCGCGGTCTCGGCGTCGGCGGTCTCGACGAGCCGGTCCGCCGCGGCCTGGAGCCGGTCGGCCGCGGTACGCAGGAAGGCGGCGCGGACCGTGCGGTCGGCGAGCGCTCCCCGCCCGGCGTGGGCCGCGCGGACGGCGGCGTCCACCGCCTCGGCCGTGGCCTCGACGGCAACCTCTCCCCGCTGCTTCCCGGTTCGGGGGTCGACACTCCAGACTGGTGCTGCTGCCACCGCGGGTCCCTCCAGATGTCATGCCGCAGTTCGTCCGTCAGCCATCAGCTGCGTTCGATATACTGAACGCCGTCTCTGATGATGAATATGCTGCTCGGAGACTATATCTTCAGCTTCCCGTCGAACGAAGGGGTCAAGGGCGATGTCGGCAGGCGAGACAGGCGGCGGGGCACAGGTCAAGTCCGCGGTGCGGACAGTGGAGTTGCTCGAGTACTTCGCCGGCCGCCCCGGCATGCACTCCCTGGCCGCGGTGCAGGAGGCGGTGGGCTATCCGAAGTCCAGCCTGTACATGCTGCTGCGCACGCTCGTGGAGCTGGGCTGGGTGGAGACGGACGCGACCGGCACGCGCTACGGCATCGGCGTGCGGGCACTGCTGGTGGGCACGTCCTACATAGACGGCGACGAGGTGGTGGCGGCGGCCCGCCCCACCCTGGACCGGCTGTCGGACGACACCACGGAGACGATCCACCTGGCGCGGCTGGACGGCATGAACGTGGTGTACCTCGCGACCCGCCAGTCCCAGCACTATCTGCGCCCGTTCACCCGGGTCGGCCGCCGGCTGCCCGCCCACTCGACCTCGCTGGGCAAGGCGCTGCTGAGCACCTACCCGGACGAGCAGGTGCGCAAGATGCTCCCCGAGACGCTCCCGGCGCTGACCGAGCACACCATCACGGACCGGGAGAAGCTGATCGAGGAGCTGCACCAGGTCCGCGAGCAGGGCTACGCCGTCGACCGCGAGGAGAACACACTCGGACTGCGCTGCTTCGGGGTCGCCATCCCCTACCGCACCCCGGCCCGCGACGCGATCAGCTGCTCGGTCCCGGTGGCCCGGCTGACCCCCGCCCATGAGCAGATGATCAAGGATGCGCTGTTCGACGCCCGGGACCGGCTGACGCTGGCGACGCGGAGGCTGTGACATGCGCAAAGGCTGTGACATGGAGGTCGTGCTGCGTGAGGTCCAGGACAGCGACCTGCCGGTCCTCTACCGGCAGATGAACGACCCCGTGGCGCTCCGGATGGCCGCGTTCACTCCCGAGGACCCGGCCGACCGGGCCGGCTTCGACGCCCACTGGGGCCGGCTGCGGGACTCCCGTGACGTCGATGTGCGCACGGTCCTGGCGGACGGTGACGTGGTGGGCACCGCGGGGGTGTACGGCGAGCCGGGCGAACGCGAGGTGACGTACTGGATCGACCGTGCCCACTGGGGGCGGGGCATCGCGACGGCCGCCCTGCGGATGCTGCTGGAGGAGGTCCCGGAGCGCCCGCTGTACGCCCGGACCGCCGCCGACAACGTGGCCTCCGGCCGGGTCCTCGGCAAGTGCGGCTTCGAGGAGACGGCCCGGGCCAGGGGGTACGCCCACGCCCGCGGCGAGGAGATCGAGGAGATCGTCCTCATCCTGAAGGCCTGAGGACAGGGGGCTTGATCGGGAGCACGGGCCGGTCCGTCCACCGGCCCCTTCATGAAGTCCCGATGAGAAAACGGGGCGGAAGGGAACGTTCCAGGCGATCCCGTTCGTCTTCCGGGCGGGATGAACAAGACGATCAGACGCGCATCGGTCTTCGCGCTGCTCCTCGTGGTCTCTCTGCTGGTCAGGGCGACCTGGGTGCAGTTCTACGACGGCAAGGCGCTTGCAGACGACAAGGACAACCGGCGGAACGCGATCGACACGTACGGGGCGCCGCTCGGAAACATCATCGTGGGCGGCCGGTCGATCACCGGCTCGGCACGAACCGGCGGCAGTGACCTCGCGTACAAACGCACGTACACGGACGGCAAGCTGTACGCGGCGGTGACGGGCTATGCCTCGCAGAGCTACGCGCCGACCCAACTGGAGGGCATCTACCAGGACGTCCTCAACGGCACGGACTCCCATCTGAAGACCGCCATGGACACGATCACCAACAAGCGGGCGGACCCGGGCAACGTGGTGACGACCATCGACCCGGACGTCCAGAAGGCGGCCTACCGGGCCCTGGGCGACAAGAAGGGCGCGGCCGTCGCGATCGACCCCGCCACAGGCCGGATCCTCGCGGTCGTCGCGACCCCGTCCTACGACCCGTCGTCGCTGACCGACGCCGACACCGCCGGGGCGGCCTGGAAGAGGCTGGGCAGCGACCCGGGCAAGCCGCTCGTCAACCGTGCGCTGCGCCAGCCGCTGCCGCCGGGCTCGACGTTCAAACTGGTCGTCGCGGCGGCAGCGCTGGAGGACGGGCTGTACTCCTCGGTGGACCAGAAGACGGACAGCCCGAACCCCTACCGGCTGCCGGGCTCGACCCACCCCCTGGCGAACGAGGACCCGGGTGCCCCCTGCGCCGACGCCCCGATCCGGGTGGCCCTGCGCTACTCGTGCAACAACGTCTTCGGCAAGATGGCCGTCGACCTCGGCCAGGACAAGGTCAGGGCGATGGCCGACAGGTTCGGCTTCGACGACGACCGGCAGGACGTGCCGGTGCGCGCGTACGCGAGCGTGTATCCGAAGGGCATGGACCAGGCGCAGACGGCCCTGTCGGGCATCGGGCAGTTCGACGTGACGGCGACCCCGTTGCAGATGGCCATGGTGTCGGCGGCGATAGCCAACGACGGAAAGCTTCTCTCGCCGCACATGGTCGCGCAGATCACCGACAGCGGCGGCGACGTGCTGAAGAACTACGACGACAGCCCGAGCAGCCGGCGGATCATCAGTCCGTCGACCGCCGAGCAGCTCCGGTCCGCCATGCGGACGGTCGTCGAGGAGGGCACCGGCACCAACGCCCGGATCCCGGGCGCGACGGTGGGCGGCAAGACGGGTACGGCCCAGCACGGCGAGAACAACAGCAAGACGCCGTACGCCTGGTTCACGTCGTATGCGAAGTCCGGCACGAGCGGCAAGGAGGTCGCCGTCGCGGTGATGGTCGAGCAGTCGGACGCGGCTCGCTCGGAGGTCAGCGGCAACGGGCTGGCTGCCCCGGTCGCCAGGGCCATGATGCAGGCGGCGCTGAAGAAGTAGGGCCGGCGCTCCGGTGGGGACGGCCCGGTCCGGGGCCGTCCCCCCGCCTCACCTGACGCCGAGCATCTGCTCCACCGGATCGATCGCGAAGTACACGAGGAACAGCGCCGACACCCCCCACAGCAGCCAGTTGACCTCCCTGGCCTTGCCGAGGACCGCCTTGATGACGACGTACGACAGGAACCCGGCACCGATGCCGTCGGTGATGGAGTACGTGAACGGCATGGCGGCGATGGTCACAAAGGCCGGGATGGCGATCTCATAGCGGTCCCAGTCGATGTGCTTGACGTGCGTCATCATCAGGAAGCCGACGGCGATCAGGGCGGGGGCCGCCGCCTGGAGCGGCACGATCGTCAGCAGCGGGGTGAGGAAGAGCGCGAGGCCGAAGAGGCCGCCGGTGATCAGGTTGGCGAAGCCGGTGCGGGCGCCCTCGCCGACACCGGCCGCGGACTCGATGTAGGCGGTGTTGGACGAGCCGGAGGCGACACCGCCGGCCACCGCGGCGGCGCCGTCGATGAACAGGACCCGGCCGATGCCCGGCACCTGGCCTCTTTCGTCGAGCAGCCCCGCCTCCGCGCTGATGCCGACGATGGTGCCCATCGCGTCGAAGAAGTCCGACAGGATCAGCGTGAAGACCAGCAGGACGACGGTGAGCGCGCCGGTCTTGCCGAAGGCGCCGAACAGGCTGAAGTGACCGAGGAGTCCGAAGTCGGGGGTGGCCACGACCGTGTCGGGCACCTTCGGGGTGGTCAGGCCCCAGCTCTTGATGTCGGCCACGGAGTTGACGACGATGGCGACGATCGTCATGGTCACGATGCTGATCAGGATCGCGCCCTTGACCTTGCGCGCGAGCAGGGCGATGGTCAGCAGCACGCCGAGGCAGAACACCAGCACGGGCCAGCCGGTGAGCCGTCCGACGGCCCCGAGCTGCACCGGCACCGTGGTGCCGGCGGCGTCCGGGATGCGGCTGACGAACCCGGCGTCGACGAAACCGATGAAGGCGATGAAGAGGCCGATGCCGACGCCGATGGCCTGTTTGAGCTGCTGGGGGATCGCGTTCATGATCGCTTCCCGGAGTCCGGTGACGACCAGCACACAGATCAGCACACCCTCGATGACCACCAGGCCCATGGCGTCGGCCCAGCTCATCAGCGGAGCGAGCTGGAAGGCGACGACGGCGTTGAGACCGAGGCCCGCGGCGATGGCGAGCGGCAGATTGCCGCCGACGCCCATGACGACGGTCATCACACAGGCGACCAGGGCGGTCGCGGTGACCAGTTGGCCCGCGTCCAGGTGGTGGCCGAACTTGTCCTTGCCGCTGCCCAGGATGATCGGGTTCAGGACAAGGATGTAGGCCATGGTGAAGAACGTGGCGAAGCCGCCGCGTATCTCTCGGCCGAAGGTGGAGCCCCGTTCTGAGATTCTGAAGAACCGGTCGACACCGTTCGCCTCGGGGGGCGCGGTGTTCGACTGGTCGGCCACCTGCTGTCTGTCGGGCATGGCGACACTCCTCGTTGCCTGGTGAACCGGTGCGGGATGCTGGCTGGATTGTTCCCTCGGCGCCTCGGTTTCAGGTTTTCTCCGTGTTACGGAATCGACGCGGGACGCGCGGGCGACCCCGGCCGCGCCGTCGCCGTCCCACCGCACGGAGCTGCCGGCCCCAATCCCCTCGACCGGACAACGGACGCCCCCGCCGGTGGTCACCGGCGGGGGCGTTCGCCCGGGCGGGCCGGAGGACTAACCGACGAAGTACGTCGGGTTCGGCAGCTTGTACGTCCGATCGGCGTAGCCGCCGTCGAGGTCCGAGTACTGGTCGCCGAAGTCGGCGAGGATGTCGTACCCGAGGTCCTCGATGTGCCGACGGGTGCCGGACTTGTACTGGACGGTCGTGCACTTCCAGCTGCCCGGGGCGGCGCAGTCCTTCAGGTAGGACGGCGGGTTGGCCGCGTCCTTGAGGAACATGTGGCCGGCGTCGAGGTCGATGTCGGCGCCGACCTTCTTCAGGTTCGCGACCGCGGCGGAGCGCTGGGCCTCCGTCAGGCCCGAGTTGTAGAAGACCTCGACGCCCTTGGACTCGGCGTACCGGACCAGCGCCGGGGTGCCGGGGACGGCCGGGCGGTCGGCCTTGGCCACGTAGTCGGCCCACGTGGCCGAGTTGTACGTGTAGTTGGTCTTCTTCTCGTAGTCGAGGCTCAGCAGCAGCGTGTCGTCGATGTCGAAGACGACCGCGGGCTTCTCGCCGTGGCGGTGCGCCTTGCGGGCCGCCTTGTCGATGTAACGCTCGGCGGCCGACTCGATGTGCGCCAGGTCCCTGGCGTAAGGGCTGTCAGGGGACGCCTGGTAGACGCCGTTGCTGTCGAGCGTGGCCCCGTAGTAGGTGTCGATGTCCTTGACCAGGAGCCCGATGTTGTAGGGCTCGTGGGTGGAGTTCGCCGTCGACTGACCGGCGGTGGCCGCGCCGGCGCCGTAGAGGGCCCCGCCGGCGACGGCACAGGCGGCGACGAGGGCCGCGATGCGAAGTGGCTTATGCATGACAAGTTTTCTACGCGCGTCACCCCTCCGAGCGCGAGGCCCGTTGCGTGATCGAGACCTTCGGTGACGGACGATCACCCCGCATAGGGGTCCGGCACCTCGCCGGGCCGCGCCAGGAACGCGAAGTCGCAGCCGGTGTCCGCCTGGGTGATCTGGTCGGCGTAGAGGGCGCCGTAGCCCCGCTCGTACCGCACGGGCGGCGGTGTCCATCGCGCCCGGCGGCGCTCCAGCTCCGTGTCCTCCACGTCCAGCCGCAGGCTCCGCGCCTGCACGTCCAGAGTGATCGAGTCACCCGTGCGCACCAGCGCCAGGGGTCCCCCGACATACGACTCGGGCGCCACGTGCAGCACGCACGCCCCGTAACTGGTGCCGCTCATACGGGCATCCGAGATCCGCACCATGTCCCGTACCCCCTGCCTGAGCAGATGGCGGGGGATGGGCAGCATGCCGTACTCGGGCATCCCGGGGCCGCCCTTGGGGCCGGCGTTGCGCAGCACCAGCACGCTGTCGGCGGTGATGCCGAGGGACGGGTCGTCGATGGTCCGCTGCATGGTCCGGTAGTCGTCGAAGACGACCGCGGGACCGGTGTGCCTGAGCAGACGCGGCTCGGCGGCGATGTGCTTGATGACGGCCCCGTCCGGGCAGAGGTTGCCGCGCAGCACGGCCACCCCGCCCTCGCTCGCCACCGGGTTGTCCCGGGGCCGGATGACGTCGTCGTCGTGCACCCGTGCACCGGCGATCTGCTCGCGCAGGGTGTCATGCGAGACGGTCGGGCGGTCCAGGTGCAGCAGGTCCGGGATGCGGGACAGGAACCCGGGCAGTCCGCCGGCGAAGTGGAAGTCCTCCATCAGGTGGGTCCGGCCGCCCGGGCGGACGTTGGCGAGCACCGGGACCGTGCGGGCGATGCGGTCGAAGTCGTCGAGGGTGAGCCGGACCCCGGCGCGGCCCGCCATGGCGATCAGATGGATCACGGCGTTGGTGGACCCGCCCAGTCCCAGGACGGTGGTGACCGCGTCCTCGAAGGCCTCGCGGGTGAGGATGCCGCTCAGCCTCCGGTCCCCGTGGACCAGTTCCACGCTCGTCATCCCGGCCCTGGCGGCCATCCGGTCGTGGCCGGAGTCGACGGCCGGGATGCTGGAGGCGCCGGGCACGGTGACGCCGAGCGCCTCGGCGGCGGCCGTCAGCGTCGAGGCCGTCCCCATGGTCATGCAGTGCCCCGGCGACCGCGCGAGTCCGCTCTCCAGCTCTCCCATCTCGCAGTCGCCGAGCAGCCCGGCGCGCCTGTCGTCCCAGTACTTCCACATGTCGGTGCCGGAGCCGAGGACCTCGCCCCGCCAGTGGCCGGGCAGCATGGGACCGGCCGGCACGAAGACGGTGGGCAGGTCGGCGGAGGCGGCGCCCATCAGGAGCGCGGGCGTGGACTTGTCGCAGCCGCCCATCAGCACGGCCCCGTCGACCGGGTAGGACCGCAGCAACTCCTCGGTCTCCAACGCGAGCAGATTGCGGTACAGCATCGGGGTCGGCTTCTGGAAGGTCTCGCTGAGGGTGGCCACCGGGAACTCCAGCGGGAAGCCGCCGGCCTGCCACACACCCCGCTTCACGGCCTGGGCGCGGTCGCGGAGGTGCACGTGACAGGGGTTGATGTCCGACCAGGTGTTGAGGATCGCGATGACGGGCTTGCCCAGGTGCTCCTCGGGCAGATAGCCCAGCTGCCGGGTGCGGGCCCGGTGGCTGAAGGAGCGCAGCCCGTCGGTGCCGTACCACTGGTGGCTTCTGAGGTCCTCCGGACGCCTCCTCGGGAGGGTCATGTCGACCACCCGGCGACGATGGCGGCGACCTCGGCGCGCTCCTCGTCGTGCAGCGGCGTGCTCGGCGGGCGCACCTCCCGGCGGCACAGGCCGAGCGAGGCGAGGGCCTCCTTGACGACGGTGACGTTGTCGGCGGAGCCGTTCGCGGCGCGCAGTTCCTCGAAGCGGCGGATCCGCTCCCAGACCTTCATGGCCCCCGGGTAGTCCCCGGACCGCAGTGCTTCGAGCATGGCGAGGGAGAGGGCCGGGGCGACGTTCACGAGTCCGGAGGTGAACCCGGTGGCACCGGCCGAGAAGTACGAGGGGGCGTACGGCTCGGCGAGGCCCGCCACCCAGGTGAAGCGCTCCAGCCCGGCGTCCCGGGCGAAGGCGGCGAAGCGGGCGGCGTCGGGGACGGCGTACTTCACACCGATGACGTTCGGGCAGTGGTCGGCCAGCTCCGCGAGCCGGGCGCCGGGCAGCCACGCGGTGCGGATGTAGGGGACCACGCCCAGTTCGGGCACAGCCTCGGCGACAGCCCGGTGGTAGTCGACCCAGCCGCCGGCCGAGAGGTAGGGATGGACGGGCTGGTGGACCATCACCATCGGGGCGCCCAACTCGCGGGCGTGCCTGGCCGAGGCGACCGCGGTGGGCACGTCGTGCCCCACCCCGACGAGGACCGCGGCCCGCTCCCCCGCCTCCGCCACGGTCAGATCCGTGACAAGGCGCCGCTCCTCGGGGGTGAGGGCGTAGAACTCGCCGGTGTTGCCGCCCGGCGTCACGGTGGTGATCCCGCCGTCGAGCAGCCGGCGCAGCAGCGTCCGATGGGCATCCCGGTCGACGGAGCCGTCCTCGGCGAACGGGGTCACCGGGATCGCCACCACGCCCGCCAGGGCCGCGCGCTGGGTCTGAGACGTCGCCGTCATCCCTGACCGTCCTCTCCCTGGGGCCCGGCCTCGGGGAAGGCCCGGCGGACGAACGACGCGACATGGGCGTGCAGGGCGGTGGCCGCGCCCTCGGCGTCGCCCTCCAGGGCCAGCCGCAGGATCTGCCGGTGCTCGGCGGCCTCCCGCTCCCAGGAGGGGTCGGTGGCCCAGGCCACGGCGGACACGAGGGCGGCCTGGTCGCGGACCTCGTCGAGCATCCGGCCGAGCAGCGGATTGCCGCACGGCAGATACAGGGCGCGGTGGAACTCCCGGTTCGCCAGGGAGCGTTCGGCGGTGTCGGTGGCCGCGTCCGCCCGCTGCAGCGCGTCCCGGGCGGCGTCCAGCGGGGCGCCCCGGACGACCGAGCGGCGCAGCGCCTCCGGCTCCAGAAGCAGCCGGACGTCGTAGACCTCGCGGGCCATGTCGGCGTCCACCGTGCGCACCGTGACGCCCCTGTACTGGCTCATCACGACGAGCCCGGTCCCGGCCAGGGTCTTGAGGGCCTCGCGCACGGGGGTCTTGGACACGCCGTAGTGGGCGGCGAGTTCGGTCTCCACCAGCGCCTGACCCGGTGTCAGCTCGCCGGTCAGGATGCGGCGCTTGATCCCCTCCAGCACGAACTGGGTGCGGGAGGGGATCGGTGGGGGCACAGAGGTCATGCGCGCCTCCCGGAGGTCGCGTAGCGCGTCTCATATATGACGTATGACATACGACGCGACGACGGTAGGCGCGTGCTGATGCCTCGTCAATGCCCCCGGCGGGAGAAAGCCGCTCAGGCGGCCGCCGTCCGGTCCGGGACGGCGGTGGGCCGCCTCCCGCGCACGAGGTCGCGCACCGAGGGCCCGCCGCGCAGGCACCACAGGGCGATCACCGGGTCGCAGATCGCGCAGCCCAGTGACGAGCCGTGGGCGAAGGGGATGATGGGGCTGCCCTTGAAGTGGTGCACGATGTCCCACGCGGTGTGGAGCAGCCAGCCGATGCCGATGAAGGTCCATGACTCAAGGCCCCGGTAGGCGACGTAGGTGAGGAGTGCGGCGAACGCGAACTCCCAGCCCCCGAGCCCACCGCCGCTGATGTAGACGGCGCCCGCCCCGGCGATCATCAGAGCGTTGACACGCCTGCGGTGCGGTGCGCGGATCAGGGAGTTCAGGAACGCGTAGAGAACGCCGATGACGACCGGCATGACGTACTGCATGGGGGTGCCTCTTCCTGGAGTCGTACGGGCTGCGCGGCCGGCTCGCGCGGGGACGGGCCCACGGTAGGACCGGGGCGCCCGCACGCCCCAGGGGCATTACTGACAGGTTCCAACGGGTTCCCGTCCGGCGGACGGGAGGCCCCGACGGTTCCGGTGACGGCCCGCCGACCGGATCAGAGTGCGGCGAGCGCCTTGCGTACGGCCTCCAGGTCACCGTCGGACGCCAGGCCTGCGTGATAGAGCCGCAGGTGCGTGGCTCCCCGCTCCGCCGCCGCCCGCGCGTCCCGCTCCAGGGTCGCCGGACTGCCGCCCATGCCGGAGACCACGGTGAAGTTGGCCGCGAGGACGGCGTCCGCCCGCTGCTCCGCGAACGGCGTCAGCGGGCCCGTGCCACCGGTGCAGGGCACCACCACCCCGTCCGCGACGGACAGGATGTGCGCGGGGTCGACGCCGGCGTTCGCCCCGCAGTGGTACGACACCGGGTCCGCGTGCAGCAGCACCTGGAAGCCCTCCGGTGCGGCCGCGCGGACCGCGGTCACCGCCGCCTCCTGGAGGGTGCGGGCGGTGTCGTCACGCCACGCGCGCGTGGCGGACGCCCGGTCCTCGCCCAGGAGCCTCTCGATCTCCGCCCAGGCTCCCCCGGCCCCGCCCTCACCACCGGCGGCCGCGCCGCGCCACCGGGGCTCCAGTGCGGCCCGTACCGCCGCCGCCAGCTCGTCGGCGTCCAGGCCCCGCGCTCCGTAGCCCTCGCGGCACACGGCGCAGAAGCACAGCGACATCAGGTACTGCCCGGCGTCCCCGAGCCCCACCCCGCCGATCTTGTCGTGGGCGTGCAGATGCGCGAGGCCGTACCAGCCGAGGGACTCCAGCTCGGTGCCGTGGGCGTTCGGCCGCACGGCCGCCTCGGCGGCGAGGTCCACGAGGTACGCGCGCGTGGCGGGCTGCGCGATACAGGGTGCCCAGGGGTAGCGATCGCCGTAGGCGTTGACGACCGAGGTGTCCGGATGCTCCTCGCCGAGGCGGGAGTTGTGGGCGAGGACCACCCAGGAGTGCACCTCCAGGCCGGCGTCGGTGAGCGCCCTCGCCGCCTCGCCGAACGCATCACCCGGAGCCCAGTCCCCGGCCGGATACGGCCGCAGGTCACGGCCGTTCCAGCGACCGTCCAACGGGTAGAGCACGGAGGCGTGGCGGGCCGTCACGACCCGGTGGCGCGGATGGCGGGGCGTGAGCGCGCGTGTGGAGTGGTACGCGGACGCGAGGGTCGCCTGGCGTACGCCGAGCACGGCGACGCGGCCGGCCGCCTCCGGGTCCCCTTCGACGTCCCAGGGATAGAGGAACGCCGAGGCCCTCACATGCCCTCCCGCAGCAGGGCGTGGCCGCGGTCGATGAGGCGCGCGAGCCGTTCGACGTGTTCCGCGGCCGGCTCGTGCAGCGGCGGCCGTACCTCGCCGACGTCGAGGCCGCCCAGCCGGACACCCGCCTTGACGAGCGAGACGGCGTAGCCACGGCCCTGGGCGCGCAGGTCGACGAACGGGCGGTAGAAGCCGTCGAGGAGGCGGTGGACGGTGGCGTCGTCGCCGGCGTTCAGCGCCTTGTGGAAGGCGAGGGCGATCTCCGGGACGAAGCAGAACACGGCGGACGAGTACAGCGTGATGCCGATACCGCGATAGGCGAGCTGGGTCTGCTCGGCGGTCGGCAGGCCGTTGAAGTAGAGGAAGTCACCGGGGACCTCGGTCCGTACGGCGCTGACGATGCGCTGCATCAGGTCCAGGTCGCCGAGTCCGTCCTTGAAGCCGATGACGCCGTCCGTGCGGGCCAGTTCGACCACGGTCTGCGGGGTGAAGACCGCGTTGTCGCGCTGGTAGACGACGACCGGCAGCGAGGTCGCCGCGGCCAGCTCCCGGTAGTGCCGCAGCAGGCCCTCCTGGCCGGCGACCACCAGATAGGGCGGCATGGCGAGCAGTCCGTCGGCCCCGGCCCGCTCGGCGAGGCGCGCGTAGCGCACGGCGAGCGCGGTCCCGTATCCGGCGCCCGCGACGACCGGCACCCGCCCGTCGGCCGCCTCGACGGCCGCCCGTACGCAGTCCTCGAACTCCTCGGGGGTGAGCGCGTGGAACTCGCCGGTGCCGCAGCAGGCGAACACGGCGGCGGCGCCCGCCTCCACCCCCTTGCGCACATGCGCGCGGTAGGCGTCGAGGGCGAGGGAGCCGTCAGGCCCGTACGCGGTCACGGGGAAGAACAGCGGCCCGCTGGGGATGCTGAGTCGAGCGGCGAGAGGGGCTGACGTCACGGGCTCTCCCTTGAACAGGCGCTGACACGCGGACCAGTCCCGCACCAGTGCATGTTTCTGATCCACGTCCATATTCATGAACGCACTCACGCTAAGGTGCCACCTCGGGGCAGGTCAAGCGCGCAAACCGGCAACCCGCAGGCGGATAATGCGTGGGCGCGCGACACTTGACGGGTCGGACCAGGGATCCCTAGCGTGTCCACGAATGTGAATGTCATACATGTACGCAGCCGGCCGTCTCGCGAGTGAGCCGTGCGAGTGAGCCATAGGCACGCCGGCTCTCAGCGCCCCGAAGGCGAACAAGCCGGAAAAAGAGGAGACCCGAGGATGCCCGCTCCCCGCACCGTTCTGCTCACCGGCGCCGCCGGCGGCCTCGGCACCCTGATGCGGGAGCTGCTGCCCGGGTACGGCTACCGGCTGCGGCTCCTGGACCTCCGGCCCATCGAGGAAGAGCCGGACGCGATCACCGCGGACCTCGCGGACCGGGAGGCCCTGCGGGAGGCCGTGCGGGGCGTCGACGCGATCCTCCATCTCGCGGGCATCTCCGTGGAGTCCACGTTCGAGAAGGTCCTGAAGGCGAACATCGAGGGCACGTACCACCTGTACGAGGCGGCGCGAGAGGAGGGCGTGCGCCGGATTGTGTTCGCCTCCTCCAACCACGCGGTCGGCTACACCCCGCGCCCCCAGGGCGACGACCCGCTGATCCCGGTCGACACCCCGCGCCGCCCCGACACCTTCTACGGGCTGTCGAAGTCCTTCGGCGAGGACCTCGCCCAGCTCTACTGGGACAGGCACGGCCTGGAGACGGTGTCCGTGCGCATCGGCTCCTGCTTCCCCGAGCCGACCAGCGTGCGCATGCTCTCCATCTGGATGAGCCCCGAGGACGGCGCCCGTCTCTTCCATGCCGCCCTGACCGCCGAGAACGTCGGACACACCGTCGTCTACGGCTCCTCCGCCAACACCCGCCTGTGGTGGGACCTGGCCACCGCCCGGGCGCTCGGCTACACCCCGCAGGACGACTCCGAGCCCTACGCCGCGAAGCTCATCGCCGAGCAGGGCGAGCTCGACGTGGACAACCCGGCCCATGCGCGCCTCGGCGGCCACTTCGTCACGGACCCGCCGATCTGGCCGTACTGACGGGACACATCGGGGCGGGCGGGCACCGAACGGGCCCGCCCGCCTCGCATTCGGGCACGCGATGTGCCCGGTCTCACCGGCCTCCCCGCTCCGCCGCAGGTCTGAGACGGGCACACATTCAGCCATACGGGCCGCATCGGGCACACTCGGGCAAGCAACAGGCCTGGTCAGCGCCGCACGACCGCTGTAGAACTTCCCCCATGGGCCCCACCGGGCCCGAACGGGCCCGAACGGGCACCACCGCTTCGGGCGCCGCGAAGGTGCCCGAGCACAAGGCGCAGGACGCAGCAGGAGGGTGTCGGCGATGACGGCGAGGAGTGCGGAAGAACGCCAGCGCGAGATCGTCCAGGCCGCCCGCCGCGCGGGCTCGGTCGATGTCACCGCGCTCGCCGCCGAGCTGGGCGTCGCCAAGGAGACCGTACGACGCGACCTGCGCGCCCTGGAGGACCACGGGCTGGTCCGCCGCACACACGGCGGCGCGTATCCCGTGGAGAGCGCCGGCTTCGAGACGACCCTCGCCTTCCGCGCCACCAGCCATGTGCCCGAGAAGCGCAGGATCGCGTCCGCCGCGGCCGGGTTGCTCGGGGACGCCGAGACCGTCTTCGTGGACGAGGGGTTCACCCCGCAGCTGATCGCCGAGGCACTGCCCCGGGACCGTCCGCTGACGGTGGTCACCGCGTCCCTGTCCACCGCGGGCGCGCTCGCGGAGGCCGAGAACACCACGGTCCTGCTGCTGGGCGGCCGGGTACGGCCCGGCACACTCGCCACCGTCGACCACTGGACGACCAAGATGCTGGCCGGATTCGTCATCGACCTGGCGTACATCGGCGCCAACGGCATCTCCCGCGAACACGGGCTCACCACGCCCGACCCGGCGGTCAGCGAGGTGAAGGCCCAGGCGATCCGTGCCTCGCGCCGCACGGTCTTCGCGGGCGTGCACACCAAGTTCGGGGCGGTGAGCTTCTGCCGGTTCGCGGAGGTCGGCGCCCTGGAGGCGATCGTCACGAGCACCCTGCTGCCGGCATCCGAGGCCCACCGTTACTCGCTGCAGGGCCCGCAGGTCATCCGCGTCTGAGACACCCCGGCGAACGACCCGACACCGTCCCCCGGAGGGCACACCCGCGCCCGCGTCACCCCTTATTTCCCGATATGTCCAGGAGCACCCCATGCGAACCCAGAGCCGACGAACGCCCCGAACCCTGTGTGCCGTGGCCGCCGTAGGGACGCTGATCACTCCTCTGCTCACCGCCTGCTCGGGCGCCGGCGGCGCCGGCGGAGGCTCCTCCGCCCATGCCGTGAACGTCCTGATGGTGAACAACCCGCAGATGGTGGAGCTGCAGAAACTCACCGCCGACCACTTCACCAAGGACACCGGGATCAAGGTGAACTTCACCGTCCTCCCGGAGAACGACGTCAGGGACAAGATCAGCCAGGACTTCGCCAACCAGGCGGGCCAGTACGACGTCGCCACGCTCAGCAACTACGAGATCCCGATCTACGCCAAGAACGGCTGGCTCCGCCCGATCGACTCGTACGTCAAGAGCGACACCGCCTTCGACCAGCAGGACATCCTCGCCCCGATGCGGCAGGCCCTCACCGCCGCGGACGGCAAGCTCTACGGTGAGCCCTTCTACGGCGAGTCCTCCTTCCTGATGTACCGCAAGGACGTCTTCAGGAAGAAGGGCCTGACCATGCCGGCCAAGCCCACCTGGCAGCAGGTCGCCGACCTGGCCGCCAAGGCGGACGGCGCCGAGGCCGGGATGAAGGGCATCTGCCTGCGCGGACTGCCCGGCTGGGGCGAGGTCATGGCGCCGCTGACCACGGTCGTCAACACCTTCGGCGGCACCTGGTTCGACAAGGGCTGGAAGGCACAGGTGGACTCCCCGGAGTTCAGGAAGGCCACGCAGTTCTATGTCGATCTGGTCCGGAAGCACGGGGAGTCCGGGGCCGCGCAGTCCGGCTTCGCCGAGTGCCTGAACGACATGACGCAGGGCAAGACGGCGATGTGGTACGACGCCACGTCGGGCGCGGGTTCGCTGGAGGCCGCCGGCTCCCCGGTCAAGGGCAGGATCGGCTACGTCCCGGCCCCCGTCGAGAAGACGGACAGCTCCGGCTGGCTCTACACCTGGGCCTGGGGCATCCAGAAGGCGTCCCAGCACCCCGACGACGCCTGGAAGTTCATCTCCTGGGCGTCCGGCAAGGGCTACGAGAACCTCGTGGGCAAGACGGCGGGCTGGTCCAATGTGCCGGCCGGCAAGCGCTCGTCGACCTATGACATACCGGAGTACCGCAAGGAGGCATCCGCCTTCGGCGCTGTCACCCGGAACGCCATCGCCAATGCCAGGCCGGACGACCCGGGGGTGCAGCCCCGCCCCGCCCCCGGCATCCAGTTCGTCGGCATCCCCGAGTTCACCGACCTGGGCACCAAGGTCTCCCAGGAGATCAGCTCCGCCATCGCCGGCCGGGAGTCCGTGGACAGCGCGCTGAAGAAGTCGCAGGCGCTCGCCGAGGCCGTCGCCAAGAAGTACGAGGGATCATGACCGTCACCACCTCCGCCCGGGTCGCCGCCGCCACCGTGCGGCCGGCGACCCGGCCGCCGAACCGCATGCGCGCATGGGCCACCCGAGCCCCTCTGCTGCCCGCGCTGGTCTTCATGATCGTGGTGACCCAGCTGCCGTTCGTGGCGACCCTGGTGATCTCGTTCTTCGACTGGAACGCCCTCTACCCGAAGGACCGTCACTTCGCCGGTGTCGACAACTACCGCCAGGTCCTCACCGACCCGGACCTACGCCAGTCCGTGTGGACGACGGTCCTGCTGACGGTCGCGGTGGTGCTGGTCAGCCTGGTGCTGGGGCTCGGAACGGCGCTGCTGCTCAACCGGCGGTTCCGGGGCCGCGGCGTGGTCCGCACGATGCTGATCGCCCCCTTCCTGGTGGTCCCGATCGCCGCGGCCCTGCTGTGGAAGCATGTGCTCTACAACCCCGAATATGGTCTGCTCAATGGGTTGTTGCACTATGTGGGCGGCCCCCAGCCCGACTGGATCTCGAACACCCCGCTGCTCGCGGTGGAGGCCTCGCTGATCTGGCAGTGGACGCCGTTCATGATGCTGATCCTGCTGGCCGGCCTGCAGAGCCGGGACTCCCAGCAGATCGAGGCCGCGCGGGTGGACGGCGCGAGCGACTGGCAGATCTTCCGCTATCTCACCCTTCCGCATCTGCGCCGCTACCTCGAACTCGGCGCCCTGCTGGGTTCGATCTACATCGTCCAGAACTTCGACGCGGTGTTCACGATCACCTCCGGCGGGCTGGGCACCGCGAACCTCCCCTACACCGTCTACCAGAGCTTCTACCAGGCCCATGAGAACGGTCTGGCCTCGGCCGCCGGCGTCCTGGTCGTCATCGGCTCCATCGTCATCGCGACCTTCGCCCTGCGCGTGGTGTCGTCCCTGTTCCGTGAGGAGGTGTCCCGCGCATGAGCGCCGTCGCCGAACGAACGGCCACCACACGCACCGCCCCCGTGCGCGTCCGCAGCCGCCGGGGAGCGGGGCTCGGCCTGGTGGCCTGGCTGGTCGGAGTGCTGTTCTTCCTGCCCCTCGCCTGGATGGCCCTGACGTCGTTCCACTCGGAGGCCGACGCCGCGACCAACCCCCCGTCCTTCGGGGCCGCCCTGACCCTGGACGGTTACCGCGACTTCTTCGGCGTGGGCGGCGGCGCGAGCCCCTGGCCCGCGCTGATCAACTCGGCGACGGCGTCGGTGGTGTCGACGCTGTGCGTCCTGCTGCTGGCCCTCCCGGCGGCGTACGCGTTGTCCATCCGCCGGGTGAGGAAGTGGACGGACGTCCTGTTCTTCTTCCTCTCCACCAAGATGCTGCCGGTGGTGGCGGGACTGCTGCCCATCTATCTGTTCGCGAAGAACACCGGCATGCTCGACAACATCTGGCTCCTGGTCATCCTCTACACCTCCATGAACCTGCCGATCGCGGTGTGGATGATGCAGTCGTTCCTCGCCGAGGTTCCGGTGGCGGTGATCGAGGCGGCGCAGATCGACGGCGCCCGGCTGCCCACGGTCCTCGCGCGCGTGGTGGCCCCCATCGCCCTGCCCGGCATCGCCGCGACCGCCCTGATCTGCTTCATCTTCAGCTGGAACGAACTGCTCTTCGCCCGGGTGCTCACGGGTGTGGTCGCCGAGACCGCCCCCGTCTTTCTGACCGGCTTCATCACCAGCCAGGGGCTGTTCCTGGCGAAGGTGTGCGCCGCGTCGCTCGTCGTCTCCCTGCCGGTGCTCGCCGCGGGGTTCGCCGCCCAGGACAAGCTGGTCCAGGGCCTGTCGTTGGGAGCCGTGAAATGAAGGCCGCCGTCATCGAGTCCGTGGGCCGTGCCGTCGTCACCGAGGTTCCGGACCCGACGCCCGGCCCCCGCGAGGTCGTCGTCGAGGTCGCGGCCTGCGGGCTGTGCGGCACCGATCTGCACATCCTCCAGGGCGAGTTCGCGCCCAAGCTGCCGATCGTGCCCGGGCACGAGTTCGCGGGCGTGGTGGTCGGCGTGGGCACGCAGGTCACCGAGGTGTCGGTCGGCGACCGGGTCGCCGTGGACCCGTCCCTGTACTGCCACGAGTGCCGGTACTGCCGTACGGGACACAACAACCTCTGTGAGCGCTGGGCGGCGATCGGGGTGACGACGGGCGGAGGGGCGGCACAGTACGCGCTCGCGCCCGTGGCCAACTGTGTGAAGCTTCCGGAGCACGTCCGCACCGAGGACGCCGCGCTCATCGAACCGCTGTCCTGCGCGGTGCGCGGCTATGACGTCCTGAAGTCGCAGCTGGGCGCGCATGTGCTGATCTACGGCTCCGGGACGATGGGCCTGATGATGCTGGAGCTGGCCAAGCGCACCGGCGCGGCGAGCGTGGACGTGCTGGACGTCAACCCGGCGCGCCTGGAGACCGCGCGCCGGCTAGGTGTCACGGCGGCCGCGGCGAGCGCCGACGAGTTGGACCGCCCGCAGGGCTGGGACCTGGTGGTGGACGCCACCGGCAACGCGGCGGCGATCCAGGACGGCCTCGGACGGGTGGCGAAGGCCGGCACGTTCCTCCAGTTCGGCGTGGCGGACTACGCGACCCGGGTCACGATCGACCCGTACCGCATCTACAACCAGGAGATCACCATCACCGGGTCGATGGCGGTGCTGCACAGCTTCGAGCGGGCGGCCGAGCTGTTCGCGGGCGGAGTGCTCGACCCCGACGTGTTCATCAGCGACCGCATCCCGCTGGAGCGCTACCCGGAGGCGCTGGGGCAGTTCGCGGCGGGCGTGGGGCGCAAGATCGTGGTCGTGCCGTAGCGCCGCGGGCCGGGGGTCGGCCGTGTCAGCCATACGGTCGTCGGTAAGGGAACGGTAAAGCGCCCTCGTTCGTTCACGGGGTATGACAGCTATGACCCCCGGCTCGAACATCCCGCTCGGAGCCACCCGCGTGACGGTCGACGTCGCCGCCCCGGTGCGGCTCGATGTCTCGGCCCTGCTGCTCACCGCCGACGGCAAGGTGCGCTCCGACGACGACTTCATCTTCTACAACCAGCCCTCGGGCCCGGGCGTCACCTACCGCGCCGGCGGGGGCACGAGCCCCGACTCGATCACGGTCGACACGGCCACCCTCCCCGCGGGCATCGAGAAGATCGTCGTCACGGCGAGCCCCGACGCCACCGGCCAGACCTTCCAGGGCATCGAGCCGACGGCCACGATCCGCAACGCGGACGACCACACCGTCCTGGCCACGTTCACACCGCCCCAACTCGGCACCGAGACGGCCCTGGTGGTCGTGGAGGTCTATGCGAGGGGCGGCACGTGGAAGGCCCGCGCCGTCGGGCAGGGGTATGCGAACGGGCTGGCGGGCATCGCCACCGACTTCGGCGTCACGGTGGAGGAGCCGGCCGCGCCCCCGCAGCCCGTGGCCCCGCCCGTGCCCGCGACACAGCCCCCGGCCGCCCCGCCGGCCCCGGCCGTCGCCGCGCCCCCGGCGCCCGCCCCCGCCCCGGCTCCGCCCGCCCCGGCTCCCGGCGCCGGCAAGATCAACCTCGACAAGGGCCGGGTCAGCCTGCAGAAGAACCAGACCGTGTCCCTGGTCAAGGGCGGCCGTCCACTGCTGTCCCGGGTCAGGATGGGCCTCGGCTGGGAGCCCGCGTTCCGGGGCAAGAACATCGACCTGGACGCGTCGGTCATCGCGTACGGTCCGCAGCGCGACCACATCGACAGCTGCTACTTCGGCAAGCTGACGATTCTGAACGGCGCGGTCCAGCACTCCGGCGACAACCTCACCGGAGAGGGCGGAGGCGACGACGAGGTCATCACGGTCGACCTCGGGCGTCTTCCCCAGGAGGTGACGGGCCTGGTCTTCACCGTGAACTCCTTCTCCGGGCAGAGGTTCACGGAGGTCGCCAAGGCCTACTGCCGTCTCGTGGACGCCGCGACCGACGAGGAACTGGTCCGCTTCGACCTCACGAACGCCGAGCCGGAGACGGGCGTGTTGATGGCCAAGCTGATCCGCCAGTTCTCCGGGGAGTGGGACATGACCGCCATGGGCGACTTCGTCAAGGCGCGCACGGTGCGGAACATGGTGAAGCCGGCGGCGCTGGCCCTGTAGACGCTCGTGCGCCACCCGCGGGCCCTCGGCGGGACCCGCGGGTACGGCGGCCGGTGGCCTGGGGGCGTCGGTGTCCTAGTGCCATCTCATGACATTGGTTGCTCGCGGTCAGGCTTGGCGGGCGTGGGACGCGAGGCGATCGGCGAGCGCGATGACGAGGTCGCGCAGTTCATCAGGACGCTCGATGACGAACGGCCGGTCGAGTGAGGCGAGTACCGGAGGCAACCAATCGAGCCGCTCCGCCCGCAGCTCGACGCGCAGCCAGCGCTCGGTCGCCCGGTCCTCGCCTGCCACGGGCGCGTACTCCTCCAGGTTCGCCACGCTGGCGGGAAGGCGGGCGCGGATCTGCTCGACCGTCCCGTGGATCCGCAAGGTCACCTCGTGCCGGTACTCGGCCGTGGCGAAGGCTGACAGCAGGCGATGTGCCGGATCGGAATCCACAGGCGCTTCGAATGAGCCGGGCAGGGTCCGCGCGTCTGCGATGCGATCGAGCCGGAGGATTCGGTCCGCGCCGATCCGGGCGTCCTTGCCCGTGACGTACCACCGGCCCGCATGGGCGACGATCCCGTACGCGTGCAGCGTGCGTTCGCTGCGCCGTCCGTCGCGGTCGGTGTAGCGGATCGAGACCGGTCGGCGGTGGCGCACAGCATCGGCGATGGTGAGCAGGACCTCGGCGTCCGGGGTGTCGAAATCATCGAGCGGATCCGTGAAGGCGAGAGCTTCCAGGAGTGTGTCGAGGCGACGGGCGATGCGCTTGGGCAGCACCCGCCGGATCTTCGCCGATGCCGTCTCGCTCGCCGTGCGCTCCGTCGTCGTCAACCCTGCTCGGCGGCCGGCGACCAGGCCGAGCAGCACGGCCAGCGCCTCGTCGTCACTGAGCATGAGCGGAGGCAAGCGGTACCCGGGGGCGAGCCGGTACCCGCCGTAGCGGCCGCGCACCGATTCCACGGGCACGTCCAGGTCGATCAGCTGGTCCACATAGCGCCGCACGGTGCGCCCTTCGACGCCGAGCCGGTCGGCTAGTTCGGCCACCGTCCGGGTGCCGCCCGACTGCAGCAGCTCCAGGAGTGTCAGCACGCGGGCGGTCGGGCGAGGCATGTTCGCAGCGTAACGCGAATACGGGACCGATTCTGTCCTCTATTTCTCCTAGCCTGCGCAGTGCACGCCACCAGTACAGCCAGGGAGACTTCCATGGAGTTCGTCTCGATCCGCATCATCACCGGCGACGTAGCGCGCCTCGTCGAGTTCTATGAGCGAGCCACAGGGGCACGGGCGACGTGGGCCACCGAAGAATTCGCCGAACTCAGGACTGCGGGCGCCACCCTCGCGATCGCCGGCACCAGCACCGTTCCGCTGTTCGCCCCGGGCTCCGCCCGCCCGGCGGACAACCACAGCGTGATAACCGAGTTCCTCGTCGACGACGTGGACCGCGTTCACCAGAATCTGACCGGCTTCGTCACCGACCTCGTCACCGAGCCCACCACGATGCCCTGGGGCAACCGGTCGCTGCTGTTCCGTGACCCCGACGGCAACCTCGTCAACTTCTTCACCCCCGTCACTCCGGGGGCCATCGCAAAGTTCGCACGCTGACGCCACGCAAAGCCGCTCACGCGGGAGCCCTGAGACCCCAGGGCTCCCGATGAACGCGGCCGCCGAGTCCAGGAACGCCACCGGCAGGGGACCCGGAACGCACCGCTGACCCCCGAAGGACGTCTGCGCTTGTGTCTGCGGATGGATGCCGGACGTCCGATCGCGCACGTCGCTGCGGGAGCCGGGATCTCCCGCCGCTGCCTGGCCAAGTGGTACGCCCGCTGGCGCGCGCACGGCCAGAACGGACTGCTCGACCATGCACTGGCGCAATCAGAACGCACGCCATCCCGGCGTCCTGGCCGCGCGGCGCCGGTAACGCGCCCGTGTCCGCAGCGAGAAGGGCATGCGCTGAGGCGGCCGCCCTCTGAACCCAGTGGTCTGACCGCCCGCCCCGTGATCGTCGACGGTCCAGCCGAGCGGCCCCACCCCGGGAACGCGCTTCGTCAGGGCGTTTCGGGCTTGCGGGCCAGGAGGCAGGCGTGCGGTCTGTTCACCCGTCCGCCAGGCTCCTGTTCCAGTCTCGCGGTGACGACGAGTCCGGCCTTGTCCAGCAGGTCGACCATGCGGTCCAGGGGCAGGAGGTACGACTCGTAGGACACCGGACGGCCATAGCCGTGGGTCGGCTGCAGCCGCTCGTTGCCGACGTACGCTCCCCAGAGCAGGTAGCCGCCGGGCGCGAGCGTGCGGTGGAACTCGGCGAAGACCGCAGGCAGCCACTGCGGGGGCGTGTGATGGGTGGAGTACCAGGCCAGGATGCCGCCGAGCTCGTCGTCCCTCATCTCCAGCGCGGTCATCGAGCCCTCAGTGAACCGCAGGTTCGGATAGGCGTGCCGGGCCAGCCCGACCATCTTCGGCGACAGATCGACGCCGAAGACGGACACCCCCAGCCCGGCCAGGTGCGCCGTCACGCGGCCGGGGCCGCACCCCAGGTCCGCGACCGGCCCCAGACCGGCCGTCCGCACCAGTTCGGCAAACCCCGCCAGCATCGCGCGTGACAGCGGGTCCATCCCGGCTGGAGGCGGGACGCGTTCGACGTAATCGGCGGCGACCGTGTCGTACGACTCGCGGACGGCGGTCAGAAAGGAGGGCTCAGCCATGCGGGCGACCCTAGACCAGGCAACTGACAGAGCATGGCACGGCTTTCAGCTGATCTGCGCGACATCCACCGCTGCCGACACCCAGCCGTCACATTACCCCGATGATCGTTTTCGGTCACGGCACTAAGGCCGCAAACCCTCCGTCAGCAGCGAGAGATAGCGGCGGATGCGAGTGCCCTCCCCGTCCGCCAGTTCCGACGCCGTCGCCACCCCGTGTGCCAGCCGCAGAACCTCGATCGGCTCGATGTCCGCCCGGAGGGTCCCCTCTCGCTGCGCCGCCTCCACCAGTCGCGTCGCCGCCCCCTTGATCGAGGTGCCGCAGACCGTGAGCGCCGCCGACCCGCCGTCCGCGACGGCCGACCCCAGCAGGGCCTTGAGCCCACGCACCTGGATCGTCCCGACGCAGAGTTCGTGCAGCCACTCCGTCAGCGCCTGGCCCGGCGGCAGCTCCACCGCGAGCGCGTCGGCCCTGGCCGCGATCGCCTCGATCCGGTCGACGTAGGCCGCCTCCAGCAGCGCCTGCCGCGTCGGGAAGTGCCGGTACAGGGTGCCGGATCCGACTCCCGCCCGCTTGGCGATGTCATCGAGCGACGCGTTCTCGCCGTGCTCGGCGAAGGCGACGGCCGCCGCCTTCAGCAACCGTTCGTAGTTGCGCCTCGCGTCCGCTCGCATGGGCCTGACCTGTGACATCCGGACACTCCTTGCGAACCGGGGACCCCTTCCGTACTTTAGCGGGCACCAACCGGAGACACTCCCCGGTTATTTCCGGGGTTCACCACCGCCCCGGGGCGGCGCCCCCGCCCCGACGACCGAAGGGACCCCGACGGCATGTCCCCCACTCCCCCGGCCGACCTCGGCCCTCTCGGAGTACTGGCCCGCTACCGCCGTGCGATGCTCGACAGGTCCGCGGACGACCTGGCCGACCTGTACGCGGTCGACGCCGTGCACGAGTTCCCGTTCCTCTTCCCGGGCATGCCCGCCCGCCTTCACGGACGCGAGGAGGTGCGCGCGGGGTACAGGGCCGCCTGGGACGCGAGCCCGGCGCTGCCCGGGCAGATCCTGGAGGTGGCCGTCCATCCGTCCACCGACCCCGAGGTGATCACCGTCGAGCAGACCGTCACGGGGACCGTGGCGGGCACCGGACAGCCGTTCGCGTTCCCCGGACTTCTGGTGATGCGTGTCCGCGGCGGTGCGCTGGTACAGGTGCGGGACTACATGGACGGTCTCGGCGTGGCGCAGGCGCTGGGCCGGCTGACCACCGTGGCAGCCCTGCTCGACGGCCGGCGGTCCCGTTGACCGTCGGGCACCCGGCGCGGCACGGCAGGCGGACGGCGCGCCACAGGGGGCCCGGGGCGGTTGCCCGTTCACGCCGGTGAGCCCGCACCCGGCTGCGGGCCCCGCGGGGCGCGATGGGCCCGGTCGGGCGGAACCCGGACCGGGCAGGGGCCGCCGGAGGTCAGTGGCGCTTCTGGCGCTTCCAGGGGCCGGTGATCGCGAGCATGATGCCGGGGTCCTGGATGTTGGCGAACAGGGTCGTCCCGTCGGGCGAGAAGGTGACGCCCGTGAACTCGCCGTACTCGGGCTCCTCCGCGGAGCCGATGTTCAGCTCGTTGCGTGCGATGGGATAGGTGCGACCGCTGTCGGTGGCACCGAAGAGGTGCTGGACGCCCTCACCGTCCTCGGCGATGACCAGGCCGCCGTAGGGGGAGACGGTGATGTTGTCGGGACCGTCGAAGTCGCCCTCCTTCGCCGGGTCCGTGTTCACACCGAGCAGTACCTTCAGCGTCAGGGTCCGGCGCCGGGGGTCGTAGAACCAGACCTGGCCGTCATGCCGGCCGGGGCTCTCCTCGCGGGCGTAGGAGGAGACGATGTACGCGCCGCCGTCGCCCCACCACATGCCCTCCAGCTTGCGGGCACGGGTGATCTCGCCGGAGGCGAACTGCCTGCGGACGGAGACGGTCGTGGCGTCACGGTCCGGGACGTCGATCCAGTCGACGCCGTAGACCGTGCCGATCCTCGTGGCCCGGGAGAGGTCGTCCACGAACCGGCCGCCGGAGTCGAAGCACCTGAAGGCCTGAAGGCGGCCCGCGTCGTCGGCGAGGCCGCGCAGTCCGCCGCGGCCGTGGTGGAAGCCCTCGGGCGGGGTCCAGCGGTAGAGCAGACCGTTCGGGCCGGAGGCGTCCTCGGTCAGATAGAGGTGGCCGCGCCTGGGGTCGACGACGACGGCCTCGTGGGCGTAGCGGCCGAGCGCCTTGACGGGCTTGGGGTCGCGGTTGGCGCGGCGGTCCTCCGGGTCGACCTCGAAGACATAGCCGTGGTCCTTGGTCAT
This sequence comes from Streptomyces sp. NPDC093261, assembly GCF_044753645.1. Lineage (NCBI taxonomy): Bacteria > Bacillati > Actinomycetota > Actinomycetes > Kitasatosporales > Streptomycetaceae > Streptomyces > Streptomyces sp. NPDC093261. The sequence continues at coordinate 115,502 of NZ_JBIVNO010000001.1, forward strand.
GCCGTTCCGCCCGGCCTTGTCCTCGGTCTCCTCGCAGGTGAGCCAGGTGCCCCACGGGGTCTTGCCGCCCGCGCAGTTGGTGGAGGTGCCCGCGATGCCGACCCACTCGGCGACATGCTCGTGACGGACCTCGACGACGGTGCAGCCGCCGGACGCGGCCGGGTCGTAGACGAGTCCCTCGATGAGCGGAACGGGGTGGGCCCAGTCGGCGCGCGGGCCCTTGAGCTCATGGTTGTTGACGAGCAGCGTCGCGCCGCGCGGGCCGTCGAAGGTGGACGTGCCGTCGTGGTGGGAGGGGGTGAACTCGCCGGACTCCAGCCTGGTCTTCCCGCTGTAGGTGATGATCCGGTAGGCGAACCCGGCGGGCAGCGCGAGGATGCCGTGGGGGTCGGGGATCAGCGGTCCGTAGCCGAGGCCGGGGTGCCGGTCCTCCGCCCGGTGGCCCGCCGTCTCGATGTCCGTCGAGGCGAGCGCGCCCGGAGCGGTGGCGAGGGCACCGACGCTGCCGGCCAGCGCGATGCCCGCGCCGGTGAGCGCGGACCCTCTGGCGAAGTCCCTGCGGGTGAGAGACATGCGGGCTCCTGGGGAAGGGGAGTGAGCCGGTCGGGGGCGGCTCCGCGGACCTCGTTGCCGGCCACACGGTCCCGCCCGGGTCTGAACCCCGGTTGAACACAGGCTGACGTCCGGGGGCGCTGTTCCATGAATCCCCCAAGCCCTGCCCGGGGAGAGGGCCCGCGTCCCCACGACAGGCCGTGTCGGGGCGATGACCGCGGCGCCCTCCGCCCTCCGGACCGCCGCGCCTCAACTTCCCTGCTGGCTGCGCGCCTTGAACGCCGCCTTCCGGGCCTCCTTCGCCATCTTCTTGTCCGGGTGCAGGCGCCCCATCGCCTCCAGGACGTCCGGCGTCGCGGGGTGGTCCACCCGCCACGCGGTGGCGAAGAAGCCGCTGTGCTGGGCCGCCAGGCCCTCCACCAGGCCCCGCAGCTCGGCGGAGTTGCCCTCGGCCGCCAGCTGCGCGGCCACGGTGTCGATGGTCAGCCAGAAGACCATCGACTCCGGCGGCGCGGGCACCTCGGCCGCCCCGCGCTCGGTGAGCCAGACCCGTGCCAGGCCGCCCAGTTCCGCATCGTCCAGCACCTCGCGCAGCGCGGGCTCCGCCTCCGGCCCGACCAGGGACAGCGCCTGCTGACAGCGCAGCCGGCGCAGCGGCGCACCCGCGTCCGAACCGCGTGCCGCCGAGAGCAACTCCCGTGCGGCCGCGAGCGGTTCCCGGCGGGCGAGCCACTGCTCGGTCTCGGCCTGCGCCGCCGCCGGGGGAAACGCCGATGCGCCGTCGAGCAGCGCGTCCGCGCCCTTGTCCGTCAGTTCCCCGACCGCGGGCGCGGCCATCCCGGCCTCCAACAGCCGTGCGCGCATCCCGTACAGCCCGAGCGGGGTCAGCCGTACCATCCCGTACCGGCTGACGTCCGTCTCGTCGAGGGGCGCGGCCGGTTCCTCCTCGGGGTCGGCCATCAGCGCCTCGTCGACCGGCTGGAAGTCGACGATCCCGATCGGTTCGAGGATCCGGAACTGGTCGTCAAGCCGCATCATGGCGTCCGACACCTGCTCAAGGACGTCATTGGTGGGATCGCCCATGTTGTCGGGCACGATCATCGACGCGGCGAGCGCGGGCAGCGGTACCGGGCCGTCACCGGGCCCCTCCTCGCTCACCGTCAGAACATAGAGGTTGCCGAGCACGCCGTCGAGGAACTCGGCCTCCGCCTCCGGGTCCCAGTCGAGGGACGAGAAGTCGATCTCGCCGCCCTCGCCCAGCGCGTCCACGAGATCGTCGAGGTCGGGCACGCTCGCGTCGGCGAGCACGGTCTCCAGCGCGCCGAGCCACACACCGAGCACATCGTTCGGGCTGCCGGAGGTGAGCAGCGCCAGGTCGGCACCCTGGGTGACCGTCCCCTCGTCCTCGTCGACGATCTCGACGAGTCCGGTGTCGACGGCGACCCGCCAGGCCTCACTGGCGACGGCGGCGGCGTCCTCGCCGGCCAGCCCGAGGACCTCGGCCGCGGCGGGCAGCTGCTCCTCGACGAGTTCGCCTCCGCCGCCGACGCGGGTGTCCGGCCCTGCCCAGCGGGCGAGACGGGCGGCACGGGACAGCAGCGGTGTGGCGAGCGCGTCCCGCGCGAGCTCCGCTTCGGAGCGCAGCCGAACCGGCGGCAAGGGAGAACTGTCTGACATCGGCTGGGTCTCCTTGGGACGTACGTAGTGGCCGAGGGGGGGCACCCCGAGACACACGGCTCAGCCTAGACGGATTTCCACCCATGCCGCCCGGTTCATCTCCGTGCCGGACACCGTACATGGCCGAAACCTTGACAACTGGCCTGAGAACACAGGAGATTGACGCGCGTAGAAGTCGGCGGACACTTGTTCACCGGGATGCGCCCGGTGATCACGAGCGTCCGCTCGTGCGCGTCGGCGTTCAGTGATGTCCGCCGGCGCTCATGGCGTGCACCGGTGCCCGTCAGCGCTCACCGGCGCTCGTCGGCGTCCTCCGCCTTCTGCGTGCGTCGCCGCCGCCCCACCGGTCGCGGCCGCCACCGTTCCACGCTCCACTCTCGTCCCGGCGCCCACGTATGTCCCCGGAGGGATCCCGTTGCCGAGCAAGTCTTCCGCGCGCCTCGCCGCGCTCACCGTCGCCGCCGTCTGTTCCACGCTGTCCGGTGTGCTGCTCACCGCGCCGGCCCACGCGGACACCGTGCGTATCCATGACATCCAGGGCACCACTCGTATATCGCCGCTCGCGGGCCAGAAGGTCACGGACGTGGCCGGAATCGTCACGGGTGTGCGCACCTACGGTTCGTCGAAGGGGTTCTGGATGCAGGACCCGAACCCGGACGACAACCCGGCCACCAGTGAGGGCGTCTTCGTCTTCACCGGCTCCACCCCGAAGGTCGCCGCGGGCGACTCGGTCACGGTCACGGGCACGGTCTCGGAGTACGTCCCGGGCGGCACCGCGTCCGGCAACCAGTCGGTGACCGAGATCACCAAGCCGACGGTGACGGTCCTCTCCAGCGGCAACGCCGTCCCGGCGCCCGTCGTCATCGACGCGAAGTCGGTGCCCGCCGCGTACGCCCCGGCGGGCGACACGGCCGCGAACGGCTCGATCAACGGCCTCCCGCTGGAGCCGTCGACGTACGCCCTGGACTACTACGAGTCCCTGGAGGACATGAACGTCCAGGTCGCCGACGCCCGTGTGGTCACCGCCACCGACCCGTACACCGAGCTGTGGGTCACGGTGAAGCCGCACGAGCACGCCAACCGCCGCGGCGGCACGGTCTACGGCTCCTACACCTCCCAGAACTCCGGCCGGATCCAGATCCAGTCGCTCGGATCGACCGCCGACTTCCCCGCCGCGAACGTAGGCGACACGCTCACCGGCACGACCGCCGGCCCGCTGGACTACAACCAGTTCGGCGGCTACACCCTCGTCGCGAGCAAGCTCGGCACCCTCCAGAGCGGAGGCCTGAAGCGCGAGACGACCCGCAAGCAGGAGCGCGGCGAGCTGGCCGTGGCCACGTACAACGTGCAGAACCTGGACCCGTCCGACACCACCTTCGCGGCCCACGCCTCCGCGATCGTGAACAACCTCCAGTCGCCGGACATCGTGTCCCTGGAGGAGATCCAGGACAACAACGGCGCCAAGGACGACGGCACGGTCGACGCGAGCCAGACGGTGAACAAGCTGATCGACGCGATCGTCGCGGCGGGCGGCCCGAAGTACGAGTGGCGCTCGATCGACCCGGTCAACGACCAGGACGGCGGCGAGCCGGGCGGCAACATCCGCCAGGTCTTCCTCTTCAACCCGGCGCGGGTGTCCTTCACCGACCGTCCGGGCGGCGACTCCACCACCGCCGTGGGCGTCACCAAGGTGCACGGCAAGGCCCGGCTCACGGTCTCGCCCGGCCGGATCGACCCTGCCAGCGACGCCTGGAAGGCCAGCCGCAAGCCGCTCGTCGGCGAGTTCGTCTTCCGTGGCAAGACGGTCTTCGTGATCGCCAACCACCTCATCTCCAAGGGCGGCGACCAGGGCCTGACGGCGCAGTACCAGCCGCCGACGCGCAGCTCCGAGACCCAGCGCCACCTTCAGGCGACCGAGGTGCACACCTTCGTCGAGGACATCCTCGACACCCAGAAGAACGCCGAGGTCATCGCGCTCGGCGACATGAACGACTTCCAGTTCTCCGACACCACGAAGATCCTCGAGGGTGACGGCGAGTTGTGGTCGGCGATCAAGTCGCTGCCGAAGAGCGAGCGGTACACGTACGACTACCAGGGCAACAGCCAGGTCCTCGACCAGATCCTGGTGAGCCCCTCGATCCGCCGTGGCTGCGACCTCGACTACGACAGCGTGCACATCAACTCGGAGTTCCACGACCAGATCAGCGACCACGACCCGCAGGTGCTGCGGTTCCGCCCGTAGCACCCGCGGGGTGTGCTGGACGGGGTCAGGCGTAGACCTCGTCCAGCCACCGCCGCCAGGCGAGTTCGTTCGCCTTGGCGTCGGCGTCCGGGGCGAAGTCGTGGACGCTGATGCCCACCGGGGCGCCCCAGTGGTTGCGGCCGAAGAAGCGGATCAGGGCGCCCCCGGTGCGCAGCCCGATGAAATACGGGTTGCGGAAGTCCACTACGGCCTCCAGGAACTCGCCGCCGGGCCCCCGAAGGCTGACCGACGCCCCCTCGGTGGTGCCCTCAGGCAGGCCGAGGGCCTCGGCGACGGCGGTGAAGGCGTCGGGCCCGGTGGACGCCTCGGGGCCGTTCAGGGTCGCGAAGGCGACCGGCCGCGGCGCGAAGTGGGTCAGATACTCGCGCAGGGTGTGCAGATAGAAGTCGGTGTGCTTGCTTGCCCCGTCGTACTGGTTGTCCCAGTCGTCGACGAAGATCCCGCTGTGCACATAGCGCACCCAGGCGCGACGGCCCTCGTCGCGCGGCTCGATGGTGTGGTCGAGCTGGTTGAGGGTCTGCCGGGAGATGCCCTCGACGTTCGCGACGCGGTTGACATAGCGGTGGGGCGGGTCCCAGGCGACGACCTCGGAGCCGAAGGGCCCGGTGCCGCCCACCCGGGGCTCCGGGGGCTCCATCGGCCACAGATAGCCTCCGGTGCCATGGGTGATCGCCTCCCACACCTCCTCGGGCGTGGCGTCGACCTCGAACTCTCGGGCGATCTCGAATTCCTTGGACATGATGGCTCCTGCGCACAGTGTCAGTCAGTCGGCGGGTCAGACCCCCAAGCGGTGCCTTGTGCATCCTCACAGTCAGTCGGTGAGTTCGGCGGCCTGGGGCGCGGCGGGCTCTAGTTCGGGTTCGGGCCCGGGCTCCGGCTCGGGCTCGTTGGGCCCCGGCTTGAGGGTGGGGTGGACGGCGACCACGATCCGGTGGTCGCGGCCGCTCTCGGCGTCCGGGGCGTCGTACTTGCGGATCAGGGCACTGACGCCCGCCGTCAGCTCCTGGATGAACGCGGCGCGGTCGGCGGCCGAGGCGAACCGCACCTCGCCGTCCAGCGCATAGGTCGCGAGCCGCTTACGGGCCTTCGCGGCGCCGGTGATCAACGAGCCGACGTCCCGCACCAGTCGGGCGCCGAGGGCGAGCAGCCAGCGGGCGGAGAGCTGGTCACGGAACCGGTCGGGGTCCGGCTGCACGGAGGCGAGTGCCAGTGGGCTGATCACATACGAGGCGGCGGTGGCCCGCATCAGCCGCTCGGTGACATTGCCCTTGCGGCGCTCGCCGGCCAGTTCGACGAGGCCGTGCCGCTCCAGGGCCTTGAGGTGGTAGTTCACCTTCTGCCGGGGCAGTCCGACGCGGCCGGCCAGCATGGCCGCCGACGCGGGCCCGGCCGCCAACTCGGCGAGCAGGCGGGCCCGCACGGGGTCCAGGCATACGGCTGCGGCTTCGGCGTCCTCGATCACGGTCACATCCAGCATGCGTCCCACCCTCCCACCGAAAACTTTTTTTCTCCAGACGGGTGGAGTGTTCGGTGGGCGGGGCTGCCAGGAGTACGGGAGGCGTGGAGGCGGCGGAGGCGCGAAGGCGGCCGGAGGCGCGGAGGCCGCGGAGGCGGCGGACGCGCGGAGGCCGCAGAGGCGGCGGAGGCGGCGGAGGCGCGAAGGCGGCCGGAGGCGCGGAGGCCGCGGAAACGCGGAGGCCGCGGAGCTTGCGGAAGAGAGTGGTGCGCCCTCAGGACCGGAGCTCGGCGCCCGTCGCCGTCTCGACGTTGTGGGTCATGCGCTCCAGGACGAGGACGGCCGCGCGGAACTCGTCCGGGGTGATACCGGTCATGGCCAGGGCGCGGAAATCGTCGACGCGCCGTGCGACCTCGGCGAGGCGCTCACGGCCGTCGCCGGTGAGGGCGAGCCGGCCCGGCGCGGGACGCATCGCCCAGCCGTCGGCGAGCACGGTGCCGACGGCGGCGGTGAGCGTGTGCGCGTCGGCGTTGGCGGAGAGGGCCGCCAGGACATCGGCGTCGACGGTCTCCGGGGCTTCACGAAGGGTGTTGAGGACCTGCCAGGCGATCCGGGTGAGGCCGAACTCCTCCAGCATGGCGTCCATGGAGCGGGTGAGTGCCTGGTCGGTGCGATTGAGCCAGTAGCCGATCGGCTTCATGAGGGTGCCGTGCCTTTCTGGAGGGTTCCGCCCGGCTGTCCTGCGGACTCTCTGCATAGATGCCGTGCGGACCCCCTGCGCGGTTGCCACGCGCGGAGGCCCGCACGATTGCCCCGCGCGGAGGGCCCGCACCATTGCCCCGCACGGGGGGCCGCAGACCTGCGGCCGTGGCGGGGGGACGCGCGGGATGCCGCACCCCCGGGCGAACGTCACCGACGGGCGGGTACGGAGGCGAGATGCGCGTCCCAGTCCTGGCCGGCGGCCCAGTCGGTGAAGTCGTGCCAGCCGACCTCGGGGTGGTCACGGCGCAGCCCGGCCACGTCGACCTCCAGGCCGGAGGAGGTGATGTAGGCGAACATGGCCGCCAGGTCCGGGGACCAGATCCGCACATCGGCCAAGGGCACCTCGTGGTGGACGATCGGCCTGTTGATCGCGGCGGCGAGAGTCTGTGCGATCCGGCCGGGTGTGCATACGTCGGAGGCGATGTCGATGCGCCGGCCGGCGAACGCGTCGCGGCGCTGGAGGGCCAGCGCGGCGAAGGCGCCGATGTCGTCGACGGGGATGAGCGTGAGCGGCCGGTCGGAGGGCATGGGCCAGGCGAAGACGCCCTCGCTCAGTCCGTCGAGCGTCCAGCCGCCGGAGTAGTTCTCCATGAACGCAGCGGGGGCGATCACGGTCCAGGGCACGCCGGCCGTCCGCAGATACCGCTCGACCAGGTACTTGCTCTCGTAGTGCGGGACGCCGGTGCCGCGGTCGGCATGTGCGGCGGAGGTCAGCACGATGTGACCGAGGCGGGCGGCTGCCGCAGCATCGACGAGGGCCTCGCCCTGCCGCGTCTCGACGGCGGTGTCAGCACCGAACGGGGTGGTGACGGCGAAGAGCGAGTCGGTCCCGGCGAGCGCCGCGTCGAGGGAGGCGCGGTCGTCGAAGTCGGCCCGGCGCACATCGGCTCCGAGGGCGCGCAGGGTGTCGGCGGCGGGCGAGCCGGGATCACGGGTGAGTGCGCGGACCCGGTGGCCCGCGGCGAGAAGGGCACGGGCGGTGGCCCCGCCCTGGGCTCCGGTGGCTCCGCTGACGGCGACGGTGAGCATGGTTCCCCCCGGGATAGAATGACTGTGCGACGCATCAACTGCGTCACGCAGCAGAGTACAGAAATGCTGTGCCTCGCAGCAAAGGGGAGTGTGATCCGGATGGCGGAGTCGCGCCGGGAGCGGCTGTACGAGGCGTTGTCGTTGGAGTCCCGCCGCTATCTCGCGGCGTATGTGCTCTTCAACCAGGCCGTCGCCGATCACCTCGGGCTGCATCCGACCGATGTGCAGTGTCTGAGCCTGCTGACGGCCGAGCCCGGGCCGCTCACCGTGCGACAGATCGCCGATATGACGGGTCTGACCACGGGCTCGGCCACACGGCTGGTGGACCGCCTCGAACGTGGGGGCTATGTGGCCCGCACCCCCGACGAGCGGGACCGCCGACGGGTGCTGGTCGCTCCGGTTCCCGAGCGGATCGCCCGGGTCACCGCGGTATGGGACGACCTCGGCCAGGCCTGGCAGACCCTGCTCGACGGCCACTCCGAGGACGAGCTCGAGGTGATCACCCGCCATATGCGGCAGGCCTACGACCTCAGCCATGCCCAGATGGAACGCCTGCGCTCCCTGCCCAGGCCGGACTGAGCGGGCGGGCCGCGGACATGCGCGGCCGGGTCCCTACCCCTTCGGCCCCCGCTCCTGCAGACGCGCCAACTGGGTCTGGAACCAGTCGAGCCGCGCCTGGAGGAGGGCCGCCTCGGCGGCCAGCTCGGACGCCTCGAGGCCGGCGGGCGGGCTCCCGGTTTCCCGGCCGGCCCGCACCCGCAGCCCCTCACCGGCGAGCCGCGCGAACACGGCGAGCGACAGCGACGTACGGCCGCGCACGCACCCCGCGCACGCTGACCGGAGGGCGCGCCAGCCCGGGCGCCCCCAGCCGGCGTCGGCCAGGGCGACAGCCGCTCCTCCGCAGGCACACCTGCCGGCCATCATGGTCCGCACCCGCTGGCGGGCATAGCGGTAGCCGTGTTCGAAGCGGATGTACGAGCCGAGGACGGAGACCTCCAGCAGCGCGGCCGCCCGGTGCTCCTCGGTGCACAGCAGCGCCTCGGCCTCCGCGCGGTCGTGCACACAGTGGAAGCCGCAGTCGCAGCGGCGATGGGGCGCGCGGTGCCGGCGCCCGTACACACACCGGGCGTCGTCGAGGACTCCGTAGGGCAGTGCGCCGCCCAGGGAGACACCGGTGAACCCGGCCCGGCCGCCGTCCTGGGACAGCACAGGGTGGGCGATCTTGTATCCGGTCGGCGGCTCCGTCGGGCGTTCCTCGGGAAGCCGCAGTCTCATCGGGCGGCCGGGACCTCTTCAGGGGCGGAGGCCGCGGGCTCCTCGACGACGTCTGCCGCCTCGAGACCCGTCTCCCTCTCGGGGGCCTCCCAACGCTCCTCCACGACCCCGGTGGCGAGTGCCTTGCCCAGCTTCATAACGCCTCCCACGGTTGGTGACCGTCCCGGCCATGGTGACCCAACCGGCCCGATTTGGCACCACCAGGGGAGGCTCCGCGCCCCTCAACGCGCCCCGAGTGCCTCCGCCACCACCTCCCTGACCTCCATCTCGGAGGACGCCGGACACCCCTGGGTGGCCGCGGTCTCGGCGAGCGAGGCCCTCGGGACACCCGGCAGCCCGCACGCCGTGATCGCCTCCCCTAGGGCACGTCGCCGAGGTCTAGCCACTCGATCTCACTCATACAGCATCCCTAATCAATACCCTGAAGAAGTTTTAAGTGGAGCTTCACGATCGCGTTGCCGACACTACTCCCATGACGACCACCACCTCCGCGCCGCCGCCCTTCGGCCGCGCCCTTTGCGCCATGGTCACGCCCTTCACCAAGGAGGGCGCGCTCGACCTCGACGGGGCCCAGCGGCTCGCCGACCGGCTGGTGTCGGACGGGTGTGACGGACTGGTGCTGAACGGAACGACGGGCGAGTCGCCGACCACGACGGACGCCGAGAAGTCCGCACTCGTCGAGGCCGTCCGGGAGGCGGTCGGCGACCGGGCGTCGCTGGTGGCGGGCGTGGGCACCTTCGACACCCGGCACACCGTCGAGCTGGCCCTGGCGGCCGGGAAGGCGGGGGCGGACGGCCTGCTGGTGGTCAGCCCCTACTACAGCAAGCCCCCGCAGGACGCCCTGGCTTGGCACTTCCGGCAGATCGCGGACGCGGCGGGACTGCCGCTCGCGCTGTACGACATCCCCGGCCGCACCGGCACCCGCATCGAGCCCGACACGATGCTCCGTCTCGCCGAACACCCCAGGATCGTGGCGGTCAAGGACTGCTCCTACGATTTCCTCGGCATCCAGAAGGTGCTCTCCCGAACGGGACTGGCCTACTACGCGGGCTGCGACGAGCACAATCTCGCCATGTACGCGGTCGGCGGCGCGGGCTACGTCAGCACGGTGGCCAACGTCGCCCCGCGCGCCATGCGGTCCGCACTGGACGCCTTCGACGCGGGCGACACCGCGGGAGCCGCCCGGTCGCAGCACCGGGCGCTGCCCCTGATCGAGGCGATGATGGCGGCGGACCTGCCCGGCACGGTCACGGCCAAGGCGCTGCTCGGCGCCCTCGGTCTGCCCGCCGGTCCGGTCCGCGCACCGCTGCGTCCCGCGGACCGCGAGGTGGTCGAGGGGCTGCTGGCGGTGTACGAGCGGCTGATGACCGCCTGCTCGGCGCTCGTCCGATAAAAGGCGTCCAGCGAGCGCCGCCCGTGCCGTACGGTGGCCGCGTGGACCGGCCGCTGCTCTTCCTCGACGTCGACGGCCCTCTCAACCCGTGGGCGGCCCAGCCGGAACGGCGCCCGGAGGGCTACACGACCATCAGGGTCGCCCTGCACCCGGGCCGGACACTGCGCGTATGGCTGCACCCCGGACACGGCCCGGCCCTGCTGGCGCTCGGATACGACCTGTGCTGGGCATCCACGTGGATGGACGCCGCGAACCGCTGGATCGGCCCGGTCATCGGCCTGCCGGAGCTTCCCTACGTCGACTTCGGCGCGGGACTGTTCGCACTGCGCCCCGACGGCGTGCACTGGAAGACCGAGGCGATCGTGGCGTACGCCCGGGGCCGCCCCTTCGCATGGGTGGACGACGAACAGAGCCCCGCGGACGAGGCATACGTCGCCGCCCACCACCCGGGGCCTGCACTGCTGCACCAGGTGGACCCGCGCATCGGCCTGCGCCGGGGCGACTTCGCGGCGCTGACGGAGTTCGCGGCCTCCGTGACGCCCTGAGCGGGCGCCCCGCCACGTGACCGCCCCGGTGCGCCGGAAGCTCACGGGCCATGACCACTCGCGCTGACAAGGGGGAGTCGCGATCCCGCAGGGCACTGACGGCGCTGGAATCGCTGAAGTGCCGCCAGGCATGTGCCTGGCGGCGCATCGCGAAGGCCTCTTGTGGCCGCCGCTTCGATGCGCTGCGCCTGCGGACTCGAAACCGTCCGGCACCGTTCATGGCGCACACGCACGATCACCGCGGTCCCCACGATGGACGCGACCGCTGACACAGTCAGCACCGGGTGGCCTGTCGCCACCCCCGCCACTTCGGCACTGATCGCCAGGGGCTGCCAGGAAGCGTACCCATCGGCCGTCACGGCCGAACAGGAGTGCCCGACGGGAGGGGCGCCGACGCACAAGCGCAGGCGCCCACAGGTCACGGCCGCCGGTGATCAGTTGTGGCTGTGCAGAATCTCGTTCAGGCCGCCCCAGACCGCGTTGTTCGGGCGGGCCTCGACCGCACCCGTGACCGAGTTGCGGCGGAAGAGGATGTTGGAGGCGCCGGAGAGTTCACGGGCCTTGACGATCTGGCCGTCGGGCATGGTCACCCGGGTGCCGGCGGTGACGTACAGGCCGGCCTCGACGACGCACTCGTCGCCGAGGGCGATGCCGACGCCCGCCTCCGCGCCGATCAGGCAGCGCTCACCGATGGAGATGATCACGTTGCCGCCGCCGGAGAGCGTGCCCATGGTGGAGGCGCCGCCGCCGATGTCGGAGCCGTCGCCGACCACGACGCCGGCGGAGATACGGCCCTCGACCATGGAGGTGCCGAGAGTGCCGGCGTTGAAGTTCACAAAGCCCTCGTGCATGACCGTCGTGCCCTCGGCGAGGTGGGCGCCGAGGCGCACCCGGTCGGCGTCGGCGATGCGGACGCCCTTCGGCGCGACGTAGTCCGTCATGCGCGGGAACTTGTCGATCGACGTCACCTGGAGGTGCAGGCCCTCGGCGCGGGCGTTGAGGCGCACCTTCTCGATGTCGTCGACGGCGACCGGGCCGAGCGAGGTCCAGGCGACGTTGGCGAGGAATCCGAACATGCCGTCCAGGCTCAGGCCGTGCGGCTTGACCAGGCGGTGCGAGAGCAGGTGCAGACGCAGATAGACGTCATGCGCGTCGATCGGCTTGTCGTCGACCGAGGCGATGACCGTGCGGACCGCGATCACCTCGACGCCCCGGCGGGCGTCCGGGCCGATCGCCCGCGCGGCGCCTTCGCCGAGCAGCTCCACAGCACGCTCGGGGGACAGCCGCTCGGTGCCGGACGGGCCGGGCTCGGCGGCCGGCTCGGGCGCGGGGAACCACGTGTCGAGAACGGTGCCGTCGGCGGCGATGGTGGCGAGGCCGGCGGCCACGGCACCGGTGGTGCGGGGAGCAGTCGTGTCGGTCATGAGGGAAACCTAACGTGGCGGGGGGCACGCGGGCGAACCGGTGACCGAGCCGTCTCACGAGCCGGGCCCGGCCCCGGTGGTGAGCCCCACACCGGTGCCTCGGGGGTCATCCGCCCAGCACGCGTCGGAGCATCTCCCGCGCGTACCCCTCGTCGTACTCCGCCCCCGTCAGCAGCACTTGGAGACAGATCCCGTCCATCAGTGCGAGCAGCGCCCGCGCGGTGACCGGGTCGGTGCGCCGGGACAGCCGCTCGGCGGTCTCCTCCGTCCACTCGGCGGCGACGGGGCGCAGGGCGGGCCGGCGCAGGGCCGCGAGGTACAGCTCGTACTCCAGCTCCACGCCCGTGCGGTCGCCGCCCAGCCACTCCCCGAGGGCCCGGGCGAGCTCCGCCGCGAGATCGCTCCCCGCGGCCCGCGGCAGACCGCTCTCGGCGAGCGCCGTGGCGAAGCCCTCGTTCGTCTGCCGCAACGCGGCGACCATCAGCTCGTCGAGGGTCTTGAAGTGGTACGTCGTGGAGCCGAGCGGCACATCCGCCTCGGCGGCGACGGAGCGGTGACTCAGTCCGGCCAGGCCTTTCTTCCCCACCACCCGGATCGCCGCGTCCACGATCCGCTGCCGTCGCTCGGGGTCGTAGCGCCGAGGCATCAGTGAGCACCTCCCAGATTCAGGACCACCACCCCGCCGACGATCAGCACGATGCCGGCGATCTTCGCGAGACCCAGCCCCTCGCCGAAGAGCAGCAGCCCGAGGGCGGCCACGGTCGCGGTGCCGACCCCCGACCAGATCGCGTAGGCGGCACCGATCGACAGGGTCTTGAGGGCTCGCGCGAGCAGTGCGAAGGACACGACGTACCCGAGGACGGTGACCACGGACGGCCCCATCTTGCTGAAGCCCTCGCTGTACTTCATGGCCGTGGTGGCGACGACTTCGGCGGCTATGGCCCCGGCAAGGAACGCGTATCCCATGTGTACAAGTGTACGCAGGGATGTGTACGGCCGTACATATCGCCTGCCCGATTCCTTCGCCACAAGAAACGGCGACGCCCGTCGGGCGTCGCCGTTCTCCGCGGCCGGGGAAGGCCGAAGGACCCCAGGGGAGGTCCGGGGGTTCTCAGACGTTGAAGCCGAGCGCCCGAAGCTGCTCGCGGCCATCGTCCGTGATCTTGTCGGGACCCCACGGCGGCATCCAGACCCAGTTGATCCGCAGCTCGCTCACCAGACCGTCCGTGGCGGACTTGGCCTGGTCCTCGATGACATCCGTCAGCGGGCAGGCCGCGGAGGTCAGGGTCATGTCGACGGTGGCGATGTTGGCCGACTCGTCGATGTGGATGCCGTAGATCAGGCCGAGGTTGACGACGTCGATACCCAGCTCGGGGTCGACGACGTCCATCAGGGCCTCGCGGAGCTCCTCCTCCGAGACCGGCTTCATCTCCACGGTGTCGCTCATGCCGTCTTCCTTTCGGCGTCGGCCCCGCCCAGCGCCTGGGCCGTCGCGTCCTTCCACGCCATCCAGCTCAGGAGGGCGCACTTGACCCGTGCGGGGTACTTGGAGACACCCGCGAACGCGACCGCGTCCTCCAGGATGTCCTCCATCGCGTCGTCGGGCTCGATCCTGCCCTTGGACTGCATCAGCTCCAGGAAGGTCTCCTGGACCTTCTGCGCCTCCGCCAGGTCCTTGCCGACGAGGAGTTCGTTCAGTACGGAGGCGGAGGCCTGGCTGATGGAGCAGCCCTGGCCCTCGTACGAGACGTCCTTGATCGTCGTGCCGTCGTACTTCACACGCAGCGTGATCTCGTCGCCGCAGGTCGGATTGACATGGTGCACCTCGGCGTCGCCATCCCTCAGACCACGCCCGTGAGGGTTCTTGTAGTGGTCCAGGATGACTTCCTGGTACATCGAATCCAGCTTCACGGTTTCAGCACGCCCTTCAGCCGAAGAAGTTCCGTACGTGCTCCAGCCCCTCGACCAGTGCGTCGATCTCGGCCGGCGTGGAGTACAGATAGAACGACGCTCGCGTGGTCGCAGGAATTCCGTACCGCAGGCAGACGGGGCGGGCGCAGTGGTGGCCGACCCGGACCGCGATGCCCTGCTCGTCCAGGACCTGGCCCACATCATGGGGGTGGATGTCACCGAGGGTGAAGGAGATCGCCGCGCCCCGGTCCTCGGCCGTGGTGGGACCGATGATCTTCAGCTCGGGGACCTCGCTCAGCCGCTTGACCGCGTACTCGGTGAGGGCGTGCTCATGGGCGAGGATTTTGTCCATGCCGATCGAGGTCAGGTAGTCGATCGCCGCGCCCAGACCGACCGCCTGGGCGATCGGGGGGGTGCCCGCCTCGAACTTGTGCGGGGCGGGGGCGTACGTCGACGAGTGCATCGACACCGTCTCGATCATCTCGCCGCCGCCCAGGAACGGAGGAAGGTCCTCCAGCAGCTCCTGGCGGCCCCACAGGACGCCGATACCCGTCGGACCGCACATCTTGTGGCCGGTGAAGGCCACGAAGTCGGCCTGCAGGGCCTGCACGTCCAGCGGCATGTGCGGCGCTGCCTGGGAGGCGTCGACGCACACGAGCGCGCCGACCTCCTGGGCGCGGCGGACTATCGCGTCGACCGGGTTGACCGTGCCGAGGATGTTGGACACCAGCACAAAGGAGACGATCTTCGTCTTCTCCGTGATGATCTCGTCGATGTTCGACAGGTCGAGACGGCCGTCGTCGGTCAGGCCGAACCACTTCAGCTTCGCGCCGGTGCGCTGCGCGAGCAGCTGCCACGGCACGATGTTGGAGTGGTGCTCCATCTCCGTGATGACGATCTCGGTGTCGTGGTCCACCCGGTAGGGCTCGTCGGCCCACCCCAGCATGTTCGCCACGAGGTTGAGCGACTCGGAGGCGTTCTTGGTGAAGATGACCTCGTCGCGGCTCGGTGCGTTGATGAACTCGGCGACCTTGTCACGCGCGCCCTCGTACAGCGCCGTGGCCTCCTCCGCGAGCACATGCACACCGCGGTGGACGTTGGCGTTGTAGCGCTCGTAGTACTCGCTGAGGACGTCGAGCACCTGGCGCGGCTTCTGCGAGGTCGCCGCGTTGTCCAGGTACACGAGCTTCTTGCCGTCGTGGACCAGCCGGTCCAGGACGGGGAAGTCCTTGCGGATCGCCTCGGTGTCGAGGAGGCCCGGCAGCTGTGTCACGCGGATACGCCACCCTTCGTGTATGCCTCGTAGCCCTCGTCCTCCAGCTTGTCGGCGAGCTCGGCACCGCCGGACTCGACGATCCGGCCGCCGGAGAAGACGTGGACGAAGTCGGGCTTGATGTAGCGCAGGATGCGCGTGTAGTGCGTGATCAGCAGGGTGCCGACCTCACCGGTCTCGCGGACGCGGTTGACGCCCTCGGAGACGATGCGGAGCGCGTCCACGTCCAGACCCGAGTCGGTCTCGTCGAGGATCGCGACCTTCGGCTTGAGCAGCTCGAGCTGGAGGATCTCGTGGCGCTTCTTCTCACCGCCGGAGAAGCCCTCGTTGACGTTGCGCTCGGCGAAGGACGGGTCCATGTTGAGGCGCTCCATGGCCTCCTTGACCTCCTTCACCCAGGTGCGCAGCTTCGGCGCCTCGCCGCGTACCGCGGTGGCGGAGGTGCGCAGGAAGTTGGAGACGGAGACACCGGGGACCTCGACCGGGTACTGCATGGCCAGGAACAGGCCCGCGCGGGCGCGCTCGTCGACGGACATCTGCAGGACGTCCTCGCCGTCGAGCAGCACGGTGCCGCTGGTGATCGTGTACTTGGGGTGACCCGCGAGCGAGTAGGCGAGGGTCGACTTGCCCGAGCCGTTGGGGCCCATGATGGCGTGCGTCTCGCCCTGCTTCACGGTGAGGTCGACGCCCTTGAGGATCTCCTTCGTGGCGTTGTCGGCCTCGACGGTGACGTGCAGGTCTCGGATTTCAAGCGTTGCCATGGGTGCCTCAGGACTCCTGGGTGAGGGAGACGAGCACATCGTCCCCTTCGATCTTTACGGGGTATACGGGGACGGGGCGCGTCGCGGGAAGGGCGTCGGGCTTGCCCGAACGGAGGTCGAAGCGCGAGCCGTGCAGCCAGCACTCGATGTGGCAGTCGTCGACCTCGCCCTCGGACAGCGAGACGTTCGCGTGCGAGCAGATGTCGTTGATCGCGAACACCTCGCCCTCGGTGCGCACGACGGAGATGGGCGTGCCGTCGAGTTCCACCCGCTTCGGGGTGTCCTCCTCCAGCTCGCTCAGCCCACAGACGCGTACGAACTTCGGCGAGTCAGTCATGCGACCGAGGCCTCCAGCTCCTCTTCGATCTTGGCGAGCAGCCGCTCCTCGATGTCCGCGACACCGATCTGCTGGACCAGCTCGGCGAAGAAGCCGCGCACCACCAGACGGCGGGCCTCGTGCTCCGGGATGCCGCGGGCCATCAGGTAGAAGAGCTGCTCGTCGTCGAAGCGGCCGGTGGCGCTCGCGTGGCCGGCGCCGACGATCTCGCCGGTCTCGATCTCCAGGTTGGGGACCGAGTCGACGCGGGCGCCGTCGGTCAGCACCAGGTTGCGGTTCATCTCGTACGTGTCCGTGCCCTCGGCCTTGGCCTCGATGAGCACGTCGCCGATCCACACCGCGTGCGCGTCGTCGCCCTGGAGCGCGCCCTTGTAGACGACGTTCGACTTGCAGTGCGGGGCGTTGTGGTCGACGAAGAGCCGGTGCTCCTGGTGCTGGCCCTTGTCGGTGAAGTAGAGCCCGAACAGCTCGGCCTCGCCGCCGGTGCCCGCGTAGGTCACCCGCGGGTGCAGGCGGACCACGTCGCCGCCGAAGGTCACGACGACCGACTTGAAGGAGGCGTCCCGGCCGACCAGCGCGTTGTGCTGGGCCACGTGCACGGCCTTGCCGTCCCAGTCCTGGACGGAGACGACGGTCAGCTTGGCGCCGTCGCCCAGCAGGTAGTCGACGTTGGCCGCGAGCACCGCGTCACCGGTGTGGTCGATGACCACGACAGCCTCGGCGAAGGCGCCCAGCTCGATCACCTGGTGACCGTAGGCGGTCCCGCCCTGGCCGTGCACGGAGACGCGGATCGGCTCCGTGAGGACGGTCCCCTTCGGGACGGTCACGACCGAGGCCTTCTCGAAGGCGGAGTACGCCTGGGCGGCGACGCGGTCCACCGGGGTGCCCGCCTTGCCGAGCCGGGCGTCGTCACGGCCGACGGTCTCGACGGTGACGCCCTCGGGGGCCTCGACGGTCACCTTCACGCCCTCGCCGTTCGCGACGGCGGTGCCGTCGTGCAGACCGCGCAGGCGCTCCAGCGGCGTGAACCGCCATTCCTCCTCGCGGCCGTACGGCACCGGGAAGTCCGCCACGTCGAAGGACGGCGGCGCACTCATGCGCGTGGCGACGGTCGACTCGGCGGCGACCGCGATCGCGCCGGCGGTGGTGGAGCCCACCGGTGGGGGTCCCCCCGCGCGAGCGGAGCCGAGCGTGGGGGAGTTCTGGGCCTCAGCCATGGCTGTCGTTGTGCTCTCTTCCTAAGTCAGTGGGTGACCCACGGCCCGCCCCGGAAAGGCGGGCCGCCTGCTGCGGACGAGGACGGCCGTCAGCCGACCGCGCCTTCCATCTGCAGCTCGATCAGCCGGTTGAGCTCCAGCGCGTACTCCATGGGCAGCTCCTTGGCGATCGGCTCGACGAAGCCGCGCACGATCATGGCCATCGCCTCGTCCTCGGACAGACCGCGGCTCATCAGGTAGAAGAGCTGGTCCTCGGAGACCTTGGAGACGGTGGCCTCGTGGCCCATGGAGACGTCGTCCTCGCGGACGTCGACGTACGGATACGTGTCCGACCGGGAGATCGTGTCGACGAGCAGGGCGTCGCAGAGCACGTTCGACTTGGCGCCCGAGGCACCCTCGCCGATCTCGATCAGACCACGGTAGGACGTACGGCCGCCACCGCGCGCCACCGACTTGGAGACGATGTTGGACGAGGTGTTCGGGGCCATGTGGACCATCTTGGCGCCCGCGTCCTGGTGCTGACCCTCGCCGGCGAAGGCGATGGAGAGCGTCTCGCCCTTGGCGTGCTCGCCCATCAGGTAGACGGCGGGGTACTTCATCGTCACCTTGGAGCCGATGTTGCCGTCGATCCACTCCATGGTCGCGCCCTCGTAGGCCACGGCGCGCTTGGTGACCAGGTTGTAGACGTTGTTCGACCAGTTCTGGATGGTCGTGTAGCGGCAGCGGGCGTTCTTCTTGACGATGATCTCGACGACCGCGGAGTGCAGCGAGTCCGACTTGTAGATCGGGGCCGTGCAGCCTTCGACGTAGTGCACATAGGCACCCTCGTCGACGATGATCAGGGTCCGCTCGAACTGGCCCATGTTCTCCGTGTTGATGCGGAAGTAGGCCTGGAGCGGGATCTCCACGTGGACGCCCGGCGGCACATAGATGAAGGAGCCACCCGACCACACGGCGGTGTTCAGCGACGCGAACTTGTTGTCACCGGGCGGGATGACCGTCCCGAAGTACTCCTTGAAGAGCTCCGGGTGCTCCTTGAGCGCGGTGTCGGTGTCCAGGAAGATGACGCCCTGCTCCTCCAGGTCCTCGCGGATCTGGTGGTAGACGACCTCCGACTCGTACTGGGCCGCGACACCGGCCACGAGGCGCTGCTTCTCCGCCTCGGGGATGCCGAGCTTGTCGTAGGTGTTCTTGATGTCCTCGGGCAGGTCCTCCCAGGACTCCGCCTGCTTCTCCGTGGAGCGCACGAAGTACTTGATGTTGTCGAAGTCGATGCCCGACAGGTCCGAGCCCCAGTTCGGCATGGGCTTCTTCTCGAAGAGCCTCAGGCCCTTGAGGCGCAGCTTGGTCATCCACTCCGGCTCGGACTTCTTGCCGGAGATGTCACGGACGACCTCTTCGCTCAGACCGCGCTTCGCTGCGGCACCGGCCTCGTCGGAGTCGGCCCAGCCGTATTCGTACGTGCCCAGGCCCTCGAGTTCGGGGTGGGCAGTCTCCGTGGGGAGAGTCATGCGGGGTTCCTCCCGGCCGTGCTGGCGGATGCGTTGTGGTTGGTCTTGGAAATCTTCGAGGCTTTGGTCGCTGGGGGCGCCTTGGGGATGAACGTCGTGCAGACGCCGTCGCCGTGCGCGATCGTCGCCAGTCGCTGGACATGTGTGCCGAGCAGCTCGGAGAAGATCTCCGTCTCGGCCTCGCACAGCTGGGGGAACTGTTCCGCGACGTGGGCGACCGGGCAGTGGTGCTGGCAGAGCTGCTCGCCGACCGGTGCGCTGCGCGCCGTGGCAGCGTACCCGTCGACGCTCAGGGCCTTGGCCAGGGCTTCGGTCCGCTCCTCGGGGTCGGCGGCCTCGATGGCCCGCCGGTAGGCGGCGGCCTGCTCGGCGATCCTCGCGCGCGCGAAAGCGACGACGGCCTCGTCCCCGCCGAACCGCTCCCGGATCCAGCGCAGCGCGTCCACGGCGAGCTTGTCGTACGACTGGTCGAAGGCGTCCCGGCCGCAGTCGGTGAGCGCGAAGACCTTGGCGGGGCGGCCTCGCGTACGCGCGCCGTACACCCGCTGCTCGCGTGCCTGGACCACGTCGTCCGCGACCAGGGCGTCCAGATGCCGCCGTACGGCCGCCTGGGTGAGCCCGAGCCGTCCGGCCAGCTCGGCGACGGTCGACGGGCCGTGGTCCAGGATGGAGCGCGCGACCCGGTTGCGCGTGGAGCGCTCCCCGGTCGCGAGTTCCTCCTGAGGGGCCGCCCCCATGGGCGCCTCCCGGGCCTCGTCGACGTTTTTCACAACGCCATTGTTGCGTAATTCCTCGAAGACTGACAAGCGCCGCCCGAACGCCCCACCGGTGCGGTACATCACTTAGGCATACCTAAGCTGACCTGCGCAAACGATCCCGGCCGATCAAACCGGTGGCGGTTCGCAGCGGTCTCCGCGAGACTCCCGGACCATGCCCACACCCCCTCCGACCGGCCCTCTTGTCACCCGGGACACGGTCGCCGCCCAATTGCGCGCGCTCGGCGTCAAGCCCGGTGAGACGCTCCTCGTGCACTCCTCGCTCAGCGCTCTCGGCTGGGTCTGCGGAGGCGCCGTCGCGGCCGTCCAGGGACTGCTCGACACGCTCGGCCCGGACGGCACCCTGGTGGTTCCCACCCAGTCCGGGAACCTCTCGGACCCGGCGGTGTGGTCCCGGCCGCCGGTGCCCGAGGAGTGGTGGGACACGATCCGCGCCACCATGCCCGCGTTCGACCCGCTCATCACCCCCTCGCTCGGCGTCGGCCTGATACCGGAGACCGTCCGCCGATGGCCGGGCGCCCTGCGCAGCGCGCACCCCCAGACGTCGTTCGCGGCCGTCGGAGCGCGGGCGGCGGAGGTGGTCGCGGGGCACGCGAGCGACTGCCGGCTGGGCGAGCGGAGCCCGCTGGCGCGGCTGGAGGCGATGGCCGCCCGGGTGCTCCTGCTGGGCACGGGCTACGACACCTGCACGAGCTTCCATCTCGCCGAGTACCGGATCCCGTCCCCCCTGGCCCGGGTGGGGCGTCCCGGACCGGACGGCTGGGAGGTGGTGACCGAGGTCTCGATCACCTCGGAGCGGTTCGACGAGCTGGGCCACGACTTCGAACGGGACCGTCCGGTGGTCCGCGGGACGGTGGGCGCGGCCGACGTCCGGCTCTTCCCGGTGGCGGACGCGGTGGCCTACGCGGAGCGCTGGCTGGCCGTGCACCGGCCACGCGACGAGTAGTTTCCGGACCCGCTCGTCCGGCGTCCGGCGCTCCTACCTAGACTCTGGACCCATGCGAAGTGAGCCGGTCATCCAGGTGCAGTCCCTGGTGAAGCGGTACGGCACGAAGACCGCGGTGGACGGCCTCGACCTGGTGGCCCGTATGGGCGTCACCGCCGTACTCGGCCCCAACGGGGCGGGCAAGACCACCACCGTCGAGACCTGCGAGGGATACCGGAAGCCGGACTCCGGAACGGTGCGTGTCCTCGGTCTCGACCCGGTCCGCGACGCCGCGGCGCTGCGCCCCCGGATCGGCGTGATGCTCCAGTCCGGCGGTGTGTACGCGAGCGCACGAGCCGAGGAGATGCTCCGCCACGTCGCGAAGCTGCACGCCCACCCGCTGGACGTGGACGCCCTCATCGAGCGGCTCGGGCTCGGCGGCTGCGGGCGTACGCCCTACCGGCGGCTGTCGGGCGGCCAGCAGCAGCGGCTGGCGCTTGCCATGGCCATCGTCGGCCGCCCGGAACTGGTCTTCCTGGACGAGCCCACCGCCGGCCTCGACCCACAGGCCCGCCGGGCCACCTGGGACCTGGTGCGCGATCTGCGGACCGATGGCGTCTCCGTGATCCTGACGACCCACTTCATGGACGAGGCCGAGCAGCTCGCCGACGATGTCGCGATCATCGACGCGGGCCGGGTCGTCGTCCAGGGCTCCCCGGAGGAGCTGTGCCGCGGCGGCGCCGAGAACACGCTGCGCTTCACGGGCCGGCCGGGCCTCGACGTGGGCTCCCTGCTCAAGGCCCTCCCGGCGGACTGCACGGCGGCGGAACTGACGCCGGGCGCGTACCGCGTCGTGGGCAAGGTCGACCCGCAGCTGCTCGCCACGGTCACCTCCTGGTGCGCCCAGCACGGAGTGATGCCGGACCGGATCTCCGTCGAACGGCACACCCTCGAAGACGTTTTTCTGGAGCTCACCGGCAAGGAGTTGCGCTCATGACGGCGGCACGCACGGCCTTCGGCCGGGGGCCCGGGGGCCGCCTCCCGGGAGGACACGGCCTGGAACGGACCGGCAAGGAGCCGCGCTCATGACCACCGCCGGCACCTACACCCCCGAGCCGGGCGCCGCGCCGCTGCCGCGGATGATCGCCGCGCAGGCCGCGCTCGAGACCAGGATGCTGCTGCGCAACGGCGAGCAGCTGCTGCTGACGGTCGTCATCCCGACGCTGCTGCTGGTCCTCTTCAGCTCCGTCGACATCGTGGACACCGGCGCGGGCAAGGCCGTCGACTTCCTCGCACCCGGCATCCTCGCGCTCGCCGTGATGTCGACCGCGTTCACCGGGCAGGCCATCGCGACGGGCTTCGAGCGCCGCTACGGCGTACTGAAGCGGCTCGCGTCCTCGCCGCTGCCCCGCTGGGCCCTGATGACCGCGAAGACGGCCTCCGTCCTGGTCACCGAGGTCCTCCAGGTGATCCTGCTGACGGTCATCGCCTTCGCGCTGGGCTGGTCGCCGCACGGCAACCCCTTCGCCGTGCTGCTCCTGCTCGTCCTGGGCACCGCGGCCTTCTCCGGGCTCGGCCTGCTGATGGCGGGCACCCTGAAGGCGGAGGCGACCCTCGCCGCGGCGAACCTGGTCTTCCTGCTGCTGCTCGTCGGCGGCGGCGTGATCGTGCCGCTGGACAAGTTCCCCTCCGGCGCCCAGGACGTCCTCGGCCTGCTGCCGATCTCCGCGCTCTCGGACGGCCTGAGGAGCGTCCTCCAGCACGGGGCCGGCATGCCCCTCGGCGACCTCGGGATCCTGGCCGTGTGGGCGGTCGTGGGACTGGCCTCGGCCGGCCGGTTCTTCCGCTGGGAGTGAGCGGCGGGGGCCCTGACCCCACCCACGTGAATTCATGCACAAGCGGCCCCCTACCATGAGGGGCGTGCCAAACGTGACCCGCGCCGACGCCGTAGCGGCCGTGCGCAACCCGCTCGCCTTCATCGCCGCACGCTGGACCCCGGAACCCCGGACGGTGCAGCGGGCGGCGTTCGCCGCGCTCGTCATGTCGGTGGTCCTCGTGGTCACCGGCGGCGCCGTGCGCCTGACCGGCTCGGGGCTCGGCTGCCCGACCTGGCCGCAGTGCACGGACGACTCGCTGACCACGACCAGCGCCATGGGCATGCACGGCGCCATCGAGTTCGGCAACCGCATGCTGACGTATGTGCTGTGCGCGGCGGTCGGCTGGGCGATCATCGCCGCACGCTCGGAGAAGCCGCGGCGGCGCAGCCTCACCCGGCTCGGCTGGGCGCAGTTCTGGATCGTGATGAGCAACGCGATCCTCGGGGGCATCGTCGTCCTCGTCGGCCTCAACCCGTACACCGTCGCCGCCCACTTCCTGCTCACGACCGCGCTCATCACGGTGGCCGCGCTCATGTGGCAGCGCACCCGCGAGGGCGACGCGGCCCCGCGCCCGCTGGTCGGCAGGGCCGTGCAGCAGCTGGTGTGGTTCCTGGTCGTCGCCTCGGCGCTGCTGATCGCGGTCGGCACGGTCGTCACCGGCGCCGGACCGCACGCCGGTGACTCCAGCGACGTCAAGCGCATTCCGCTCGACTGGGAGACCGTCAGCAAGCTGCACGCGGTGCTCGCCTGGATCGTGGTGACGCTGACCTTCGCCCTGTGGTTCGTCCTCAAGGCGGTCGACGCGCCCAAGGGGCCGCTGCACCGCACCCGCGATCTGTTCGTGGTGCTGCTGTGCCAGGGAGTCGTGGGCTATGTGCAGTACTTCACGCACCTTCCCGAGGTCCTGGTCGGCGTCCACATGCTCGGCTCCTGCCTGGTGTGGATCGGAACGCTCCGTGTGCTTCTGTCGCTGCGCGAGCGCCCCGGGGTGACGGCCGGTCTTCCGGGCCCGTCGGCCGAGTCGGCGCTCACCGCCGCGTGAGTGCGGGCCCCGGGGCCGTGCGGCCCCACTGATCCGGCGCGCCCGGCGGGCCCACGGTCATGTCAGCCCGTACACCCGCCGGGCGTTCCCGGCGGCGATCATCCCAGCCACCCGCTGCGCGTCCTCCAGCGACCAGGCGCCCTCGGCGACCCAGCCGCCCAGTACCCGGGACAGCGCCTCGCGGAACAGGCGGGCGCCGATGACATGCAGCTCGGGCAGGCCGTGGGCGCCGCTGGAGAAGAGGAGTTTGCCGAAGGGGGCCAGTTCCAGCAGTTCGGCCAGGACGGCGGCGGCCCGGGCACCGGTGCGGGCGAGCACCGCGCCCAGATCCGCGTACACATGCGGGAACACCCCCGCCAGATGTGCCGCGTGCCGGTGGTACGGATAGCCGTGCAGCAGCACCAGGTCCGTGCCGAGCCCGGCCGTGGCGCGCACGAAGTCGGTGAGCAGGACCGGGTCGGTGCGGTCGATGCGCAGACCCGGTTCGCCCAGGCCCGCGTGGAGCTGGAGGGGGCGGCCCGAGGCCACCGCGCTCCACAGCAGATGACGGAGCAGGACGGGATCCGACAGGGCGCCGCCCACCCGGCGGCCGGCGAGCCAGCGGCCGGCGGCGCCTCGTACCTCCCCCGGCCCCGGCGGCTCGGGCGCGAGCGCCAGACCGTGCCGCACGCCCGCCAGGGAGGTGAACGCCACCGCGTGGGCCGCCGCACCGTGGATGGACTCGGCCAGATTGGCGAGGAAGGCCTCCACCGTGCCGGAGGTGTCGGCCACCTGCTCGGCGAGCAGCTCCAGGCGGACGATCTCGTGCGCCTCGGCGTCTCCCGCGGAGGCCATCTCGGCCGGCCCGGTCAGGTCGCCGGGCAGCCCGGTGTCGACGAGGTACGTGGTGATGCCGCTGCCGCGCAGCAGTCTGCGGTCCGCTTCCAGAACGCCGAGTTCGCGGCGCCGGGCGAGATAGCGGGCGGGCGGGCAGTGCGGCTCCAGGCCGAGCAGCGGCGGACACCAGCGGCGTACGGCGAAACCGGTCTGGGTGTCGAAGAGGGTGGTGCCGGCGGCCGGCGGGCCCTCGGTGCGGGCCAGGTGGGCCTCGAACGTGCCGAGGCCCAGCTCGGTACGGAGCACGCCGTGGCAGTACTGGTCCACCAGGGACGGCGTTTCGATCATCCGGACTCCCCGCGACTGGACCGTGCCTCCAAAGGTCCTAACGGGTGAACCGGCGTGAGGTGTTGCTCTCAGGCGCCGCGCTTGCCGCCCACCTGGATCCCCGCCATCCGCGTCCACTCGTACGGGCCGGTCCGCACCTTGCCCGCGAACTCGCCGTCGAAGCTCTCGTGGACGGTGATGCCCGCCTTCCGTACCGCCTTCTCGGCGATGTCGTACGTGGGTGCGACGAGGTCACCCCAGCCGCCGTCCTCGCCGACGAGCACGATCCGGGCGCCGCGCTCCCCGATGTACGCCACCTGGCCCTCGGCGCCGCCATGCGCCTTGGCGAAGGCACCGATCTCCTTGGCGAGCCGGGCCGCCCTGCGCTCGGCCTTCGCGGCCTGCCTGGCGTCGGTGCCCTCGTCAACCTGCTGCGTGTCTGCCATGGCCAGGATGCTACCGACGAGTAGACCAAACGGCGACGGGAGGGGGGCGTGGCCTTGACCACGCCCCCCTCCCGGTTGGTCCGCGGGGCGGCTACCGCAGGAACGGGTCCACGGCGACCGCGACGAACAGCAGCGAGACATAGGTGATGCTCCAGTGGAACAGGCGCATCTCCTTCAGCTTCCCGCCGGTCGCCTCCGCCTTCGCGCGGTTCTGGAGCGCGTGCGCCTCCCACAGCCACCAACCGCCGGCCGCGAGGGCGACCGCCGTGTAGAACCATCCCGTGTAGCCGAGCGGGGTGAGCAGCAGCGAGACCGCGACCATCACCCAGCTGTAGATCACGATCTGCCGGGCGACCACCTTGTTGGAGGCGACGACCGGCAGCATCGGCACGCCCACGCGCGCGTAGTCCTCCTTGACCTTCATGGACAGCGGCCAGTAGTGCGGCGGAGTCCAGAAGAACATGACGAGGAAGAGGATGACCGGCGCCCACGACAGGGAGTCGGTGACGGAGGACCAGCCGATGAGGACCGGGAGGCAGCCGGCGATGCCGCCCCACACGATGTTCTGCGACGTACGCCGCTTGAGGATCATCGTGTAGACGACGACGTAGAAGAGCAGCGCTCCGAGCGACAGCCAGGCCGACAGCCAGTTGACGGTGAATCCGAACAACAGCGTCGAGACGACCGCCAGCGTGATGCCGAAGGCGAGGCACTCACGGGGGCTGACCATGCCGGTGACCAGAGGACGCCGCGACGTGCGCTCCATGAGCGCGTCGATGTCACGGTCGATGTACATGTTCAGCGCGTTGGCGCCGCCCGCGGAGAGGTAGCCGCCGATGCAGGTGACCACGACCAGTCTCAGGCTCGGCACGCCCTGCTGGGCGAGGAACATCACCGGGACGGTGGTGATCAGCAGCAGTTCGATGATCCGTGGCTTGGTCAGCGCCACGAAAGCCTTGACACGGGCCCCAAACGGCCGCCGGCCGCTGCTGCTCGTCCCGGGCTCCCCCATGGCCTTGAGGGCATGGGTGGTACTACCCCCACCCAGCGGACGGGATTCGACGGCCGTCACGTACACCCCTGACAGAGACATCCCAGCGAGCCCGGGCTGTGAACTTGCGGTAAAGGCTCGCGCGTACCCACGCAACTTTAGACGTTGCCCCCAGCCCGCCCTTCGCGGGGGTCGGTCGTGTTGGCACCGCCGCCCGGTGCGCAGGTGAGCGGTGGGGCCCGTCCGCCGAGCGGGCGGAAAGACGAGGGAAAGGCGGAAATGGACGAGCCCGGGACCGCTCGATTGAGCAGTCGGATGAGCGGCTCCGTATTCATTTGCCGAATACCGTTCGGGCGGTCGGGAGGCGGATCGGAACGAGGCCCGGCAGTCTGGAATGACTCGAAAAGACGCACGTACTTACAGGGGTAGGCTCAGCAGCGGCCGGTGGGCGCCCAGTGCACCGGCATTCGACATGTGGAGAGGAGCCCTGACTCAGGGTGAGCACCAAGCCGACCACCACAGACCTCGAGTGGACCGAGTTGGACCAGCGGGCCGTGGACACCGCCCGCGTCCTGGCCGCCGATGCCGTACAGAAGGTCGGCAACGGCCATCCGGGTACGGCGATGAGCCTGGCTCCGGCCGCCTACACCCTCTTCCAGAAGGTGATGCGCCATGACCCGGCGGACGCCGACTGGGTGGGGCGCGACCGCTTCGTGCTGTCCGCGGGCCACTCGTCCCTGACCCTCTACACCCAGCTGTACCTGGCCGGGTTCGGGCTGGAACTGGACGATCTGAAGGCGTTCCGCACCTGGGGTTCGAAGACCCCCGGCCACCCGGAGTACGGGCACACCACGGGTGTGGAGACGACGACCGGCCCGCTGGGCCAGGGTGTCGCGAACGCTGTGGGCATGGCGATGGCCTCTCGTTACGAGCGCGGCCTGTTCGACCCGGACGCCGCCCAGGGCGCTTCGCCCTTCGACCACTTCATCTACTGCATCGCCGGTGACGGCTGCCTCCAGGAGGGCATCTCCGCGGAGGCGTCCTCGCTGGCCGGCCACCAGAAGCTCGGCAACCTGATCCTGCTGTGGGACGACAACCACATCTCGATCGAGGGCGACACCGAGACCGCGGTCTCCGAGGACACGGTCAAGCGCTACGAGGCGTACGGCTGGCATGTGCAGCGCGTGGCGCCGAAGCCGGACGGCGACCTGGACCCGCACGCCCTCTACGACGCGATCGAGGAGGCCAAGAAGGTCACCGACCGGCCGTCCTTCATCGCGATGCGCTCGATCATCGCCTGGCCGGCCCCGCACGCGCAGAACACCGAGGCCGCGCACGGCTCTGCGCTGGGCGAGGAGGAGGTCGCGGCCACCAAGCGCGTCCTCGGCTTCGACCCCGAGAAGACCTTCGAGGTCACGGACGAGGTCCTGGCGCACACCCGCAAGGCGCTGGAGCGGGGGCGTGAGGCCAAGGCCGAGTGGGAGAAGGGCTTCCAGGAGTGGCGGACGGGCAACCCCGAGCGCGCCGCCGAGTTCGACCGCATCAGCAAGGGTGAACTTCCCACCGGCTGGGAGGAGAAGCTCCCGGTCTTCGAGGCGGGCAAGGCGGTGGCCACCCGTGCCGCCTCCGGCAAGGTGCTCCAGGCCCTCGGCGCGGTCATTCCCGAGCTGTGGGGCGGCTCGGCCGACCTGGCCGGCTCCAACAACACCACCATCGACAAGAACAGCTCCTTCCTGCCGGCGGACAACCCGCTGCCGGGGGCGAACCCCTACGGGCGCACGATCCACTTCGGCATCCGCGAGCACTCCATGGCCGCGGAGCTGAACGGCATCACGCTCCACGGCAACACCCGCGTCTACGGCGGCACCTTCCTCGTCTTCTCCGACTACATGCGCAACGCCGTGCGTCTGTCGGCCCTGATGCACCTGCCGGTGACGTACGTGTGGACGCACGACTCCATCGGTCTCGGCGAGGACGGCCCCACCCACCAGCCGATCGAGCACCTGGCCAGCCTGCGTGCCATCCCGGGTCTGAACGTCGTCCGCCCGGCCGACGCCAACGAGACCGCGATCGCCTGGCGCGAGATCCAGCGGCGATGGACCAAGGAGTTCGGCAAGGGCGCTCCGCACGGTCTCGCGCTGACCCGTCAGGGCGTGCCGACGTACGAGCCCAACGAGGACACCGTCCGCGGCGGTTATGTGATGTTCGAGGCAGAGGGCGGCCGGCCGCAGGTGATCCTGATCGCCACCGGCTCCGAGGTGCACCTCGCCGTCGAGGCCCGTGAGCAGCTTCAGGCCGAGGGCGTCCCGACGCGGGTCGTCTCGATGCCGTCGGTGGAGTGGTTCGAGGAGCAGGACCAGGGGTACCGGGACAGCGTCCTGCCGCCGTCGGTGAAGGCTCGGGTCGCGGTCGAGGCCGGGATCGGCCTCACCTGGCACCGGTTCGTCGGGGATGCGGGCCGCATCGTTTCCCTGGAGCACTTCGGTGCTTCGGCCGACGGCAAGGTGCTCTTCCGCGAGTTCGGTTTCACTGCCGAGCACGTTGCATCCGCCGCCCGGGAATCGATCGCCGCAGCCCAGCGCTGACGCTGATACACGACACGTAGGAGATGCATTTTCCATGACAGACGCACTCAAGCGCCTCTCCGAGGAAGGCGTCGCGATCTGGCTGGACGACCTGTCGCGCAAGCGGATCACGTCCGGCAACCTCGCCGAACTGATCGACCAGCAGCACGTCGTGGGCGTCACCACCAACCCGACGATCTTCCAGAAGGCGATCTCGTCGGGCGACGGCTACGAGCAGCAGCTCGCCGATCTCGCCGCCCGCAAGGTCACGGTCGAAGAGGCAATCCGCATGATCACCACGGCGGACGTCCGTGACGCCGCCGACATCCTGCGCCCGGTGTTCGACGCCACGCAGGGCCAGGACGGCCGCGTGTCGATCGAGGTCGACCCGCGCCTGGCGCACAACACCCGGGCCACCGTCGCCGAGGCCAGGCAGCTGGCCTGGCTGGTCGACCGGCCGAACACGCTCATCAAGATCCCGGCCACCGAGGCGGGACTCCCGGCGATCACCGAGACGATCGCCAACGGCATCAGTGTCAATGTCACGCTGATCTTCTCGCTGGACCGCTACCGCAAGGTCATGGACGCCTATCTGACCGGCCTGGAGAAGGCCAAGGAGCGCGGCCTGGACCTGTCGAAGATCCACTCGGTGGCGTCCTTCTTCGTGTCCCGCGTGGACACCGAGGTCGACAAGCGGATCGACGCCCTCGGCACCCCCGAGGCCAAGGCGCTGCGCGGCAAGGCGGCCATCGCCAACGCCCGCCTCGCCTACCAGGCCTACGAGGAGGTGTTCAGCGGCGACCGCTGGCTCGCCCTGGACAAGGCGCAGGCCAACAAGCAGCGTCCGCTGTGGGCGTCCACGGGCGTCAAGGACCCGGCGTACAAGGACACCATGTACGTCGAGGAACTGGTGGCGCCGAACACGGTGAACACCATGCCGGAGGCCACCCTGCTGGCCACCGAGGACCACGGGCAGATCACCGGCAACACCATCGCCGGCACCTACGAGCAGGCCCGCGCCGACCTGGACGCGATCGAGAAGCTCGGGATCTCGTACGACGACGTGGTCCAGATCCTGGAGGACGAGGGCGTAGAGAAGTTCGAGGCGTCCTGGAACGACCTCCTGAAGTCGACCGAGGCGGAACTCGAGCGCCTCGCCCCCTCGGAGGGCTGACACCTTGACATCCGTACACGGAGCGAATCCGCTTCGTGACGCCGCGGACCGACGGCTCCCGCGTATCGCGGGGCCGTCGGGCCTGGTCATCTTCGGCGTTACGGGCGATTTGTCACGTAAAAAGCTGATGCCTGCCGTTTACGACCTGGCCAACCGCGGCCTGCTGCCGCCGGGCTTCTCGCTCGTCGGCTTCGCCCGTCGCGAATGGCGGGACGAGGACTTCGCCAAGGAAGTCCACGACGCTGTCAAGGAGCATGCCCGCACCCCCTTCCGCGAGGAGGTCTGGCAGCAGCTCATTCAGGGCATGCGCTTCGTCCAGGGCACCTTCGACGACGACGACGCCTTCGAGCGGCTGCGCGCCACCATCGAGGAGCTGGACAAGGCACAGGGCACGGGGGGCAACTTCGCCTTCTACCTCTCGGTGCCGCCGCGCTCCTTCCCGGTGGTCATCCAGCAGCTGAAGAAGCACGGCCTGGCCGACCAGACGGAAGGCTCCTGGCGCCGGGCGGTCATCGAGAAGCCCTTCGGCCACGATCTTAAGTCGGCCGAGGAGCTCAACGCGATCGTGCACGAGGTCTTCGCCCCGGACCAGGTCTTCCGCATCGACCACTACCTGGGCAAGGAGACCGTCCAGAACATTCTGGCGCTGCGCTTCGCCAACCAGCTCTTCGAGCCGGTCTGGAACCGGTCCTTCGTGGACCATGTGCAGATCACCATGGCGGAGGACATCGGCATCGGCGGCCGGGCCGGCTACTACGACGGCATCGGCGCCGCCCGGGACGTCATCCAGAACCACCTGCTCCAGCTGATGGCGCTGACGGCCATGGAGGAGCCCTCCTCCTTCGGCGCGGACGCGCTCGCCGCCGAGAAGACCAAGGTGCTCGGGGCCGTCCGGCTGCCCAAGGACCTGGGCCGCGACACCGTGTTCGCCCAGTACACCGCCGGCTGGCAGGGCGGCGAGAAGGTCATCGGCTACCTCCAGGAGGAGGGCATCGACCCGCAGTCGAAGACCGACACCTACGCCGCGGTCAAGCTCGGGATCGACAACCGCCGCTGGGCGGGCGTTCCCTTCTACCTGCGCACCGGCAAGCGGCTCGGCCGCCGGGTCACCGAGATCGCGGTCGTCTTCCAGCGCGCCCCGCACTCCCCCTTCGACACCACCGCCACCGAGGAACTCGGGCAGAACGCGGTCGTCATCCGCGTCCAGCCGGACGAGGGCGTCACCGTGCGCTTCGGCTCCAAGGTGCCGGGCACGTCGATGGAGATCCGGGACGTGTCCATGGACTTCGCGTACGGCGAGTCCTTCACGGAGTCCAGCCCGGAGGCGTACGAGCGTCTGATCCTGGACGTCCTGCTCGGCGACTCGAACCTGTTCCCGCGCACCGAGGAGGTCGAGCTGTCCTGGAAGATCCTCGACCCGATCGAGGAGTACTGGGACAAGCACGGCAAGCCCGCGCAGTATCCGGCCGGCACCTGGGGGCCCGTCCAGGCCGACAAGATGCTGGAACGAGACGGACGGAGCTGGCGCCGGCCATGAAGATAGACCTCACGGACACCACGGCCAGCAAGATCAACAAGGCGCTGGTGCAGGGCCGCCGCGCCATCGGGACCCCCGCCGTCGGCATGGTGCTCACGCTGGTCATCGTCACCGACGAGGAGAACGCGTACGACGCCCTGAGGGCCGCCAACGACGCGTCCCGCGAGCACCCCTCGCGCACCCTGGTGGTCGTCAAGCGCGTCTCGCGTTCCCCGCGCGACCGCACGTCCTCGCGGCTGGACGCCGAGGTGCGGGTCGGCGCGGACGCGGGCACCGGCGAGACGGTCGTCCTGCGGCTGTACGGCGAGGTGGTCGACCACGCCGACTCGGTGGTGCTGCCGCTGCTGCTGCCGGACGCGCCCGTGGTCGTGTGGTGGCCGGTGAACGCCCCGCTCGACCCGGCCAACGACCCGCTCGGCGCGCTCGCCCAGCGCCGGGTCACCGACTCCTACACGGCCGAGGCCCCGGTGCGGGAGCTGAGCGCCCGCGCCGATGCCTACACCCCCGGCGACACCGACCTGTCGTGGACCCGCATCACGCCCTGGCGCTCGATGCTGGCCGCGGCGCTCGACCAGGTCACCTGCGAGGTCGAGGCCGTCGAGGTGGAGGGCGAGGAGTTCAACCCGAGCTGTGAGCTGCTCGCGATGTGGCTCGCGGACCGGCTGGACGTCCCCGTCAAGCGGTCCCTGTCCGCCGGCCCCGGCCTCACGGCCGTCCGGATGGACACGAGCTGCGGCCCGATCGTCCTCGACCGGGCGGACGGCGCGCTGGCCACGCTCTCGATCGAGGGGCAGCCGGACCGGGCGGTGGCGCTCAAGCGCCGCGACACCTCCGAGCTGATCGCGGAGGAGCTGCGTCGGCTCGACCCCGACGACACCTACGCATCGGCGCTGCGGTACGGCGTGCACCGGCTGACCACCGCGGCCGCACCGGCCCCGGCCGGGGAACCCGGCGCGAAGGAGTCCGCGGCCGAGGGCCCGGGGGCGGCCGAGGCACCCGTGCAGACCGCCGCGAAGGCACCCGCGAAGCAGGCCGCCCAGAAGGCCCCGGCGAGGAAGGCGGCAGCGAAGTGAGTACGCCCCAGCTCGTGGTGCACCGCGACAAGGAGCTGATGGCCCAGGCCGCGGCTGCCCGGCTGATCACCAAGATCGTGGACGCGCAGGCCTCGCGGGGCTCCGCCTCGGTGGTGCTCACCGGCGGCCGCAACGGCAACGGGCTGCTCGCCGCGCTCGCCGCCGCGCCCGCCCGGGACGCCATCGACTGGGGCCGGCTCGACCTGTGGTGGGGCGATGAGCGTTTCCTGCCGGAGGGCGACCCTGAACGCAACTACACCCAGGCGCGCGAGGCGCTGCTCGACGCCGTCCCGCTGGACCCGAAGCGCGTGCACCCCATGCCCGCGTCGGACGGCCCGTACGGGGCCGACGTGGAAGCGGCGGCCGAGGCGTACGCGGCGGAGCTGGCCCGGGCCGCGGGCCCCGAGAACCACGGCTCGGTGCCCACCTTCGACGTCCTGATGCTGGGCGTCGGCCCGGACACCCATGTGGCCTCGCTCTTTCCGGAGCTGCCCGCGGTGCGGGAGACGGAGCGGACGGTGGTCGGCGTGCACGGCGCGCCGAAG
The DNA here is from genome assembly GCF_044753645.1 of Streptomyces sp. NPDC093261. NCBI lineage: Bacteria > Bacillati > Actinomycetota > Actinomycetes > Kitasatosporales > Streptomycetaceae > Streptomyces > Streptomyces sp. NPDC093261. The sequence goes on from NZ_JBIVNO010000001.1 coordinate 148,981, forward strand.
CCGCCGCCGACCCGGATCACCCTCACGCTGCCGGCGATCCGTTCGGCGCGGGAGGTGTGGCTCCTGGCGGCCGGCGAGGACAAGGCGCAGGCCGTGGCGATCGCGCTGTCGGGCGCGGGCGAGATCCAGGCCCCGGCGGCCGGAGCCTACGGCAGATCCCGCACGCTGTGGCTGCTGGACGCGGCCGCGGCCGCCCAGCTGCCGAGGTCGCTGTATCCGCCGGCCTCCGCCTGAGGCACGACGTGGGCGAGACGCCGGACGGGCCGGGTGACGGCCCGTGCGGCGTCTCGCTTTTCCGGGGCGGGGCTACTTGACCGAGCCCGCCATGACCCCCTGCACGAAGTGCCGCTGGAAGGCGAAGAAGACCACCACCGGCACGATCAGGGACAGGAACGCCCCCGGCGCCAGGACATCGATGTTGCTGCCGAACTGCCGTATCTGTGATTGGAGTTCGACGGTCAGCGGCTGGGAGGAGCTGTCGGCGAACAGCAGGGCCACCAGCATGTCGTTCCACACCCACAGGAACTGGAAGATCGCGAGGCTGGCGATGGCGGGCCGTCCCACGGGCAGCACGAGCCGGGTGAAGATGCGCCACTCGTTCCCGCCGTCCATCCGGGCCGCCTCCAGCATCTCCTTGGGCATCTCGGCGAAGTAGTTCCGCAGCAGGAACACGGCGAACGGCAGACCGTAGGCCACATGGAAGAGGACGACTCCGGGAATCGTGCCGAACAGGCCCAGCTGCCCGAAGAGCTTGGCGACCGGCAGCAGGCCGATCTGCACCGGCACCACCAGCAGGGCGACCACCAGCAGGAAGAGCGGCTCGCGCCCGGGGAAGTCCAGCCAGGCGAAGGCGTATCCGGCGAGCGCCGCGATGACGACGACCAGCGCGGTGGTCGGCACGGAGATCAGCACCGTGTTCCAGAACGCCTGGGTGATCCCGGCGTTCTTCAGCAGCGCCGAGTAGTTGTCGAAGGACAGCTGCCCCGGACTGGCCAGTGCGGTCCACCAGCCGCCCTTCGCGGTGTCCTCGGCCGACCGCAGCGACGAGACGAACAGTCCCGCCAGCGGCGTGAGCCAGACCAGGCCGATCACCACGAGGAAGGCCTGCACCAGCCCGTTGCCCAAGCCGCGCCTGACCGCGTTCATCGCTGACTCCTTCTGAAGCGGCGGACGTTGAAGACCATCGCGGGGATCACCAGCAGCAGAAGCAGCACACCGAGCGCGCTGCCGAGCCCCTGGTTGTTGCCGCCTCCGAACGAGACCAGCCACATCTGTGTGGCGAGCACGGTCGCGTCCTCCTGCACAGGGCCGGGCGCGATGATGTAGACGAGGTCGAAGACCTTCATCACGTTGATGACGAGGGTCACGAAGACGACGGTCAGGACGGGGGCGAGCAGCGGCACGGTGATGCGCCGGAAGATCTGCCACTCGTTCGCCCCGTCCATCCGCGCCGCCTCCAGCGCGTCCCGCGGCAGGGTGGACAGGCCCGCGCCGATCAGCACCATCGCGAAGCCGGTCCAGATCCACAGATACGCCCCGATGATCGCGGGGGTGACCAGGGCCGGCCCGAGCCAGGAGACGCCCTGGTACGGCGGTGCGAAGTTCGCCGCCGGCAGCTTCACCGTGTAGGTGCCGGAGGCCAGCTTCGGGAAGCGGAAGGAACCGTCGGACGCGGTCGTGGTACGCGCCAGGGTTCGCCCGTCTCGCACCGCCTCGACCTTCATCCCCGGCAGGCCGCTCTCCCGCCGGTCGACCTTGCCCTGCCGCCCTCCCCCGCCGGGTGTGAAGTCCAGATAGACGACTCCGCGCAGTTCGTCGGGCGCCGCCCGGCGCCCGGCAGCCGCAGCGGCGGGCGCGGCGCTCCCGGGAAGGTCCTTGGGCAGCACGCCGACCATCGGAAGCACCACCGAGGCACCGGGCGACACGCCCTCGCTCGTGACGTAGGAGCCGTCCCGGCCCTGGGTCAGCCCCTGCCCCAAGCGGGCCCGGGCGGTCGGATACGAGGACGTGCCCTCGAAGGCGTCGTGGACCGAGACCACGGCGGCGTTCAGCACGCCCTTGTTCGGGTCCTCGTCGTAGGCGAGCCGGAAGATGATGCCCGCGGCGAGGAAGGACACGGCCATCGGCATGAAGAGCAGGAGCTTGAACGCCGTGGCCCAGCGGACCTTCTCGACCAGGACGGCCAGGACCAGGCCCAGGCCGGTCAGCAGCGCCGGGGCGACGACGACCCAGATCGCGGTGTTGCGGATGGCCTTCAGCGTCGCCGGGTCCCGGAACATCTCGGCGTAGTTGCCGCCGCCCACGAAGCGGGTGCCGGAGGCGTCGAAGAAGCTGCGGCCGACGGAGAACAGCACCGGGTAGACGACGAGCGCGCCGAGCAGCAGCAGCGCGGGGAGGACGAACAGCAGGGCGACGGTCCGGCCGCGCCGTCGCGTGCGCCGCGTGCGGGCGGCGGACGCGACGGGCGGGGAGCTCGCCTCGTTCGCGAGCGTGGCGGTGGTCATGACCGGTCAGCCCTGGTAGGCCTTGGCCGCTGCGGCCTCCAGCGCCGCCGCGGTCGCCTTCGGGTTCGACGGGTCGCGCAGGAAGTCCTGGAGGAGCTTCCACTCGCCCGTGCCCTTGGTGCCGCCGAAGACCGCGGGTGCCTGGTCGGACATGTCGAAGCGGACCGAGTCCCCGGCGGCCACGAGGGACTTGGCGGTGGCGCGGGTGACGTCGTCGCCGTAGGAGGCGAGGGCGAGCTTCTTGTTCGGGGAGAGGAAACCGCCCGCCTTCGCCCAGACGGCCGCCGCCTCGGGGGTCGCCAGGTACTCCAGGAGCTTCATGCCGGCCTTGGCGTTCTTGCCGTCCTTGAGGACGACCGCCGCGTCACCGCCGCTGACCACGGGCGCGGTGCCGCCGTCGACGGCCGGGAACGGGAAGAAGTCGGCGTCCTTGCCGATCGTCTTCCCGAACTGGTCGTGGGCGACCCCGGCGACGAAGTCGCCCTCGTAGACCATGCCCGCCTCGGGCTTGGGTCCGAAGACCTTCTCGACGGAGCCCGGGAAGTCGGTGTTGAGGGCCTCCTTCCGGCCGCCCGCGATCAGCTGCCTGTCCTTGAAGAGCTTGCCGAGCGTGGTGAGCGCCCTGACCACGCTCGGGTCGGTCCACTTGAGCTGGTGGGCGGCGAGGGCGTCGTACTTCTCGGGTCCGGCCTGGGAGAGGTAGATGTTCTCGAACCAGTCGGTGAGGGTCCAGCCGTCCTGCCCGGCGACGGCGAAGGCGGCGAGCCCGGAGTCGGAGACGGTGTGCCCGGCCTTGAGCATCTCGTCGTACGTCTTCGGGGCCTTGACCCCGGCCTGGGTCAGGGCGTCGGGGCTGTACCAGACGGTCGACTTGTGGGCGGCCTTGAAGTACAGGCCGTAGAGGGTGCCGTCGACGCTGCCGTACTTCTTCCAGACGGAGGCGTAGTCGGCGTCGACGGTCTGCCGCGTGGTCGCCGACAGCGGCTTGAGCCAGCCCTTCTTCGCGAACTGCTGGAGCACACCGACCTGCGGGACCATCACCACGTCGGGGGCGTTGCCGCCCTCGATCTTGCTGCCGACGACCGTGGAGACGTTGTCGCCGGTGGACACGAACTGCGTCTTGGCGCCGGTCTTTGCGGTGAAGGCGTCCAGCACCTTCTGGAAGTTCTTCTGTTCGCTGCCCGACCAGACGCCGGCCACGGTGACCGTCTGACCGCTGAGCGCCTTGTCGCCGCCGCCGGCGGCGACCGGTCCGCCGCCGCAGGCCGTCGCGCCGAGCGCCAGCGCCAGGGCGGTGCAGCCGGTGAGCAGGGTGGTACGTCGTCGCATCATCATTGATGTCCCTTCGGGGAGTTGGGAAAACTGAGGGGGCTCAGAGGCCGGGTGCGTCGTCGGCGATCCACCAGGCGGCCGTGGAGCCGGCGAGCACACCGGGCGGGCAGGGTCCGCTGGCCAGCAGCGGGGTGCCGGAGACGGGGGCGGGCGTGGGGGCGGTGCCGAAGTTGACGGCGCAGACCAGGCCGTCGCCGCGGACGAAGCCGAGGACGCCGGGCGGCGTGTCCAGCCAGCGCAGCTCGCCCTCCCCCAACTGGGGCAGCGCGGCGCGCAGTTGCAGACCGTCGCGGTACAGATGCCAGAAGGATCGGGTGTCGGCGAGGGCCCGGTCGGTGGCGTGCTCGGCGAACCACTCGGGCTGCGGCAGCCAGGGCTTGGCGCCCTCGGCGCCGGAGGTGAAGCCGAACGGGGAGGCCTGCCCCGACCAGGGCAGCGGCACCCGGCAGCCGTCGCGGATCCGGGCGCGGCTGCCGGTGCGATGGAAGATCGGGTCGGTGAGGACGTCGTCGGGCAGGTCGACGACCTCCGGCAGGCCCAGCTCCTCGCCCTGGTAGATGTACGCGGCCCCGGGCAGCGCCAGCATCAGCAGCGCGGAGGCGCGCGCCCGGGCGGTTCCCAGGCCGCTGCCCTCGGTGGCGGGTTCTCCGTAGCGGGTGACCGTGCGGACCTGGTCGTGGTTGTTGAGGACCCAGGTGACCGTGGAGCCGGTGCCGGCGATGTCCTGCATGGCCTCCGAGATCACCTTGCGGAAGGCGTCGGGGTCCCAGGGGGCGCTCAGCAGGTCGAAGAAGAACGCCTGGTGCAGCTCGTCCGGGCGGACGTACCGGGCGTGGTCACGGGCGGTCGGGACGGAGACCTCGCCGACCAGCAGGCGTTCACGGCCGTCCCGTGCGGTGTACTCCTCGCACACCGCCCGCCAGTGCCGCCAGATCTCGTGTACCTCGGGCTGGTTCCAGGCGAGCGGGTTGACCGAGTCGCGGGTGCGGGCGTCGGCCTCCGGGTCCGGGGAGTCCGGCAGCGCGGGGTGCTTGAAGAGGCCGGCGGCGACGTCGATACGGAAGCCGTCGACGCCCCGGTCCAGCCAGAAGCGCAGCACCCGGTCGAACTCGGCGGCGACCTCGGGGGTGCGCCAGTTCCAGTCGGGCTGCTCGGGCGTGAACATGTGCAGGTACCACTGGCCGGGACTGCCGTCCGCCTCGGTGACGCGGGTCCAGGCCGGACCGCCGAACATGGCGTGCCAGTTGTTGGGCGGCTGCGCGCCGTCCGGTCCACGGCCGTCGGCGAAGTGGAAGCGGGCGCGGGCCGGGCTGCCGGGCGCGGCGGCGAGCGCCTCGCGGAACCACGGGTGCTCGCTGGAGCAGTGGTTGGGGACGATGTCGAGGAGGATCCTGAGGCCGAGCCGGTGGGCCGCCGCCGTCAGCAGGTCGAACTCGGCGAGATCACCGAAGAGCGGGTCGACGTCGCAGTAGTCGGCGACGTCGTAGCCGTGGTCGTGCTGCGGTGAGGGGTAGAAGGGGCTCAGCCAGATCCCGTCGACGCCGAGCTTCCTCAGGTACGGCAGTCCGGCCCTGACGCCGGCGAGATCACCGATACCGTCGCCGGTGCTGTCCAGGAAGCTGCGGACGTACACCTGGTAGATCACTGCGTCGCGCCACCAGTGGTGGGTGCAGATGCGCTCGAGACTCACCCCGTCGACCTGTCTGTGCGTGCGGGAAGGCCCCGGTCGTCCGGGGCCAGCTGTTATGCATGCATGTTAAGTACGGATGTCGTGAGGGTGTCAATGAACTGGTCCGAGATAGCCAGGAGTTGGCCCTGTATATGGAGATATATCGGACCTCTTAGGCACGAGAATGAGATCTGGCGTTACCTAACATGTAACTAACTCATCGAGAGCGAGAGACGGCGGCCAGCTCCCGCGCCAGCCGTCGTACCGCGCTCTCGGGCGTCTCGTGTCCGGTCAGCGCGTCATGGACGACCGCCTGCACGGCCAGGCTCACCTGGTCGTAGCGCGGGCTCTTGGGACGCGGGGCGGCGGCCAGCACACTCGCGCGCAGGGTCGGCAGATACGGAAACCGCCGCACCAGGTCCGGGTCGTCGTAGAGCGCGGCCCGCACGGGCGGCAGGGCGCCGCGTGTGAGGACCTGGCGCTGGACCCGTTCGCCGGTGAGGTAGGCGATCAGACGCTCGGCGGAGTCCGGGTGCCGCGCATGCGCGTTGACGGCCAGGTTGGAGCCGCCGAGGACACTGGTGCCCGGCCCGTGCGGACCCGGCAGCGGTACGGCGCCCACCTTGCCCGCCACCCGCGACCCCTTGGCGGAGGCGGCGACGTACGCATAGGGCCAGTTGCGCAGGAAGAGCAGCCGGCCGTCCTGGAAGGCCTGCTTGGACTCCTCCTCCTTGTACGTCAGCGCGGCCTTGGGTATCCAGCCCTCGCGCACACCGCGGGCCAGGAACCCGATGCCCTCACGGGCCGCGGCCGAGTTCACGGTGACGCGCTCGCCCTCGTCGCCGAGGATCGTGCCGCCCGCCGAGTACACGGCCTCCGCCGCGTTGACGGTCAGACCCTCGTACGGCAGGAACTGACCCGCGTAGCCGCCGACACCGTACTTCGGGGCGATGGTCCTGGCGTCCCGCTCCAGTTCCGCCCAGGTTCGCGGCGGCGCCACGCCCTCCTTGGCGAGGATGTCCTTGCGGTACAGCAGCAGACCGGCGTTGGTGACATACGGGACCGCGTAGAGCCGGCCGTCATAGGTCGCCGTGCCGACGACCGGCGGCAGAAAACTCTTCAGCGGGAAGCGGTCGCGCGGCAGCGGGCGGATCCAGCCGGCCGCCGCGAACTCGGATGTCCAGGCGACGTCGATGTTGAGGACGTCGAAGCGGCCGCGGTCGCCGCCGCGCAGGTCCGTCGTCATCTGCGCATGGGTCTCGTCCGCGGAGTCCGGCAGCTCGACCAGGGTGACCCGCTCGCCGGGGTGGGTGCGATTCCAGCCCTGCAGGAGCGGGCCGAGATAGCCGGTGAGATCGCCCGCCGTGGCCAGGGTGAGCGGGCCGCGGCCGCCCGCGGTCCCGTCGTCGGCGCGGGCGCCCGAGGCGACATAGCCGGCCAGAACCACGGCGAGGACGAGGAGGCCCCTACCGGCGGCGCGCATCCACCGCATAGGTTCCTCCCTGTACACCGGCACCGGGCGCCCTCGCCCGGGGTCAGAGGCCATGTATACCTGTTAGGTATGGGCGATACTAGGGCCTGGAGCACATTACGAGGACAGGAGGACAGCACGCGTGCGCCTGCCCCTCCTGGCACTCCTCGCCCGCGGCCCCGCCCATGGCTACGAGCTCAAGCAGGACCTTGAGCAACTGCTGGGCTCCGCGTACCCTCAGCCGAACGTCGGCCAGATCTACGTCACCCTCGGCCGCCTCGAGAAGTCGGGACTGATCGAGGGCGAGGAGGTCGAGCAGTCCAGCCGGCCCAACAAGAAGATCTACCACCTCACCGACGCCGGGCGGGAGGCGCTGCGCGCCTGGTTCGAGGAGACCGAGGACGAACCACGGGTACGGGACGAGTTCTTCATGAAGCTGGCACTCGCTCCGCAGACCGGTCTCGCCGACCAGATCGCCCTGATCAACCAGCAGCGGCGCCAGTACCTCAACACCATGCGCAGCCTGTCGAAACTGGCCGCCGCCGAAGACCGCGACAACCGGATCGCCCAGCTGCTGATCGAGGGCGCGATGCTGCATCTGCAGGCCGACCTCGACTGGCTGGAGCGGTGCCAGGAGGAACTGGAGGAGCTTCAGTGAGCGACGGCTCCCCATCTCTGCTGCGAGCCGAGGGCCTCGTCAAGACCCACCACGGCGAGGGCGCTCCCGCCCATGCCGTGCGGGGAGTCGATCTGCGGGTGAGGCGCGGCGAGTTCGTGGCCGTCACCGGCCCCTCCGGCGCCGGCAAGTCGACACTGCTGCACCTGCTGGGCGGGCTGCAGCGGCCGGACGCCGGCCGTATCTGGCTGGACGGCGAGCGCACGGACTCCTACACCGAGGCGCGCTGGGCCGTGGAGCGCAGAAAGCGCATCGGGATCGTCTTCCAGTTCTTCAACCTGGTCTCCGGGCTGTCGGTCGCGGACAACGTCGAGCTGCCCGCGCTGCTCGCCGGAAGGCCGCCGAAGCAGGCGCGCGCCGGCCGGGAGGAGCTGCTGGCGGAGCTGGGCCTCACGGGCAAGGAACGCAGCATGCCCGGCGAGCTCTCCGGCGGCGAGCAGCAGCGGGTCGCGCTGGCCCGGGCCCTGGTCAACCATCCGCCGCTGCTGCTCGCCGACGAGCCCGCGGGCAGCCTCGACAGCAAGGGCACCCGCGAGGTGATGCGGCTGCTCACCCGCTTCCACCAGCGCGGCCAGACCATCGTGCTGGTCACCCATGACGCCCGGCTGGCGAGCGCCGCCGACCGGGTGATCAGCTTCTTCGACGGCCGGATCGTCGACGACGCGGAGCTGGACGGGGCGCCCGCGCGCCGGGGCGGGACCTCCGGTGTGCTGGAACTGAAGGACTGATCACGGTGCACGACCATCCGACGCCGACCCGTTCCCGCCGTCACGGGCAGAGGGGCTGACGCCGTGCGGGCCACCCTGCGCTGGGCGCACTCCGATCTGCGGTCGCACCGTGGCGAGGCGCTGTTCATGGTGCTCGTCTCCGCCGGCATCGTCGCCTCGCTGCTCCTCGCCACCGCCCTGTTCGGGTATGCGACCAACCCCTGGCAGCGCGTCTTCACCCAGGCTCACGGCGCCCATGTGTGGATCCACTCCGGCCGCTCGTCCGACGCCTCGAAGCTGGCCCGGCTGGACGGTGTCGAGTCCGTCGCCGGCCCCTACCCCACCGAGTCCGTGACCGTGGCCTCCCGCGGCACCCGGGCCTCGGTGGAACTGCGCGGCACGCTCCGGCCGCCGTCGGTCGGCCGGCCGCTGCTCACCGCGGGCCACTGGCTGGATCCGGCGGACCCCAGCGGGGTGGTGCTGGAGAGCCGGCTCGCCCGGGCGCTGCTGGCCGAGCCCGGTGACACCCTGAACGTGCCCGGAACGGCCCGGGCACTGACCGTCGTGGGCATCGCCGACAGCGCCGAGCCCCGCTACAGCCCGGGTGAGCAGCCGGGGCTCGTCTGGGCGCTGCCGTCCGCCGTGCGCTCCCCCGACGGCCAGGTCACCGGGCTGCGCCTGAGCGAGCCCGAGGACACGGACTACGCCGTCCAGCGCGCCGTCACCGTGCTGGGTGCCGGTGCGATCAGCGAGGTCTCCACCTGGCAGCAGGCGCGGGCCGAGGCGCAGGGCGAGAACCGGCTGCTGGGCCAGGTCCTCGGTCTGTTCGGGCTGGGCGCGCTGGTCGCCGCCGGATGCGCGGTGCACGGGGCGATCGGCACCCGGATCCGGGGGCATCTGAGGGACATATCGGTCCTGAAGGCGATCGGCTTCACCCCTGGCCAGGTCGTCCGCGTCTTCCTGCTCCAGCATGTGGCGTACGCCCTGCTGGGAGCGGTGGCCGCGGCCGTGCTCACGCAGGGGCTGGGCGGCCGGATCCCGGGGCGGCTCGGGGACGCGGTCGGGGTGTGGCAGGGGCTGCCGGGGCACACCGTGGCGCTGCTTGTCGTGCCCGTGGCCGCGGTGCTGTTCATCGCCGCCACCACCGGGCTCGCGGCCTGGCGGGCGGGGCGGGTGCCTCCGGTGCCGGTGCCACGGCCCGCGGCTCCGGCCGGCGGGCGGCTGACGGGCCTGGCGCGCACGGCGCTCGGCCTGCGGCTGCCGCCCGCGCTGGTCCTGGGCTGGCACCAGGCGTTCACGCGCCGTGCCCGGTCGCTGGCGACGGTCGTCCGGCTGGCGCTGCCGTTGCTGCTGATCGTGGTGGCCATGAGTGCGTGGACCACCATCGACCGCTTCCAGTCAAGGCCCGCGGACATCGGCCTCGCCGCCGCCCTCACCGTGCGCCCCGACCCCGGCCTCGGCGACGCGGCCGCCCGCTCCCTGCTGGCGGGCAATCCCCGGGTCACCGCCGCCTACCCCGGTGTGGAGGTGGCGGCCCTGGTGCCGGGCCAGACCGCGACGATCGCCCTGCGCGGCCTCGGCACCCGCCGGGATCCCTACCCCTACGCCCTGGCCGAGGGCCGCGCCGCGCGCGGCCCCGACGAGGCCGTGGCCGGCCAGGGCCTGCTCGATCTGCTGGATGTGCGCGTCGGCGACTGGGTGCGGATGACGGTGGGCGACCAGCCGCAGATCCTGCACATCGTGGGCCGCAGCATCGAGCCGGAGAACGCCGGACGGGTCATCTCCACCTCGCTCGACACCCTGCGCGAGAACGACCCGGGGCTGCGCCCCACCCTCTACCAGCTCCGGCTGCGTCCCGGCGCCGACCCGCACGCGGTCGCCGACGAGCTGTCCCGGGCCGCGCACGGACATCTGGACGTGCATCCGGTAACGAATCCCGCGGACGGCCTCTCGCCGATGCGCGGGGTCGTCGTCGGCCTGATCGCCGTGCTCGCGCTGATCGGGATCGTCGAGCTGCTGACCGCGATCGGCGGCACGGTCCGGGAGGGCGAGCGGGACCTGCTGGCGCTCAAGGCGATCGGGCTGTCCCCGCGGCAGATCACCGGGATCACGGTCACGGCCATGGTCTGCACCGCCCTGGCCGCGGTCTGCGTCGGCACGGCGCTCGGCCTTCCCCTCGCCCACTGGCTGATCGACGCCCAGGGCCGGTCCAGCGGTATCGGCGCCGGGCTCGCCCGGGGGCCGTCCCCACTCCTTCTGGTCCCGTTCGGGGCGGTCGCCGTGCTCGGTGCCGGCGCCCTCGCCGCCCTGCCCGCGTCGCGCGCCGCACGCCGACGGCTCGCGGACACCTTGAGCGCGGTGACCTGAGCGGGGAAGGCGGGCGCACCACCCGGGAGCACGCGGGAGGCGGACGGCGGCGCTCCGCCCGCCTCCCGGTTCGCGCGTGCTAACGGCCGCGCAGCTCCCGGTACTTGGCGACCAGGGTCTTGGTTGACTCGTCCAGGCCCGGGACCTGAGCGCCCTCGGTCAGCGCGGGCTCCACGCGCTTGGCGAGGACCTTGCCGAGTTCGACGCCCCACTGGTCGAAGGAGTCGATGTTCCAGATCGCGCCCTGGACGAACACCTTGTGCTCGTAGAGCGCGACGAGCTGCCCGAGCACCGACGGGGTGAGCTGTCCGCCGAGGATCGTGGTGGTGGGGTGGTTGCCCTTGAACGTCTTGTGCGGCACCAGCTCCTCCGGGACCCCCTCGGCGCGCACCTCGTCCGGAGTCTTGCCGAAGGCCAGCGCCTGCGTCTGGGCGAAGAAGTTGGCCATCAGCAGGTCGTGCTGGGCCGCGAGGTCGCCGCTCAGCTCGTCGACGGGCCGGGCGAAGCCGACGAAGTCCGCCGGGATCAGCTTGGTGCCCTGGTGGAGGAGCTGGTAGTAGGCGTGCTGGCCGTTGGTGCCCGGCGTGCCCCACACGACCGGACCGGTCTGCCAGTCGACCTCCTTGCCGTCCCGGTCCACGGACTTGCCGTTGGACTCCATGTCCAGCTGCTGGAGGTAGGCGGTGAACCTGGACAGATAGTGCGCGTACGGCAGCACCGCGTGCGACTGGGCGTCGTGGAAGTTGTTGTACCAGATGCCCAGCAGGCCGAGCAGCAGCGGGACGTTCGACTCGGCGGGGGCGGTGCGGAAGTGCTCGTCGACGGTGTGGAAGCCGTCGAGCATCTCCCGGAAGCGGTCCGGGCCGATGGCGATCATCAGGGACAGGCCGATCGCCGAGTCGTAGGAGTAGCGACCGCCGACCCAGTCCCAGAACTCGAACATGTTGGCCGTGTCGATGCCGAACTCCTCGACCTTCGCGGCGTTCGTCGACAGGGCCACGAAGTGGCTGGCGACGGCCTCCTGACCTGCCTTCAGCTCGTCCAGCAGCCAGGCGCGCGCCGAGGTGGCGTTGGTGATCGTCTCGATCGTGGTGAACGTCTTCGAGGCGATGATGAACAGCGTCTCGGCGGCGTCCAGGTCCCGGACGGCCTCGTGCAGGTCGGCGCCGTCGACGTTGGAGACGAAGCGGACCGTCAGATCGCGTGCGGTGTAGGCGCGCAGGGCCTCGTACGCCATCGCCGGGCCAAGGTCGGAGCCCCCGATGCCGATGTTGACGACGTTTTTGATGCGCTTGCCGGTGTGGCCGGTCCACTCGCCCGAGCGGACCCGGTCGGAGAAGGCGCTCATCTTGTCCAGCACCGCGTGGACCTCGGGGACGACGTTCTTCCCGTCGACCTCGATGACGGCGTCCCTCGGGGCACGCAGCGCCGTGTGCAGAACCGCGCGGTTCTCGGTGGTGTTGATCTTCTCGCCGCGGAACATGGCGTCCCTGAGCCCGAACACGTCCCGAGCGGCGGCCAGCTCGCGCAGCAGCCGGAGTGTCTCGTCGGTGACCAGGTGCTTGGAGTAGTCGACGTACAGATCGCCGACCTCGAGGGTGTACCCGCTGCCGCGCCCGGGGTCCGCCGCGAACAGGTCGCGCAGCCGCACCTCGCCGAGTTCCTCGCGGTGCTTGGCCAGAGCGGTCCACTCGGGCGTCTGATTGAGCCTGGTACGGCTGTCTGCGTTCATCTCGGACTTCAGCCTTCTTCCTTGCCTGTGCTGCTGCGTGTGCCTCACCCCGCTGCCGGTTCCAACCTAATTGATCAGGGGGCGCGGTGAGCCGGTGTCGCGCCGTCGTCCGGCACAACAACAGGTACGTCCGGCTTGCGCCGGGGTATCGGCGCGGTGACGAGCGGAACGAGGAAGGCGGCGGCGAGCGGGGCGAGCCCGGCGGTGCGGCACCGGACCACGGCCGCGGACGGGCTGCGGACGGCGTGCGCGCAGGGGCGTACGCCGGAGGGCACGAGGGACCCGCGTGGTGGAGGCGCCCCGCCGCCGGTGGGGAAAGCAGTTCCGGCCGGGCACCGCACGGTGCCCGGCCGGACTGGGTTTCTAGATCTCGCCCCGCAGTTTGGCGAGCGCCTCGGCGAGGATCGCCTCGCCGTCCGCGTCGCTGCGCCGCTCCCGCACATAGGCGAGGTGCGTCTTGTAGGGCTCGGTACGCGGCGGAGCCGGCGGGTTGTCCCGGTCCTGTCCGGCCGGAAAGCCGCAGCGCGGGCAGTCCCAGGTGTCGGGAACCTGCGCGTCGCTGGCGAAGCTCGGCTGGGTCTCGTGCCCGTTGGAGCACCAGAAGGAGACGCGCAGACGCGGCGCGGACTCGCCGCGCTCGGCCTCGCCCATCGGCCCCGCCCCGACCCGGCTTCCTCGGATCGCGTTGCCACTTGCCACGTCGTAACTCCCTGCGTGATGGTGCCGCGAAGCGAGTCGGCGTTTCGCTTCGCTGCGAGCGCCTCAGTCTACGTAAGGCCCAACGCGCGTCCAGTGATGGGAGTTACCCCCGCCCCCAGACGCAAGCCCCATGATAGGCCGCGCCCGAAGGCGCGTACCCGGCATGGGGCGTTACGTGCTTCCTGCGCGGTCTGCCGGTATCGGCCCGCGCCGGCTCTTGCTGTTAGCTCTTGACCTTCATCAGGATGCCGAGCACCACGATGCACGCCAACCAGAGCAGACCGACCACGATGGTGATCCGGTCGAGGTTGCGCTCGGCGACCGAGGAGCCGCCGACGGAGGACTGCATGCCGCCACCGAACATGTCGGAGAGGCCGCCGCCCTTCCCCTTGTGCATCAGCACCAGCAGCATCAGCAGCAGGCTGAAGATGATCAGGGCGATCGAGAACCCCAAAACCACGGCTGGACCAACTTCCTCGGACTCGGATGGACGACGGGGGCACGGTGGATGACCACCATGCCCCCGCAAGGGTACGACGGATCGCCCCTAGGACACACTCACGACCGTTCGGCTCGCCCGCGGGGCGCCGGTCACTGGTCGCGGAAGCGGACGATCTTGACGAACTCGTCGGCGTCCAGCGAGGCGCCACCGACCAGGGCGCCGTCGATGTCCGGCTTTGCCATGATTTCGGCCACATTGCCCGACTTCACAGAGCCGCCGTACTGGATGCGGACCTTGTCGGCCACATCCTGCGTGTACAGCTCGGCGATCTTGCCGCGGATCGCCGCGCAGACCTCCTGCGCGTCGTCAGCGCCGCAGACCTTGCCGGTACCGATGGCCCAGACGGGCTCGTAGGCGATCACGATGGACTCGACCTGCTCGGCCGGGAGGTCCTTCAGACCGCCCTCGACCTGCGCGAGCGTGTGCCCGACATGGTCGCCCGCCTCGCGGATCTCCAGCTCCTCGCCGACGCACAGGATCGGGGTCAGCCCGTGCCTGAACGCCGCCTTGGCCTTGGCGTTCACCAGTTCGTCGCTCTCGTGGTGGTACTGCCGGCGCTCGGAGTGGCCGATCACCGCGTAGGTGCACTTCAGCTTGGCCAGCATCGAGCCCGAGATCTCGCCGGTGTAGGCGCCGGAGTCGTGCGCCGAGACGTCCTGGGCACCGTACTTGATCTTGAGCTTGTCGCCGTCGACCAGCGTCTGCACGGAGCGCAGATCGGTGAAGGGCGGCAGGACGGCGACCTCGACGGCCTCGTAGTCCTTGTCGGACAGGGCGAAGGCGAGCTTCTGGACGTGCGCGATGGCCTCGAGGTGGTTGAGGTTCATCTTCCAGTTGCCCGCCATCAGCGGCGTGCGCGTGCTCAAGGGTCAGTCCTCCAGTGCGGCGAGGCCGGGGAGCGTCTTGCCCTCGAGGTATTCGAGGGAGGCGCCGCCGCCGGTCGAGATGTGGCCGAATGCGGACTCGTCGAAGCCCAGGATGCGGACGGCGGCGGCGGAGTCGCCGCCCCCGACCACGGTGAAGCCCTGGGAGTCGACGAGGGCCTGGGCGACCGCCTTGGTGCCCTCGGCGTAGTCGGGGTGCTCGAAGACGCCCATGGGGCCGTTCCAGAAGACGGTGGCGGCGTCGGCGAGCTTGGATGCGTACAGCTTGCGGGTCTCCGGACCGATGTCCAGGCCCTCCTGGTCCGCCGGGATCGCGTCCGCGGCGACGACGGTGGGGTTGGTCGGGGCCTTGGTCTTCAGGTCCGGGAACTCCGGCGAGACCAGCACGTCGACGGGGAGGAGCAGCTCGACGCCGCGCTTCTCCGCGCGCTCGATGTACTCGGTGACGGCCGGGACCTGGTCCTCCTGGAGGAGGGAGATGCCCACCTCGTAGCCCTTGGCCTTGAGGAAGGTGTACGCCATGCCGCCGCCGATGAGCAGCCGGTCGGCCTTGCCGAGCAGCTGGTCGATCACGGCCAGCTTGTCGGAGACCTTGGCACCGCCCAGGACGACGACGTACGGGCGCTTGACGTCCTCGGTGAGCTTCTTCAGGACATTGACCTCGGTGGCGATGAGGTAGCCGGCGTAGTGCGGCAGGCGGGCCGGGAGGTCGTAGACGGAGGCGTGCTTGCGGTGTACCGCGCCGAAGCCGTCACCCACGTACACATCGGCGAGGGCGGCGAGCCGGTCGGCGAACTCGCCGCGCTCGGTGTCGTCCTTGGCGGTCTCGCCGGGGTTGAAGCGCAGGTTCTCGATGACCGCGACCTGGCCCGGCTGGAGGCCGTCCACCGCGTCATGGGCGGCGGGGCCCACCGTGTCCTGGGCGAACGCCACGGGCGCGCCGAGCAGTTCGGCGAGGCGCTCGGCGGCGGGCAGCAGGGAGAACGCCGGGTCCGGGGCGCCCTTGGGGCGGCCCAGGTGCGAGGCCACGACCACCTTGGCGCCCGCCTCGGCGAGTGCCTTGACGGTGGGCAGGACGGCG
Source organism: Streptomyces sp. NPDC093261 (assembly GCF_044753645.1). Classification (NCBI taxonomy): domain Bacteria; kingdom Bacillati; phylum Actinomycetota; class Actinomycetes; order Kitasatosporales; family Streptomycetaceae; genus Streptomyces; species Streptomyces sp. NPDC093261. The sequence goes on from NZ_JBIVNO010000001.1 coordinate 164,605, forward strand.
CGGATACGGCCGTCGTCGGTGATGAGGCCGTCGGCCAGCGGGACGTTCAGGTCGGCGCGGACGAAGACCCGCTTGCCGTCCACGCCTTCGGCGAGAAGTTCGTCGATCGTCTTCATAGGGGACTCCTGGAGAGGGCTCTTGATCGTACGAGGGCTGATCGCACTGCACACAAGGGGCCCCGCCGCCATGCGCGGAGCCGCTCGCTGTACGTGAGTCAGGGCCCGGGCGGCGCGCGTGCGCTGCCCGAGCCCTGTTCTCACATCGAGATGCCTGCTTCGGCGATCAGAGCTGGTTGCCGACGAAGACCGTCAGGTCGACGAGGCGGTTGGAGTAGCCCCACTCGTTGTCGTACCAGCCGATGACCTTCACGTTCTTGCCGTCCTGGACCATGGTCAGGGAGGAGTCGAAGGTGCAGGACGCCGGGGCGTTGACGATGTCGGAGGAGACGATCGGGTCCTCCGTGTACTCGAGCAGGCCCTTGAGCTCGCCCTCCGCGGCCTTCTGGAAGGCGGCGTTGACCTCTTCCTTGGTGACCTCGCGGGAGAGCTCGACGACCAGGTCGGTGACCGAGCCGGTCGGCACCGGGACGCGCATGGCGATGCCGTCCAGCTTGCCCTTGAGCTGCGGCAGGACCAGGGCGGTGGCCTTGGCGGCACCGGTGGTCGTCGGGATGATGTTCTCGGCGGCGGCACGGGCGCGGCGCAGGTCCTTGTGCGGGAAGTCCAGGATGCGCTGGTCGTTCGTGTACGCGTGCACCGTGGTCATCAGACCCTTGACGATGCCGAAGTTCTCGTCGAGGACCTTCGCCATCGGCGCCACACAGTTGGTGGTGCAGGAGGCGTTGGAGATGACGTGGTGGTTCGCCGAGTCGTAGACGTCCTGGTTGACGCCCATCACGATGGTGACGTCCTCGTTCTTGGCCGGAGCCGAGATGATGACCTTCTTGGCGCCACCGGCGATGTGCTTCTCGGCGTCTTCCTTCTTGGTGAAGATGCCGGTCGACTCGATGACGATGTCGACGCCCAGCTCACCCCAGGGGATGTCGGCCGGGTTGCGCTCGGACAGGACCTTGATGGTCTTGCCGCCGACCGTGATGGTGTCCTCGGTGTGGGACACCTCCTCCTTCAGGCGGCCGAGGATGGTGTCGTACTTCAGCAGGTGAGCGGTGGTCGCGGTGTCACCCAGGTCGTTGACAGCCACGATCTCGATGTCTGCACCCTGCTCCAGCAGCGCGCGGAAGTAGTTACGACCGATGCGGCCGAAGCCGTTGATGCCTACGCGGATCGTCACGAACCGATCTCCTCGTTGGTACGCCGGCTTTCGACGCCGGCGAGCTTTATTTGGGATGTCCCCGACCGCCTACGACCCTACCTCCCTGAGGCCTCCGGAGTGACATCGAGATGGCTCATACACGGCAGTGTGGTCCGTACCCGCCAGTAGGGGTACGGACCGCCCCGCCCCGAAGGCCCTCTCACCCCTTCAGGCGATACGGAACCAACTGCCGTTGACTACAGGACGTCAGCCGCCGAGCGCGGCGAGTGCCTTGCCGATCAGCGCGGTCAGGTCGGCCGCCGAGGCGAGGTGTTCCAGGCCGAAGCCGAGAGGCACCGTGCGCTCCGTGGTGACCGCTCCATACGTCCGGAACGGCGCCCCGGCGCGCCCAGTCCTTGAGGACGGCGGGGCTGCCCGGGGGCGGGCCGGGCACGCTCCAGGCGCCGGGGGACGTCTCGGAAGCCCTCCGTCTCCGCTGCGGTGCCGCCGCCGACGAGCGAGACGTCGTCGGCGAGGACGCCTCGGCCGCCGCTCGGGTCGGTGATGCAGGCCGGCGAGACCTCGACCGCCTTCCCGGCGCAGGCGCTCGGATCGAAGTGAACCCGATGCGCTTCTCGAAGGCGTCCAGGGCTCGGGGCTCGGGCTCCGACTCGGGGCTCGGGCTCCGACTCGGGGCTCGGCCCGCGGTGGGTCTGGCTGGTGGGGTTCGGCGACGAACCCTCGTCGTCGCGGGCCCACTTGTAGGCGAAGTTGCGGTTGAGGTCGGCGCCGTCGCCGACGCCGATGACGCCGTCGCCCTTCGCGTCCCGCAGGTTCTTGCGCCACAGGCGCGTGCCCGGGTCCTTGAAGGTGTAGTCGTAGCCATCGGGGTTGGCCGAGAGCACGAACCACAGTTCCGTGGAGTGGACGTGGACCCCCTGGCGGTGGCTCGCCCCAGCGGCGAGCAGGTGCAAAGCTCATGACAATCCATGATCGAGTCAAGAGCGCCCCAAGGACACACAAACACCGGTGCCGACGTCCCAAGCGGGCGTCGGCAGCGGTGTGTTGGGGGCTTGGCCGTCAGCCCGCCAGGTTGTCCGCCATCTCCTCGCTGAGGTTGGACTCCGTCCCCGGGATGCCCAGGTCCGCGGCGCGCTTGTCGGCCATCGCCAGCAGCCGGCGGATACGCCCCGCGACCGCGTCCTTGGTCAACGGCGGGTCGGCGAGGGCGCCCAGCTCCTCCAGGGAGGCCTGCTTGTGCTCCATACGCAGGCGCCCCGCGGCCGCGAGGTGCTCCGGAACCTCCTCGCCGAGGATCTCCAGGGCACGGGCGACCCGCGCGCCGGCGGCCACGGCGGCACGGGCCGAACGGCGCAGGTTCGCGTCGTCGAAGTTGGCGAGGCGGTTCGCCGTGGCCCTGACCTCGCGGCGCATCCGCCGCTCCTCCCAGGCGAGCACCGACTCGTGCGCGCCGAGCCGGGTCAGCAGCGCGCCGATCGCGTCACCGTCCCGGACGACGACGCGGTCCACGCCCCGCACCTCCCGGGCTTTGGCGGCGATCGACAGGCGGCGGGCGGCGCCGACCAGGGCGAGCGCGGCCTCCGGACCGGGGCAGGTCACCTCGAGGGACGACGAGCGGCCGGGCTCCGTCAGCGAGCCGTGCGCCAGGAACGCGCCACGCCAGGCCGCCTCGGCGTCACAGGTGGCCCCCGAGACCACCTGTGGGGGCAGACCGCGGATCGGCCGCCCGCGGCCGTCCACCAGGCCGGTCTGCCGGGCGAGCTGGTCGCCGCCCGCCACCACGCGCACCACATAGCGGGAGCCGCGGCGCAGACCGCCGGGAGCCATCACGATCAGTTCGGAGCTGTGGCCGAAGATCTCCAGGATGTCCCGTTTGAGACGCCTGGCCGCCATCGCCGTGTCCAGCTCCGCCTCGATCACGATGCGTCCGCTGACGAGGTGCAGCCCGCCCGCGAACCGCAGGATCGCCGAGACCTCCGCCTTTCTGCAGCAGGTCCGGGTGACGGGAAGACGGGAGATCTCGTCCTTCACCGCTGCCGTCATCGCCATGGGCCGATCCTTCCATGCATCCGAAAAATACGGTCGTACGCGGCGGCCAGCAGCTCCGGGTCGTGCCGCGGGGTTCCGTCGGTACGGGCCACCGGCGCCAGCTCGACCGCAGCCCCGAACCGCTTGGCGGCCTCGGTCAACGAGGCGCGGTCGGGCACGGCGGCCTGGTCGGCCAGCACCACGTCCAGGGCGAGTTTAGGGGCGTGTCGTCCCAAAACCTCCAAATGACGCTGCGGGGAGAACCCTTCGGTCTCCCCCGGCTGCGGCGCGAGGTTCAGGGAGAGCACCCGGCGTGCCTTGGTCTCCATGAGGGCGTCCAGGAGCTCCGGCACGAGCAGGTGCGGGATCACGGAGGAGAACCAGGAGCCGGGCCCGAGCACCACCCAGTCGGCGTCCAGCACCGCGGCGACGGCTTCCGGGACGGCCGGCGGGTCGGGCGGCACGAGGTGCACCGACTGCACCTCCCCCCGGGTGAGGGCGACGGTCGCCTGCCCCCGTACGGTGCCGACCTCGTCCGGGTGCTCCGGGTCGTGGCCCTTGACCAGGGCCTCGAGTTCCAGGGGGACGGCGGACATGGGCAGGACACGGCCGTGGGCGCCCAGAAGCCTGCCGACCAGGTCCAGAGCCTGGACGTGGTCGCCGAGCTGCTCCCACAGGGCGACGATCAGCAGATTGCCCACCGCGTGGTCGTGCAGATCGCCCCGGGAATGGAAGCGGTGCTGGATGACACGGGCCCAGGTCTGGCCCCAGTCGTCGTCGCCGCACAGCGCGGCCAGCGCCTTGCGCAGGTCGCCGGGCGGAAGCACGCCCAGCTCGTCGCGCAGACGACCGCTGGAGCCGCCGTCGTCGGCGACGGTGACGACGGCGGTGAGGTCGCCGGTGATCCGGCGCAGAGCGGCGAGCGAGGCGGACAGGCCCATGCCTCCGCCGAGGGCGACCACCTTGGGCTGGGTGCCGCGGCGGCGCGCCCGGCCGCCGCGACCCTCGGGCACCACTCGGCGCAGCCTGCTCAGCCGCAGAGCACGTCCGGTCACTCGCGCCCCATGTCCCGGTGCACGACCACGGTCTCCACTCCCTCGGAGGCCAGGCGGGCGGCGAGCTTCTCGGACATGGCGACGGAACGGTGCTTGCCGCCCGTGCAGCCGATGGCGATGGTCACATAGCGCTTGCCCTCACGGCGGTATCCGGCCGCGATGAGCCGGAGCAGCTCGGCGTACCGGTCGAGGAACTCCTTGGCGCCGGGCTGGTTGAAGACATACGCGGCGACCTCCTCGTTGAGGCCGGTGTAGGGGCGCAGCTCCGGGACCCAGTGCGGGTTGGGCAGGAAGCGCATGTCCGCGACCAGGTCGGCGTCGACCGGCAGGCCGTACTTGAACCCGAAGGACATGACGGTGGCCCGCAGCTCGGGCTCCTCCTCGCCGGCGAACTGGGCGTCCATCTTGGCGCGCAGCTCGTGCACGTTCAGGCTGGAGGTGTCGATCACCAGGTCGGCGTCGCCGCGCAGCTCGCGCAGCAGCTCGCGCTCGGCGGCGATCCCGTCGACGATCCGGCCGTCGCCCTGCAGCGGGTGCGGTCTGCGGACCGACTCGAAGCGGCGGACCAGGGCCTCGTCGGAGGACTCCAGGAAGACGATCCGCCGGGTGACGTGCTTCGCCTCCAGGTCGGCCAGGGACTCGCGGAGGTTGTCGAAGAAGCGCCGGCCGCGCACGTCCACGACGACCGCGATCCGGGCGACGTTGCCCTGGGAGCGGGCGCCCAGTTCCACCATGGTGGGGATCAGGGCGGGCGGCAGGTTGTCGACGACGAACCAGCCGAGGTCCTCCAGACACTTGGCGGCCGTCGAACGGCCGGCACCGGACATGCCGGAGATGATCACCAGCTCGGGGATGCCCGCGTCCGCGGCCCCGGCTGTTTCGCTGCCCGTACTCACCTGTGCTCCGTTTTCCTGGACCGTCGCCTGCGTCCGGTCCTCGCCCGACTCGCTCCGGGCGGCCTGGCCCTGGGCTGAGCGTTCTTCTGCGCGCTGGTCGTGCTCGGTCATGTCTCCTGCCCCCGTCGCTCGTCCGGGGCGCCCGTGGACACGGGCGCCCCGGGGGAACCCGGCATCGGCCCGGATTCTTCCTCTTCCATGATCTCTCCAGTCGCCGTGTTCACGGCGGGTGCGGCCGGGGCCGCCTGGGCGAGGGCCACGGCGATCGTCTCGGCCGTCTTGCGGCCGATCCCGGGGACCTCCTGAATCTGGTCGATTGTCGCGGACCGCAGTTTCTTCACCGAGCCGAAATGCTTCACGAGCGCCTGCTTGCGGGTCTCGCCGAGTCCCGGCACCTCGTCCAGGGGGCTCGACCTGACACGTTTGGCCCGCTTGCTGCGCTGATAGGTGATCGCGAAGCGGTGGGCCTCGTCCCGGACGCGCTGGAGCAGATACAGGCCCTCGCTGGTACGGGGCAGGACCACCGGGTCGTCCTCTTCCGGCAGCCAGACCTCCTCCAGGCGCTTGGCGAGACCGCACACGGCGATGTCGTCGATGCCCAGCTCGTCCAGGGCCCGCCGGGCGGCGGCGACCTGCGGCTGCCCGCCGTCGACCACCACGAGCTGCGGCGGGTAGGCGAACCGCCTGGGCCGCCCGTCGTCCTCGGTCAGGGCGACCTCCCCGTCCGCCCACTCGCCCGTCTTCTCCTTCTCGGCGAGGTAGCGCCTGAAGCGGCGGGTGATCACCTCGTGCAGGGAACGGACGTCGTCCTGGCCCTCGAAGCCCTTGATCTGGAAGCGGCGGTACTCGCTCTTGCGCTGCAGTCCGTCCTCGAAGACGACCATGGAGGCCACCACGTCCTCACCCTGGAGGTGCGAGACGTCGTAGCACTCGATGCGCAGCGGGGCGCTGTCAAGGTCCAGGGCCTCCGCGATCTCCTCCAGGGCGCGGGAGCGGGTGGTCAGGTCGGAGGCGCGCTTGGTCTTGTGCAGGGCGAGCGCCTGCTGGGCGTTGCGCTGCACGGTCTCCATGAGCGCCTTCTTGTCGCCGCGCTGGGGGATGCGCAGCGAGACGTTGGACCCGCGGCGGCCGGTGAGCCAGTCCTGGACCGGCTCTATGGGGTCGGGCAGCGCGGGGACGAGGACCTCCTTGGGCACGGAGTCGCCCGTCTCCTCGCCGTAGAGCTGCTGGAGGGCGTGCTCGACGAGGGCACCGGTGGTGACGTCCTCCACCTTGTCGGTGACCCAGCCGCGCTGGCCGCGCACGCGCCCGCCGCGCACATGGAAGATCTGCACGGCCGCCTCCAGCTCGTCCTCGGCGACCGCGATGAGATCGGCGTCGGTCGCGTCGGTGAGCACGACCGCGTTCTTCTCCATGGCCTTCCTCAGGGCCTCGATGTCGTCGCGCAGACGGGCGGCCCGCTCGTACTCCATGTCCTCGGCGGCCTCCACCATCCGCCTCTCCAGACGGCGGAGGTACGCGCCCGTGCGGCCGGCCATGAAGTCGCAGAACTCCTCGGCCAGTTCGGTGTGCTCCTCGGGCGAGACCCGGCCGACGCAGGGCGCGGAGCACTTGCCGATGTAGCCGAGCAGGCAGGGGCGGCCGGTGCGGGCGGCGTTCCTGAAGACGCCCGCCGAGCAGGTGCGCACGGGGAAGACGCGCAGCAGCAGGTCCACGGTGTCGCGGATCGCCCACGCGTGGGAGTACGGCCCGAAGTAGCGCACGCCCTTGCGCTTCTGGCCGCGCATCACCTGCACACGCGGGAACTCCTCGTTCATCGTCACCGCGAGGTAGGGGTAGCTCTTGTCGTCGCGGTACTTGACGTTGAACCGGGGGTCGAACTCCTTGATCCAGGTGTACTCCAGCTGCAGGGCCTCGACCTCGGTGGACACCACGGTCCACTCCACGGACGCGGCCGTGGTGACCATGGTGCGGGTGCGCGGGTGGAGGCCCGCCAGGTCCTGGAAGTAGTTCGCCAGGCGCTGGCGCAGGCTTTTCGCCTTTCCGACGTAGATCACCCGGCGGTGCTCGTCCCGGAACCTGTAGACCCCGGGGGAGTCCGGGATCTCACCCGGCTTGGGTCGGTAGCTGGAGGGGTCGGCCATGTCTCACACCCTACTGGCGGGGGCCGACAGCGCGGCGCCCCTGTGGACAACCCCCGGCGGGATCCCGCCCCCGGCCTCGCGAGGTCGCCGGAAGCCCGGGCCTGCGCCCCGCCCGCCCCGTCCCGCCCCTTCCGGGACAGCGCGTCGGCGCGGACCCGCCATCCGGCCGGATCGCGATGGCCGGTGGTGTCGGCCACCCGCGCGGAAAGCGCGTGGCGGCCCTTTTCGGCACCTCCGCACAGCAGCCGGTGACCGCCCCACAGCAGCGGGTACAGCCTTCGGCCACAGGCCGGCCACTGTCGGAACTCAGGTGTTGTCGGGGCTTGGTCAACACGCTTCAATGCGGGAAAACTTCGGGCCGCCGCCGGAGAGGTTCGCTTGTGAACGGGCCTCACACGCCTCCGGCGCGGCCCGGTACGGCCCTGCGCGGGGTCCGACCAGCCGCCGCGCACCTTCACAGAAAGGCCCCACGGTATGCGGCACGGCACACAGCACGCGGACGTCGCTCCGGTCATCCCGGCGGAGTTGGAGGCAGCCCTGCGGGGCGGCCCCTTCCATGTCGCGCTGCGCGCCGCGATCGCCGCCCGCGGGCTGCCGCTGCAGCGCGTGCAGCACCATCTGTCGCGGTACGGGGTCAGGGTCGGGGTGACGAGCCTGAGCTACTGGCAGCAAGGGGCGCGCCGCCCGCAGCGGCCCGAGTCCCTGCGCGCCGTGCGGGCCCTGGAGGAGATCCTCCAGCTGCCCGACGAGTCGCTCATCCGGCTGCTCGCCGAGACCGCCGAGCCGGCCGGCTCCGAGCGTCCGGCGGGCCGGTCGTACCGCTCCCTGGTGGAGGCCTCGGACGTGCTGGAGCGGCTCCTCGCCGAGCTGGAGTCGCCGCTCGACAGCGGACTGCACACCATCGGCCACCAGGACCATGTCCGTATCGGGGCGCGCCGCGAACTGCTGGCCCGGGAGTCCCACCACATCGTGCGCGCCCACAAGGACGGTGTGGACCGCTATCTCGCCGTCCACCACGGCGACCCGGGGTGCACCCCCGAGCGGATCGCGGTGCACGCGCTGGAGAACTGCCGCACCGGCCGGGTGCGCTGGCATCGCGACACCGGCCTTCTCGTCGCGGAACTGCTCTTCGGCACCCGGCTGCATGCCGGCGATACGTTTCTCTTCCGCTACGCCTTCGAGGACGGCACCGCCGGCGCGTCCTGCGAGTACGTCCGCGGGTTTCGCCTGGCGGGCGGCCAGTACGCGCTCCAGGTGCGCTTCGACGAGGAGGCGCTGCCTGTGCGCTGCCACCGGTTCTCCCAGCACACCCCCGCCGCCCCCCGCAGCGACCTTCAGGAGCTGCGGCTGAGCGGGAGCCACCGCTCGGTGCACCTGGTGGAGCCGAGGGTGCGGACGGGGCTCCTGGGGATCGGATGGGACTGGGAGTGAGCCGGGCGCGCCGAGCCGCCGGCCCCCACCTGACGCGCTGAGCCGCCGGCCCACCGGGCTCGCCGAGTCCTGAGTCCGCTGGGACACTGGGCGGTCAGGCCGCCACTTCGCCGGGACGCTGGACGGGCGGTCAGGCCGCCACTTCGCCGGGACGCTGGACGGGCGGTCAGGCCGCCACTTCGCCGGGACGCTGGACGGGCGGTCAGGCCGCCGGGCCCGCCATGATCTTGCCGTTCTTCACCTCGACGGACAGCTCGTGCAGCGGCTCGGTGGCCGGGGCCTGCACCACCTTGCCCGTGACGGCGTCGAACCGGCTTCCGTGGCAGGGGCACACCAGCGTCGTACCCGCCAGCTTGTTGATGGGGCATCCCGCGTGCGTGCAGATGGTGCTGTACGCCTTCAGGGAGCCGTCCGCGGCGCGGCTCACCACGACGTTCTCGTCCCGGAACAGCTTCGCGCCCCCCGCGGGGACCTCACCCTCGGCTCCGAGCGCGACCGGGGCGGTGGGGGTGGCCGGTGCCGCGCCGGTGTCGCCGCCGGGCGAACAGGCCGCGAGTCCGAGCCCGGCGACCGGGGTGAGCGCCGCCCCGCGCAGGACGGTACGACGGCTCGCGGAGGGACGGGTGGACATGAGATCTCCACTGGTCGGGGGGCGGTGTACGCCGGATGGGCGATACGCCGACGATACCGGTGGCGGCCATTCCGCCCGCGACCGGGGCGAGGGGCGCTCGGCCTCGGGAGCGTACGTAAACGCTCGCGTAAGCGTTTACGTCGGCCGTCGAATGGGATACGTTCCCGCCCTGACGGCCCGAGAAGGGGGATGCGTTTGGCAACGATGGCCGATGTCGCACGGAACGCGGGTGTGTCCGTCGCGACCGTCTCCCATGTGCTGAACGGCACCCGCCCGGTGCTGCCCCACACCCGCCGGGCCGTGCTGGACGCCATCGACGAGCTGGGCTACACCCCGAACACGCTCGCCCGTTCCCTGGTCACCTCGCGCACCCGGTCCATCGGGCTCGCGGTGTCGGCCATCAGCAACCCGTACTTCACGGAGATCCTCCAGGGTGTCGAGGCCCGCGCCCGGGAGCACGGCTACGGCCTGCTCATCGCCGATCCGCACGACGACCCGGAGCACGAGCGTGAGGTCGTCCGGCTCCTGCACGAGCGCCGTGTCGACGGCGTGATCGTCGCGCCCTCCGCCCACCCGCGCGGTCTCCTCGCCCTGCTCGCGCGACACCGGGTCCCGACCGTGTTCCTCGACCGGCTGGTCTCCCCCGCCCCCGCCACGCCCCACGAGCACACCCCGGCCACCTCCGCGCGGCACGAGGACACCCCCGCGCGGGACGTGCACACCACGGGCAGCCCCGCGCGGCACGCACACACCAGGAACTCCACTGCCCGCGACGAGCCCGCCCGCTCCCCCTTCCACTTCGACCAGGTCTGCGCCGAGAGCGCCGCCCCCATGGCCCACCTGGTCACCCATCTCGCCGTGCTCGGCCACCGGCGGATCGGACTGGTCGCGGGTCTGCCCGGGCTCAGCACCACGACCGAGCGGATCAGCGGGTACCGGCACGGACTCGCGGCCGCCGGGCTCCCCCACGATGAGCGGCTGGTGGCACACGGCGACTCCGCGGCGGAGGGCGCCCAGCGCGCCACCGCCGCCCTGCTGTCGCTCGCCACACCGCCCACGGCACTGGTCACCGCCAACAACGCCATGACCATCGGAGCGCTGCGGGCCCTGCGCGATCACGGACTGTCCGTACCCGACGACCTGGCGCTCGTCTGCTTCGACGACTTCGCCTGGGCTGACCTGTTCTCGCCCCGGCTCACCGCGATCGCCCAGCCCGGCAAGGAGATCGGCGCGGAGGCCGTGCGGCTGCTCCTGGAGCGCCTCGACGCGCCGGACCGTCCCTCCCGCACCGTGCGGCTCCCCTGCACCTTCGTCCACCGCACCTCGTGCGGCTGCCCCGACACCCATTCCGAGAAGGGAAGCGTCTTGTGATCGTCGTCGCCGGTGAGGCCCTGATCGACCTGGTCCCGCAGGATGCGGGCGCCCTCGCACCACTGCGGCCGGCGCTCGGCGGCGGGCCCTACAACACCGCCGTGGCCCTCGGCCGGCTCGGCTCCCCGACGGCCTTCTGCTCGCGTCTGTCCTCCGACTCCTTCGGCGAGGCCCTGCTCGACGGGCTGCGCGCGGCAGGTGTGGACGTGTCGGCGGTGCGGCGCGGCCCGGAGCCCACCACCCTGGCCGTCGCCACGATCGACGACCACGGCTCGGCCGCGTACTCCTTCTACGTCGAAGGCACCGCCGACCGGCTGTTCACGGCACCGGAGCGCCTTCCGCAGGGCACGCGGGCGCTCTCGTTCGGCACCTGCTCCCTGGTTCTGGAACCGGGAGCGAGCGCCTACGAGGAGCTGATGCGCCGGGCCGCCGCCCAGGGCGTCTTCACCGCCCTCGACCCGAACATCCGCGCGGGGCTGATCCCTGACCCCGACGCCTACCGGGCCCGCTTCAAGAGCTGGCTGCCATCGGTGTCCCTGCTCAAGCTCTCCGCCGAGGACGCCCGGTGGCTGGGCGGCACCCCGCAGGAATGGCTGGCCTCCGGACCCTCCGCGGTGGTGATCACGCACGGGGGCGACGGGCTGACGGTCTTCACCCGCGACGGGGCGGAGCTTTCCGTGCCGGGGATACCGGTCGAGGTCGTGGACACCATCGGGGCCGGTGACACGGTGAACGCGGCGCTGCTGCACGGCCTGGCCGCCCGCGACGCCCTCTCCCCGTCGGCTGCGACCGCTCTGGACGCGGACGACTGGCGCGAACTGCTGCGCTTCGCGGCCCGCGCCGCGGCGATCACGTGCTCGCGGGCCGGTGCGGAACCGCCGTACGCCTGGGAGCTGACTGCCCCGTAGCCCGCACCGAGCGGCGCCCCGCGGGGAGTTCCGCGGGGCGCCGGCTGTCGTGTCGTAGGGGGCTCAGGCCTTGCGTGCCCGCGTGGTCTTCTTCGCGGGTGCCGCCTTCTTCGTGGCGCCGGCAGCCTTCTTGGCCTCCGTGTTGTTGACGGCCTTCACGGTCTTGGCCGGCACGGCCTTCTTCGCCGTCCGGGCCGTCGCCGTCTTCCTGGCCGTCGACGTGGCCGCGACCGTCTTGGCCGCCGTCGCCCTGCGCGGTGCCTTGACCGAGGTCGCGTCGCTGACGCGCTCCGCGCCGAGGATCTCGCGCAGGAACTTGCCGGTGTGGCTGGCCGGCACCCCCGCGACCTCCTCGGGCGTGCCCTCGGCGACCACCAGGCCGCCGCCCGCGCCGCCCTCGGGGCCCATGTCGACGACCCAGTCGGCGGTCTTGATGACGTCGAGGTTGTGCTCGATGACGATGACCGTGTTGCCCTTGTCGACCAGGCCGCCGAGCACCGTGAGCAGCTTGCTGATGTCCTCGAAGTGCAGACCGGTGGTCGGCTCGTCCAGGACGTAGACCGTGCGTCCGGTGGACCGCTTCTGCAGCTCGCTGGCGAGCTTCACACGCTGGGCCTCACCGCCGGACAGGGTGGTCGCGGACTGGCCGAGGCGGACGTATCCGAGGCCGACGTCGTGCAGCGTCTTCAGATGGCGGGAGATCGCCGGCACCGCCTCGAAGAAGTGCATGGCCTCCTCGATCGGCATGTTCAGGACGTCGGCGATGGACTTGCCCTTGTAGTGGACCTCCAGGGTCTCCCGGTTGTAGCGGGCGCCGTGGCAGACCTCGCACGGGACGTAGACGTCCGGGAGGAAGTTCATCTCGATCTTGATGGTGCCGTCGCCCGCGCAGTTCTCGCAGCGGCCGCCCTTGACGTTGAAGGAGAAGCGGCCCGGCTGGTAGCCGCGGACCTTCGCCTCGGTGGTCTCGGCGAACAGCTTGCGGACGTGGTCGAAGACACCGGTGTACGTCGCCGGGTTCGACCGCGGGGTGCGGCCGATGGGCGACTGGTCGACATGCACGACCTTGTCGACGAGATCGTCGCCGTCCACGCGCGTGTGCCGCCCGGGGACGTTCCTCGCGCCGTTCAGCTCACGGGCGAGATGGGTGTAGAGGATGTCGTTGACCAGGGTCGACTTTCCGGAGCCGGACACGCCGGTGACGGCCGTGAACACGCCCAGCGGGAAGGAGACGTCGATGTCCCGGAGGTTGTTCTCCCGGGCGCCGTGCACCGTGAGCTGCCGGGACGGGTCGCGCGGGCGCCGGATGTCGGGCAGCGGGATCGACTTCTTGCCCGAGAGGTACTGTCCGGTCTGCGACTCGTCGTTGGCGAGCAGCTCCTTCAGGGAGCCGCTGTGCACGACCTTGCCGCCGTGCTCGCCCGCGCCGGGACCGATGTCGACGACCCAGTCGGCGACCTTGATGGTGTCCTCGTCGTGCTCCACGACGATGAGCGTGTTGCCCATGTCACGGAGGCGGACCAGGGTCTCGATCAGCCGGTGGTTGTCACGCTGGTGCAGGCCGATGGACGGCTCGTCCAGGACATACAGGACGCCGACGAGTCCGGAGCCGATCTGGGTGGCCAGGCGGATGCGCTGGGCCTCGCCGCCGGACAGCGTGCCGGCCGCGCGGTTCAGCGACAGATAGTCCAGGCCCACGTCGACCAGGAACCGCAGCCTCTCGTTGACTTCCTTCAGGACCCGCTCGGCGATCTTCTTGTCCCGGGCGTCGAGCTTGAGCTCGCCCAGGAAGTCCGCGCAGTCGCTGATCGACATCGCGGAGATCTCGGCGATCGTCTTGTCCATGATCGTGACCGCGAGGACGACCGGCTTGAGCCGGGTGCCCTGACAGGTGGGACAGGGCACCTCGCGCATATAGCCCTCGAAGCGCTCCCGGCTCGCGTCGCTCTCGGCCTCGCTGTGGCGGCGCTTCACAAAGGGGACGGCGCCTTCGAAGGGCGTCGTGTACACCCGCTCGCGGCCGTACCGGTTGCGGTAGCGGACCTCGATCTGCGTCTTGTGGCCGTAGAGCAGGGCCTTCTTGGCCCGCTGCGGCAGCCCCGCGAAGGGGATGTCGGTCCGGAAGCCGAGGGCGTCCGCGAGAGCGCCGACAAGGCGGCCGAAGTAGTCCTTGGTGTGCCCGTGCGACCAGGGGTGGATGGCGCCCTCGTCGAGGGTCTTCTCCTCGTCCGGGACGATCAGCTCGGGGTCGACCTCCATACGCGTGCCGATGCCGGTGCACTCGGGGCAGGCGCCGAAGGGCGAGTTGAAGGAGAAGGAGCGGGGCTCCAGCTCCTCGAAGGACAGGTCGTCGTACGGGCAGTACAGGTGCTCCGAGTACATGCGCTCGCGCTCGGGGTCGTCCTCGGGGAGGTCGACGAAGTCGAGCACGACCATGCCGCCGGACAGGCCGAGCGCGGTCTCCACGGAGTCGGTGAGACGGCGCTTGGCGGACTCCTTGACCGTGAGGCGGTCGACGACCACCTCGATGGTGTGCTTCTCCTGCTTCTTCAGCGTGGGCGGGTTGGTGAGCTGGATCGTCTCGCCGTCCACCCGCGCACGGCTGTAGCCCTTGGTCTGGAGGTCGGCGAAGAGGTCGACGAACTCTCCCTTGCGCTCGCGTACCAGCGGCGACAGCACCTGGAAGCGGCTGCCCTCCGGCAGCTCCAGGACCCTGTCGACGATGGCCTGCGGCGACTGCCGGGAGATCGGGCGGCCGCACTCGGGGCAGTGCGGCTTGCCGATGCGTGCGAAGAGCAGTCGCAGGTAGTCGTAGACCTCGGTGATCGTGCCGACCGTCGAGCGCGGGTTGCGCGAGGTCGACTTCTGGTCGATCGAGACCGCCGGCGAGAGGCCCTCGATGAAGTCGACGTCCGGCTTGTCCATCTGGCCGAGGAACTGCCGGGCGTACGAGGACAGCGACTCCACGTAGCGCCGCTGACCCTCGGCGAAGATCGTGTCGAAGGCCAGCGAGGACTTGCCCGACCCCGACAGGCCCGTGAAGACGATGAGCGAGTCGCGCGGCAGGTCGAGCGAGACATTCTTCAGGTTGTGCTCGCGCGCGCCACGGACGATGAGACGGTCGGCCACGCCGGTCCGCACCTTTCTTGAGAGAAGCGACAGGGGCGGGGCCCCCGTGCTTTCTCAGACTAGGGGGAGCCACTGACAACGCCGGTCGGATTCCTGGGTTCATAACAATCCCCGGCCATCCAGCATGCCCGACGCCGCACTCGACCATATAGCACGCGCATTCGATTTGCGTCCGAAGCCCGACTGCTTCACTCGAAGGAGTGGCCGGGCTAGGGTCGGCCCCATGATTGATCACGCGCACGACCTGGCGTCTGTACGTGACGCGACCGAACGACTTCTCACCGCTGTCGCCAAACTGGACAACGCGGCGGTCGCCGAGCCGTCACGGCTGCCCGGCTGGAGCCGGGGTCACGTCCTCGCCCATCTCTCCCGCAACGCCGACGCACTCGTGAACGTCCTGGAGGGGCGTCCGATGTATGTCTCCGCCGAGGCACGGGACGCCGACATCGAGCGGGACGCCCCGCGCCCCCTGGATCCCCAGCTTGCCGACCTGCGCACGAGCGCGGACCGGTTCCAGCGGGCCGGGGACGCGCCGGCGGACTGGTCACGCACGGTGGAGCTGCGCAACGGCGTCACCGACACGGCGGCCCGGGTGCCGTTCCGGCGGTGGGGCGAGGTCGAGCTGCACCACGTCGACCTCGGGATCGGGTACGAGCTGGAGGACCTGCCGGCGGAGTTCATCGAGCGGGAGATCGTTTTCCTCACCGAACGGTTCACCGGGCTCGCGGAGGTGCCGTCCACCCGCGTCACGGACGGCACGCGCGCGTGGAGCACGGGCCGGGAGGCGGCCGAGCCCGAGATCACGGTCCAAGGGCCCGCGCCCGCGCTGCTCGGCTGGCTCGCGGGCCGCCAGGACGGCTCCGTGCTGCGCGCCGAGGGCGGGCCGCTGCCGACGCTCCCTACGCTGTAGGCAGACGCGCCCTTCGGCCGCGTCACCGCTATAGGCTGCCGCCATGACGTACAGCGGACAGGTGACGGTCGGCGGCCCGGCGGATGTGCACGAGCTGAAGGACCTGATGATCACCAAGATCGCGGTCGGCCCGATGGACAACAACGCCTATCTGCTGCGCTGCCGGGCTACGGACGAGCAACTGCTGATCGACGCGGCCAACGACGCGAGGACGCTCCTCGGCATGATCGGTCACGACGGCATCGCGTCCGTCGTCACCACGCACCGGCACGGGGACCACTGGCAGGCTCTCGCCGAGGTCGTGGCGGCCACCGGCGCGCGGACATACGCGGGCCGGGACGACGCCGAGGGCATCCCCGTGCCGACGGACGTGCCGGTCGACGACGGCGACACGATCCGGGTGGGGCGCGTGGAGCTGACCGCGCGCCACCTGGTGGGCCACACGCCGGGCTCGATCGCACTGGTCTACGACGACCCGCACGGGCACCCGCACGTGTTCACCGGAGACTGCCTCTTCCCGGGCGGCGTGGGCAACACGCACAAGGACCCGAAGGCCTTCGCCCGCCTGATCCACGACGTCGAGACGAAGATCTTCGACGTGCTTCCCGACGAGACCTGGGTCTACCCCGGGCACGGCAACGACACCACGCTGGGCGACGAGCGTCCGCACCTGCCGGAGTGGCACGCGCGAGGGTGGTGAGCACCGCCCTCGAACCGCGCCCGGCCGCAAAGGCCGGGCGCAGGCGCCCCGTGTGAACCGTTCGCACACGCCGGTCCCCCGCGCGCGCTCCCGGCGCCCGCGTCCGCGCGGTCAACTGGAGGCAGCCCCGCTCAGGATGACGGCTCCTGCGCGGCATGGGCCGCCGGTCCCTCGATTCCCGCCCTCGGCCGGCGGCCCCGGCGCGCCCACCGCCCCAGCGTTCACGGAGCTGCAACACCCGTTCCCACCATGCGGACAGTTGTCCGCATGACCTCGACAAACGGTGTGTGCGCTGTCACTCTCCCGCCATGCATCGTGTCCAACGCGCTCTGCGCCGCGCCGCGTCCGGCGCCACCGTCGCCCTGCTCGCCCTCGCCGTGGGATGCGCCCCGCAGCCGGAGGGCAACGCTTCCGCCAAGGCTTCCGGAGCGGCCGCGGGCACCTGTACGCAGGGAAAGTTGGCCACGAAGAACTCGGGAAAGCTGACCATCGCGACCGACGAGCCCGCGTACGAACCCTGGTTCAAGGCCGACAGACCGTCCAACGGCAAGGGCTTCGAGTCGGCGGTGGCCTACGCGGTGGCGGGGCGGCTCGGCTACGGCGAGAGCGCCGTGGTCTGGCAGACCGTCCCCTTCAACAAGGCCTTCGCGCCCGGCGAGAAGACCTTCGACTTCGACATCAACCAGGTCTCGATCAGCGCCGAGCGCAGGAAGGCCGTGGACTTCTCGTCCGGCTACTACGACGTCCGCCAGGCCGTCATCGCGCTGAAGGGGTCCAAGGCCGCGCGGGCGCAGAGCATCGCGGACCTGAGGGCTCTCAAGCTGGGTGCCCAGGTCGGCACCACCAGCCTCGGTTACATCACCGACGTGGTGAAGCCGACGCGACAGCCGGCCGCGTACGCCAAGAACGACCAGGCCAAGTCCGCCCTGAAGAACGGTCAGGTCGACGCCATCGTCACCGACCTGCCGACCGCCTTCTACATCACCGCGGCGGAGGTGACCGACGCGAGGATCGTCGGCCAGTTCGAGGACCAGGGCGGTACCCCGGAGCAGTTCGGGCTCGTCCTCGACAAGGGCAGCGCGCTCACCTCCTGCGTGACCTCCGCCGTGGACGCCCTGCGCAAGGACGGCACCCTGACGAGGCTCGAGAAGCAGTGGCTGTCCGACGCCGTCGACGCCCCGGTGCTCAAGTGACCGTCATCAAGGAGGAGTCCGCGGACGGATCCGGCGAGGACGCCGGGGCGGCGACCGGGGACGCGGCGGACGGGCCCGGCGGGGAGGACGCATACGTCCCCTCCGCCCGACGGATCGAGCGCGAGCGGCGCGGGCGCGCCCGCGCCCGCCGCGCCACCGCCGTCGCCGCGGTCTCATCCCTTGTCACCGGCGTCCTCCTCTATCTGATCGTCGCGAACGCGCCGGGCTGGCCGCGCACCAAGGAGACGTTCTTCAGCGCCCGTTACGCGCGCGAGGCACTCCCGAAGGTCCTCGACGGCCTGTGGCTCAACATCCGTCTGCTGCTGGTGTGCGGGGTCGCCGTCCTGGTCCTCGGCATGCTGATCGCCGTCGCCCGCACCCTGCGCGGGCCCGTGTTCTTCCCGCTGCGTGTGCTGGCCGCCGCGTACACGGACTTCTTCCGCGGACTGCCACTGATCATCAACCTCATGATCGTGGTTCTGGGCGTGCCCGCGCTGCGCCTTCAGGGTGTGACCGTCGACCCGGTGCTCCTCGGCGGCACGGCGCTCACCCTGACGTATTCCGCGTACGTCGCCGAGGTGTTCCGCGCCGGTATCGAGTCGGTCCATCCCTCGCAGCGTGCCGCCGCCCGCTCCCTCGGCCTCACCAACCGTCAGGCCCTGCGCCATGTCGTGCTCCCCCAGGCCGTACGGCGTCAGGTGCCGCCCCTGCTCAACGACCTGGTGTCGCTCCAGAAGGACACCGGGCTCGTCTCGATCGGCGGTGCGGTGGACGCGGTGCGGGCCGCGGACATCATCGTGGGCCGCAGCCTCAACTACACGCCGTACATCGTCGCGGGGCTGGTCTTCGTGGCGCTGACCATCCCCATGACCCGCTTCACGGACTGGGTGACCGCCCGGATGGACCGGCAGCGGGCGCAGGGAGGGAACCTGTGAGCGACGTCCTGCCCTCGAACGGCCCCGCCCAGGCCCCGGAGTCACCCGGCTCCCCGGTGCTGCGCATGGAGTCCGTCCGCAAGACCTTCGGCGGCTCCGTCGTCCTGCGGGACGTCGATCTGGAGGTCGCGCCGCACACGGTGACGGCGCTGATCGGCGCCTCCGGCTCCGGCAAGTCGACACTGCTGCGCTGTGCGAACCTCCTCGAGGACATCGACGACGGTGCCATCTGGCTGGACGGCGAGGAGATCACCGACCCGCGTGTCGACCAGAACGCCGTCCGCCGCCGGATCGGCGTGGTCTTCCAGGCCTACAACCTCTTCCCGCACCTGACCGTTCTGGAGAACATCACCCTCTCCCCGCGCCGGGTGCACGGCGTGGACCGTGCCACGGCCGAGGAGCACGCCCGAGGGCTGCTGGAGCGCCTCGGGCTCGGGGCCAGGGCGGGCGAGTACCCGGACCGGCTGAGCGGCGGCCAGCAGCAACGGGTGGCGATCGTGCGCGCGTTGGCCGTACGTCCCCGGCTGCTGCTCCTGGACGAGATCACCGCCGCCCTCGACCCGGAGCTCGTCGGCGAGGTCCTCGCCGTCGTCCGGGACCTCAAGGACGAGGGCATGACGATGGTGCTGGCCACCCACGAGATGGGCTTCGCCCGTGAGGTCGCGGACCAGGTCTGCTTCCTGGACGGCGGGGTGGTCCTGGAACGCGGCACGGCCGAGCAGGTCTTCGGCGATCCCCGGCAGGAGCGCACACGGCGTTTTCTGCGCCGGATCACGGAGGCGGGACGGCTCTGAGGGGCGGCTCTGAGGGGCGGGCGCCCCAAGGGCTCCAGGGCGGCCGGGCGTCGGGCCCCGCCGCCCGTCCTCATGGCAGCAGCGGGCTGCCCTCCGGTATCTCCGCCCACCGCCGCGGCGGCCCCGCGACCGCGTGCTGGTCGGTCAGGCGCACCCCACCCCGGTGCGAGGCGTACGCCAGCTTGCCGGCGTCCCACATCCCGGGCCTGTCCCACTGCCAGAAGCGGTACAGCCAGTGCAGGTCGGGCTCGTCGCCCCAGACGGACCCGATCTCCTCGTGCTGCTCGCTGCGGCCGTCTCGCGAGAACTCGCCGAAAGTGCCTCCCTTGGGGTTGAAGTAGAGCCCGTACGCGGTGGTGCCGGGGGACAGCGCGTCGAGCACCGCTTCGGTGCTCACCGTGTATCCCATGGGCTGGAGGAGCACACAGCCACCCGGCACACCGGTCACCCCCACGAAACGGCCGGCCTCCTCGCCGTAGGGGTCGAAGCCGTCGGGTCCCGTTCCGTACGGGCCCGGCTCCGCGTCGAGGTCGAGTGCGGCGGAGAGGGCCGGGTCGGCGCCCAGACGCCGTATCACCGTCTCTTCGTCGAGCCCGGCCACGAATGCGAACGACGCTCCCTCGGTGTGGACGTCGTGGAAGACGGCGGCCCTGCGGTCGGCGTCCTCCTGGGCCGCGCGCTCCTCGGCGGTGAGCGGCACCGCGCCCGGCAGTTCCTCGAAGAGCGGGGCGAGTGCGGTGGTGAGCGCCAGTCTGCCGGGGGACCGTCCACCCAGTTGCGGACTCCAGGCGTCCGCGCCCGCGGCGAGCAGCATCTCCACGGTCTCGCGCGCGCCGTGGCAGACCGCCTCCCACAGCGGGGTCCGGCCGTCGTCCGCCGGGATGTCCACGTCCTCGACACGGCGCAGGAACTCCGCGACGACCTCGGGCGAGTCGTGCTGCGCGACAAGGTGCAGCGGGGTCTCGCGGCTCCAGGGTGCGAGTGGGGCGATGGGATCGGCGCCCCGGGCCAGCCGTGCTCTGACGAGGCCGATGTCCTTCCAGCCGTCGCGGGTCATCCCCTCCCAGTCGTCGCGGTCGGGATCGGGTCGCGGCGGTTGGGACGGCCCGTCGTCGATACGCCCGGCGGGGCCGACGATGGTGGTGACGATCTCCCCCGGTCCTGTGGCGACGAGGAGGCCCGGCACGCTCTCCTCCGCCGTGGGGAGGAGGATGCCCGGCAGGCTCCCCTCCTCCGCCATGGAGGCATTCCGCTCCTCCTCGGGGGGCTCGTCCTCCCGCGCCGGCCAGATCTCCACCGCGTCGTCGGCCGCGGCCCGCAGCGCCCTCGCGTCGATCTCCGTGCGCGTCTCGGGCACCCCCTTGTCGGGCCATTCCACGACCAGGTGCATCGGACCCGCGGGCGGCAGCTGCGACAGATGCAGGTCGATGCCGTAGTGGAACCCGCCACCGCCGCCACCGCCCAGTTGGAGGGTCGGCCGGGGACTGCCGCCAGCGGGCCGGGGCCAGTGCTGTCCGTCCAGGGTGGTCACCCGCCGCCCGTCGGCGAGCAGCACCCCGAACCGCAGGGCTCCGGGACCGCCCCGGGCGCCCCAGGGGATGGGGTGCTCCGAGTGGTCGTCGCGGAAGGTCCGCAGGAAGATGCCCAGCCGTAAGGTGACCGATCCGGGCCAGACGTCGGAGCCGATGAGCATGATGCGCGCGTCGGGGCCGGCGCCGACCTCGCTGACCTGGGGCACGCGAGCCGGCACGAACCAGTGGGCCGGCGGGAACGACTCGTCGTCCGCCCGCGGATAGGGGCCCAGCCGATGCGTGTGGGGCCGCGGCTCACTCGGGATTTCCGGCAGGATCAATCCGTCGAAGAAGTTCATGAGTTGATCGTGGCACCCGCCACTGACAACCGGACTGAGCGTCTCCGCTCATCTGCGATGACGGCGCGTCACGACCCCGTGCGTCCCGCCCCCGCCAGCGTCGCGACCCGCTCCACCGCGAACGCGTATCCCTGCACACCGCATCCGGCGATGACGCCGTCCGCGCGCAGGGACACGTACGAGTGGTGCCGGAACTGCTCGCGCTGGTGGATGTTGGAGATGTGGACCTCCACGACCGGCACTCCGTCACAGGTGTTGAGCGCGTCCAGGATCGCGACGGAGGTGTGCGAGTAGGCGGCCGGGTTGATCACGATCCCCGCGTGGTTCAGCCGCGCTTCCTGGATCCACTCCACCAGTTCGCCCTCGTGGTTGGACTGACGGAAGTCCACCGTTCCCCCGTAGGCGGCCGCCGTCTTCACGCACAGCGCCTCTACGTCCGCGAGCGTGTCGGAACCGTAGATCTCCGGCTGACGCTGCCCGAGGAGATTCAGGTTGGGGCCGTTGAGGACCATGATCGGGGCATGGGCGAGGGTACGGGGCACGGTTCCTCCGGTCCGTTCGGGTCTGCCGGCCCACGCGGGACCGCTGCACGGCCCCCGGTTTATCACGATGCGCCCGGCAGACGGCGCCGCATACCCTCCGGTCATGACGCGGCCGAAGCATCCGACGCACCCGTTGTACCCGCCCAAGCCGGCCCCCGATGATCGCGTCGCCGTGCTCTCGCCGTCCTCGGGGCTTCCGGCCCTGTACCCCCTCCCTTTCGAACTCGGCCTCGAACGGCTCCGCACCGAGTTCGGACTGGAACCCGTCGAGTATCCGACGACCCGGAAGATGGGTGCGACCCCGCGGGAGCGTGCGGACGACCTCCACGCGGCGTTCGCCGACCCGAGCGTCAAGGCCGTCATCGCGTCGATCGGCGGTGACGACCAGATCACCGTGCTGCCCTTCCTGGACCGGGAGTTGATCCGTGCCCACCCGAAGCCGTTCTTCGGGTACAGCGACAACACCAACCTGCACGCCTTCCTGTGGAACACGGGCATCGTGAGCTACCACGGCGCCTGCGTCATGACCGAGTTGGGCCGGCCCGGCGCTATGGCGCCCCTGACCGCCGCGTCCCTGCGCGCCGCCCTGTTCACCTCCGGTGAGTACGAGGTGAGGCCGGCCGAGCGCTGGCGAGACAAAAGCGGCGACTGGGCGGATCCCTCGACCTTCGACGCCGAACCGGAGACCCGGCCCGGCTCGGGCTGGACCTGGCTGAACGCGGATCGGGTGGTCGAGGGCCGCAGTTGGGGCGGCTGTCTGGAGATCGTCGGCTGGCTGCTCATGGCCGACCGCGAGATACCGCGCGATCCCGGGGCCGACGACGGCGGGGTGCTCTTCCTGGAGACGTCGGAGGAGATGCCGAGCGGCGAGGAGGTCTTCCGCCTGCTGCGGAACATGGGTGAGCGTGGTCTGCTCCAGCGCTTCCCCGCACTGCTCATGGGCCGGCCGAAGACGTGGTCGCTCGAGCACCCCAACAGCCCGGCAGCGGGCACCCGTTACGCGGCGGAGCAGCGCGAGGCGGTGGTGCGCGCCCTGAAGACCTATGCTCCCCACACCATGGTCGTCTTGGATGTGGATCTCGGACACACCGATCCGCAGGTCGTCATCCCGTACGGCGGCACCGTGCGCGTGGATGGTCCTGCCCGGCGCATCACCGTGACGTACTGATCACTTCGCGGGCCCCGGGCGTACGCCCTCTCCCGTCACCTCCTGCACCGAGCCCCCATGCGCCCCCGTAATCGCCGGTCACGGTGGGTAATTGAGGCAGCATGCACGATGTACGCAATGTGAGGGCGCCTTCCCTGCTGCGGCTCGCGGCCGCCTCACTGGCGGGGACCGCCATCGAGTTCTACGACTTCTTCGTCTACGGGACCGCCGCCGCCCTGGTCCTGGGACCTCTGTTCTTTCCCACCTTCTCGCCGCTGGCGGGCACGCTGGCGGCCTTCGCCACCTTCGGAGTGGGCTTTCTGGCCCGTCCGCTCGGCTCGGTGCTGTTCGGGCACATCGGGGACCGGCGCGGAAGACGGCCGGTCCTCATCGCCTCCCTGGTGCTGACCGGCACCGCGACGGTGGCGGTCGGCTGTCTGCCGACGTACGGCACGATCGGCACGGCCGCGCCCGTGCTCCTTCTGGTACTGCGCTTTCTCCAGGGGCTCGGGCTCGGCGGGGAGTGGGGCGGTGCGGTGCTGCTGACCATGGAACACGCGCCGCCCGACCGGCGCGCCCTGTGGGCGAGCTTTCCGCAGGTGGGCCCCTCACTGGGGTTTGTGCTGGCCAATGGCACGGTGCTGGGGCTGTCCGCGACGCTGTCGGACGCCCAGTTCGCCTCCTGGGGGTGGCGGATCCCCTTCTGGGCGGCGGGTCTGCTGGCGGCAGCGGGTCTGTGGCTGCGCGGCTCGGTGACGGAGAGTCCGCTCTTTCTCGAGATCGACGACCACGCGCGCGTGCCGCTCGCCGAGGTCGTGCGCGTCCACTGGAAGCTGGTGCTGCTCACGGCCGGTGCCCTCGCGGTCGGGTACGCGGTCTTCTACTCCGTGACCACGTGGTCCCTGGCCTACGCGACGGAACGGCTCGGCGTGAGCCGGCCGGTCATGCTGACGTGTGTCATGGCCACGGTTCTGGTACAGGGCGCCCTGACCCCTCTCGCGGCCCTCCTGGGGGACCGCTACGGGCAGCGGTCGCTGTGCATCACGGGATGCGCCGGTGTCGCCCTGTGGATGTTCCCGATGGTCGCGCTGCTGTCGACGGGCGTGCCCCTGCTGATGTTCCTGGGATTCCTGGGAGCGCTGCTCCCCTTCCTCACGATGTTCGCCGTGACCGCCGCGTATCTGCCGGAGCTGTACGAACCCCGGCTGCGCTGCACGGGAGCGGCCGTGGGCTACAACCTCGGAGGAGTGCTCGGCGGCGCTCTCACCCCGATCGTGGCCACCACGCTGGCCGGGCACGGGGGCCGGGTGCCCTGGGGGGTCGGCGCCTACCTGACGGCCGTGGCCCTGGTCAGCCTGGGGTGCTTCGCGCTGCTGCCGGAGATCCGTCCCGTACCCGTCCCGGTGACGGAACCCGCGCCCGGGTGAGCGGACGCGAGCCCACCGGCGCCCGCGTGCCGGCCGGCCCGCCGGGCATGGGCGCCGGGCCGTCTACGGGGTCACCGCCAGTTCCAGGTACGCGGCGAACAGCACCAGGTGCACACCGCCCTGAAGCGGCGTGGCACGCCCGGGCACCACGGTCAGAGAACTCACCACCACGGTCAGGGCGAGCAGCACCATGTGAAGGGAACCAAGACCGAGGACGAGCGGGCCGGACAGCCACAGGGATGCGAAGGCGACGGCGGGGATGGTCAGGCCGATGCTGGCCATCGACGAGCCGAGGGCCAGATTGAGACTCGTCTGGACCCGGTCGCGGCGCGCCGAGCGCAGGGCGGCGATGGTCTCCGGCAGCAGCACGAGCAGCGCGATCACCACCCCGACGACGGACTGCGGCATGCCCGCCGCCGCCACACCGGACTCGACGGCGGGCGATACCCCCTTGGCGAGTCCGACGACACCGACGAGGGCCAGGGCGAGCAGGCCCAGGCTGAGGGCGGCGGCACGGGCGGACGGCGCGCCGGCGTGGTCGTCGGCGCGGATCACCTCTCCCTGCCGGGTGATCGGGAGGAAGTAGTCCCGGTGGCGCACCGTCTGGGTGGTCACGAACAGCCCGTAGAGGATCAGTGAGGAGATCGCGGCGAAGGTGAGCTGGGTCGGGGAGAACTCCGGACCGGGCTTGCTCGTGGTGAACGTCGGCAGCACCAGGCTGAGGGTCGCCAGGGTCGCGACGGTGGCGAGCGCCGCCCCGGTTCCCTCGGGGTTGAAGACCGCGATCCCATGGCGCAGCGAGGCCACAAGAAGGCTCGCGCCGACGACGCCGTTGCAGGTGATCATCACGGCCGCGAAGACCGTGTCACGCGCCAGGGTCGCGCTCTTGGCACCGCCGTCGGCCATGAGGGTGACGATGAGCGCGACCTCGATGACCGTGACCGCGACGGCGAGGACGAGCGACCCGAAGGGCTCTCCGACCCGGTGCGCGACCACTTCGGCGTGATGGACAGCGGCCAGGACGGATCCGGCGAGGACCACCGTCACCAGGACGACGACCCCACCGGGCTGAGCGCGCCCCCAGGTGAGGGTCAGAAGGACCACCGCGGCCACCGGCACGATGGCCGTCCATCGCGCCGCGAGTGCTCGGAGCCCGGCGACCATGCTAATGATCGTCGCAGACCCCTGCGGGGCCCGCATGCCCGGTCAGGGCGCCGCCGCACCGCCCGACGCCCGCCGCGGGAATGCGCGGCGACGCGCCGCGCATTCCCTTCGGGCCGCCTGCCGCG
The DNA here is from genome assembly GCF_044753645.1 of Streptomyces sp. NPDC093261. Lineage (NCBI taxonomy): Bacteria > Bacillati > Actinomycetota > Actinomycetes > Kitasatosporales > Streptomycetaceae > Streptomyces > Streptomyces sp. NPDC093261. Next base: position 190,277 of record NZ_JBIVNO010000001.1, read on the forward strand.
ATCCGGTGCGCTCACGCCCCGACGCTGTTCTTCCCCGCGCCCTCGCCGCCCTTCCGCGCCGTCTCCGTCGCCTCCCGCTGCCTGGAGGCCGTCAGGCTGGTGATCGTCGTGACGACCAGTACGGCGCAGATGACACCCAGGGAGACCGGTATGGAGATCTCGGGGGCGTGCACACCGGACTCGTGGAGCGCGTGCAGCACCAGTTTGACCCCGATGAAGCCCAGGATGATCGACAGGCCGTAGGAGAGGTGGACCAGCCTCTTGAGCAGGCCGCCGATGAGGAAGTACAGCTGCCTCAGGCCCATCAGCGCGAACGCGTTGGCCGTGAAGACGATGTACGGATCCTGGGTCAGGCCGAAGATGGCGGGGATGGAGTCGAGGGCGAAGAGCACATCGGTGGTGCCGATCGCGAGCATCACGACCAGCATCGGCGTCATGACCCGGTTGCCGTTCTGCCGGATCCACAGCTTGGTGCCGTGGTACCGGTCGGCCACCCCGAAGCGACGCTCGGCTGCCTTCAGCAGCTTGTTCTCCTCGTACTCCTCTTCCTCCTTCCCGGTCCTGGCCTCCTGGATCAGCTTCCAGGCCGTCCAGATCAGGAAGGCGCCGAAGAGGTAGAAGACCCAGGAGAAGGACGAGAGGATCGCGGCGCCCGCGGCGATGAAGCCGGCCCGCAGGACCAGGGCTATGAGCACGCCGATGAGGAGCACGCGCTGCTGGTACGGCGAAGGCACCGCGAACTTCGCCATGATCAGGACGAAGACGAAGAGATTGTCGACGCTGAGCGACTTCTCGGTGATGAAGCCCGCGAGGAATTCTCCGGCCGGCTGCCCGCCGCCGAAGACGAGCAGGCCGAGGCCGAACAGTCCGGCCAGGACGATCCAGACGACCGTCCAGACACCTGCTTCCTTGATCGACACATCGTGCGGCTTGCGGCCGATGAGGAAGTCGGCCGCGATGAGGGCGGCGAGGCCCACGATCGTCAGGCCCCACAGGGCCAGGGAAACATTCACTGCGCCTCCGGCAGTACGTCACGGCAGTTTCAGCGTCGTCGGTGCCGGAGGTCTCTTCCACCCGAGGATTCCGGGGCGCGTGACGCGTCCGGTGCCTGCGGGCCGACGCCCCGGGATCTGGCCTGATCCGTACTGACGGGTGCGCCGCTGCAGATAGGGAGTACTCCCCTCCGTGGGAGAGACAGTACCTCAATCACCAAGGAAAGGTAAAGGGCAGGGTAAAGTAAAGTTCAAAATCCCAGGTCTACGCAGCTTTACTCACTCTTGGCGAACAAGTGATCGGGTCAGCGGTTCCAGGCGCGGCGGGCCTCCGCGACCCGGCTGAGCACCTGGGCGAGTACCTGGCTGCCCCGTGGCACGCGCGGCGGCTCGTAGGTCCACGCATGGCCGACCCAGGGGTCCGCGAGGTGGTCGTCGGGAACGGGGGTGAGCCGCAGCAGGGAGCGCCAGAGCGGGTCGAGCAGCGGACCGTAGCCTGCGGCGTCCTCCCGGTCGGCGACCATCATCAGCTGCACGCCGACGGACGGGCCCTCGTCCGCGAGATAGCGCAGCCGGGTCACGGCCCGGTCGTCGAAGCCGTGCGGGAAGTCATGGACGATCAGCAGACGCCCGGCGGTGTCGAGGCCCGGCGGCAGAGCGTCCGAGGCGCCGCCGCGCGCTGCCATCTGGAGCAGGTCGACGCGCTGGGTCAGCCGGGTCAGCACATCGGCGACACCCGCGCCGCCGACGGCGGGCGGCTCGACGAGCACCCCGGACCGCACCAGGGGGGCGAGCGCCGGGGCGCCCGAACCGGCCGGGTCGATCACCTGCACCGCGAACTCATCGGGCGGGTACACCGCCAGCAGCCGTGCCGCGTGCACCACGGCCGTCTCCATGGCGAGCCGGCGCAGCTCGTCGGAGTCCACGAGCGGGTCGAAGGATCCGGAGCGGCCGCTGTCGATCCACAACCCGCGCTCCAGCGGCAGCCTCACCAGCATGGGGATGCGCAAGGTCTCGCTCTCGGGAAGGTGTAGATCTCCGAGGCGCGCGGCCATGGGGATCTCCATCGGCACCCGGTATCCGTGCCAGACCGGGTTGTCCCAGCGGGCGAACGCCGGGGGCAGCGCGGGCTCGACGACATCCGACTCAGCGCTGAGCTGGCTGAGGTCGCGGTCGAGCGAGGCCCTGGCCTGGGTGACGAGTCGGGTGTGCTTGCTCCGGGCCGCCTCGCGCGCCGCGTCGCCCTGCCCGCCGATCCGGTTGCGCGGATCGGCGAGCGCCTTGTCCAGCTCCCGCTCCAGGCGGGAGTCGGCGAAGTCGACGGCGCTGCGGTACGCGGCGGCCGTGCGCGCCAGGTCCTCGAACATGCCCCACACCTGGTTGTAAAGGCGCTCTTCCATGGACCAGCCGGTGGCGTCGCCCGCGACGGGCTGTCCTGGCTGCCCCGGCGGGGTGGCGGGCCCGGTCGGCGGGGGCGTCGGCGGTGCCGCGCTGCTCCGCCCCGGGTGCACATGGCTGATCGGGCCGCCGGAGGCCGGTTGCGGGACGGGATCGGGCGAGCCGGCCACGTCGTACGGAGATCCCTCACGGGGTACGCCCGGAGAGTCCTGGTGGGGCGGTACGGGGCCGGAGGCCCCCTGGGGTGCCGCCGGGGTGGCCGTCTGCCGAGTGCGGTCGCCGTCGGGGCTGCGCGGCGGAGGCGGTGCGATCGAGCGGGCCAGACCCTGGACCACGGCGTCGTTGATCCTTCCCGCGAGGGGCTCTGCCTCCGACAGGCCTTGGTCCGCGAGGAGCGCGGCGAGCCCGCCCGCATAGCCCTGGCCGACCGCGCGGACCTTCCAGGCGCCCTGCCTGCGGTAGAGCTCCAGCGCGATGACCGCGGACTCGGAGTCCAGGCCGCTGATGGTGTAGTGGGCGACCCCGGAGCCGTCGATGCCGGTGACCGTGGCGACGGGGGCGGCGAGGCCCCCGAACCGCGCCGGGCCGCCGGTCCCCGTGGGCAGGGCGAGCAGCACGCTGACCCGGTGCACACTCTCCGGCAGCGCGTCCAGATCGAACGCCAGCCGGTGGTCGGCCGCGGCCTGCCGGGAGACCTCCAGCCCGGGCAGCGCCGGCGCGCCCGGATGGGCCACCCACTCGACGCCGGGCACCCTGCCCCGTGCGTCGGCGAGCGTGGCCCCGGCCACGACCGGTGTGCCGGCCGACACCCGGACCTCGAGGCGGGCCCGCGGAAGCGGATGGTTCTGCCCCCGGACCAGCTCGGCCGTCATCGCCTCGTCCCCCTGTGTCGCTGTGTGTGTCCGGCGTCCGGAGGCCTACAGATGCGGCAGGATCGCCGGCATCAGGTCCTGGAAGGTACGCCCGTTGGCCGGGGTGCCCAGGGCCGTCATCGTCCAGCCCGTGCCCGCGCGGTGGACCTTGGCCATGATCTGAGCCGTGTACGCGCCCCCGCCGGCCAGCGTGTAACGGGCCAGCTCCTGGCCGCTGGTCTCGTCGACCAGACGGCAGAACGCGTTCTGCACCTCCTGGAAGGTCTGGCCTGTGAACGAGTTCACGGTGAAGACGATCTGGTCGATGTGGACCGGAACGCGCTGCAGATCGACGAGGATCGCCTCGTCGTCGCCGCCCTGTCCCGCTCCGCCGACGAGGTTGTCGCCCGTGTGCCGCACGGATCCGTCGTCGCTCACCAGGTGGCGGAAGAAGACCACGTCCACGGGCTGTTTGTCCGCGAAGAGCACGGCGGACGCGTCGAGGTCGATCTCCCGGGTGCGCGAACCGAACAGGCCGCGCCGGGGGGCGGCCTGCCAGCCGAGCCCCATGCGCACCGCGGTCAGCGTGCCTCCGTCGTTCTTCTGCAGGCTGATGGCCTGCCCCTTGGTCATGTTGACGGTCACGCGCCGTCCCCTCTCGAAGCGTCCCCTGTGGGCCGCGGACTCCGCGGATGCCAGAACCCTACGCAGCGCCACTGACAGTGACGAACCCCGGACCGCGCTTTGTGTCGGTGTTGCAACACATCGCGAACATTCCGGGGTCCGTCACGGGTGGCGGGGCCGTCAGGCCAGGCCCGCCTCCCTCATCTGACGCAGTTCCTTCTTCATCTCGGAGACCTCGTCGCGCAGCCGGGCCGCGATCTCGAACTGCAGGTCCGCGGCCGCGGCCCGCATCCGCGCCGTCAGCTCCTCGATCTGCTCGGCGAGTTCGGCCGCCGGACGGTCGGTCGGGACCGTCTCCTTGGCCTTGCCCTTGGCGGCCTTGGCGGCCTTCGCCGACTGGCCGCCGAGCGAGGGGACGGGGGCCTTGGCGCCCTTGCCGTCCGTCGTCTTGCGATAACCGGTGCCGAGCAGCTGCTCCGTGTCCACGTCCTCGCGGGCGATCTGCGCCACGATGTCGTTGATCTTCTTGCGGAGCGGCTGCGGGTCGATGCCGTTCGCCTTGTTGTACGCGATCTGCTTCTCGCGGCGGCGGTTGGTCTCCTCGATGGCCTTCTCCATCGCCGGAGTGATCTTGTCGGCGTACATATGGACCTGGCCCGAGACGTTGCGCGCGGCACGCCCGATGGTCTGGATGAGGGAGGTCCCCGAGCGCAGGAAGCCCTCCTTGTCGGCGTCGAGGATCGCCACCAGGGAGACCTCGGGCAGGTCGAGGCCCTCCCGGAGGAGGTTGATGCCGACCAGGACGTCGTACTCACCGGACCTCAGCTCGCGCAGCAGCTCGACGCGGCGCAGGGTGTCGACGTCGCTGTGCAGATACCGCACCTGGATGCCGAGTTCCAGGAAGTAGTCGGTGAGGTCCTCGGCCATCTTCTTGGTGAGCGTGGTGACGAGGACGCGCTCGTCCTTCTCGGTGCGCTTGCGGATCTCGTGCACCAGGTCGTCGATCTGGCCCTCGGTGGGCTTGACCACGACTTGCGGGTCGACGAGCCCGGTGGGGCGGATGATCTGCTCGACCTGGCCGTCGGACCGGGACAGCTCGTACTGCCCCGGGGTCGCCGAGAGATAGACGGTCTGGCCGATGCGCTGCTGGAACTCCTCCCACTTCAGCGGGCGGTTGTCCAGAGCCGAGGGCAGACGGAAGCCGTGCTCGACCAGGGTGCGCTTGCGGGAGGCATCGCCCTCGTACATGGCACCGATCTGCGGCACCGTGACGTGTGACTCGTCGATGACGAGCAGGAAGTCCTCCGGGAAGTAGTCGAGCAGGGTGTTCGGCGGGGAGCCGGGCTCGCGGGCGTCGAAGTGCATCGAGTAGTTCTCCACGCCGGAGCAGGTGCCGATCTGTCGGAGCATCTCGATGTCGTACGTCGTGCGCATGCGCAGCCGCTGGGCCTCCAGGAGCTTGCCCTGCTTCTCGAGCTCGGCCAGGCGCTCCTCCAGCTCCTTCTCGATGCCGTTGATCGCCCGCTCCATGCGCTCGGGTCCCGCGATGTAGTGGGAGGCTGGGAAGACGTAGAGCTGCTCGTCGTCGCTGATGACCTCGCCGGTGAGCGGGTGGAGGGTGGAGAGGGCCTCGATCTCGTCACCGAACATCTCGATGCGGACGGCCAGCTCCTCGTAGACCGGGAAGATCTCGATGGTGTCGCCGCGCACCCGGAAGGTGCCGCGGGTGAACGCCATGTCGTTGCGCGTGTACTGGATGTCGACGAAGCGGCGCAGCAGCTGGTCGCGGTCGATCTCGTCGCCGACCTTGAGGCTGACCATCCGGTCCACGTACTCCTGCGGGGTACCGAGGCCGTAGATACAGGAGACCGAGGCGACCACGATGACGTCACGACGGGTGAGCAGCGAGTTGGTCGCGGAGTGGCGCAGGCGCTCCACCTCCTCGTTGATCGAGGAGTCCTTCTCGATGTAGGTGTCCGACTGCGGGACGTATGCCTCGGGCTGGTAGTAGTCGTAGTACGAGACGAAGTACTCGACCGCGTTGTTCGGCAACAGCTCGCGGAACTCGTTGGCCAGCTGGGCCGCCAGCGTCTTGTTCGGGGCCATCACCAGGGTTGGGCGCTGGAGCTTCTCGATCATCCACGCGGTGGTCGCCGACTTGCCGGTGCCGGTCGCGCCCAGCAGGACGACATCCTTCTCACCTGCGCGGATGCGCTTGTCCAGCTCGGCGATGGCCGTGGGCTGGTCACCGCTGGGCTGGTAGGGGCTGACGACCTCGAAAGGCGCCACCGAGCGTTCGATCTGGGAAACGGGCCGCATGTTCTCCACCGTACGACCCCGCACTGACAACGGGGGCGGTCACCGGTTCTGCGGGGTCCGGGAGCTGCGCTGTACGGTGCGCCGGCGGGGGCGGGGGGACGGATGCCGCCCGGTGTGGGTGACCTGGGGATGGGCCGGGATCCCGGGCTTGCGCTCCACCGGGGTCCAGTCGGGCTTGCCCATGACCATCAGCGGGTCGAACACCACGACGACGCCGGCCAGACACAGGAAGGCGAGCGGGCCGATCATCATCGGGGCGAGCAGGGCGGCGGGCGCGTGACCGTCCGGGGTTCCGCCGACGCCGTGCAGGTGGACGCTGAGGGCGGCCATGCCCGAGTAGTGCATGCCGGTGACGGCGAGTCCCATGACGAGGCTCGCCCCGAGGCTCCAGAGGAAGCCGCGGATCTGTCCGGCCGCCCAGAGGGCGGCGGTCGCCGCGACGACCGCTATGACGACGGACACGGCCACGGTGAGGGTGTTGTACTCCAGCACGCCGTTGAGACGTATCCCCGCCATCCCGAGGTAGTGCATCGAGGCGATCCCCAAACCGGTTATGGTGCCGCCGGTGAACAGCGCCACCCCGGTCGCGCCCCGGTATCCCACGATGAAGACGCCGACTCCGACCATGACGATGGCGACGGCGAGGCTCGCGAACGTGATCGCCATGTCGTAGTGGATCGGGGTCTCCCGGACCGTGAACCCCATCATGGCGATGAAGTGCATGGTCCAGATGCCGGAGCCCATGGCGGCCGACCCCAGGGCGAGCCACCCGGCCCGCCAGGACTGGGCCACCATCATCGATCTCGTGGTGCAGCGCAGACCGAGCGCGCCGCCGAGGCAGGCCATGAGGTACGCCACAACCGGAGTGACAAATCCGTAGCTGAAGCCGTCGACGGTGCCCTGCATACGCGGCGGCCCTCCTCACCCTGATGCGTCCCGAAACACGGAAATGCCCCCAGTCCCCAGGACCGCGACGGCGGTCGGGGGTGTGGCAGAGAGTATGACCCCCACCGGAACGGACGAACGATTTTCCGGCAAAAGAAGCACGACGCTGCCGCACTTGTGCGGCGCTTGTGAGCGCTTTCGGGCAACCCCCGCGAATCTGTGCCCGCCTCGCACGGTCACTTACTTGACTCACTGCTGCCACTCTGGTGCTGTATGTGATCGCCCGATGCGAGGAGTACGCATGCACGCGCGCGTTGCAGTCGCCGCCACAGCCATCGCGTTGTTCGGAATCGGCATCGCCATACTGCCGACGCGTCACGCCGGCGCCGCGGGCGGTGACCGACTGGTCGTCGTCGCCCATCGCGGCGCCTCCGGCTATGCGCCCGAGAACACCCTGGCCGCCATCGACAGGGCGGCCGCCATGGGCTTCGGCTGGGTCGAGAACGATGTGCAGCGCACCAAGGACGGCCGGCTCGTCGTGATCCACGACGCCACACTGGACCGGACGACCAACGTCAAGAAGCTGTTCCCGCACCGGGCGCCCTGGCGGGTGAAGGATTTCACCGCCAAGGAGATCGCGCGCCTGGACGCGGGAAGCTGGTACGGCCGCCGGTACACGGGGGTGCGCGTACCGACGCTGCGGCAGTACATGGAGCGCCTGTCGCACAACCATCAGAGCCTGGTCCTCGAGATCAAGAACCCGGAGCTGTACCCGGGCATCGAGCGCGAGACCCTGGCTCTCCTGGACAAGGAGGGCTGGCTCGACTCCGGCCACCTGAGGAACCGGCTGATCGTCCAGAGCTTCAGCGCGGCCAGTGTGCGCACGGTGCACGAGCTGCGACCGGCGATCAGGACCGCGTACCTGGGGACGCCCCGGATGGAGGAGCTGCGGGCGTACTCGCGGTTCGCCGACCAGATCGACGCGTCTTACACCAGGCTCTCGCCCGGCTATGTCTCCGCGGTGCACGCGCTCAAGGGGCCGCACGACAAGCCGATGAGGGTCTTCGCCTGGACCGTCAACGGCGCGGACGAGGCCCGACGGGTGGACGGCTTCGGCGTGGACGGTGTCATCACGAACGTCCCCGACGTGGTGCGGACGGCGGTCACGGCCCGCTGATCCCGCGGCGCCCGCGGGCCGCGGCCGGCCGCCCGGCCCCACCCACGACGGCGTTGTCGGTGCCGGGTCGTACGGTGGCCACATGAACAGTGACGTGCAGGACGAGCAGCACCTGGTGTGGACCGTGGTCACCACGGACATCGGCCCCCTGCTGCTGGCCGCGACGCGCGACGGCCTGGTGAACGTGGTGTTCCACGCGACGGAGGCCGTGCGCGACAAAGCCCTGGCGCGCCTCGCATCCCGGCTCGGCACGGAGCCGGTCAAGGCCCCGGACGCTCCGCTGCTGACCGAGGCGATACGCCAGCTGTCCGCCTACTTCGCCGGTGAACTGCGCGACTTCACGCTGCCGTTGGACTGGTCCTTGATCACCGGCTTCAACCGGCAGGTGCTGCGCGCACTGGCTTCCGGCGTGCCGTACGGCACCGTGGTGGGGTACGGCGACCTGGCCGGCCGGGTCGGCCAGCCGGGTGCGGCCCAGGCCGTGGGGATGGCGATGGGCTCGAACCCGCTGCCGGTGGTCGTGCCGTGCCACCGCGTGGTGGAGAGCGACGGCGGCATCGGCGGGTTCGGAGGCGGGCTGGAGACCAAACGCAAGCTGCTCGCCCTCGAAGGGGTGCTTCCGGAGCCGCTCTTCTGACCCGCTCCGCGGGCTACTCGTAGTGCCGTGCCTCGAAGACGTTCCCGTCCGGGTCGCGGAAGTAGAAGCTGCGCCGGGCCGCGCCACGGGCACCGGAGGAGCCGTAGGAGAAGTCCGAGACGGGGACGGCCCGCTCCTCCAGACGGGCCCTGAGCTCCTCGAAGCCGCCTCCCGTGAGGGCCAGGCAGACGTGGTTCACCGGATGCCCGGCGCTCTCGGCGGCTCCCGGCACCATCCTCATGTCCGTGGCCAGGGAAAGCGGGGCGAGATCGAGAATGGTCTCCTCATTGAGCCGCACGGAGGGAAACGGCACCTTGCCCTCGGTGAAATCGGCGACCCCGAGCGTTTCCAGGCCGACCGCTTCCTCGTAGAAACCGGCGGCGGCGACCGGGTCCCGGACCCACAGGACGACATGGTCGAGACGTGGCGAGTTGTCCGTCATGCATCCAGGCTGGTGTTCTCTCCCCACGGCTCGCAAGTGTTTGGCCGCGGACGCCGCCCGCCAGAGATGAGGGAAGACCGAGAGACAGGAGGCACGCGCGTGCTGATGGTGTCCGAAGAGGTGCGGGAGGCCCTCGCCGCCCGCAGGCCGGTGGTGGCCCTGGAGTCGACGATCATCGCGCACGGGCTGCCCCGTCCGCGGAACCTCCGGGTCGCGCTGGAACTGGAGGACCTCGTACGGCAGCAGGGCGCCGTACCGGCGACGATCGCCGTCCTGAACGGCCAGGCCCATGTCGGGCTGGACAAGGAGCAGATCGAGCGAGTCGCGAACGAGGAGGGGATCCGCAAGCTGGGCCACCGTGACCTGCCGCTCGCGGCCGCGACGGGCGTGAGCGGGGCGACGACGGTCTCCGCGACGGCCCTGCTGGCCTCACTCGCCGGGGTACGCGTCTTCGCGACGGGCGGACTCGGCGGGGTGCACCGGCAGTGGACCACGACCCATGACGAGTCCGCCGACCTGGGTCTGCTGGCCAGGACGAGGATCACCGTGGTGTGCGCGGGCGTGAAGTCGATCCTGGACGTGCCGGCGACGCTGCAGCGTCTGGAGACGCTGGGCGTGGCGGTGGCCGGTTACCGCACCGACCGCTTCCCGGGCTTCTATCTGTCCGACTCCGGGCACCCGGTGGACTGGACCCTTGAGTCCCCGGAAGAGGTGGCGGGCGTCATGCGGGCACAGGACGCGCTCGGCGGTCCGCAGTCGGCGCTCATCGTCGCTCACCCCGTTCCGGAGGAGGAACAACTCGATCCACAGCTCCACGCGCGTGTGCTCTCCGCCGCGTTGCAGGCGTGCGAGGACGAGGGGGTCACCGGTCAGGCGGTCACACCGTTCCTGCTCGACTATCTGGTACGGCAGACCGAGGGAGCCTCGCTGAGCGCCAACCTGGCGGCGGTGCGCGGCAACGTGCGCCTCGCGGCACGGATCGCGGCGGCCTGGGCCAAGGCGTGAGCGGGGCTCTGCTCGTCGTCGGGGACGTCGTCACGGATGTCGTCGCCCGGCACTCGGGCCCGCTCGCGCCGGGCACGGACACCGCCGCCGTCATCCGTACGCTCCCCGGCGGCGCCGGTGCGAACGTGGCCTGTTGGGCGGCCCATTGGGGCTGTCCGGATGTGCGGCTGCTCGGACGCGTCGGGGCCGATTCCGCAGCCTGGCACGAACGGCAACTGACCGGGTCGGGAGTACGGTCCCATCTGGTCGTCGACGCCGAGGCGGCCACGGGAACGGTCATCTGCCTGGTGGACCGCAGCGCCGCCGCGGAGCGCACCTTCCTCACGGACAGCGGGGCCTGCCTGCGGCTGGACCCCGGCGACTGGTCGGACGCGCTGCTCGACGGTGTCGCACGCCTGCATCTGTCGGGCTATCTGCTGTTCTCCGAGCCGAGCCGGGCGCTGGTGAGGGTGGCCTTGGCGGCGGCACGCGCGCGTGGTGTACCGGTGAGCATGGATCCGGCGTCGGCCGGGTTTCTCACCGAGCTGGGCGTGGGCCGGTTCCTGACGCTCGCCGAAGGCGTCGATGTGCTGCTCCCCAGCCGGGACGAGGCGTGTCTGCTGACCGGGCTGCCCGACCTCGCGGACGCGGCCGCCAAGCTGAGCCGCCATCTGCCCCTGGTGGTCGTCAAGCAGGGCGCGGAGGGGGCACTGGTGGCCGTGTCGGGAACGGTCCGCGCCTGGATCCCGGCGGTCCCCGCCATCCCGCGGGACACGACGGGCGCGGGCGACGCCTTCACCGGGGCCTTCCTCGCGGCCCTCCTGTCAGGGGCGGAGCCGGAGGAGGCGACGGCGCAGGGGTGCAGGGCCGGGGCCATGGCGGTGGAGAACGTGGGAGGCAGGCCCCCGGCCGGCGCCGGGTAGGCGGCCGAGCGGCACGGCCGGCGTCGGCGGCCGGCCGTGCCCCGCCGGGCGCCGACCTCCCCGGTGCTCCTCTACCCCTTGCGGCCCCAGGCCGAGATCAGGGGGGCCGTGGCCAGGTCCATCGTGCCGGACGCGACGTGGGACAGATGGCGGTCGATCTCCTCGTCCGTGGCAAGGCCGGCGGCGACGAGCCGGTCGCGGATCTGACGGATGGTCGCGGCTTCGAGGGCCGCGCAGGCGGGCGAGGCGATCGGGAAGTACGCGTCGGCCTCCACCTGCCGCAGCCCCGCCTCGCGCAGCAGGCGCGGAAGCCGGCGGCCGTAGGAGAGGTCGGCGCCGCGGTCGGCGAGGAGCGTGCGGAAACCCTGGCGCAGACGGTTGGCGAGCTGCTGCTCGGGGCCGTACTCATCCGGGCAGATGAGGGGCTGGAGCGCGGGATCGGCGTCCTCGATCAGCAGCCGTCCGCCGGGGCGCAGGGCCTTGATCATCGACTGCAACGCCCTTTCACGGTCCGGTACATGGACGAGGACGAGCCGGGCGTGAACCAGGTCGAATCTCTCCCCCGGCGGCTCCTCGGTGCCGACGTCGTGGGTGCGGATCTGGATCGGGGGGCGGGCGGCCGACACCGCCCACGAGGTGTCGATGTCGGTGGCGAGGACCCTTCCCGTCGGACCGACCTTCTTGGCCAGCCAGGAGACCACTGACGGGCCGCCGGCGCCGACCTCCCAGCAGCGCCAGCCGGGTCCGATACCGAGGTTCTCGATGTGGCGGAACGTCGTGGGATCGAAGAGGGCGGAGAGCGCGTCGAAACGCCGACCCGCCTCGGCCTGCTGGTTGTCGAGGAGATACCCGTCGCTCGCGGTCATACGGCGATCATCCCAGCTCTCCGCCCCGGCCGTGCCCGACGACGCTCCGCGGGACCGGTGCACGGTGGCCGCACCACCCGCCCACCAGCCAGGTATCGAAGCGGAACTTTCCGTTTCCACAGGCTTTTCCGGCGATCGAGGCCGACTGGCAGACTGGCTCGCGAAGGCGCGGAGTACGGCGCAAGGAGATCCACGCAAGGAGATCCAGATGTCCATGGCAGGGAATCTGCGGAAGGTCACGGGCCTCGACAGGGTCGGTGGCCTCCGTAAGGTGGCGCGATTGGCGCGGCAGCGGGCGCGCGTCGATCTGAGCCACCCGGCCCGGTCACCCCTGGGCTCGGCGGTCGTCAACTGCGTGACATATCAGAAGGGGGTGCGCGTTCCCGCCGGCGAGGATCCGGTCGACGCCGTGCAGCGGGTCCGCGAGAGCGCCGACGGGTTCGTCTGGCTCGGGCTGCACGAACCGACGGACCAGGAGTTCGCGGGGATCGCCGAACTCTTCGATCTGCATCCGCTCGCGGTCGAGGACGCGATCGAGGCGCATCAGCGCCCGAAGCTGGAGCGGTACGGGGAAACGCTGTTCGCCGTCTTCAAGACCGTCTGCTACGTGGAACACAAGCAGTTGACCGCGACGAGCGAGGTGGTGAGCACCGGCGAGATCATGGTGTTCATCGGTCCCGCCTTCGTCATCACGGTGCGACACGGACGGCACGGCTCGCTCGGCCCGCTGCGTGAGGAGCTGGAGGCCCACCCCCAGCAGCTCGCGAAGGGCCCCGCCGCGGTGCTGCACGCGATCGCCGACCAGGTGGTGGACGACTATCTGCGTGTCACGGACGCGGTGCAGGAGGACATCGACCAGGTCGAGACGGACGTGTTCGCGGAGAACAGCGCGCGACTGGATCCGGGCCGCATCTATCAGCTCAAACGCGAACTCCTCGAGCTGAAGCGGGCGGTGGCGCCCCTGGATCGCCCCATCCAGGAGCTGGCCACCAGGCCGATCCGGGTCATCGACCCGGAGATACAGGCGTACTTCCGGGACGTCTCCGACCATCTGCTGCGCGCCATCGAGCAGATAGCGGCCTTCGACGAGCTGCTCAACTCGATCCTTCAGGCCCACCTCGCGCAGGTGAGCGTCGCTCAGAACGAGGACATGCGCAGAATCACCGCGTGGGCCGCGCTGATCGCCGTGCCGACGATGGTCTGCGGTGTGTACGGCATGAACTTCACGTACATGCCCGAGCTGCACTGGAAATTCGGCTACCCACTGGTTCTGGTCGTGATAGCCGTCGCCTGTCTCGTTCTCTACCGGGGGTTCAAGCGCAACGGCTGGTTGTGACCCGCCGCGCCTGCGCCCGGAGGCGCCCGGCCCTCGGGGGGTGTCCGCCGGTGCCGCCGGTCCGAACCGGCCGACCGGCCGGCGGAAGGGTCAGCGCGTGCTCCTCGCGTAGACGTTCTCGACCCACTCGACCATCTGACCCTCCGGCAGGTGCTCGGCCAGGTCGACTTCGCTGATCATGCCGACGAGGCGCTTGTTGTCGATGACGGGAAGCCGGCGGATCTGGTGCCCCTCCATCTCCTGGAGCACCTCGCTGATGTCGGCCTTCGCGTCGACCCAGCGCGGTGTGCCCTGGGCCATGTCGCCCGCGGTCACCCGTGAGGGGTCGTGGCCCATGGCCACGCAGCCGACGACGATGTCGCGGTCGGTGAGGATGCCGCAGAGCCGTTCGTTCTCGTCACTGATGGGCAGCGCGCCGACGTTGAGTTCGCGCATCAGCTGGGCTGCGCGGTCGAGGGTCTCATGCGCGGGGATCCACTGGGCACCACGGTGCATGATGTCTCCGGCGGTGGTCATGTAGTACCTCCCAAGGCCGGACGGCCGGCGCGGCACGGGACGCACCGCATGTCCCGGCGCCCTCAATTCTCGCCGTGCCCGCACGGTGGCGCACCCGGAAACGCGGGACGGGCGGGTGCGGCCGGGCGGGCGGCAGGGGGACCGGGCGGGGGTTCAGCCGCTCCAGGCGGGGTGGCGCGGGTCGTCCGCGCGGACCAGGACATCGGCGAGGGCGCCCGGGTCGGTCTCCGCCTCGTAGCGCTCGAAAGCGGGAAGGGTCCAGTGCTCGGACTCGGGGGTGCGGCGGCGGAGGGCGCCGGCCGACAGGAGCACATGCACGGTCAGATCGAAGGGGAACCAGTGCCTGAGGAGGAGGGGACCATGGAGTAGCAGAAGGCCACCGGGCGGAAGTCGGACGTAGGAGCTCCGCGTGGCGCGGTCGGCGATCGGGTCCCACAGATCGGGCAGGACGCTGCCGTTGCCGCCGGGCTCGAGGGGGCCGAAGATCTCACGCCACAGGGCGCCGGTGTCGAGCCATCCTTCGTAATAGGAGTCCGGGTCCCGGTGGCCGTGTTCCAAGCGGACGGACGCGGGGCGCAGGAAACCCTCCGCGCCGACGACGACCGAGGAGCGGCCACGTATCCGCAGGGCGTCGGACACACGCTGAGCGAGGTCGCCGGGGCGCGCGGCGGGGGCTCCGTCGAAGGCGACGCGGGTCCAGGGGCTGCCGTCGTCGGGCTTCAGGTCGAGCAGCCGGTCGGCGAGGAGGTCGCCGAGCCGCTCCCAGGTGATCGCTTCAAGTCGCACAGGGCCCATGATGCCGCGCCACCAGGGTGGAACCACGACGCGGCCGGTGATCCCGCGCAGGGACCGGGCTCTGCGAAGCGACCGAGGCGCGGGGCGCGTCGCGGCCGCCGCCGGCACGGGGTCCCGCGGGGTCGCCGCTCGGCCGGGCGGGAAGGAAGCGGGTATGGCACCGAGGGCAACTCTCCCACCTGGTGGCGGACTTCTGGTCTTCCAGCCGCTGAGGCGGCGGCACTGCGCCGCGTGCCGCCGCGGGCCTTTGTCGTTGCTGGTGCTGGAGGAGGGGGCGCCCCGGTGCCTGGACTGTGCGGACCTCGGGCATCTGGTGTTCCTGCCGCGCGGCGACACGGCGCTGACCCGGCGGTCGCGGGAGGCCAGTGCGCTCTCGGCGGTGGTGGTGCGCTTCAACCGGCGGCAGGGCCGGTACGAGCGGCAGGGAGTGCTCGTCGAGGCGGCGGCGCTCGCACTGGCCGAGGAGCGGTGCCTGGCGGATGCGGAGGCCAGGCGCAGACGGCGGGCGCGGGACGCCCGGCGCCGCGCGGCCGAGGACCTGCGGTTCACGGAGGCTTTCGCACGGGAGATCCGCCGGTTGTTTCCCGGGTGCCCGGCCGGGCGTGCGGAGGAGATCGCGGCGCATGCCTCGGTGCGCGGGAGCGGACGGGTCGGCCGCAGCGCGGCGGGGAGGGCGCTGTCGGCGGACGCGGTGACGGCCGCGGTGCGGGCGTCGGTACGGCACCTGGAGACGCCGTACGACCGGCTGCTGATGAACGGGGTGGCGAGACCCGAGGCGCGCCGGCGCATCGCGGAGAGCGTGGAGACGGTGCTGCGGGAGTGGCGGTTCCGAGAGGCGGCTTGACGGCGCCTGCACCGGCCGGATGGGCCCCGCCACTCCAGGCCCGCCCAGTCGAACCGTATGCGAGGGGTCACCGGAATCGTGTGCGGCGTCACTGATGGTGACCGGTGAGTCGGGGCGGTCTCCGGTTTCCTCCTGAGCGGCCCGAGCCCTGGTCCGGGGGCCCTGACGACGAGGGGCGGACCGGCGGAGTGCGTCGTACCCTGGCACGAAGCGACCCCTTACGCGTACGCAAGGGGGACGGCCATGGCCGATCCCAAGGGCTTTATGAGCACCCCCCGGGAGGAGTGGCCCCGCAGGCCCGTGGAGGAGCGGGTGCGGGACTGGAACGAGGTCTACGTCCCGGGTGCGCTGCTGCCGATCATCAGCCGCCAGGCGAACCGGTGCATGGACTGCGGGGTCCCGTTCTGCCACCAGGCCTGCCCGCTCGGCAACCTGATCCCCGAGTGGAACAGTCTCGTCTCACGCGAGGACTGGCGCGCGGCCAGCGACCGACTGCACGCCACCAACAACTTTCCGGAGTTCACTGGGCGGCTGTGCCCGGCGCCGTGCGAGGCGGGGTGTGTGCTCGCCATCAACCAGCCCGCGGTCACCATCAAGAACGTGGAGGTGGCCATCGCCGACCGCGCCTGGGAGGAGGGGTTCGCGCCGCCGCGTCCGCCGGAGCGGCTGTCGGGGCGGACAGTCGCGGTCGTGGGGTCCGGCCCGGCCGGGCTCGCGGCGGCCCAGCAGCTCACCCGCGCCGGGCACACGGTGGCGGTGTACGAGCGCGCGGACCGGATCGGGGGGCTGCTGCGGTACGGGATACCGGCGTTCAAGATGGAGAAACGGCATCTCGACCGGCGGCTCGAGCAGATGCGGGCGGAGGGGACGAAGTTCCGTACGTCGACGGCCATAGGGAAGGACATCGGAGCCGCCGAGCTGCGGGCGCGGTACGACGCCGTGGTGATCGCGACGGGCGCCACGGCATGGCGGGAATTGGACGTGCCCGGGCGGGAGTTGGACGGGATCCATCAGGCGATGGTGTATCTGCCGCTGGCCGACCGGGTGTGCGAGGGAGACCTGGAGGTCTCGCCCCTGTCGGCCGCGGGGAAGCACGTCGTGATCGTGGGGGGCGGGGACACGGGGGCCGACTGTCTGGGCACCGCGGTGCGCGAAGGGGCGGCGTCCGTGACCCAGCTCGACATCTACCCGCAGCCGAAGACAGGCCGGAACGAGGACACCGAGCCGTGGCCGACGTACCCGAAGATCTACCGGCTGTCCGCCGCGCACGAGGAGGCGCGCGATCTGCGGACGGCGCCCGCGGCGGACGCGGACGCGCGACTGTTCGCGGCGTCCACGCTGCACTTCACGGGGGACGCCGAGGGACATGTACGCGCCCTGCACCTGGTCGAGGTGGACGAGCGGAGGCGACCGGTGTCGGGTACCGGGCGGACGCTGCCCGCGGACCTCGTGCTGCTCGCGCTGGGGTTCTCGGGACCCGACCGCGGGGACGGGCTGATCGACCAGCTCGGGATCGCGCTCGACGCACGCGGGACCATCGCACGGGACGAGAACTTCGGCACTAACGTCCCGGGGGTGTACGCCGCAGGCGACGCCGCGCGCGGACAGTCGCTGATCGTGTGGGCGATCGCCGAGGGGCGGGCCGTCGCGGCGGCGGTCGACCGGCGGCTGACGAGCGGTGCGTCGCACCTGTCGGCGCCGATCGGTCCGTATGACCGGCCGATGACGGCGTAGCCGCACGGAGACGGACGGCCCCCCTCTCGCAGCGTCGGAGGGGTCGATGACCGAGGGCCACGCTCCAGCAGGCGCATGGCCCCTGGGCCACGGCCGTCGAACGGATCCCCTCGGTTACGGCTTGCGGGCCACCGCGCCGTAGCCGGGGATGACCCCGTCGTCCTGCCCCGGGACCGGATCACCCAGCTCCGGGTGCCACTTGTGGACCACCTCGACCCGGGGTTCGATGAGGTCGAGCCCGTGGAAGAAGCGGGCGACCTGATCGCGGGAGCGAAGCGCGAGGGTCACTCCGGCCGCCTTGAGCTTCTCCGTCGCCGCCGCCGATTCCTCCGGGGTGAAGTCGGCGGTGGCGTGGGTCATCATGAGATAACTGCCGGAGGGGATTTCGGACAGCAGCCGGTCAACCAGTGCGTGCGCGCCATCCTCGTCGGAGACGAAGTGCAGCAACGCCACGAGGGACAACGCGACGGGCCGGCCGAAGTCCAGGACCCGCTTGGCACCTTCGATGATGGCGTCGGGCTCACGCACGTCGGCCTGCAGGTACCGGGTCACTCCCTGGGGCGTGCCGCGCAGCAGGGCCGCCGCGTGGGCCGGCACGATGGGGTCGTTGTCGCAGTAGACGATGCGCGCGTCCGGCGCGATGTCCTGAGCGATCTGATGCAGGTTCGGCTCGGTCGGAATGCCCGTGCCGATGTCCAGGAACTGCCGTACGCCGTGGTGCGCCGGCCAGCGCGTGGCGCGGTGTATGAACGCACGGTTGACCCGCGCCATCACCGGCACCCTCGGGTCGAGGGCGAGCATCTGCCGGCCCATCTCCTCGTCGACGGGGTAGTTGTCCTTCCCACCGAGGTACCAGTCGTACATCCGGGCCGGGTGCGGCTTGCCGGTGGCGATGACGACGGGGTCCGGTGCGGGGTTCTGCCCGGTCATGGAGGAAATCCGTAATTCCACGGGTATGTCAGTGATCAACTGAACTGGACAACCGAACTGAGCTGAAGTGAACAACCGAACCGGACGACTGAAGTGGACGGCTGAAGTGGACGACTGAATGGCAAGTCAGTGCTGCCGGCGCCTCGGTGGTGCCGATGCCTCAGGGCGCTTCAGTGGTGCGGACAACAACGTCGTGGAGCGACGATCGGTCACGAGAGCAGGAAATCGGCCACCCCTGCCTTGGCCCCCTCGATGAACGCGGTCATCTCGTCGGAGGTGTAGATCAGCGCGGGCCCGTCCGGATCGGTGGACTGGCGGACGGCGATCCGGCCGTCGGCGAGCTTCATCGCCTCCAGACAGTTGCCGCCGTTGCCTCCGCTCCACGGCTTGTGCCAGCCCTCGCTGCCGAGTTCACGGGCGGGCATGCCGTTGTAGACGCGTTCGCGCGGCGTGATGCGATCCATTCACAGCTCCTTGCGGAGATCCTCGAGGATCTCCTTCGTGCGTTGTGCCGTAGCGGCCTGGGCCGCCATGCGGTCCATGACCTCGAGGTGGGTCGCCACCTCGGTGCGCGCGTCGAGATAGACGGCGCCGGTCAGGTACTCGCTGTAGACCATGTCCGGCAGTTCTGACATGGCAAATCGGAACAGGACGAAGGGCCCGTACGTACCAGGGTGCGGTCCCGAGGAGAACTCGAGTACCTGCAACGTCACATGGGGCAGTCGCGTGACCTCCAGCAACCGGTCGACCTGGGCACGCATGACATGGGGCCCGACGACGGGCCGACGCAGCGCGGTCTCCTCCATCACCACCCAGATCCGGGGGGCGTCCTGGCGTGTGAGGAGCGCCTGGCGCTGCATGCGCAACGCCACATGACGCTCGATGTCCTCGGGGCTGGTCTGTCCTACGGCACCCGATCTCAGGACGCCGTGGGCATACTCCTCGGTCTGCATGATGCCGGGCACGAAGTGCGGTTCGTACTGGCGGATGAGCGCGGCCGCGCCCTCCAGGCTGACGTACATCGAGAACCAGCCCGGCAGGATGTCGTGAAACCGCTGCCACCAGCCCGGCCTGTTGGCGTCCTCGGCGAGTCGGACGAAGGCCTCGGCCTCCTCGTCGCTCACCCCGTACGCCTTCAGCAGAAGCTGGAGGTACGGGATCTTCAGGGCGACCTCTGCCGTCTCCATGCGGCGGACGGTGGCGGGCGCGACGCGCAGAATGCGTGCGGCCTCCTCCCGTTTGAGGCCCGCGCGTTCACGCAGGTCCAGCAGGCGTCGGCCGAGGACGACCTGGCCGACCGTCGGTGCCGAACGCGGTTCGCTCACCTCGCGTTCCTCCTGTCCTGATGTGTCCTCACGTGTACCGACGGTCCCCTGACAGCCCGGATGACGCCATTCGGGACCTTCCGGCGCTTCCGCCGCAAACACCCGCGTTCGGCCTCGATCCGTTCTTGGTGGTTCGGTCCGTTTCCGTACTGGTTCGACCCACTTCGGTGCTGGTACGACCCACTTCGGTACCGGCTCGACCCGCTTCGATGCTGGCTCGACCCACTTCGGCGCCGACTCGACCCGCTTCGATGCCGACTCGACCGGCTCGGTGCTGGTTCGATCCGTTCCCTGCCGATCCGATCCGTTCCCCGCCGGTGTGGGTGCCGGTCTTGGCCGCCCTTGCCGCGGAACCCAACTGGCGCCGCTCGGCAGGCCGTTGCGAGCAGTGTGCCATGGCCCTTCACCGAGTCACACCGCACTCTGCATTTTTCAGAGTGACCCTTGCCAAGTGTTCATGTCACGGCGATAGTGGCAAGCGTGATTCCGTCCGCGCCGTTAGGAACAGACGCCGTCGCAGACCGGTTCGGCCTGGGTGGCGCCTCAGCGCTGCGCCCCGCCGCGGCTGACGAGCGCCGTTTCCGGTTCGAGCTGGCCGCACACCCCGGCTCCGTCAGCCAGGCCCGGCGGCTGACACGCACCCGGCTGTCCGGCTGGGCGGTGTGCGAGGACACGTGCGACACGGCCGCCCTGGTCGTCTCGGAACTCGTCACCAACGCGATCGTGCACACCGCCGGAGAGCAAGTCGTGTGTGAAGTGCACGACACCGGTGATCTGGTGCGCATCGCCGTCCAGGACGAGGGATGCGCTCCGGGCAAGCCGCACACCGGTCCACAGCGTCCCGAGGAGGAGCACGGGAGGGGACTCCTTCTCGTCGCGGCGCTGTGTCGGGCCTGGGGAGCCCAGGAGGCGGGGCCCGGGCTGCTGGTCTGGGCGGAGCTGGCACGGGACGCCGCACAGTCGGCGTCCCGTGAGCCGTCCGGCCCCGAGCAGCCGTCCCGGGACCTGTCGCGTTCCGGCGGCAGGTCCCGGGCGACAGGGGACACGACGGCCCGGTCCGACCTCGGCTGGGGTGCCAAGAAGCCGCCAGGGGAGGACGAGGCACGTTCGGACCTGGGCTGGGGTGCCAAGCGGCCCCCGGCCGAGGGCCGGGGTTCCGGGGCGGAGGCGTCCTGGGGGACGGGGACCGCGTGGGCGTGAGGGGCGCTGGGTCCGCGGGACAGGGGACCGCACAGGTGCTGGCCCTCGCCTCGCTGGTCCGCCTCGGACGGGCGCGACGGACGTCCGGTGCGCCGTCCAGGAGACTCGTCCTGCCCGAGGACATGACGGCGCCACTGGGCTGCGACGCGGTGACCGTACCCGCCTCCCACGGCCCGCTGTTGCTCTCCAGACTGCCGAGGGTGGGCTGTGTGTACGCCGACCGGGCCGACTGGTGGTGGATCGTGCCGTCGGACTCCGATGTCGCACTGAGCTGGCCGGCGCCCGCCCGCTACTCCAATGAAGCACGCGTCCCGGAGGCGTCCGACGGCCCGGGTCTCATTCACCGGCCGGGCGACACCATGCCGTACACGCCGCCCATCCCGCTGTATCTCGCCCTGTGTCAGGTCACGGGCACGGCACCGGCGTGGTCGCGTCCGCTCAGCGCCTGACCGGAGAATCGATCGTCCATGTGACGCGCCGGCGCAGTGGAGCGCCTGCCGCTCCGGGTCTTCTCGTACGCGGGCGGCGCCGCCACGGCCGGACAAAGGCAGACCCGCCCGGTGACCGTGACCGGCCGAGGGTGACGGACGCGGTCACTCGGCGGCGTTGGCCCCCCGCACGATCACCAGGAACGCGTCCGCCGCGAGGTCCATGACGACCTCCGCGGGCTGCCCCTCCAGGCGGCGCGCCTGCGCGTACTCCTCCGCGGGCCACGAGCCGCGCGGCCCGCCTGCGGGAAAGCGCTCCAGAACCGTTCGCCCCTTCACCCTGCACCTCCTTGCAACGCCGAGTCTCGGCGGCCGATCTCGATCGGCTCGTAGAGTTAAACGCCTCTCCCCGGGTGAACGGCTCGTGAAGTGACGGTACTGAGACGTATTCGACACTCGGTCACGGCCGACTGATGAGGAAAGCCCCGTAGTGACCTGATTTGTTCGGACACAGGGGCACCTCAAGTCCCCTGCGTCACGGGCAGCGTGGGCGCATGGACGCGCCGGCTCACGGGCCGGGCACGGTCATCCGGCCGCCGTCAGACCGCCGGCGGCAGACGCGAAGCCTGCGGAGCGCCGAGTCCGGCGTGCGCGCGTCGCTCGGCGAGTTCGTCGAGGAGTCCGGTGAGCCGTTCCCGGTGACGGGGCGACAGCCGCCCACTGTCGTCGAGGTGCACGGCGCACGGGGTGGTCGTGTCGACCAGCCGTTCGAGCGTGGCGGCCACCTCATCCGTGCCCCGTGTGTGCCGGGCGAGGGCGGGCAGTTCGGCGGCGGCCAGGTCGATCGCGGTACGGGCATCGGCGAGCGCACGGTAGGCCTCGCGGCGCAGCGCCCAGCGCCGGGTGCGGTCGTCCTCGTGGGCCGGTACGTGCGCGAGGCAAGCGCCGGGTGCGGTCGTCCTCGTGGGCCAGTACGTGCGCGAGGCAAGCGCCGGGTGCGGTCGTCCTCGTGGGCCAGTACGTGCGCGAGGCGGGCGTGCGCCGCCTCCACCGCCCGGGCCGGCCGCGCCCGTACGGTGCCGCCGCGTTGCCCCGGGGGCGGCAGATGCCCGACGAGCAGCACGATCCCACAGGCCATCAGCGTCTCCCCGATCCGGCTCCGGGAGGCCGCCGGTTCTCCGCCTGCCATGACCAGGGCGAGGACGAGAACGGTCACCACCGCGGTCTGGGCTGCGAAGGGCCGGGGGATCAGCGCTCCGCACGGTGCCACAAGGGCGATGAGCCCCGCCGGCCGGGGCAGCAGGGCGGCAGGCACGGCGAAGACGACGGCGCCGAGCACCGACGCGCAGCTGCGCGCGGTCGGGAGCGACATGGCGCATGCGGTGTCCACGCGCGTGTATGTGGTGAGCGGTGGGCCGGCGGTGCTCTCCGCCGTGTGGGACGTGGTCGGGGCGTCAGGGCTCGGCGCCGGGCCGCACTCCTCGACCCTTGGCGGAGTGGCCTGCCTCGGCTACCCCGGCCGGCTCGTGGAGGTCACCGCGACCGCCGTGGTTTCCACGGGGCGGTGAACCGCGCCGGTCCACCCCTACGGTGCGGTCGGCAACCCCGCCGCATGCGCCGCCGCACGCAGCACGTCCCGGAGCATCGCAGGGGTCAGCCGGCCCGTGAACGTGTTGCGCTGGCTGACATGGAAGCAGCCGAAGAGCTCCAGCCCGTCCAGCGGCACCCGGGCCGCGTGCCCGAAGGCGGGCCGTGGCCGGGGCACGGCCCAGCCCGCCTCGGCGAGCGCGGTCAGTGCGGCCTGCCAGCCGAAGGCGCCGAGCGCGACCACGGCGCGCAGGGACGGGCGCAGCAGTCGCAGTTCCTGCACGAGCCAGGGCCGGCAGGTGTTCCGCTCCTCGGGCGTCGGTTTGTTGGCCGGCGGAGCGCAGTGGACGGGCGCGGTGACGCGTACGCCGTAGAGTTCGAGCCCGTCGTCGGCGGACACCGACGTGGGCTGCGACGCCAGCCCGACAGCGTGCAGAGCCTCGTACAGCACATCCCCGGACCGGTCCCCGGTGAACATCCGTCCGGTCCGGTTCCCGCCGTGTGCCGCGGGTGCGAGCCCCACGACGAGCAGCCTCGCATCAGGCGGCCCGAAGCCCGGCACCGGCCGCCCCCAGTACGTCCAGTCGGCGAACGCGGCGCGCTTGGTACGGGCCACCTCCTCACGCCAGGCGACCAGGCGGGGGCAGGCCCGGCACCGGGTGATCTCCTCGTCCAGCCTGGCGAGGCTGCTGTCGTCCATGCCTCCACGGTAGGTCCGCACGGCGAGCGCCCGGGCCGTCGGGCCCGCGGAAAAGGCGTCGGGTGCACGGGGCCCGGCGAGCTAAGGTCGGGGACATGGCTTCCGAAGGCACCGACGACGAGAGGGCGGGCGGGACCGGGGCATCCCGCGCGACGGCGACGGACCAGGAGTCCGGGCCCCGCCGGGACGGCGGCGAGACCGCACCCCGGGAGTCCGGTGCGGACACCCCGGACCCCGACGCCGCCGCCCAGGGCAGGGACCCGAAGACCGCTGCCGCGGTGGCCGCCGCCGAGGCGGCCGGCCCGGCGCCCGGCGAGAGTGTGCGCATCGACAGCTGGATCTGGTCCGTGCGGCTCATCAAGACCCGCTCGGCCGGCGCCACCGCCTGCCGGGGCGGGCACGTCCGGGTCAACGGCGAGCGCGTGAAGCCCGCGCACTCCGTGCGGATCGGCGATGAGGTACGGCTGCGGCACGAGGGCGGGGAGCGGGTCGTCGTGGTGAAGCGGCTGATCCGCAAGCGGGTGGGGGCCCCGGTGGCGGTCCAGTGCTATGTCGACAACAGCCCTCCCCCGCCGCCCCGCGAGGCCGTGGCTCCGGCGGGCATCCGCGACCGCGGCGCCGGCCGTCCCACCAAGCGCGACCGCCGCGAGATGGAACGCCTGCGCGGTCTGGGCACGGCACCCGGCAGTCCGTACGACGGCTACGCCGAAGCCCTCGGCGCCCAGAGCCGGGCCGAGGGCCGGGGCCGGACCGGTGGCCAGGGTGGGTCCGGTGGCCGGGGCCGGACCGGTGGCCAGGGTGGGTCCGGTGGCCAGGGCCGGACCGGTGGCCAGAGCGGGACCGGTGGCCAGGGCGGGTCGAGGGGCCGTGACCGGGCTCAGGGGCGGAGCGGCTCCGGCAGCCGCTGAGGAGGGGGACGGCGAGGTCGAGACGACGGCGGGCGGTCATGACCGGCCGCCGCGCCCGGCTCACAGGGCGAACCAGCCGTGACCCGTGTACCAGTGCCCGCCCGCGCGCAGATGGTCCACCACCGCCCGCTCGACGCTCGAGCGCCGCGGCAGTTCCACCACCGGCAGGTCGGGATCGCCGAAGACGAACCCGATGGGCACCCCGTCGTCGGGTGCCGTCTCCTCGTACGCGATCTCGAAGCGGTCCTGGAAACGGATGATGTTGGAGCCGGCGGGCAGATACCGCCTGAGCTGCGGATCCAGCAGCCACGAGTGGCACACGGCGATCTCATGGCGCTCGTCGGGGTAGTGACGGGCGAAGAACTCCCGTGCCAGGGCCAGGGAACGCTCGCACGCAGCCGGTGACAGCGGGCCCCGGAAGCCGGGTATGTGCAGCTCCAGGCACAGGTCGCCGGGCCCCAGCCCGTGCCCCGCCGCCGCGACGGCCCGGCCCGTGCGCTCCCCCAGCCGTCCGCGCTGGAACTGCAACCGCCCGAGTTGGAACAGCTCTCCGTGGAAGTGCAGCGCCGGCCACCACGGGAACAGCAGTCCCCCGGTGCCGCGTCGTCTGCGGTGCACCGCGACCTGGCGTCCGAGATCCGCCAGCGTCCGGCGGGTCACCTCCTCCGGAACACCGCGCTCCCGGTGGTACGCGCGCACATACGGAAGCGAGGCGACGAAGACGTAGAGATGGAAGAACCGCCCGAGCGCCCCGGCCGAGGCCGGGAACAGGGGCGGCTCACAGGCTTTCCCGATCTCCCCCATGTCGCGCACGAAACGGGTGACGCACCGCGCCAGCAGCCTCATCGCCTCGGGGTCCCGGCCCAGCCGGACCCGCAGCGCGACGACTTCGTTGATGTCCTCGTGGGGTACGGCCAGGTCGAGCAGGATGTCGGGCAGTTCGTCCGCCTCTGGCAGGACGACGGCCACGCCCGCGGCGTCCTCGCGCTCCAGGTCCCTCAGCCACTCGGCGAGCCTCGCGTCCGCCCGCACCGCCTCCAGCAGCACCATCGCCTCCCCTGGTGACCCCGGCCGCGCCCCCGCGCCTCCGGATTCCGGTCGCCGTTCCATGGTGAACATGCACCACGAAGGGTACGTGACCGGTCAGGAGTGATGATGGTGATGCGTACGGGCAGTGAACCGGCGACGGCGCGCAGTGCGCTGCGGATGCGCTTCTGGCTGAGCGTCTGGGGCCTGGCCTGGGCAACCTTCGGAACGGTCATCTTCGCGCTGGTGGGACGGCCGGGCTGGGCGATCGCGTGCGGAGTGCTGTGGCTGGTGATCACCGCGGACATGGCCATGATCGTCCGGCACATCCGGCAAGGGCCCCACTGGCAGCCGGGCCGCGACGTCCCGCCGTATCCGCCGCCAGGCCGGCGCCGCTGGTAGGGGCCGTAGCGGCCCTCGTGCTTCCGCGGCCGTCCGGACAGGGGCCGAAGCCGCCACCTCTGGGCTACGGTCCCGAGCCCGCCGTGTCCGGACCATGAAGCCCGCCGTGTCCGGGCTACGATCCGAAGCGCGCCGTGGGGCTGCGATCCGAGACTCCGCGTCCGGGCTATGAGTCGAAGCCCGCCGCCTTCAGGTACTGCGGGTTGGGGTCCAGCGCGGCCGCCAGCCGGAAGTGCCGCTTCGCCTCCTCGGGCCGCGCCTGACGCTCATAGGTGCGGGCCAGTGCGAAGTGCGCGAACGCGTTGTCCGGCTCACGCTCCAGCACGATGCTGAATTCCAGCTCCGCGGGGCGCAGTTGCGCGGCGGCGAAGAAGGCACGCGCGCGCAGCAGTCGCGCGGCCGTGTTCTCGGGGTGCGCGGCGATCACGCCGTCCAGCAGCTTGACCGCGCCCCGCGGATCCCGTGCGGCGAGCAACTGCTCGGCGGCACGGAAGTCGATCACATGGGTCTCCGGACTACGTCCGGTGGGATCGCTGATCTCGGGCACGGCTGAGTCCTTCCCTTACTGGAGCGATTCAACGCTCCCCGCGGCGATCGCTATTCCGGTGAGCGCCCGGCCCGGCGCACGAGATCCGCCCAGACCTCCCTCACCTGCCGTCGCAGCTCCTCCAGGGGGACGTCGTTGTCGATGACGATGTCCGCGATCTCCAGGCGCTTCTCGCGCGACGCCTGGGCGGCCATGCGCGCCCGTGCGTCCTCCTCCGTCATGCCGCGCAGGCGGACGAGCCGGTCGAGCTGGGTGGCGGGGCTCGCGTCGACGACGACCACCACGTCGTAGAGCGGGGCGAGTCCGTTCTCCGTGAGGAGGGGCACGTCGTGGACGACCACGGCGTCCTCGGGCGCGGCGGTCTCCAGCTCACGGGAGCGGGCGCCGACCAGGGGGTGCACGATCGAGTTGAGGACGGCGAGCTTCCCGGGATCGGAGAAGACGAGGGAGCCCAGTCCGGGGCGGTCCAGGCTGCCGTCGGGGGTGAGCACGTCCCCACCGAAGGCCTCGACGACCGCCGCGAGCCCGGGAGTGCCGGGCGCCACGACCTCGCGCGCGATGCGATCCGCGTCGATCAGCACGGCCCCGCACTCCACGAGCAGCCGCGACACCTCGCTCTTGCCGGCGCCGATACCGCCGGTCAGGCCCACCTTCAGCATGACGGGAAGCCTACGGCCTGCCACTGACAGTCGCGGTGGCAGGCCGTGCCCTCGGCCCTCAGCCCTCGCCCTCGCGCTCCGCGAGGAAACGCTCGAATTCCTGTCCGATCTCGTCCGCGGACGGGATCTCGACGGGCTCCGCGAGCATGTTGCCGCGCGTCTCGGCGCCCGCGGCGGCGTCGTACTGGTGCTCCAGGCCCTGGACGAGCGCGACCAACTCCTCGTCGCCTTCCTGGATCTGGCGCTCGATCTCCGTCTGCGTGCGGTGCGCGTCCGTGCGCAGCGAGTGCGCGATCCCCGGGAGGACGAGTCCCGTCGCGGCCGTGACGGCCTCCAGAACCGTCAGCGCGGCGTCCGGGTACGGGGAGCGGGCGATGTAGTGCGGGACATGCGCGGCGACGCCCAGGACATCGTGCCCGGCCTCCATGAGCCGGTACTCGACCAGGGACTCGGCGCTGCCCGGGACCTGCGCCTCCTCGAAGGGGCTGCGGTGGCCCGGCACGAGGTCGGTACGGTTGCCGTGCGGGGTGAGGCCCACCGGGCGGGTGTGCGGCACACCCATGGGGATGCCGTGGAAGTTGACGGCCAGACGGACACCGAGCCGCTCCACGATCTGCCCGACGGCGGCGGCGAACCGCTCCCACTCCACATCCGGTTCGGGACCGGACAACAGCAGGAAGGGCGCCCCGGTGGCGTCCTGGACCAGACGCACCTCGATGGACGGGACCTCGTACGCCGTCCACCGGTCCCGCTTGAAGGTGAGCAAGGGACGGCGCGCGCGGTAGTCCACGAGCCGGTCGTGGTCGAAGCGCGCCACGACCTGGTGAGGCAGCGAGTCGAGGAGCCGGTCGACGATCTGGTCGCCGGTCTCGCCCGCGTCGATGTATCCGTCGAAGTGGTAGAGCATGACCAGGCCCGCCGACTCCTGGGCTAGCGCCATGTCGACGACGGCGAGCCCCTTCGGCTCCCATGCGTACAAACCCTGCGGATCAAGCACTGTGGACCGCTCCTCCTCGTGTTCTTTCCGGCACAACGCGCTCCGGCACGTGGGCATTCCCGGGCCCGCGTCCGTGAGCTGCCCCCTCCTGCGGTTCGGGCGGTCGCCTCTGGTCGGACACGCCTGAGGGCCCACCCCCCATGGGGGGTGGGCCCTCAGTCAACAGCTACCGCCTAGCGGCGAGCGCTCAGCTCTGGCCGCCGGCCAGCTTCTCGCGCAGGGCAGCCAGCGCCTCGTCCGACGCCAGGGCGCCGGAGGTGTCGCCACCCTCGGAGGAGTACGAACCGCCGGTCGCGGCCGGAGCGGCGGCCTCGCCACCCTCGGCAGCGGCGGCAGCGTCGGCCTCGCGGCTCTTGATGACCTGCTGCTGGTGCTGCTCGAAGCGCTGCTGCGCCTCGGCGTACTGGCGCTCCCACTCCTCGCGCTGCTTCTCGTAGCCCTCGAGCCAGTCGTTGGTCTCGGGGTCGAAGCCCTCGGGGTAGATGTAGTTGCCCTGGTCGTCGTAGGACGCGGCCATGCCGTACAGGGTCGGGTCGAACTCGACCGACGCCGGGTCCGCACCGAAGGACTCGTTGGCCTGCTTCAGCGAGAGGCTGATGCGGCGGCGCTCGAGGTCGATGTCGATGACCTTGACGAAGATCTCGTCGTTGACCTGGACGACCTGCTCCGGGATCTCCACGTGGCGCTCGGCCAGCTCGGAGATGTGGACCAGACCCTCGATGCCCTCGTCCACGCGGACGAACGCACCGAACGGAACCAGCTTCGTGACCTTACCGGGCACGACCTGGCCGATCTGGTGGGTGCGGGCGAACTGCTGCCACGGGTCTTCCTGGGTCGCCTTCAGCGACAGGGAGACACGCTCGCGGTCCATGTCGACGTCGAGGACCTCGACGGTGACCTCCTGGCCGACCTCGACGACCTCGGACGGGTGATCGATGTGCTTCCAGGACAGCTCGGAGACGTGGACCAGACCGTCGACGCCACCCAGGTCCACGAAGGCACCGAAGTTGACGATCGAGGAGACCACACCAGAGCGGACCTGACCCTTCTGGAGGGTCGTGAGGAACGTCTGGCGGACCTCGGACTGGGTCTGCTCGAGCCAGGCGCGGCGGGACAGGACCACGTTGTTGCGGTTCTTGTCCAGCTCGATGATCTTCGCCTCGAGCTCCTTGCCGACGTACGGCTGGAGGTCACGCACGCGGCGCATCTCGACCAGGGAGGCCGGGAGGAAGCCACGGAGGCCGATGTCGAGGATGAGACCACCCTTGACGACCTCGATGACGGTACCGGTGACGATGCCGTCCTCTTCCTTGATCTTCTCGATGGTGCCCCAGGCACGCTCGTACTGGGCGCGCTTCTTCGAGAGGATCAGGCGGCCTTCCTTGTCCTCCTTCTGGAGGACGAGGGCCTCGATCTCGTCGCCGACGGCAACGACCTCGTTCGGGTCGACGTCGTGCTTGATCGAGAGTTCGCGGCTCGGGATGACACCTTCGGTCTTGTAACCGATGTCGAGCAGGACCTCGTCCCGGTCGACCTTCACGATGACGCCGTCGACGATGTCGCCGTCGTTGAAGTACTTGATCGTCTCGTCGATCGCTGCGAGGAAGGCTTCCTCGTTACCGATGTCGTTGACCGCTACCTGCGGGGTGGTGGCGGTGGTCTCGGTGCTGCTCGTCATGTGGGAAAGGGCTCCGGTACGGACATTGAAGTCGTAGGCACTGCTTACGCCGGGAGCCCGTTTCGCTCTGTAGAAGCCGGACAGCCAAGGAAGCGCCCCACCATTCACTGGTGGCAGCGCCTCGAGAACCGAGGGGACATACAACAGATGCGAGCGCAGCCTGCTACGTCTGAGGTGCGCAGGCCCGCAGCGCAACTTGTAGCATACGGGGGCAGCCGGACAGGGTCAATGCGCGAACGCGCACACCCGGGGCGGATCGCCGCATTCCCGGCACAAGGCGGCCTGCGACACCACCCGTATACCGGACACGCCACGAGGCCGCGCAGGCCTGAGACACCTCTTCCGTGACACCACCGAGGCGGGATGGACGGAAGAGTACGACGAGGGAGCCGATCATCCAAGAGCCCGAGCAGTCCGAGCCGGAAGCCACCCGACGTGCCGCGGGCGTCACGGAGAGCTCCCGAGCCAACCGGGGCTGGTGGGACCGGAACGCGGACGAGTACCAGATCGAGCACGGCACCTTCCTCGGCGACGACCGCTTCGTCTGGGGCCCGGAGGGGCTCGACGAGGCCGAGGCGGAGCTGCTCGGCCCACCCGGGGATCTCAAGGGCAAGGGCGTCCTGGAGATCGGCGCCGGCGCGGCGCAGTGCTCCCGGTGGCTGGCCGGGCAGGGCGCCCGTCCGGTGGCGCTGGACCTCTCCCACCGCCAGCTCCAGCACTCCCTGCGCATCGGCGGGACCTTCCCCCTGGTCCAGGCCGACGCGGCCATGCTGCCCTTCCGGGACGGCTCCTTCGACCTCGCGTGCTCCGCGTACGGCGCGCTGCCGTTCGTCGCGGACCCGGTCCTCGTCCTGCGCGAGGTGCACCGGGTGCTGCGTCCCGGCGGCCGCTTCGTCTTCTCGGTGACGCACCCGATCCGCTGGGCGTTCCCGGACGAGCCGGGCCCCGAGGGTCTGTCGGTGTCGGCCTCGTACTTCGACCGCACGCCCTACGTCGAGCAGGACGAGCGGGGCCGGGCGGTCTACGTGGAGCACCATCGCACGCTCGGTGACCGGGTGCGGGACATCGCGTCATCCGGCTTCCGGCTCGTCGACCTGGTCGAGCCCGAGTGGCCCGCCTGGAACACCGCGGAGTGGGGCGGCTGGTCGCCGCTGCGGGGCGGCCTGATCCCGGGTACGGCGATCTTCGTGTGCGACCGGGACTGACGGCGCGCCGGCGGGGCTGACCGTGCGGGAGCGGGGCTGAAGGGGCGGCCCCGGGCGGTTCCGGCCGGGTTCCGGCCCATCGGCGGCGCGGGCAGCCGGCCGCGTGTGCCCGCCATGCGGGCCGGGCAGAACCAATGAGTCGACAAGTCGCCCTCGAGGCTGCGGTCAGCGGTGCCACGCGGTGGGGGGTACGCGCATGCACGTCTGTCCGGTCTGCAAGCGGAGCGACAGGACCATGAAGCTCAGCGCGCACTGGAGGGCGCTTCCGGCCGACCGGCGGGCCGGGGCACAGCAGCTCGCACGTCCCGCGCTCCACGACGAGCGCTGGAGCGCACCGCTGGGGCTGCTCACCCTGGGCTGCGCCCTCCTCGTCTGCGAAGCGTGGCTCGGCTTCGTCGGGGTGGCCGGCGGGGGCCTCTGGCTGGTGTCGCTGCGCGACAGGGTGGCCCAGGCGGCGAGGCAACGCGCCGACTGGCACCGGAAACAGTTCTGCCGCCGGTGCCAGCACGACTTTCTGCCCTGACTCCGTGCCGGCTTTATTCCCTGACTCCGTGCCGGCTTTCCTCCCTGACACCGTGGCGGCCTTCTTCCCTGACACCGTGGCGGCGCCGCCTGGGAAACTGGTGTAGTGATCCGCCACGACGCCCTCGACCGCCTTCCCGTCCGCTCCGCCGTCCCCGCCCTCCGGAACGCGCTCGAGGAGCGGTGTCGCGGTGCTGTGCGCTCCGCCCGGCACCGGCAAGACGACCCTTGTGCCGCTGGTCCTCGCCGGGCTCGTCGGCGGCGGCCCGGCGCGCCGTGTGGTCGTCGCCGAGCCGCGCCGGATCGCCGCGCGGGCCGCGGCCCGGCGGATGGCGTGGCTGCTCGGGGAGCAGCCCGGCCACAGCATCGGCTACACCGTGCGCGTCGTCGTGCTCGACGAGTGCCATGAGCGGCACCTGGACGCCGACACGGCTGCCGCCTTCCTGCTCGATGTGCGGGAGGCCCTGCGGCCCGAGCTGCGGCTCGTGGCGGCCTCCGCGACGACGGACGCGCAGGGCTGGGCGCGGCTGCTGGGCGGGGCCCCGGTCGTCGAGGCGGAGGGGGTGTCGCATCCCGTCGAGGTGGTGTGGGCCCCGCCTCCGCGCCCGGTGCGGCCACCGCACGGGTTGCGCGTGGACCCGGCGCTGCTCGCGCATGTGGCGTCGGTGGTGCGGCGGGCGCTCGCCGAGTGCGAGGGCGACGTCCTCTGCTTCCTGCCCGGGGTCGGGGAGATCGCCCGGGTGGCGGGGCAGCTGGGGGGCCTGGGCGATGTCGAGGTGCTCCAGGTCCACGGCCGGGCTCCAGCGGCCGTGCAGGACGCGGTGCTGTCCCCCGGCGCCGGGCGGCGGGTGGTCCTGGCGACGGCCGTCGCCGAGTCGTCGCTGACGGTGCCCGGGGTGCGGGTGGTCGTCGACTCCGGGCTCGCGCGGGAGCCGCGGGTGGACCATGCCCGCGGGCTGAGCGCGCTGACGACCGTACGGGCCTCGCAGGCGGCGGGACGGCAGCGAGCGGGCCGGGCGGGGCGTGAGGCGCCGGGCCGGGTCTACCGATGCTGGCCCGAGGCGGAGGACGCGCGGCTGGCCCGCTTCCCGGCGCCGGAGATCAGGCTCGCCGATCTGACGGGGTTCGCGTTGCAGACGGCGTGCTGGGGCGATCCGGACGCCTCCGGGCTGGCGCTCCTGGACCCGCCCCCGGGCGGGGCGATGGCGGCGGCGCGGTCGGTGCTGACGGCGGTGGGCGCCGTGGACGCGACGGGGCGGGCCACGGAACGGGGTGTGCGGATGTCCCGGCTCGGTCTGCATCCACGGCTGGCCCGGGCGCTGCTGGACGCGGCGCCGGAGGTGGGCGCGGACCGGGCCGCCGAGGTGGTCGCCCTGCTGAGCGAGGAGCCGCCGAGGGAGTACGGGGACGATCTGGCGGCGGCCTGGCGGGCGGCCCGGCGCGGGAGCGACGCGTACGCGGCCCGCTGGCGGGACGAGGTGCGCCGACTCCGCTCGGCGGCGGACGGCCTCTCCGCGCGGGCGGTCGACCTCCCCACCGACACCGACGGCCACCCCACGAACCCAGACCGCGTCCCCACCGAGCCAGACCGCGGCCCCGCCGACACCGACAGCCGCCCCGCCGACCCAGACCGCGTCCCCACCTACACCGACAGCCGCCCCGCCGACCCAGACCGCGTCCGCGTCGTCCCGGTCGACCGCCCCACCCATGCCGACGGAGCCCTCCCCCACGCGCCGCGACCGACGAAGCCGACAAGGCCGACGAGCGCGCCGGACGATCAGGTGGCCGGTCTCGTCGCGGCCCTCGCCTTCCCCGAGCGGCTCGCGCGGTTCGACGGCGGCTCCTACCTCATGGTGAACGGCACCCGTGCCGAGCTGGGGGACGGCTCGGGACTGCGCGGTGCCCCCTGGCTCGCGGTCGCCGTGGCCGACCGGCCCGTCGGCGCGGTCCACGCGCGCGTGGGGCTCGCCACGGTGGTGGACGAGGACGCGGCACGAGGGGCCGCGGCCGCCCTGCACGACGAGGGCGAGGAGGTCGGCTGGGCCGACGGGGACGTCGTGGCCCGCCGTGTCGAGCGGCTCGGCGCCGTGGAGCTGACGGTCCGTTCACTGCGCGACCCGGCCCCGGGCCTCGTACGGGAGGCCCTGCTGACAGGGCTGCGGGAGGAGGGGTTCGGCCTGCTGCGGTGGTCGCCGGGGGCCCGGGTGCTGCGGCAGCGGCTCGCCTTCCTGCGGCTGCACCTGGCCGAGCCCTGGCCGGACGTCGGCGACGACGCGCTCCACGCGCGCGGGGACGAGTGGCTGGAGCCCGAGCTGAGCCGTGCGCGGCGGCGCGCCGACCTCGCGCGGATCGACGCGGGACAGGCTCTCTCCCGGCTGCTGCCCTGGTCCACCGGGGACGCCGCCCGGCTCGACGAGCTGGCGCCGGAGCGGATCACCGTCCCCAGCGGGTCCGCCGTGCGGGTCGACTACGGCGACCCGGAGCGGCCCGTCCTCGCCGTGAAGCTCCAGGAGATGTTCGGGCTCCAGGAGTCACCGAGGATCGCCGGCGTGCGCGTGCTGGTGCATCTGCTGTCCCCCGCAGGGCGGCCGGTTGCCGTCACCGCCGATCTCGCCTCCTTCTGGCGGGACGGCTACCGGGCCGTACGGGCCGAGTTGCGGGGCCGGTATCCCAAGCACCCCTGGCCCGAGGACCCCGCCTCCGCGGAGCCGACCCGGCACACCAACGCGCGGCTCAGGCGCTGACCGGCTCGGGCTCGGCCGGCTCAGCGGGCGCCGGGCCGGCCGGGCGGCGGCCGCGCGCCTCCAGGCAGAGCGACAGCGCCAGCAGACAGAGGCCCAGGGAGAGGAAGCCCCAGGGCAGATAGGACGTCAACAGCAGGATCGGCAGGCGGTTGTGCTTGACGAGCGCGACGGTCGACCGGATGTAGTCCTCGCGCATCTTCACGTCGCCCGCGAACGCCGTGACCTTGGCGCGGCCCCCGAGGAGCGTGCCGCCGCGCAGTTCCTCCCTGTGGATCTCCTCGCCGTAGACCGGCGCCCCGGTCAGGGGTTCGACCCAGAATCTGCGGACCGTGGTGTACCAGCGGGTGGTGCCGGTCTTCGCGACCCACTCGGGGGTGACGCCCTTGACGGGCATGACCTTGGGGAAGGGAACTTTCGTCCAGGGGATGGTCTGTTCGAAGTAGTAGACCGTCACACCGCGGAAACTCCGGGTGCCCTCGTAGTGGATGGGAGCCGTGACGCGGGCCTGGGCGTCGAAGTACTCGTAGTCCCTCTTCTGGGTGAGGAACGGCCACTTGAACTCGATGCCGTCGCGCCGGACGGGGTCCTGGTCGACGGACTCGCCGGTGGCATGGACGGGTTGCTGGCTGTGCGCGTCGAAGATGTAGCGCTCGGGGATGCGGGAGACCATCTGCCCGTCGGGGCCCTGGGCGTAGGACAGGCCGTCCCAGACCACCACGTCCCGGCCCGTCGTCCTCCGGATCTTCCGCGCGGCCTCCACGTTGCCCTTGAGGGTCTGCACGACGGTGACCTCCGGGACCGTACGGGAGGTCATGGTGGCGTAGTCGAGGAGGGTGGCGTTCCTCGCCTCGAGGACCATGGTCTGGTACTGGTTCGCGGGAACCTTGACCAGGCGCGGGAAGATGTACCAGCGCAGCAGGGGCGACAGCGCCGTGAAGAACACGGCGAGGGCGAGCAGGATCAGGCCGGCCTTGCGTCGCATCTCGGTGTCCTCCCTGTGCGTGCGGTGTGGGCGTCCGGGGCCTGCTCGTCCGTCAGGGATGGCTGGGGACGGTC
The DNA here is from genome assembly GCF_044753645.1 of Streptomyces sp. NPDC093261. Lineage (NCBI taxonomy): Bacteria > Bacillati > Actinomycetota > Actinomycetes > Kitasatosporales > Streptomycetaceae > Streptomyces > Streptomyces sp. NPDC093261. The sequence continues at coordinate 225,514 of NZ_JBIVNO010000001.1, forward strand.
GTCAGCAGCGGTTTCGGGGATGTCCTGCCGGGCGGCGGACCCAGGGCCGACAGGGCGAACACCAGGGCGAGCGCCGCGACGAGACCGATCGCGGCGGCGGCGAGGGCGCGCATAGGGGCCTCCCCGGGGCAAAACTGACGAGCCATCAGGTGCGGCACCGTAGCAACGGGCGCGCGAGATGAGAACACGTTCCGCACAAGGCGGCGGCGCCCCTCCGGGATGGAGGGGCGCCGCCGTCGTCCGCGGGCCGGTGCGGCCCTATGATGCGCTGGGGCTCGGCGAGGGGCTGCTGTCCGAGGAGCTCGGGGTGGGCGACGATGGGGCCTCCGCGACGTTCAGTTCGACCGTGAGGGTCGCGCCGCCCGCGGTGGTGATGCGGAGCAGGAACGTGCCGGTGGTGTCGTCGGCATACAGCTTCGGGAGCTTCAGCAGGCCCTTCGCGTCGGTCTTCAGGTCCGTGAGCGTGCGGACGGTCTTGCCGTCGGCGTCCTTGAAGTAGGGGCCCTTGTCGTTCTCGGTCGGGTCGTCGGCCGACTTGACGAGGGTCGCGGTGGCGGCGACGCCGTCCGCGACGGCGCCCTTGTCCGTGGCCTTCACCTCGACCTGGTCCGCGAACCCGCCTCCCGGGGTGCAGGTCAGCGCGGTGTCGCTGGTGCGGGCGAGGGTGTCGGCCTGGCGTTCGGTGACGGTGGCCGTGTACTCGGCGGTGACCTTGCGGCCCACGAGGAGGGCGCGGACCTTGAAGTCGCCGGTCTTCTGGCCGGCGACGAGCGCCGGTGCGGTGGCCTTGCCCGAACCGTCGGTGATGACGGTCGCCGTGGTCTCGCCGCCCGTGAAGGTGGCGTCCGTGCCGCCGACGATGGTGAACCGCACGCGGACCTTCGGCACCGCCTTGCCGGCCTTGGTCACGGCCGTCACCGCGATCTTCCGGTCGAAGGTGTCGCCCGTCCTGGCCGAGAGCTTGCCGGTACCGGCGTCCGCCAGACGGTCCACCGTGTCGCTCGCGGTGGGCGGCTTTGACGGGGGCGTGGCCGGCGTCGACGGGTCCGAGGGCGGACGAGTGGTGCCGCCGGGCTTGTGGGGGCGGCCGGGCTTGTGGGTGCCGGACTCCTTGGTCCCGCCGGGCTTCGGGCGGGGGCTCGCGCCGGAGTCGCTGCGGCGCCGGGGCACCGTGCCCGTGCCGTCCGGGACCGAGTGGGTGCCCTTGAGGTAGTACTCGTACCAGGACAGAACGGTGTGCAGGTAATCCTGCGAGGCGTTGTAGCCGAGGATCGCCTCGTTCATGTCCGACTGGACCGACAGGTCACGGTCGAAACGGCACAGGTAGTGACCGGCGGCGAGGGCGGCGTCGTAGACGTTGTTGGGGTCCTTGACCCCGTCGCCGTTGCCGTCGCGGCCCGCCCAGGCCCAGGTGGACGGGATGAACTGCATGGGGCCGACGGCGCGGTCGTAGGTGGTGTCGCCGTCGTAGGCACCGTGGTCGGTGTCCCTGATGTTCGCGAAGCCGTTGCCGTCCAGGAGCGGGCCGAGGATCTTGGAGTACGTCGTGCCGTTCGCGTCGACCTCGCCGCCACGGGCCTGGCCGGACTCGACCTTGCCGATGGCGGCGAGCAGTTGCCAGGGCAGATTGCAGCCCGGCTTGGACTGCCGGAGTTCCTCGGCCGCCTTCTTGTACGCATCCAGGACCGTCGCCGGAATGCCGGCCTCCGCGGTGCCGACGGGGCCGCCGGGGGTGGGACCGACGGTCGGGCTGGGCGACTCGGTGGGGCTGTTGAGCGGCGGGAGGTCCGTGTAGTAACCGCCGTTGCCGGTGGCCGTGCCCTCACCGCCGGCGGGGGCGGTGGCGTCCGCTTCGGGGGTGGCCTGCGCACCGGTGGTCTGTCTGCCCTGGTCGTCGGTGGTGACTCCCGGAGCCTGGGACGCCGCCAGAGCCGCGACCGCGGCCGCGGCCACAGCCGTGCTGGCCGCCCCCTTGCGCAGCCTCCTGCCGAAATGCGCCGCCATTGAGTGAATCCCTCCCGTCGACGACCCTGTGTAGTGGTGCGCCCTCTGCCCGGATGACCGCGCTCCCGGCACGGCGACCAAGTGACCCTACGACAACTTCCATCGCCCCGGCACCCGTTGGCGCCCGGTTTTCACCAGTTGGTCATGTGCCCTTGGGCCGGGACACAGGAACCGGGCGGCTCGCCTCACCCGATTCATGCGTCCCTCATACTGGACGTCTGTGATCGCCGGGTGGTTGTGCCCGGCCGACGTCTGCCGAGGGAGCCGACTTGCCGTTCACCCTCAGCCATGCCGCGGCGGTACTGCCCGCCGTACGCGGAGACGGATCCGGGCGCGGACGACTGGTGCCCTCGGTCCTCGTCGCGGGTTCGTTCGCGCCCGACATGACCTATTTCGCGGCGAGCGCGGTGTCCGGGGCGATGGACTTCGGTGCCGTCACCCACTCCTTCACCGGAGTGTTCACGGTCGACGTGCTCATCGCGTGGGCGCTGGTGGGGGCGTGGCTGCTGCTGCGGGAGCCGGTGGTGGCGCTGCTGCCGACGGCGGCACAGGGGCGGGTGGCGGCCCTGGTGCGCTGTGGCACACCGCGCCGCAAGGTCTCGTTTGAGCTGCTCGCCCAGTGGTACGTCTCCGCGGCGCTGGGTGCGCTGACCCATGTCGTCTGGGATGCGTTCACCCATCTCGACCGCTGGGGGATGCGGTTGGTCCCGGCGCTGGGGAGGCCGGTCGCGGGAACACCCCTGTACACCTATGCGCAGTACGGCAGCTCCGCGGTGGCGGCCGTGGTGATCGCGGCGTTCGTGACGGTCCAGCTCCGGCGTATGCCGGCCGCTCCGGCCGCGGGGCCGGGGGTGCCGCTGCTGTCCTGGGCCGACCGGTGGCTGGCGGGTGCGGTGATCGGTGGCTGCGCGGCCGTGGGTGCGGTGCAGCGGGCGTCCCGCTGGTGGGCGTACTGGGGGGCGGCCGCAAAGCCCTGGGAGGTGATCCCCCCGCTGTGCTTCGGGGCGGGCGCCGGGCTCGCCGTCGGGCTGGCGGTGTATGTGGCGGGGATCAGGGCTTTGCGTCCCGCTCCCGCCGACCCGTCGGCCCCCCAGCCGGAACGAAGCCGGCCGCCGACCCGCTGACCCCGGCCGCCGGCCGACGCCCGCTGACCCCGACCGCCGACCCACGCCCGCCGACCCCGGCCGCCCGGCCGCCGACCACGGGCGCCGTGGCCCGAACCGCCGGCGCGGGACGGGGCCACGGCTGTGGGGCCGCAGGGCGCACACCGGGGCGCCGGTGGTGAAGGTCGTCGTCGACGGGGGCGCGGCGCAGGTGCCCGGCGGGCTAGTGCGCCGCCGACTCCCAGTCCCCTCCGTCACCCACCGACACATCCAGCGGTGCCCTCAGCCGGACCGCGCCCGCCATCTCGCGGCGGACCAGTTCCTCCGCCCTCCGGCGCTCGCCGGGAGCGATCTCCAGGACGATTTCGTCATGCACCTGGAGGAGCATGCGCGAGGCGAGGCCGGCCTCGCGCAGAGCCCGGTCCACGTTCAGCATGGCGATCTTGACGATGTCCGCCGCCGTGCCCTGGATCGGGGCGTTCAACGCCATGCGCTCCGCCATCTCCCGGCGCTGACGGTTGTCGCTGTTCAGGTCCGGGAGGTAGCGGCGGCGGCCGAAGAGCGTCTCGGTGTAGCCGGTCGCCCGGGCCTCGTCCACCACCCGGCGCAGATAGTCCCGTACTCCGCCGAAGCGCTCGAAGTACGTGTCCATCAGGGCCCGGGCCTCCGCCGCCTCGATGTTCAGCTGCTGGGACAGGCCGAAGGCCGACAGACCGTAGGCCAGGCCGTACGACATGGCCTTGATCTTGCGCCGCATCTCCGCGTCGACCGCGTCCCGGGCCACCCCGAACACCTGGGACGCGACCGTCGTGTGCAGATCCTCACCGGAGGTGAACGCCTGGATCAGGCCCTCGTCCTCGGACAGGTGCGCCATCACGCGCAGCTCGATCTGGCTGTAGTCCGCCGTCATCAGGGAGTCGAACCCCTCGCCGACCACGAAGCCACGGCGGATCGCCCTGCCCTCGTCCGTGCGCACCGGGATGTTCTGGAGGTTCGGGTCCGTCGACGACAGCCGGCCGGTCGCCGCGACCGTCTGGTTGAACGTCGTGTGGATCCGGCCGTCCGCCGCGATCGTCTTGATGAGGCCCTCGACGGTCACGCGCAGCTTCGCCTGCTCACGGTGGCGCAGCATGATCACCGGCAGCTCGTTGTCGGTCTGGGTGGCGAGCCAGGCGAGAGCGTCCGCGTCCGTGGTGTAGCCCGTCTTGGTCTTCTTGGTCCTGGGCAGACCCAGCTCACCGAAGAGGACTTCCTGAAGCTGCTTCGGCGAGCCCAGGTTGAACTCGTGGCCCGCCGCCGCGTGCGCCTCCTTCACCGCCTGCTGGGTGGCGGCCGCGAACAGCTGCTCCATGGCCTCCAGATGCGCGCGGTCCGCCGCGATGCCGTGCCGCTCCATGCGGGCGAGCAGCGCGGAGACGGGCAGCTCCATGTCGCGCAGCAGGTCCGCCGCGCCGACCTCCCGGAGCTTCTCCTCGAACGCCTCGCCGAGGTCGAGGATCGCGCGGGCCTGGATCATCAGCGCCTCGGCCTCGGCGCCCTCGTCGGCACCGAAGGCGAGCTGACCGTCCGCGGTGGCCGCGGGCGCCAGCTCCCTGCCGAGGTACTCCAGCGACAGCGCGTCCAGCGCGAACGAACGGCGGCCCGGCTTCACCAGGTACGCGGCGAGCGCCGTGTCCATGGCCACGCCCTCCAGGGACCAGCCGTGCTCGGGGAAGACCCGCATCGCGCCCTTGGCGTTGTGCAGCACCTTGGGACTGGCCGGGTCGGCGAGCCACCGCGCGAAGGCCTTCTCGTCCGCCTCGTCCAGCTGCGTCGGGTCGAACCACGCCGCCGCCCCGTCGGCCGCGGCGAGCGCGATCTCCGCCACAGAGCCCACGCCCAGTCCCCATGCGTCGACCGTGGCCAGGCCGAGGAGCCGGTCGCCGTGCTCGGCGAGCCACGGCTTCAGCTCGCCCGAGCCCAGCACCGCGCCGTCCAGCTCGACGCCGTCCGCCGGGACCGGCGTCGTCTCGGCCTGCTCGGCCCCGGGGTCGACGGCGAAGAGCCGCTCGCGCAGCGAGGGGTTCCTGATCTCCAGGGTGTCCAGGATCATGGAGACGGCCTTGCGGTCGTACGCGGCCCGCTCCAGGTCGGTGACCGCCCTCGGCAGCTCGACGTGCCGCTCCAGCTCCGTGAGCCGGCGGTTCAGCTTCACCGCCTCCAGGTGGTCCCGCAGGTTCTGCCCGGCCTTGCCCTTGACCTCGTCGACGCGCGCCACCAGCTCCGCGAACGACCCGAACTGGTTGATCCACTTCGCGGCCGTCTTCTCGCCGACGCCGGGGATGCCCGGCAGGTTGTCCGACGGGTCGCCGCGCAGCGCCGCGAAGTCCGGATACTGCGCGGGCGTCAGCCCGTACTTCTCGAACACCTTCTCCGGGGTGAACCGGGTCAGCTCCGAGACGCCCTTCGTCGGGTACAGCACCGTCGTGTTCTCGGTGACGAGCTGGAAGGAGTCGCGGTCCCCGGTGACGATCAGCACCTCGAAGCCCTCGGCCTCGGCCTGGGTGGCGAGCGTGGCGATCACGTCGTCCGCCTCGTACCCCTCGATCGCGAAGCGGTGGGCCTGCATCGCGTCCAGCAGCTCGCCGATCAGCTCGACCTGGCCCTTGAACTCGTCCGGGGTCTTCGAGCGGTTCGCCTTGTACTCCGTGAACTCCTCGGAGCGCCAGGTCTTGCGGGAGACGTCGAACGCCACGGCGAAGTGCGTGGGCGCCTCGTCGCGCAGCGTGTTCGCCAGCATCGACGCGAAGCCGTAGATCGCGTTCGTCGGCTGGCCCGTCGCGGTCGTGAAGTTCTCCGCGGGCAGCGCGAAGAACGCGCGGTAGGCCAGTGAGTGCCCGTCCATGAGCATCAGCCGGGGACGGCCGCCGCCGGAGGTCTTCTCGGTCTTCTTCGATGCTGTTTCTGCCACGTCCCCGATCCTGCCACGCTCCACTGACACTCGGGCCCGCCTCGGTCCGAGGGCGACCCGGCCTCGTGACTCCCGCGGCCTGAGGGCCCGCCGCGAGTAGACGGCGTGACAGTACGCGCCCTCCGGGCGACGAAGCGTCGGGAAAGCGTGTACATGGCGGAGCCAGCACGCTCTTCGCGCGACCGGCCGCCGTCCTTGTCGGCGGCCCGTGCGAGGATCGGAGACACACCTCACAGGTGGGACGCGAAGGGGAGGACCGCGATGGCCAGCAAGGCGCCCAAGGGGGACCCGGTTCAGGACGCGCCGCGGGTCGCCGAGCCGAAGCACGCGGCGGCGGGGCTGCCCGCCATCGGACACACTCTGCGCATCGCCCAGCAGCAGATGGGTGTGCGCCGCACCGCGCTCACCCTCCTCCGGGTCAACCAGAAGAACGGCTTCGACTGCCCGGGCTGCGCCTGGCCGGAGCCCGACCACCGGCACACGGCGGAGTTCTGTGAGAACGGCGCGAAGGCGGTCGCGGAGGAGGCCACCCTGCGCCGGGTCACCCCGGAGTTCTTCGCCGCGCACCCCGTGGCCGACCTCGCCGCCCGCAGCGGCTACTGGCTGGGGCAGCAGGGGCGCCTCACGCACCCCATGTACCTCCCCGAAGGGGCGGACCGCTACGAGCCGGTCACCTGGGAGCGCGCCTTCGACATCGTCGCCGAGGAGATCGCCGCGCTGGGCTCCCCCGACGAGGCCGTCTTCTACACCTCGGGCCGCACCAGCAACGAGGCCGCGTTCCTGTACCAGCTCTTCGCCCGCGAACTGGGCACCAACAACCTGCCGGACTGCTCGAACATGTGCCACGAGTCGTCCGGTTCCGCGCTCTCCGAGACGATCGGCATCGGCAAGGGCAGCGTCCTGCTCGAGGATCTCCACCAGGCGGACCTGATCATCGTCGCCGGGCAGAACCCCGGCACCAACCACCCCCGCATGCTGTCGGCCCTGGAGAGGGCCAAGGGGAACGGGGCGAGGATCATCAGCGTCAACCCGCTGCCCGAGGCGGGCCTGGAGCGCTTCAAGAACCCGCAGACCCCCCAGGGCATGCTGAAGGGTGCCGCCCTGACGGATCTGTTCCTCCAGATCCGCATCGGGGGCGACCAGGCCCTCTTCCGCCTCCTCAACAAACTGATCCTCCAGACGGAGGGCGCGGTCGACGAGGAGTTCGTCCGCGAGCACACCCATGGCTTCGAGGAGTTCGCCGAGGCCGCGCGCGCCGCCGACTGGGACGAGACGCTCACCGCGACCGGTCTGACCCGCGCCGAGATCGAGCAGGCCCTGCGGATGGTCCTCGCCTCGAAGCGCACCATCGTCTGCTGGGCCATGGGTCTCACCCAGCACAAGCACGCCGTGGCCACCATCCGCGAGGTCGTGAACTTCCTGCTGCTGCGCGGCAACATCGGCCGCCCGGGGGCGGGCGTCTGCCCGGTGCGCGGCCACTCGAACGTGCAGGGCGACCGCACGATGGGCATCTTCGAGCGGCCCGCGCCCGCCTTCCTGGACGCCCTGGAGAAGGAGTTCGGGTTCGCCCCGCCACGCGAGCACGGCTACGACGTCGTAGGGGCCATCCGCGCGCTGCGGGACGGTGAGGCGAAGGTCTTCTTCGCGATGGGCGGCAATTTCGTGTCCGCGTCGCCCGACACCGAGGTCACCGAGGCGGCCATGCGCCGGGCCCGTCTCACCGTGCACGTGTCGACCAAGCTGAACCGCTCGCACACCGTCACGGGGGCGCATGCCCTGATCCTGCCCACCCTCGGCCGCACCGAGCGCGATCTCCAGGGCGGCGGCGAGCAGTTCGTGACCGTCGAGGACTCCATGGGCATGGTGCACGCCTCCCGTGGCCGTCTGGATCCGGCGAGCGCTCACCTGCTGTCCGAGCCGGCCATCGTGTGCCGCCTGGCGCGCCGCGTGCTCGGCGACGGCAGCACGGTGCCGTGGGAAGAGTTCGAGAAGGACTACGCGACCATCCGCGACCGCATCGCCCGTGTGATCCCCGGTTTCGAGGACTTCAACGCGCGCGTGGCCCGCCCCGGCGGCTTCGCGCTCCCCCACGCGCCGCGCGACGAGCGCCGCTTCCCCACCGCCACCGGCAAGGCCAACTTCACGGCGGCCGCCGTGGAGTACCCGAGACTGCCCGAGGGCCGGCTGCTGCTCCAGACCCTGCGCTCGCACGACCAGTACAACACCACGATCTACGGCCTCGACGACCGCTACCGGGGCATCACCAACGGCCGCCGGGTGGTACTGGTGAACCCGGAGGACGCCCGGGTCCTGGGCGCGGCCGACGGGTCGTATGTCGACCTGGTGAGCGAGTGGAGGGACGGCGTCGAGCGGCGCGCCCCGGGCTTCCGAGTCGTCCACTACCCCACGGCCCGCGGCTGCGCGGCCGCCTACTACCCGGAGACGAACGTCCTGGTCCCGCTGGACGCCACCGCGGACACCAGCAACACCCCCGCGAGCAAGTCCGTCGTGGTGCGCCTGGAACAATCGGCGGCCGACTGAGCGTTTGCTCAGCCTGAGGCGAATGACCGATCCCGACGAACGGAGCCGTGCCCCATGGGCGAGCAGCAGACCGTGAAGTTCCCGCAGGAAGTCGTCGACGAGTACGCCGCGCTCGGCGTCGACCTGCCCGCCCTCTTCTCCGCCGGACACCTCGGCACGCGTATGGGCGTCCAGATCATCGAGGCCTCCGCGGAGCGGGTCGTCGGCACGATGCCCGTGGAGGGCAACACCCAGCCGTACGGACTGCTCCACGGAGGCGCGTCCGCCGTGCTCGCCGAGACCCTCGGCTCGGTCGGCTCCATGCTCCACGGCGGCAGCTCCAAGATCGCCGTCGGCGTCGACCTGAACTGCACCCACCATCGGGGGGTGCGCTCAGGTCTGGTCACCGGCGTCGCCACGCCCGTCCACCGGGGGCGCTCGACGGCGACGTACGAGATCGTGATCAGCGACGAGGACGGCAAGCGGGTGTGCACGGCCCGTCTGACCTGCCTCCTGCGCGATGTGCGGCCGGGCGACGGGGACCACCTTCCCAGCGGGGGCTGAGCCGGCGTCCGCACCGCCGTTGATCCTGGGCGACCGGCGCCTTAGCGTCATGGCATGGCGACGGGCAGAGCCCCCAGGCCGGGGCTGACGGTGCGTGGGCTATGGCTCGGACTGGCCCTTGTGACGGGTGTGACGACGGCCGCCTGCGGCCACTCGGGCTCCACCGGCCCGGGGGACGCCGAGGCGGCCGTCTCCGCCTCGGCGTCCCCCGGGGCCACGCCTCCCGACGAGTTGTGCGCGCGGGTCGTCGCGTACTGGTCCCGCAAGGTGCTGGACAGCGGCACCTACGGGGACTACCAGTCGATGGGGCTGTCCAACGGGCAGTACGAGGTCCTACGGGCGGTCGTGGACGCCGCCCGGGTCGTGAAGCGGCGTCAGGGTGCCTCCGCCGCACGCCACTTGATAGGCCGTCAGGCGCGTGAGGGCTGTGCCGGCTGGTATCGCACCGGCGGCCCGAGCAAGGGCCCCTGGCAGTGAGCGGCGTCGGTCCCGTCGAGCCCGGCGAGGGCACGCGCGCGTGGGACGACGACCGGAACCCGGACCCCCCGCGCCCACCGGGCTCTTCCCCCGGGTCCCTCGCCCGGCTGTACGGCCGCCACCGCCGGGTGCTCCTCACGACGGCAACGGTGGCCGCCCTCCTCGCGGGCGGCGGCTCCCTCTACGCCACCCGCCCGCGGAAGCCTCCGCCTCCGCCGGCGCCCCCGCCGCCGTACCCCTCCCAGGTCGTCGACATCGCCTACCTGAACCCGGAGCCCACGCCCCGCAGCGCTCCGCCCCGAAGCTTCAGCCTGTCGGTGGTACTGAGCGTGCAGTCGGGCCCGCCGGTCACCGTGGCCCGAATGGGGCAGCCCTACGCGGGGCTTTCCGTGACCTCGTCCCCGCGCCCCCCTTTCCGCACAGAGGCGGGCGCTGCCCGCAAGATCGCGATCACCATGCATGTGACCGAATGCGGAAAAGTACCTGAGAACGCCGGACTCCCTTTCCTGGACGTAACTCTGCGTAATACGCGCGCAATAGAGGCCCACAGTTACATCCTCGGCTCACGCTATGCCCACGACCTCTCTGCGGCCCTGCACGTCGCCTGTGGCAACCATTCCCGGTAATCACCAAAACGGCCGACACGCCTGAACGCAGCTACGCTCGTCCTGCGGATTCTCACTATGTGGACCGGGCGAATCGGCTGGAATTCCGCCCTTCCGCCCGTGCAGTACCGCTCTGCATTACCTCGTGTCATAACAAGAGCGTCACAGCCTCGGTCAGACCCTCCTCGATGTTCCCTGCCCACGCTTAGAGTCACGGCCAGTCACCGCGCGGTCTGAATGTCACTTCGGCCCAGCGCTCGACTCGGCCTCTTCCAGGGGGGAGGGCCGTGCCAGGGAAAGGACTGATCGTGCGTCATCGTTCGCTCATCGCCATCACCGCCGCGCTGGCGGCGGGTGCACTGACCCTCACCGCCTGCGGCTCGCGCGACAACGGCAAGAGCTCGGATTCCGCCAACGGCGGCGGCACCACCGTCACCATCGGAGTCGACGCGCCGCTGACCGGCGACCTGTCCGCGCTGGGGCTGGGCATCAAGAACTCGGTGGACCTCGCGGTCAAGACCGCGAACAAGCAGAACTACGTCAAGGGCGTCACCTTCAAGATCGAGGCCCTCGACGACCAGGCCCAGCCCTCCTCAGGCCAGCAGAACGCCACCAAGCTCGTCGCCGACAGCAGCGTCCTCGGCGCCGTCGGCCCGCTCAACTCCTCCGTGGCCGAGTCCATGCAGAAGGTCTTCGACGACGCCAAGCTGGTCGAGGTCTCCCCGGCCAACACCAACCCCGCCCTCACCCAGGGCACCAACTGGCAGACCAAGAAGGCCCGCACATACAAGTCGTACTTCCGTACCGCGACCACGGACGCCATCCAGGGCCCGTTCGCCGCGCAGTACGTCTACAACGACGCCAAGAAGAAGAAGGTCTTCGTCATCGACGACAAGAAGACCTACGGCGCGGGCCTCGCAGCCACCTTCACCCAGGAGTTCAAGAAGCTCGGCGGCACCGTCGCCGGCACCGAGCACATCAACCCCGACACCAAGGACTTCTCCGCGGTCGCCACCAAGGTGAAGAACTCCGGCGCGGACGTCGTCTACTACGGTGGCGAGTACCCGCAGGCCGGCCCGCTCAGCAAGCAGATCAAGGCCGCGGGCGCCAAGATCCCGGTCGTCGGCGGCGACGGCATCTACGACCCGACCTTCATCAAGCTGGCCGGCGCCGACAGCACCGGCGACCTCGCCACCTCGGTCGGCGCCCCGGTCGACCAGCTCCCCTCCGCCAAGGACTTCGTGGCCAACTACAAGGCCGGCGGATACAAGGAGGACTACGCGGCGTACGGCGGCTACTCCTACGACTCCGCGTGGGCCGTCATCGAGGCCGTGAAGAAGGTCGTCGACGACAACGGCGGCAAGCTTCCCTCCGACGCCCGCGCGAAGGTCACCGCCGCGATGCAGAACGTCTCCTTCGACGGTGTGACCGGCAAGGTCTCCTTCGACGAGTTCGGTGACACGACGAACAAGCAGCTCACCGTGTACGCCGTGAAGAACGGTGCCTGGGCGCCGGTCAAGTCCGGTACCTACACCGGCTGATCCCCACCCCGCACCACCCACGAGCCGCGCGGGGCGCTGTTCCACTGGCGCCCCGCGCGCACTCGCATCCGGCCACATCCGTCGAACGTCCGAAAGTCTCGGAGGACATGCGGTGAACGAACTGCCGCAGCAGCTGGTCAACGGCCTGCTACTAGGATCCATGTACGGGCTGGTCGCCATCGGCTACACAATGGTCTACGGCATCGTCCAGCTCATCAACTTCGCCCACGGCGAGATCTTCATGACCGGGGCCTTCGGCGCCCTCACGGTCTACGCGTACATCCTGCCCGACGGCACCTCCATGTGGGTCGCCCTGCCGCTGATGCTCATCGGCGCCATCCTGGTCGCCGTCATCGTGGCCGTGGGAGCGGAGCGGTTCGCCTACCGGCCCCTGCGCAACGCACCCCGCCTGGCCCCCCTCATCACGGCCATCGGCCTCTCCCTCGCCCTCCAGCAGGCGGTCTGGGCCTGGTACCCCGACGCCAAGTCCGCCCGCACCTTCCCGCAGATCGGCGGAGGCCCCTTCCACCTCGGCAGTGTCACCATCCAGACCGGTGACATCTTCCTCATCCTCGCGGCCCCCATCAGCATGGCCGTCCTCGCCTACTTCGTCATGAAGACCCGCACCGGACGCGGCATGCAGGCGACCGCCCAGGACCCCGACACCGCCAAGCTCATGGGCATCAACACCGACCGCATCATCGTGGTCGCCTTCGCCCTCGGCGCCGCCTTCGCCGCCGTCGGCGGTGTCGCCTACGGCCTGAAGTACGGTCAGATCGACTTCCGCATGGGCTTCATCCTCGGCCTCAAGGCCTTCACCGCGGCCGTCCTCGGTGGCATCGGCAACATCTACGGAGCCATGATCGGCGGCATCGTCCTCGGCGTCGCCGAGACCCTGGCCACCGCCTACATCGCCGACCTCCCCGGCATGGGCAAGTTCGGCAGCCAGTCCTGGGCAGACGTCTGGGCGTTCGTACTCCTCATCCTCGTGCTGCTGTTCAGGCCACAGGGCCTGCTCGGCGAGCGCGTCGCGGACAGGGCGTGACACCGATGACCACACAGACCACCGCACCCGACACCCCGAGCACCCCCGCCACCGGCGCCCCGTCCGGTCTCATCGGCATCCCGCCGCACATCGGCCGCGCCCTCGCCACCGCCGGCGGAGTCCTCACCATCATCTCCACCTTCCTGTCCTGGACGTGGACCGCCGACTTCCCCGGCGACCTCACCGTCTACGGCTACCCGGGCGGCCTCCAGGTCCTCGTCCTCATCGGCGGCGTCCTCACCACCCTGTTCGCCCTCGCCTCCTACGGCATCAAGGGCCTTGGCTGGCTCGTCCCCGCCGGCGCCGACGGAGCCCTCAAGTTCGCCGCCCTCACCACCTTCGCCACCGCCTGGTACACGGTCCTGGCGATCAGCGTCGAACTCGGCGGACTCGTCAACCTCGAGCCCGGCGGCTACCTCGTGGCCGTCACCAGCCTCGCCGCCCTGATCGGCGCCCTGGCCCTGCCCTTCCAGCGGCCCGTGCCCGACCCCGCCGACCCCGACGAGACCTCCGGAGAACGCTTCCGGCGCAAGGCCGCCCACCAGTGGGAGACGGTCAAGGCCGCCTTCGCCTCCGGCACCCCGCGTCCCCTCGGCAAGCTGCCCGCCTACGCCGAGATCCTGATCATCGTCGCGATCATGGCGCTGGGGCTGACCGTCTTCACCTACGGCATCGGCACCGAGTACGACGAACTCTTCATCGGCTTCCTGCTCACCGCCGGCCTCGGCTTCGCCGCCCTCAACAAGGCCGGCCTGATCAGCCAGGCCTCCCAGCTCACCGCCCGCCACCAGAACATCACCATCTGCGGCGCGTTCGTCGCGGCGGCGCTGTTCCCCTTCACCCAGACCGACGACCAGTACGCGACCATCGGCGTCTACATCCTCATCTTCGCCACCGTCGCCCTCGGCCTGAACATCGTCGTCGGCCTCGCCGGCCTCCTCGACCTCGGCTACGTCGCCTTCCTCGGCGTCGGCGCCTACGCCGCGGCCCTGGTCTCCGGCTCCCCCAACTCCCCCTTCCACGTCCACTTCCCCTTCTGGGCCGCCGTCCTCATCGGCGCCGCCGCCTCCCTCGTGTTCGGCGTCCTCATCGGCGCCCCCACGCTGCGCCTGCGCGGCGATTACCTCGCCATCGTCACCCTCGGCTTCGGTGAGATCTTCCGCATCACGGCCAACAACCTCGACGGCACCTCCGGACCCGACCTCACCAACGGCTCCAACGGCATCGCGTCGATCCCCAACCTCGACATCCTCGGCTTCGACTTCGGCGCCCAGCACAACATCGCCGGCTTCACCATCGGCCGCTTCGCCAACTACTTCTTCCTGATGCTCATCATCACCGCCGTCGTCGTGCTCGTCTTCCGGCGCAGCGGCAACTCCCGCATCGGCCGGGCCTGGGTCGCCATCCGCGAGGACGAGACCGCCGCACTCGCCATGGGCATCAACGGCTTCCGGGTCAAGCTCATCGCCTTCGCCGTCGGCGCCTCCCTCGCCGGTCTCGCCGGCACCGTACAGGCGCACGTCACCTACACGGTCACCCCCGAGCAGTACCTCTTCGCCGGCCCCATCCCGCCCAACTCGGCCTTCCTGCTCGCCGCGGTCGTCCTCGGCGGCATGGGCACCATCAGCGGCCCCCTCATCGGCGCCGCACTGCTCTTCCTCATCCCCAACAAGCTCCAGTTCCTCGGCGACTACCAGCTCTTCGCCTTCGGTGTCGCACTCATCCTGCTGATGCGCTTCCGTCCGGAGGGCCTCATCCCCAACCGGCGCCGTCAGCTGGAATTCCACGAAGAGGCCGAAGCGCCCACAGTCCTCAGCACGACAGGGGCCTGACCACGATGACCACCGACACCACCACCCAGGACGCCACCCCGGGCGCCACCGCCCCCGGCGAGGTCGTGCTCGACGCACGCGGCGTCACCATGCGCTTCGGCGGCCTCACCGCCGTGCGCGGCGTCGACCTCACCGTCAACAGCGGCGAGATCGTCGGCCTCATCGGCCCCAACGGCGCCGGCAAGACCACCTTCTTCAACTGCCTCACGGGCCTGTACGTCCCCACCGAGGGCGAGGTCCGCTACAAGGGCAGCGTCCTGCCGCCCAAGTCGTTCAAGGTCACCGCCGCCGGCATCGCCCGCACCTTCCAGAACATCCGTCTCTTCTCCAATATGACGGTCCTGGAGAACGTGCTGGTCGGCCGGCACACCCGCACCAAGGAGGGCTTCTGGTCCGCCGTGCTGCGCGGCCCCGGCTTCCACCGCGCGGAGACCGCCTCCCGCGAACGCGCCATGGAACTCCTGGAGTTCGTCGGCCTCGCCGACAAGGCCGAACACCTCGCCCGCAACCTCCCCTACGGCGAACAGCGCAAGCTCGAGATCGCCCGCGCCCTCGCCAGCGAGCCGGGCCTGCTGCTCCTCGACGAACCCACCGCCGGCATGAACCCGCAGGAGACCCGGGCCACCGAGGAACTCGTCCTCGCCATCCGGGACAAGGGCATCGCCGTCCTCGTCATCGAGCACGACATGCGCTTCATCTTCAACCTCTGCGACCGCGTCGCCGTCCTCGTCCAGGGCGAGAAACTCGTCGAGGGCGACAGCGCGACCGTCCAGGGCGACGAACGGGTCATCGCCGCCTACCTCGGAGAACCGTTCGAGAACGCCCCCGGCGACGAAGAGCTCGCCGAGGTCGAGGCCGCCGAGGCACAGGCCGAGACCACGACGGACGCCGCGCCCGGCAAGGAGAACGACCGATGACCGCACTGCTCGAAGTCGAGGACCTCAGGGTCGCCTACGGCAAGATCGAAGCCGTCAAGGGCATCTCCTTCAAGGTCGACGCCGGCGAGGTCGTCACCCTCATCGGCACCAACGGCGCCGGCAAGACCACGACCCTGCGCACGCTCTCCGGCCTCCTCAAGCCGGTCGGCGGCCAGATCAAGTTCAACGGCAGATCGCTCAAGAAGGTCCCCGCACACCAGGTGGTCTCCCTGGGACTCGCCCACTCCCCCGAGGGGCGGCACATCTTTCCCCGTATGACCATCGAGGACAATCTGCGACTCGGGGCGTTCCTGCGCAGCGACAAGCCGGGCATCGAGAAGGACATCCAGCGCGCCTACGACCTCTTCCCCATCCTCGGGGAGCGCAGGAAGCAGGCCGCGGGCACCCTCTCCGGCGGTGAGCAGCAGATGCTGGCGATGGGCCGGGCCCTGATGTCCCAGCCGAAGCTGCTCATGCTCGACGAACCGTCGATGGGTCTCTCCCCCATCATGATGCAGAAGATCATGGCGACCATCGCCGAGCTGAAGTCCCAGGGCACGACGATCCTCCTGGTCGAGCAGAACGCCCAGGCGGCCCTGTCGCTCGCCGACCACGGTCATGTCATGGAGGTCGGGAACATCGTGCTCTCCGGCACCGGGCAGGATCTGCTGCACGACGAGTCGGTGCGGAAGGCGTACCTCGGCGAGGACTGACCGCTCCCACGGACCGATACGGCAAGGCCCGCACCCCTGTGCCGGGGGTGCGGGCCTCACCGTATGGCGTACGCGCCGCTCAGCCCTTGGAGGCCTTCTTCTCCTCGGCGTCCTGGATGACCGCCTCGGCGACCTGCTGCATCGACATCCGCCGGTCCATGGAGGTCTTCTGGATCCAGCGGAAGGCGGCCGGCTCGGTCAGCCCGTACTCCGTCTGGAGGATCGACTTCGCGCGGTCCACCAGCTTGCGGGTCTCCAGCCGCTGTGTGAGGTCCGCGACCTCCTTCTCCAGCGTCTTCAGCTCGTTGAACCGCGAGACGGCCATCTCGATCGCCGGGACGACGTCGCTCTTGCTGAACGGCTTCACCAGGTACGCCATGGCACCGGCGTCGCGCGCCCGCTCTACGAGGTCGCGCTGCGAGAAGGCGGTCAGCATCAGCACCGGGGCGATGCGCTCCTCGGCGATCTTCTCGGCCGCCGAGATGCCGTCGAGCTTCGGCATCTTCACATCGAGGATCACCAGGTCGGGCTTGTGCTCACGGGCCAGCTCCACGGCCTGCTCGCCGTCGCCGGCCTCCCCGACGACGTTGTAGCCCTCCTCCTCGAGCATCTCTTTGAGGTCGAGCCGGATGAGCGCCTCGTCCTCCGCGATGACGACACGGGTCGTCAGCGGGGGCACGTGCGACTTGTCGTCGTCGGCAACGGGCTGGGGCGACTCGGGGGCGGTCACGCGGGCTCCTTGTTCCAGGGCAGGCAAGTACTGCTCCCAGAAGCCTACCTAGCTACGGTATGGTGGACAGGCAGCGGGTCGAGGTCAACCTTCGATTCGTTGGGCCCCGGTAGCCCAATCGGTAGAGGCAGTGCTCTCAAACAGCATACGGTGTGGGTTCGAATCCCACCCGGGGCACTTTTCTTAAGATTCCAAGGTCACCATTCCAGAGGTGGACGTTCTCATTCTCGTGAACGTCCGCTTCTTGCTGCGCACAGGAACGATCGGTCGCGGAGAGTGGACCCATGTACGACATGGGTACGCGCAAGCGAGCCCTGGCTCTGGTGGCCGAGGGGCGCAGTCTGAACTCCGTCAGCAGGGAGACGGGGATTTCTCGGTATGCGATCCGCTCCTGGCGGACGCACGGCGAAACCGGGCCGCGCGCGGGCAATCCCTGCCCCAGGTGTCAGGACGTCCCGAGGTCACCGGAAGCCCCTGCGGCGTACGCCTACCTTCTCGGCCTCTATCTCGGCGACGGCTGCATCAGTCCTCACCGCAGAGGCGTCTACTTCCTGCGCGTGGTCCTGGACAGGGCCTGGCCGGGCATCATCGACGCATGTGAGGAGGCAATGCGTGCTGTGCGCCCGTCGAACAGCGTCTTCCGTGTGGGGAGACAGGGTTGCATAGCGGTCAGCAGTTCCAGCAAGCACTGGCCCTGCCTCTTCCCCCAGCACGGCCCCGGCAAGAAGCACGAGCGCCGGATCGCCCTCGAACCCTGGCAGCAGGACGTCGTCGATGCTCACCCCTGGGAGTTCATCCGCGGCCTCATCCACTCCGACGGCTGTCGCACCACCAACTGGACCACCCGGCTCGTCGATGGTGAGCGCAGGCGCTACGAGTATCCGCGGTACTTCTTCAGCAACCTGTCCCGTGACATCGTCCAGCTCTTCACGGACACCCTGGACCGCATAGGCGTCGAATGGAGACTGGCGAACGCACGCAACATCTCCGTCGCCCGCAAGGCCTCCGTCGCGCTCCTCGACGAGCACGTGGGCCCGAAGTACTGACTGCGCACAAGGGCCCCTTCGAGAGGGGCCCTTGTCACGCGCTCCGTCGTCTACCGGGGACTGTCGTCCTCGCCGATGTGATGGACCCGCACCATGTTCGTCGAGCCCGAGACCCCGGGCGGGGAGCCCGCCGTGATCACCACGATGTCGCCCCGCTCGCAGCGGCCGTACTTCAGCAGCAGCTCATCGACCTGGTCGACCATCGCGTCCGTGGAGTCGACGTGCGGCCCCAGGAAGGTCTCCACGCCCCAGGTGAGGTTCAGCTGGGAGCGCGTGGCCGGCTCCGGGGTGAAGGCGAGGACCGGGATCGGGGAGCGGTAGCGGGACAGCCGACGGGCGGTGTCGCCCGACTGGGTGAAGGCGACCAGGAACTTCGCTCCGAGGAAGTCTCCGATCTCCGCGGCGGCGCGGGCGACGGCGCCGCCCTGGGTGCGCGGCTTGCTGTTCTCGGTCAGGGGCGGCAGGCCCTTGGCGAGGATGTCCTCCTCGGCCGCCTCGACGATGCGGGCCATCGTCCTGACCGTCTCGACGGGGTGGTTGCCGACGCTGGTCTCGCCGGAGAGCATCACGGCGTCCGTGCCGTCGATGACGGCATTCGCCACGTCCGAGGCCTCGGCACGCGTCGGGCGCGAGTTCTCGATCATCGAGTCGAGCATCTGGGTGGCGACGATGACGGGCTTGGCATTGCGCTTGGCGAGCTTGACCGCGCGCTTCTGCACGATGGGCACCTGTTCGAGCGGCATTTCGACGCCCAGGTCGCCGCGGGCCACCATGATGCCGTCGAAGGCCGCCACGATCTCGTCGATGTTCTCGACGGCCTGCGGTTTCTCCACCTTGGCGATGACGGGGAGGCGGCGGCCCTCCTCCTCCATGATGCGGTGGACGTCCCTGGCGTCCCGGCCGCTGCGGACGAAGGAGAGCGCGATGACGTCGAAGCCGGTGCGCAGGGCCCAGCGCAGGTCGTCCTCGTCCTTCTTGGAGAGCGCGGGGACGGAGACGGCGACGCCCGGCAGGTTCAGCCCCTTGTGGTCCGAGACCATGCCGCCCTCGACGACCGTCGTGTGGACCCGGGGGCCGTCGACGGAGGTGACCTCCAGGCACACCTTGCCGTCGTCGACGAGGATGCGTTCACCCGGGGTGACGTCGGAGGCGAGGCCGGCGTAGGTGGTCCCGCAGGTCTGGCGGTCCCCTTCGACGCCTTCCTCCACGCTGATGGTGAAGGTGTCCCCGCGTTCAAGGAGTACGGGGCCTTCGGTGAAGCGGCCGAGTCTGATCTTCGGGCCCTGAAGGTCGGCGAGGATTCCCACGCTGCGGCCGGTTTCCTCGGAAGCCTTGCGTACGCGCTGGTAGCGCTTCTCGTGATCGGCGTAGCTGCCGTGGCTGAGGTTGAATCGGGCGACGTCCATTCCGGCTTCGACCAGTGCCTTGATCTGGTCGTACGAGTCGGTGGCGGGCCCCAATGTACAAACGATCTTCGCTCGGCGCATGCGTCGAGCGTATGCCTTACCGGTGGGTAGAGAATTCGTTCGGCGTGACCACTCAACAACCTTTGCGTGAAGCCTTATTGACAAGTGTTGAATTGTGCGGTGGCGCGCTCCGATGAGCATCCGGAGCGAAATACGGATGGTTTTCCCTCGTGCCCCGCATTTCGGTGACGGGTGTGACGCCGGTGGCTACAGCCGCGGCGGTGCCATGGTGAATCGTGCGGTGATCCGGGCGTATACATGTTGCCGCTGGGGTTCGAGGGCGAGGGCGGCGGGTCCGTGCGCGGAAACCGTGCCGTCGAGGGCCGTCCGGTGCGCGGACCGGGGCGCGGAGGAGGGCCGCTCGGCGTTCTCGGCGCCGATGTCGGCGAGCTCGACGAGGGCCGTCAGGGTGGTGCCGAGGGCGTCGGCGTATTCGCGAGCGCGTCGGACCGCCTCGTGCACGGCTTGCCGGCGGGCTTCGCGATGGGCGGGTGAGTCGGGGCTGAGGTCCCACCAGGGGCCCTCGACATGGGTGAGCTCCAGGGCGGCCAGGCGGGTGGTCAGTTCGCCGAGTGCCGTGAAGTCGGTCAGCTCGGCGGTGACGTGGACGCGGCCGTGGTGGGCGTGGACGCGTTCGCCGTGGCCGCCTTCCGTCAGTTCGGGGCTGAGGGTGAGGTGTCCGGTCTCCAGCCGCCCGACGGCGTCCGCGTAGGTGCGGACGAGGTCGAGGACCGTGGTGTTGCGCCGGGTGAGGTCGTCGAGGGTGGTGCGGCGGTCGGTGCCGCGTGCGCTGACGGTGATGCCGAGGCGGGCGATGTCGGGGGCGACCTCGAGGTGGGCCTCTCCGCGGACGGCGAGGCGGGGGGCGTCCGGGGTGCCGTAGGGGACGGGCGCCGGCTGGGTTTCCACGGGGGTGGAGGTCATACGTCCCACTCTGTCACCGATGAGCTGACGCCAAGTCATATACCGGTCACTGGAGGGAAACCTCTGGGGTCTGTTTCGGCTGGCCATGAACGGGTCTACGCGCGTCGTCGACCGTTCACCGAGGAGTGCAAGAACGGCACTCCGGTTTTCTGAGGCTCCGGCATCCTCCAGGGCCTCGAAGGGGACGGATCGGGGGCGCCGGCGCGGTTTTCGCGTCGGCGCCCCCGGCGTTCGGGGGCAGGGGAGACGGACTCGGTGCGGACCGTGCTCCCCGCCGGCTCCCGAAGGCTTCCCGTCGGCCTACCGCCCCTCGGCGAGCGGGATGAGGCCTCGGGCCGCCGGGACGGACGGCCTCGGGCCGGGCTCACGGAGTCCGAAGGTGGTGAAGGCGGTGCGCCGGGGCAGCGGGTAGGGCTCCTTGCCGGTCAAGGAGTTGAGGATGGTGGCGCTGCGCCAGGCCGCGAGGCCGAGGTCCGGGGTGCCGACGCCGTGGGTGTGGAGTTCGGCGTTCTGGACGTGGATGCGGCCGGTGACACAGGGGTCGAGGACCATGCGGAACTGGTCGTCGATGTACGGCCGTTCGCTGCTGTCGCGGCACAGGTAGGGGGCGAGTCCGGCGAGGATGCCGTCCAGGGGGCGCTCGCGGTAGCCCGTGGCGAGGACGACGGCGTCGGTGGTCAGGCCGGAGCGGGTGTTCTGCTGGGTGTGTTCCAGGTGAAGCCGGATCGTGCCGCCGGCGAGGTGTTCCGCGGTGCGGACGTGCACGCCGGGAGTGAGGACGGCGTCGGGCCAGCCGCCGTGCAGGGTGCGGCGGTACAACTCGTCGTGGATGGCGGCGCTGGTGCCGGCGTCGATGCCCTTGTGGAGCTGCCACTGCGCGGAGACGAGGCGGTCGCGCACGGGTTCGGCGAGGGCGTGGAAGTAGCGCGTGTAGTCGGGTGTGAAGTGTTCCAGGCCCAGCTTGGAGTACTCCATCGGGGCGAACGCCTCGGTGCGGGCGAGCCAGTGGATCCGTTCGCACCCGACGGGCCGGTGGCGCAGCAGGTCGAGGAAGACCTCGGCGCCCGACTGGCCGGCGCCGACGACGGTGATGTGTCCGGCGGCGAGGAACTGCTCACGGTGCCGCAGGTAGTCGGCGGCGTGGATGACGGGCACACCGGGTGCGTCGACGAGGGGGGCCAGCGGTTCGGGGACGTGCGGTTCCGTGCCGACGCCCAGGACGATGGCGCGTGCCCGGGTCCGGCCGAGGGCCTCGGCCTCCCCGTCCGGGCCGAGTCGGGTGAAGTCCACCTCGAAGACCTCGTGCTCCGGGTTCCAGCGGACGGTGTCGACCTGGTGGCCGAAGTGGAGACCGGGGAGGTGGCCCGCGACCCAGCGGCAGTAGGCGTCGTATTCGGCGCGCTGGATATGGAAGCGCTCGGCGAAATAGAAGGGGAAGAGGCGGTCGCGGCTCTTGAGGTAGTTGAGGAAGGACCAGGGGCTGGCGGGGTCGGCGAGGGTCACCAGGTCGGCGAGGAAGGGGACCTGGAGGGTGGCGCCGTCGATGAGGAGGCCGGGGTGCCAGTCGAAGCCGGGGCGCTGCTCGTAGAACGCGGTGTCGAGTTCGGCGAGGGGGTGGGCGAGGGCGGCGAGGGAGAGATTGAACGGGCCGATGCCGATGCCGACCAGGTCGCGGGGGGCCGGGAGGTCGTGCGGCGGGAGGTCGTGGGGCGGGCGGGGGGTCATCGGGGCGTGCTTCCTTCCACCAGGTTCAGGAGCGCGGCCAGGTCGCCGGGCCGGGTGTGGGGGTTGAGGAGGGTGGCCTTGAGCCAGAGGCGGCCGTCGAGCCGGGCGCGGCCGAGGACGGCGCGGCCGGCGTGGAGGAGGGTGCGGCGGACGGCGGCGACGGTGTCGTCGCGGGCTCCGGCGGGCCGGAACAGGACGGTGCTGATGGTGGGCGGGGTGTACAGCTCGAAGGCGGGGTGTGCCGAGATGAGCTGCGCGAGTTCCTGTGTGCGGGCGCAGACCTGGTCGACGAGGGCGCCGAGCCCGGTGCGGCCGAGGGTCTTGAGGGTGACGGCGATCTTGAGGATGTCGGGGCGCCGGGTGGTGCGCAGGGAGCGCCCGAGGAGGTCGGGCAGGCCCGCCTCGGTGTCGTCGTCGGCGTTGAGATAGTCCGCGCGGTGACGCAGGGCCCGCAGGTCGTGCGGGTCGCGAACGGCGAGGAGGCCGGCGGCCACCGGCTGCCAGCCGAGTTTGTGCAGGTCGAGGGTGACCGTATGGGCGCGGTCCAGGCCGGCGAGCTTCGGGCGGTGGCGGTCGCTGAAGAGGAGTCCGCCCCCGTACGCGGCGTCGATGTGGAGGCGGGCGCCGTGGGCGGCGCACACGTCGGCGAGGGCGGGCAGGGGGTCGATGAGTCCGGCGTCGGTGGTGCCCGCGGTGGCGGCGACGAGGACCGGTCCGCGCGGCTGGGGCAGGCTCCTGAGGGCTTCCGCGAGGGCGGCGGGGTCGAGGGTGCCGCGCGGGGTGGGGAGGACGACGGGTTCGGGCAGGCCGAGGAGCCAGGCGGCACGGGTCAGGGAGTGGTGGGCGGCTGATCCGCAGACGAGCCGGACCCTGCCGTGGGTTTCCCGGGCCAGGAGGAGGGCGAGCTGGTTGGACTCGGTGCCGCCGGTGGTGACGAGGGCGGTGGCCGCACCGGCCTCCCGGGCGAGAGCCGCGGTGACCAGGGACTCCAGTTCGGATGCCGCCGGGGCCTGGTCCCAGGAGTCGAGGGAGGGGTTGAGGGCGGAGGCGGCGAGGTCGGCGGCGGTGGCGACGGCGAGGGGCGGGCAGTGCAGATGGGCGGCGCACCGGGGGTCGGCGGGATCTGCGGCGCCCTCGGCGAAGGCGCGTACGAGGGCGTGTACGGCGTCGGGGTCGCCCTTCTCCGGCAGTACGTCGCCGACGGCGTCGCGGACCCGGGCGGCGACCACCGCGGGACCGCCCGCGGGCAGCGGCCCTCCGCGCAGCCGTACGCCTTCCCGGAGGGCGTCGAGGACGGTGGCGAGAAGCGGCTCGAGGGCGCTGGGGCCGTCGGGCCCTGAGGCGAGGGGTGGCAAGCTCATGGGACGTCCTCCGGGCACGGGGCGGGGGCAATCGGGCCTGCACGCGAGGGAGTTCGGCCGCCCGCAGAGGACAACGATCCGACCCGGAGGGGGTGTCGCCGTGGGCGGGAAACGTCGGGAGTGAAGTGCCGGGGTGTGCTGCCAGAGTGAGACGCCGGGTGGGAGTGCCGGTGCCGGCCGGTGCCCGGTGACGGGCGCGGGCCGGCACAGCTCGGACTACGCCTCGCGGACGCGCAGAGCGCGTGCCAGGTCGTCGAGTTCGTCGACGAGCCTGCGGTGCAGGGCCGGGACGAGGTCCTTCTTGCGCAGGCACTTCTCGCCCCGGCGGAGGGTGTCCGCGTCCACGGCGTAGCGCGGGAAGGCCCAGCGGCCCGCGGCGACGGCGATGGCGGGGCCGCGGCGGGCGGCGAGGGCGGGCGCGTCGGTCCAGTAGCGGTCGACGTACTCGGCGACGAGGTCGGCCTGCTCCGGCTGCCAGAAGCCCTGTGCGGTGGCCGTGAAGAGGTAGTTGGACAGATCGCTCCGGTCGTCGCCGGCGAACATCGCGTCCCAGGCGCGCCGCTTGGCCTCGGGGTCGGGCAGGGCGGCGCGGCAGCGGGCGGCGCCTTCCCTGCCGGTGGCGCTGGGGTCGCGCTCGAGTTCCCCGTCGATCGTGGTCTCGTCGACGGCACCGAGGACGGCGAGGCGGCCCAGGATGCGCCAGCGCAGCTCGGGGTCGAGTTCGGGTCCGCCGGGCACCGTGCCGTCGGCGAGCCAGGCGGCGATGGTGTCGGGGTGGGCGGCGGCGTCGATGAAGTGGCGTACGGCGATCAGCCGCAGCCCGGGGTGGGAGCCGTCCTCGGTGCGGCGGATGAGGTCGCGGCACAGGCGGGCGAGGGTGGCGAGGGCGGCGGGCCGCTCCTCGGGGGGCAGGTAGCGGTCGGCGACCTGGGCGGAGGCGAAGGCGAGGACTGCTTCGGTGAGGGCCAGGTCGGTTTCCTGCGGAAGGTGGGTGCGGGCGGCCTCCAGGTAGGCGGTGGCGGGGAGGCGGCCGTCCCGCACGGCGTCGCGCAGGGCGTTCCACACGACCGCGCGGCTGAGCGGCTCGGGCAGGGCGGACAGGGCGCTCTGGACGGCCTTGAAGGAGTCGGGGTCGAAGCGGACCTTGGCGTAGGTGAGGTCGCTGTCGTTGAGCAGGAGCAGGGCGGGGCGCTTGCCGAGGGGCTGCGGTGCGCTCTGCGGGAGGTCCAGCTCGATGCGTTCGCGCAGGGTGAGGCCCCCGTCGTCGGCGAGGTCCTGGTCGTAGAGGCCGACGGCGATGCGGTGGGGGCGGCTGCCGTCGCGGTCGACGGTGAGGGAGCAGGTGCCGTCGTCGGCCAGGGCGAGGTGCGGGGTGAGGGTGTCGACGCCGGTGGTGCGCAGCCAGGACTCGGCCCAGGCGTGCACATCCCGTTCGGTGGCGGCGGCCAGGGAGTCGACGAAGTCGGCGAGGGTGGCGTTGCCGAAGCGGTGGCGGGTGAAGTGGGTGTTGATGCCGGCGAGGAAGTCCTTCTCGCCGAGCCAGGCCACCAGCTGCCGCAGTGCGGAGGCACCCTTTGCGTAGGAGATGCCGTCGAAGTTGAGGAGGGCGGAGGCGGTGTCGTCGACCGAGTCGGGGGCCACCGGGTGGGTGGAGGGGCGCTGGTCGGCGTCGTATCCCCAGGACTTGCGGGCGACGCCGAAGTCGGTCCAGGTGTCGGTGAAGCGGGTGGCTTCGGTGAGGGTCTGGTAGCCCATGTACTCGGCGAAGGACTCGTTCAGCCAGATGTCGTCCCACCAGCGCAGGGTGACGAGGTCGCCGAACCACATGTGGGCCATCTCGTGGGCGATGACCATGGCGCGGGTCTGGCGCTGGGCGTCGGTGACGGCGGAGCGGTAGACGAACTCGTCGCGGAAGGTGACGAGGCCGGGGTTCTCCATGGCTCCGGCGTTGAACTCGGGGACGAACGCCTGGTCGTAGGAGTCGAAGGGGTAGGGCTCCTCGAACTTCTCGTGGTAGCGGTCGAAGCACTGGCGGGTTATCTCGAGGATTTCGTCCGCGTCGGTGTCGAGGTACGGGGCGAGGGAGCGGCGGCAGTGGATGCCGAAGGGCAGTCCGCGGTGCTCGGTGCGCACGGAGTGCCAGGGGCCGGCGGCGACGGCGACGAGGTAGGTGGAGATGAGCGGGGTCTTGGCGGCGCGCCAGATGCCGTCGCCCTCGTGGGTGGTGATGCCGTTGGCGAGGACGCTCCAGCCGTCGGGTGCCTGGACGGTCAGGTCGAAGACCGCCTTGAGGTCGGGCTGGTCGAAGGCGGCGAAGACCCGCTGGATGTCGTCCAGGAACAGCTGGGTGTAGACGTAGGTCTCACCGTCGGTGGGGTCGGTGAAGCGGTGCATGCCCTCGCCGGTGTGCGAGTAGCGCATGGCGGCGTCGATGCGCAGCTCGTGGTGCCCCGGGGTGAGATTCTTGAGCGGCAGCCGGTTGTCGTCCAGGGTCTCCGGGTCGAGGGGCTGTCCGTCCAGCGTGGCCGAACGCAGTTCGGTGGGCTTGAGCTCGACGAAGGTGTCCGCGGCCGACCGGTCGCCGCGCACCGTGAAGCGGATGACGGTACGGGAGTCGAAGGTCTCGTCGCCGCGGGTCAGATCGAGTGCGATCTCGTAGCGATGGACATCGAGGAGCCGGGCACGGGTCTGCGCTTCGTCGCGCGTCAGTACGGACATGGGGGACATGCTGCCTGATGCCGCCGACAGCGCACAGAGGCGGGACGGTACACGCGCTTTGTCCGCCCCGGGTACCACCCGCTCGCGTCCCTCGTGCGCCCATATGTTTCGTCGTACGGC
Source organism: Streptomyces sp. NPDC093261 (assembly GCF_044753645.1). Classification (NCBI taxonomy): domain Bacteria; kingdom Bacillati; phylum Actinomycetota; class Actinomycetes; order Kitasatosporales; family Streptomycetaceae; genus Streptomyces; species Streptomyces sp. NPDC093261. The sequence goes on from NZ_JBIVNO010000001.1 coordinate 251,875, forward strand.
CCGTACGCCCCCCTCATACGGCCCGCACGCCCCCCCGAATGGCCCGAACGCTCCCTCGAATGGCCCGCACTCTCCCTCAAACGGCCCGCAACGCCTTTCCTCGTCGTGCCGCGCTGCCCCGCGCTCCTGGTGCGGGCTACGCGCGCCCGTCGTGGCGCGCCGAGGTGGGCTCGGGGGACGGGTCGGCGGAGGCGTCCTCGCGCTGGCCGGGTACATGTGCGTCCGGATGGGGAAGGGCGCGGGACGGGGGCGCTCCGGACGCCTTGAGCCGGGCGCGCAGGGCGCGCACCTCCTGTTCGAGCGCCTGGGAGCGCTGGTGGGCGTCGTAGAGGTAGCGGACCTTGGTGCGCAGGGCCCACGGGTCGACGGGTTTCAGCAGCAGGTCGGCGACGCCGAGGCCGAAGGCGGCGGAGGTGAGTTCGGCGTCGGTGCCGAAGCCGGTGAGCAGGATGATCGGGATGTGCTGGGTCTGTTCCACGCGCCGCATGTACCGCACGACGTCGAGTCCGCTCACCCTGGGCATGCGCACATCGAGGAGCAGAAGGCCCACCTGGCCGCGCAGGACCTCCTTGAGCGCGTCGTCCCCGCTGGTCGCACGGGTGAGCCGGTAGCCCAGCGGGGCCAGTGCGCTCTCCAGGGCGTAGAGCGTGTCCTCGTGGTCGTCGACGATGAGAATCCTCGCATCAGACGGCATGGCCCGACGTCCCCTCGTTTGGGCAACCAGCTTATGCCCGAACCGTCCTACCGCGTGTCCCTATGACCTGACAAAGAGTCACTCGGCCGAACGGGCGAGCGCGCGTCCGGCGGGCCGGCGGGGGCCGGTCGGCACAGGAGCCCGGTCGACGCGGGACAGCCGTCCGCACAGGAGCCCGGTCGACGCGGGACAGCCGTCCGCGCGAGGGGGCCTCGCCGGCGCCGGCTCCGCACCCGTCGGCGCCCCGACCGGCACCCGGTGGTCACATCCCCGGCGTGTCCGCGGTGGAGGTGGCGTCGTCGGCGATGCGCTCGTGGTGGCGGATCACCTCGGCGATGATGAAGTTGAGCAGCTTCTCCGCGAAGGCGGGGTCGAGCTTGGCGTTCTCGGCGAGTCGGCGGAGCCGGGCGATCTGGGCGGCCTCGCGAGCCGGGTCGGCGGGCGGCAGGTGATGTGCGGCCTTGAGGTGGCCGACCTGCTGGGTGCACTTGAAGCGTTCGGCGAGCATATGGACGACGGCGGCGTCGATGTTGTCGATGCTGTCGCGAAGCCGGGCGAGTTCGGCACGGACGGCCGGGTCGGCATCGCCGGTGGCGATGTTGCGGGTGGTCATGGGCGACCACCCTACGGGGCGCACGGGCGCCCTCCCCTTCCTGTCCGGACTGCGGACCGTCTCCCCGGGACGCCCGGAGCCCCGCCGCCCGGATCCCCTCCGGGCGCCCGACCGGACGGGCACGCGTGCGTGGCAGCCGTTCGGTAGGCGTCCGCGGGCCGGGCGCGCGGCGGTCGGCGCAAGAGCGCCCGCGGCACGCGGTCGGGCCGCGGGCGCCGTCATGCGCCTGTCGTCCATCTGCCGGATGCGAGCGCGCCCGAAGGCTCCGCTAGAGGCCCGCGGCAGCCCCGGCTATGTCCGCCGCGAAGGTCGAGACCTCGGTGTAGACGCCGGGGTAGCCGGCCCGGGCGCAGCCCTCGCCCCAGCTGACGATGCCGACCTGGAGGTAGGCGCCCGTGGTGTCCTTGCGGAACATGGGGCCGCCCGAGTCGCCCTGGCAGGTGTCGACGCCGCCCTGCGGGAATCCGGCGCAGATCTCGTCGCCGGGCACCAGGTCGTTGCCGTATGCCCGCTGACAGGTGGCGTCGTCGACGAAGGGCACCTGCGCCTTGAGCAGATACCGCTGCTGACCGCCGCCCTCGCGCGCCGCGCCCCAGCCGGCGACGGTGAAGTCGCCGTTGTTGTACGCGGTGCTGGTGGCGATCGGCAGCGTGGGCAGGTCGACGGCCCGGGCGAGCTTGATCAGCGCCCAGTCCCTGCCCTTGCCGTTGTAGCCCGGGGCCTGGAGGACCTTGGTCGACTTCACCTTGATCGCGCTGCTGCTCTGGAGGTCCACGACCCCGGTGGTCGCGGTGATGGAGGTGTTGGTGCCGGATCCGCTCACACAGTGCGCGGCGGTCAGGACGATGTTCTTGGTGTAGAGGGCCCCGCCGCAGCCCATGGAGAGCCGCACCATGAACGGGAACTCTCCCTGGGCGGCACGCGTCCCGCCGACGACCGGCCGGGGAGCGGCCTGCGCCGACAGGGGCTGGAGCGAGAGGGCGGCGAGGACCACCGTGAGGGTCGCGAGGGCTCTCTTGAGGCCGCCGGTCTTCTTCAGAAGCTTCACCGTGCTTCCTTTCGTGGGGGGTTGATCGCCCGGCGGAAGCGCGTGACGGGCGCGCATGACATGCTCCCGCCAAGTCTTTACCGATTATTGGAAGAGCCGGGCGGGGCGGCAAGGGCCGCTTTCCGGCCAGCCGGCGTACGCCGCGACGGCCACGCGCCCGCGCCCGCTCCTCCCCGGGGGGAAGCGCGCATACAGTGGAGGCGGAGCCGGTGTCTTCAGGGGGTGCGGACGTGGCGAACGGCGGACCGGTCGAGCACGGCTATCCGCATCTGGACACAGTGCGGGCCGCCATCACCGCGCTGTACAGGCGGCTCTCGTACGACACCATCCGCACCTTCGCGACCAGCGTGGCCCCGGCCGACGTGGCCTTCTCCGACCAGGACGACCTGCATCTGCGCGCGCAGCGCGTGGCGCACGAGATGGTGCGCCACTACCGGCTGCCGGACGCCCGGATGATCGTCAGCTTCCGCGAGATGACCCACGCGGCGAACGTCGAACTCGCAGCCGGCCCCGAGTACTTCGTGGAGCTGAACGACCGGTTCCGCAGCCACCGCCGGGACATCGGCGCGGCCCTCGCGCACGAGGTGATGCATGTGTATCTGCACCGCCTCGACCTGTCCTTCCCCGGCACGCGCGACAACGAGATCCTCACCGACACGGCGGCGACCTACCTGGGCGCGGGCTGGCTGCTCCTCGACGCCTTCCGCGAGGACGGGGCGTCGTCGCAGAAGCTCGGCTATCTCACCCCGGAGGAGTTCGGCTACGTCCTCGCCAAGCGCGCGCTGCTGTTCGGCGAGGATCCCGCGATCTGGTTCACCAGCCCGCAGGCGTACACGGCGTACACCAAGGGCCTGGCCCAGGCCCGCCGCGACGAGCAGCAGCCCCCGCTGACGGCGGCCGGCTGGGCGGGCCGGCGCCGCTACGCCAGGGACCGCCGGCACGCCCAGGACCACTCCGAACCCGGCCCGTATCCCGGCGCGCTCTACTCCTTCACCTCGACCGCTCGCGGCCCGCTGGGCGTCTGCTTCCCCTGCCCGACCTGCCACCAGCGGATCAGAGTGCCCGTGCGGGGGCGGGTGCGGGCCCGCTGCGGGCTGTGCCGGACCGTGCTGGAGTGCGACACCTGAGGTCCGGCCGCCGCCGGAGCGGGCCGGGGAGACACCCCGGAGGTGGCACAGAACACCCGAAACCCCTTTGCCCGCGGACCCCTTGGCGAGCGAGGGTCGAGGCATGAACACGCACGAACCGCCCGGACTGTTCGCGGCGGTGTACGCAGGGGACGAGAACGCGGTCCTGCGGCTGCTGCGCTCGGGCGCCGACCCGGAGTCGGTGGACGCCGACGGCCAGACCGCCCTGTACCTGGCGGCCGTGAGCGACGCAGCGGGCATCGTAGGGCTGCTGCTGGCGGCGGGCGCCGACCCCGACCGCCTCAGCTCGGGCGCCGACGCGCCGCTGTGCGGGGCCGCCTGCGGGGGCCACACCGAGGTCGTACGGGCGCTGCTGGCGGCCGGGGCCGCGCCGGACCTGACGGAGGAGTACGAGTTCCGGGCACTGACCTGGGCGGTGCACGGCGGGCATGTGGCCGTCGTACGCGCGCTGCTGGCGGCGGGCGCGGACCCTGACCTGCCCGGTCCCGGCGACGAACCCCCGCTGGTGGCGGCCGCCCGCCGCGGCTCTCCCGGCTGTGTGCGGGAGCTGCTGGCCCACGGGGCGCGGGCCCGGCGGGAGGCCCTGGCCGAGGCGCGGCGCTGGCTGGCGCTGGACGTCGAGGAGGAACTCCGCGCCGGCCTGGAGGCGGCGTACGGACCCGGTTACGAGTACGTCACAAGCCGCCGGGAGGACGAGCCCGGCACGGTGACCGTGGAGGTGGCGCTCCTGCGCGACGGCCGGCCGACGGCAGGCAACAACCGGCAGACGGGTCACCGCACGATAGTGACCCTGCTGGAGAAGGATCCCGGCGCGCTCGAGGGATAGCCGACCGGTCCGGCAGCGACGGCTGGGATCGTCGACTCGCCTCACCCTGGACCTTCGCGGGGGCCGGACGGAGACAGCAACGGAGCCTTGACAGTGTGTCAATACCGCGCCTGGTCACTTCCCTTCGCGGCTTCCGCATCCGAGAGGTCCCCTTGACCACATTCATCGCCCCGGACGCGTCGGATGCCGGGCATCGCCGAGGGAACGGTGGTGCCCTGAGTCCGAGCGGAGTCGCCCGCCGAGGCAACCGTCACGGAACGGCCCTCATGACTCCGCCCCGTACACCGCCGTCGGCGACTCGGCCCGTGCCAGCAGCTTCCGGGCCGTTTCGCCGGCCTCGGCCGGGGTCCGGCGCGCCCCCTCGTCGGCCGTCGGACCCCGTCGCCACCCCTCCATCACGGTGATCCGTCCGCCCTCGGCCTCGAAGACGCGGCCTGTGACGCCGGCGCTCGCGGTGGAGCCGAGCCAGACGACCAGGGGCGAGACGTTCTCCGGGGCCATCGCGTCGAAGCCGGAGGCGGGGGCGGTCATCGTCTCGGCGAACGTGCGCTCGGTCATCCTGGTGCGCGCGGCGGGCGCGAGGGCGTTGACCTGTACGCCGTAACGTCCGAGCTCCGCCGCCGCGACCAGGGTCAGGGCGACGATCCCGGCCTTCGCGGCGCTGTAGTTCCCCTGCCCGACCGAGCCCAGCAGTCCCGCGCCACTGCTGGTGTTGACGACCCGGGCGCACGGCGCGTGCCCCGCCTTCGCCTCGGCCCGCCAGTGCGCCGCCGCGTGTTTCAGCGCCAGGAAGTGGCCCTTGAGATGGACGCGCAGAACAGCGTCCCAGTCGTCCTCGTCGAGGTTGACCAGCATCCGGTCCCGCAGGAATCCGGCGTTGTTGACGAGGGTGTCGAGGCGTCCGTACGCCTCCAGGGCGGTTGCCACCAGGGAGGCCGCCCCGGCGCCGGTCGCGATGTCGCCGCCGTGCGCGACCGCCTGGCCGCCGGCCGCGCGGATCTCCTCGACGACCCGCAGGGCCGGACTGCCGGCCCCGGGCGCGCCGTCGAGGCCGACCCCGAGGTCGTTGACGACGACTCTCGCGCCTTCGGCGGCGAACGCGAGGGCATGCGCACGGCCCAGGCCCCGGCCCGCCCCGGTGACGATCACCACCCGGCCCTCGGCGATACCCGTCACGTCGTACCCCTTCCTCCGCCGCCGCCCGCGTTCCTTCGGGGCCGTGGCGAGTGCTTCGTGGTGATGGATCGACTTGTCTCCATGTCGTCTCCGCCTGCCGTCTCAGCTTCGTCTCCGCCCGCCGTCTCAGCTTCGTCTCCGCCTGCCGTCTCAGCGCGCTGCCTCGGTGCGCCCTCTCTCAACGGTGCCTTGTCACCCCGCCGCCTCAAGGGCCCTTGTTGACCGTCGCCGCGTCGAGGAACGCCGGCCGTTCCCCTCCCCCGTGCACGAGCAGGCTCGCGCCGGTGATGTAGGCGGCGGCATCCGAGGCGAGGAAGACGGCGGCCTCGCCGATGTCGGACGGCTCGGCGAGCCGTCCGAGCGGGACGGTCCGGGAGACGGCCGCGATGCCGTCCTCGTCGCCGTAGTGGAGAGGGGACAGCTCGGTGCGGACCATGCCGACGACGAGAGTGTTGACCCGCACCAGAGGCGCCCATTCCACGGCCATCGAGCGAGCCAGGCTCTCAAGGCCTGCCTTGGCCGCGCCGTACGCGGCGGTGCCCGGCGAGGGGCGGCCCCCGCTCACGCTGCCGATCATGACGATCGATCCCCGGCCCCGCCTCAGGTGGGGGTACGCGGCGAGGGAGACGGTCAGCGGTGCGACGAGGTTGAGGTCGAGGACCCGGGCATGCCGTTCGGGTCCGGCGTCGGCGAGGAGCCGGTAGGGGGCGCCGCCCGCGTTGTTGACCAGGACGTCGAGGCGGGGCAGCGCGTCGAAGAAGTGCCGTACGGCGGCCGGGTCGCGGACGTCCAGCCGGGCGAACCGGGTTCCCGGCAGGGGTGTCCCGGGTGGCCGGCGGGCGCACACCAGCACATCGGCGCCGGCCGCGGCGAACGCCCGGGTGATCCCCGCCCCGACACCACGCGTGCCACCGGTGACGAGGACGACCCTGCCGCGCAGGCTCGCGCCGGGCGTTCCGGGCGTTCCGGGCGTGCCGGGCGTGCCGTTCGAGTTGTCCACAGGGCCTCCCGGCGGGATCCGATCACTGCTAGCTTCGAGGCACCTAACAAATGTTTGGTGGAAAGGTAGCTGATGAGCCCATGGGTGTCTCCACCTCGTCCCCGGAAAAAGGGGTCGCCGTCGTGACGGTCGACTTCCCGCCGGTGAACGCACTCCCGGTGACCGGCTGGTTCTCCCTGGCCGACGCGGTGCGGTCGGCGGGCCGCGACACACAGGTCCGCTGTGTCGTGCTGGCCGCCGAGGGTCGCGGTTTCAGCGCGGGTGTGGACATCAAGGAGATACGGGCGAAGGGCGGCCGTGCGCTGATCGGGGCCAACCGCGGATGCTTCGAGGCCTTCGCGGCGGTGTACGAGTGCGAGGTGCCGGTCGTGGCGGCCGTACAGGGGTTCTGTCTGGGCGGCGGCATAGGGCTCGCGGGCAACGCGGACGCCATCGTGGCGAGCGAGGACGCCGTCTTCGGGCTGCCCGAGCTGGAGCGCGGTGCGCTGGGCGCGGCCACGCATCTGGCCCGGCTGGTGCCCCCGCATCTGATGCGCACCTTGTACTACACATCGCGCACGGCGACGGCGGCCGAGCTGCGGGCGCACGGCTCGGTGTGGCGGGTCGTGTCACGGGACGGCCTGCGCGCCGCGGCGCTGGAGCTGGCCCGCGAGATCGCCGCCAAGGACGGAGAGCTGCTGCGGCTCGCCAAGGAGGCCATCAACGGCATCGATCCGGTCGACGTACGCCGCAGCTACCGCTTCGAGCAGGGCTTCACCTTCGAGGCACAGACCGGCGGCGTCGCCGACCGGGTCCGCAACACCTTTGGGAAGGAGGGGACTTAGGTGAAGGACAAGACGATGACCGCGGACGAGGTCGTCTCGCGGCTGGAGAGCGGAATGACCCTCGGCATCGGCGGCTGGGGCTCGCGCCGCAAGCCGATGGCCCTGGTGCGGGCGCTGCTCCGCTCCCGGATCACCGATCTCACGGTCGTCTCCTACGGCGGCCCTGACGTCGGCATGCTCGCCGCCGCGGGACGGGTCCGCACACTGGTCGCCGCGTTCGCGACCCTCGACTCGATCCCGCTGGAGCCGCACTACCGCGCGGCACGTGAGGGCGGCGCGCTGGAGTTGGTGGAGGTCGACGAGGCGATGTTCATGTGGGGGCTGCACGCGGCGGCGAACAGGCTGCCGTTCCTGCCGGTGCGGGCAGGCGTCGGCTCGGATGTGCTGCGGGTCAACCCCGGCCTGCGGACCGTCACTTCGCCGTACGGGGACGGGTGGCCGTTCGGTGAGCGGCCGGCCGGCGGTCCCGGGCGGCCGGAGCACGCCACCGGGGAGGCCATCGGCGCGGGTGCGCGGGAGCCGGGCGGCGCCGAGGAGTTCGTCGCCATGCCGGCGCTGCGGCTGGACGCCGCCCTGGTCCACGTCAACCGTGCCGACCGGCGGGGCAACGGCCAGTATCTGGGCCCGGACCCGTACTTCGACGACCTGTTCTGCGAGGCGGCCGACGCGGCGTATGTCTCGTGCGAGCGGATCGTGGACACGGCGGAGCTGACGAAGGAGGCCGCACCGCAGACCCTGCTGGTCAAGCGGCACACCGTGGCCGGTGTGGTCGAGGCTCCCAACGGCGCGCACTTCACGTCCTGCGCGCCCGACCACGAACGCGACGAGGCCTTCCAGCGGTACTACGCGACCACGCCATGGCCCGAGTTCGCCGATCGGTTCCTCAGCGGCGACGAACGCGCGTACCAGTCGTCGGTTCGGGCCTGGCACCGGGAGCGGCCATGAGCGACGTCTCCCGCGCCGAGTACTGCGTCATCGCCTGCGCCGAGGCCTGGCGCGGTGCGGGCGAGATCCTCGCGAGCCCCATGGGTGCGGTCCCTTCCGTCGGGGCGCGGCTAGCCCGGGGCACCTTCTCGCCGGACCTGCTGCTCACCGACGGCGAGGCGATGCTCGTGGGCGTCGACGGGACGGTGGAGGGCTGGCTGCCCTACCGTCAGCACCTGGCGCTGGTCACCGCCGGCCGACGGCACGTGATGATGGGCGCGAGCCAGATCGACCGCTTCGGAAACCAGAACATCGCGTGCGTCGGCGACTGGGCGCGGCCGCGGCGACAGCTGCTGGGGGTGCGCGGGGCACCGGTCAACACTTTGAACAACCCGACCAGTTACTGGATACCGCGGCACTCACGGCGGGTGTTCGTGGAGCGGGTCGACATGGTCTGCGGGGTGGGGTACGACCGCGTGGCCCGGAATCCCGGCTCGGCCCGCTTCCATGACCTCCGGCGTGTGGTCTCCGATCTCGGCGTCTTCGACTTCGCCACCCCGGACCGCTCGATGCGGCTGGCCTCGCTGCACCCGGGGGTGACGGTGGAGGAGGTCCGGGCGGCGACGGGTTTCGAGCCGGCGGTCCCGGACGAGGTGCCCCGCACACGGGAACCGACGCAGGGGGAGCTGCGGTTGATCCGCGAGGTGATCGATCCGGAGGGGATACGGGAGCGCGAGGTCCCGGATCGCCTCGCCGAGGGCGGGGGGCGCTGATGGAGACGGCGCTCACCCGGCTGGTCGGGGTGCGGCACCCGGTGGTTCAGACGGGGATGGGCTGGGTGGCGGGGCCACGCCTGGTCTCCGCCGCGGCGAACGCGGGGGCGCTGGGGGTCCTGGCCTCCGCGACCATGACGGCCGACCGGTTGCGGGGGGCGATACGGGAGGTGAGGACGCGGACGGACGCGCCGTTCGGGGTGAATCTGCGCGCGGACGCCCAGGACGCGGGCGACCGGGTGCGGATCATCATCGAGGAGGGTGTGCGGGTCGCGTCCTTCGCGCTGGCGCCGTCCCGTGAACTGATCGCCGAGCTGAAGGCAGCAGGGGTGGTCGTGATCCCGTCGGTGGGCGCCCGGCGGCATGCGGAGAAGGTGGCCGGCTGGGGTGTGGACGCGGTCGTCGTCCAAGGTGGCGAGGGCGGCGGTCACACCGGCGAGGTGGCGACGAGCGTGCTGCTGCCGCAGGTGGTGGACGCCGTGGACATCCCGGTGGTGGCGGCGGGCGGCTTCCACGACGGGCGGGGCCTGGTCGCGGCGCTGGCGTACGGGGCGGCGGGGGTCGCGATGGGCACACGGTTCCTGCTGACCTCGGACTCCACGGTCCCGGACGCGGTGAAGGCGCGGTATCTGGCGGCGACGGTGCGGGACGTCACGGTGACGACGGCTGTGGACGGTCTGCCGCACCGTATGCTCCGCACCCCGTTCGTCGACTCGCTGGAGCGCGCGGGCCGTGTCCGGGCGCTGGTGTCCGCGGTGCGCCGGGCGGCGGGCTTCCGGAAGCTGTCGGGACTGACATGGCCGGACATGGTCCGCGACGGCCTGGCCCTGAGGCACGGCAGGCGTCTGGCCTGGAGCCAGGTCCTGCTGGCCGCGAACACGCCGATGCTGCTGAAGGCCGCGATGGTGGACGGCCGTACGGACCTCGGAGTGATGGCGTCGGGCCAGGTCGCCGGGGTGATCGACGATCTGCCGTCGTGCGCGGTTCTGGTGGACCGGATCATGACGGAGGCGGAGGAGGTGCTCAAGACCCTGGCGCGGTCCGACGACCCCGGCCACTGACGGCCGGCGCCCGGGGAGGCGGAGGGGCGGTCGTCGAGACCGGCGGACCCCATGCCCGGCCCCACCGGCCACCCCCGCCAACCCCCGGCCACTCCCGCCACCCCCGGCCGGCCCCCGCCACCCTCACCACCCACGCCACCCCCGGCCACCCTCGCCACCCCCGGCCATCCCCGGCCATCCCCGGCCGACCCCGGCCGACCCCGGCCGACCCCGGCCGACCCCGGCCACCCCCGCCACCCGCCCCGGCGGTGATCGGGCCCGCTCAGAGGCGTTCGATGATCGTCACATTGGCCTGGCCTCCGCCCTCGCACATCGTCTGGAGGCCGAAGCGGGTGCCGGTGCGCTCCAGTTCGTGGAGCAGGGTGGTCATCAGTCTGGCGCCGGTGGCGCCCAGGGGGTGGCCGAGGGCGATCGCGCCGCCGTTGACGTTGACCTTCTCCGGGTCGGCTCCGGTTTCCCTGAGCCAGGCCAGGACGACCGGGGCGAAGGCCTCGTTGATCTCGACGAAGCCGATGTCATCGATCGTGAGTCCGGTCTTCTTCAGGGCGTGCGCGGTCGCCGGGATCGGCGCCGTCAGCATCCGGATGGGGTCCTCTGCGCGCACCGAGAGATGGTGGACCCGGGCGCGCGGCGTCAGTCCGTGTTCGCGTACGGCCCGTTCTGAGGCCAGTAGAAGGGCCGCCGCGCCGTCGGAGACCTGCGAGGAGCAGGCGGCGGTGACGGTGCCGCCCTCCAGGACCGGCTTCAGCTCGGCCATCTTCTCCCGGGAGGTGTCCCGGCGGGGGCCCTCGTCGACCGTGACATCCCCGTAGGCGACGGTCTCCCGGTCGAAACGGCCCTCGTCGATCGCGCGGACCGCCCTGCGGTGCGAGCGCAGCGCGTACTCCTCCTGGTCGCGGCGGCTGATGCCCCACTTCGCGGCGATCAGCTCGGCGCCGTGGAACTGGTTGACGGGCCGGTCGCCGTAGCGGGCCCGCCATCCCTCGCTGCCCGCGAAGGGCCCCTCGGTGAGCCCCAGCGGTTCCGCGGCCTGGCGGGAGGCGTAGGCGATGGGGATCTGCGACATGTTCTGGACACCGCCCGCGACCACGAGGTCCTGGGTGCCGGACAGCACGGCCTGCGCGGCGAAGTGCACGGCCTGCTGGGAGGATCCGCACTGCCGGTCGACCGTGACGCCCGGTACCTCCTCGGGCAGCCCGGCCGCGAGCCAGCAGGTGCGGGCGATGTCCCCGGCCTGCGGCCCGACCGTGTCCAGGCAGCCGAAGACGACGTCCTCCACGGCGGCCGGATCCACGCCGGAGCGCGCCATCAGGGCCTTCAGCACATGTGCGCCCAGGTCGGCGGGGTGGACGCCGCTCAATCCGCCCCGGCGCCGTCCGACGGGCGTGCGGACCGCTTCGACGACGTAGGCCTCGGCCATGGTCAACTCCTCACAGTGGACGCATCTCACACAGGGCTAGGTGCGCACGGCGATCCCGTCGAGGACCATCGACAGGTACTGCCGGGCGATCTCCTCCGGGCTGTGCTGTCCGCCGGGCCGGTACCAGGACGCGGCGACCCACACGGTGTCGCGCACGAACCGGTAGGTGAGCCGGATGTCGAGGTCGGACCGGAACACCCGGGCGGCGACCCCGCGCTCCAGCGTCGACAGCCACGCCTTCTCGAACTTGCGCTGTGACTCGGCGAGGAACGTGAACCGTTCCTGCGCGGCAAGCTGCCGGGACTCCTTCTGGTAGATCGCGACGGCGGCGCGGTGCCGGTCGATCTCCCTGAAGGACTCGGTGACCAGCGCCTCCAGGGTTTCGCGCGGGCCGAGTTCGGACTCGAGGACGGTGTCGTAGCCGTTCCAGAGCTCGTCGAGGAACGTGCGCAGGATCTCCTCCAGCATCGATTCCTTGGAGTCGAAGTGGTAGTAGAGGCTGCCCGCGAGCATCCCGGCGTGGTCCGCGATGGTGCGTACGGTGGTGGCGTTGTAGCCCTGTTCGGCGAAGACCTCGGCGGCGGTGTCGAGGAGTTCGCGGCGGCGCGCGGGCGCGGCGGTCACCTGGGGTGTCTTCTTGGTCGGCACGGATCCATTGTGATCCCGGGGGCGCTGGTCCATCGCACGGCGCTAGGCGTGCTGGCTGCTGACGGCGACGACCTCGCCGGTCATGTAGGAGGAGTAGCCGGAGGCCAGGAAGACGATCACGTTGGCCACCTCCCATGGTTCCGCATGGCGCCCGAAGGCCTCCCGGGCGGTCAAATCCCGCAGCAGTTCGGGGGTCGTCACCTTCGCCAGGTGGGGGTGCAGGGCGAGGCTCGGTGAGACGGCGTTGACCCGGACGCCGTACGCGGCGGCCTCGATGGCCGCGCAGCGGGTCAGGGCCATCACGCCTGCCTTCGCGGCGGCGTAGTGGGCCTGTCCGGCCTGGGCGCGCCAGCCGAGCACGGAGGCGTTGTTGACGATCACTCCGCCGCCCGTCTCCCTCATCGACCTGAGGGCCGCCCGGGTGCACCGGAAAGTGCCGTTGAGCGTCACGTCGAGCACTCTGGACCACTGCTCGTCGGTCATGTCGGCGAGCGCGGCGGTGCCGCCGAGGCCGGCGTTGTTGACGACGATGTCGAGCCGGCCGTGCAGCCGGACGGCCGTTTCGAAGAGGGCGCCCACCTGTGCCTCGTCGGTGACATCGCAGAGGGCACAGGCCACCGCCCCGGTGAACTCCCGGCCCAGTTCGGCCGTGTACTCCTGGAGCCGGCGCGCGTGGGCGTCGCTGATCAGTACGCGCGCGCCCTCCTCGAGGAACCGCCGCGCCGTCGCGCCCCCGATGCCCGCACCGGCGGCCGCGGTGATGACGGCGGTGCGGCCCTCGAGCAGCCCGTGGCCGGGCACATAGCCCGGACTCTCGACGCCTGTCATAGGCCCACGCTAACCTACCAAACACTTGTTAGGGAAGCCGTCCGACTCCGCCGTCGATCCGTCCGACTCCGCCGTCGATCCGTCCGACTCCGCCGTCGAAGGGTGCCGCCCGTGGATCTCACCCCCTCGCCCGCCGACGAGGCCTTCCGCGCCGAGGCCCGGTCCTGGCTGGCGGCGCATGTGCCGCCGGTGCCACTGCCCTCCCTGGAGACCGCGGAGGGGTTCGCGGCCCATCGCGCATGGGAGGCCGAACTCGCCGCGGACCGCTGGTCGGTGGTGTCCTGGCCGGCCGGGTACGGCGGGCGGGACGCGGATCCGGTGCGGTGGCTGATCTTCGAGGAGGAGTACTACGCGGCGGGCGCCCCGGGCCGGGTCAGCCAGAACGGCATCGGCCTGCTGGCGCCGACCCTGTTCGCCCACGGCACCGAGGAACAGCGCGCCCGTGTGCTTCCGCCGATGGCCACCGGCGAGGTGATCTGGGCGCAGGCGTGGTCGGAGCCCGAGGCCGGCTCCGACCTGGCCGCCCTGCGGTCCCGGGCCGTGCGCACCCGGGGCGGCTGGCTGCTCGGGGGGCAGAAGACCTGGTCGTCGCGGGCGGCCTTCGCGGACCGCGCGTTCGGGCTGTTCCGCAGTGATCCGGACGCCCCGAAACCCCATCAGGGCCTGACGTACCTCATGTTCGACCTCCGCGCCCCTGGGGTGACAGTCCGTCCGATCGGCCGTCTCGACGGCAAGCCCGCCTTCGCCGAACTCTTCCTGGACGATGTGTTCGTCCCCGACGAGGACGTGATCGGCGCCCCGGGCCGGGGCTGGCGGATCGCCATGTCGACGGCGGCCGACGAGCGCGGGCTCACCCTCCGCTCCCCCGGCCGCTATCTGGCCGCCGCCGACCGGCTGTTCGGGCTCTGGCGGGACCAGGGCAGTCCGGCGTCGCTGAGCGACCGGGTGGCCGACGCCCTGATCGGCGCCCGCGCCTACCAGTTGTTCGCCTACGCGGCGGCCGGCCGCCTCCTGGAAGGCACCCCGCTCGGCCCGAAGGCCAGCCTGAACAAGGTGTTCTGGTCCGAGTACGACATCGCGCTGCACGAGACCGCGCTCGATCTCCTAGAGGAGGGTGAGCCGGCGGACTCGGCCTGGGCGGAGGGGTACGTCTTCTCCCTGGCCGGCCCTCTGTACGCGGGCACCAACGAGATCCAGCGCGACATCATCGCCGAGCGGCTGCTCGGCCTGCCGAAGGGCCGACGCTGATGCGTTTTCTGCTCACCGGAGAACAGCGCGCGTTCGCACGGTCGTTGGACGCCTTGCTGACCGCCGCCGGCACACCGTCGGTCGCCCGGGCCTGGGGCGCGGGCGAGCATACGGCCGGGCGGGCGCTGTGGTCGCGGATCGCCGAGGCCGGTGTCTTCGCGCCGGCGGTCCCGGAGGAGTACGAGGGGATGGGCCCGTTCCCCGTGGGACTCGCCGTGGCCTTCGTGGAACTGGGGCGCCACGCGGTGCCTGGGCCCTTGGCGGAGACGGTGCTCGCGGCGGCCCTGCTGGCCGGGGTGCCCGGGCATGCCGCGCGGCTGTTGCCCCAGCTGGTCTCCGGCAAGGTCATGGCCACGGTGGGCGGGGCGTATGCGCTGGACGGGGACGCGGCGGACGTCGTCCTGGTGCTCGCGGACGGGAAGGTGTGGCTGTCGCCCGGCTGCCGTCCCGGGGTGCGGCCGTCGCTGGATCCCGCCCGCCGGCTCGCCGCCCCGCTGCCCGGCGGGGAGCTGCTGTGCTCCGCCGTCCCCCCGGGCGCCCTCGACTGGGCCCGTCTGGCCACGGCCGCGCAGGCCCTGGGGGTGGGTCTCGCCCTCCTCGAGAGGACCGTCGGGTATGCCGGGCAGCGGGTCCAGTTCGGTGTGCCCATCGGCTCGTTCCAGGCGGTCAAGCATCGGCTGGCCGACGCCGCGATCGCCCTGGAGTTCGCGCGGCCGCTGCTCTTCGGGGCCGCGCTGACGATGGCTTCGGCGGACATCGCCGCCGCGAAGGTCGCGGCGTGCGAGGCGGCGTACGCAACCGCCCGGACCGCGCTCCAGTTGCACGGCGCGATCGGCTACACCGCCGAGTACGACCTGTCCCTGTGGCTGACGAAGGCCCGTGTGCTGCGCGGGGCGTGGGGGACGCCGGCCGAGTGCCGGGCCGCCGTCCTCAGCGGCCGGCGTGCGGGCCCTTGAGGAGGGGCGCGGCCGGCGGGGTCACCGCACGATGCCCTCGGCCCGCGCCGCCGTCAGCCACTGCGGGAACCCGCCCACCAGCCGGTCGTACAGCTGGGCGTCGGGTACCGTGCGCGGGTCCGGTCCGGCGTGGAAGAAACCCGCGTTGTCGACGACCCGCCGCTGCGGCACCGGCAGCTCGTCCAGTCTGCGCAGAAACTCGAACTGCTTGCCGCCCGGGTCCCCGAACCCGATGAACTGCCAGAACAGGGGCAGCCCGGCCGCCTTGCACAGATAGCGTTCCGCGGCGAACTTGCTGCTGGGACCGCCGTCGGTCTGGAAGACGACGAGGGCGGGGTCCGTGGCGCCACTGTCCAGGTGGAGATCGATGACCGCGTCCATCGCCAGGTGGTAGCTGGTCTTGCCCATGTGCCCGAGCCCGGCCACGATCCGGTCGACCCGGCCGTGGTGGTCGGCGAGGGAGATGTCGGTGACGGCGTCGATGTCCGTGGAGAAGAAGACGACCGGCACGCTCCCGTCGTCGTCGAGGTGCGCGGACAGCCCGAGCACCCGCTCGGCGAGCGCCTGCACGCTGCCGTCCTTGTAGAAGGGCCGCATGGATCCGGAGTAGTCGACGACGAGATAGACGGCGGCCCGCTGCCCGGCGAGCCCGTGCTTGGCGAGGGACACCCCGGCGGTCTTGTACAGACCGACCAGCGCGGGCGCGGTCTCCTCGACCTTGCGGAGGCTGATCGCGGGCATACGGGCTCCCTTGAACTGCGGTGGCGGGGGGCCGACGTTACGCCACCGCTCCCCCTCGCCGATCACCGTTCCCATAAGTTCGCTATTTTGTTCGCCGCCGCCCCCACCGGCTCACCTTCATCCAACCCCCGACCGAGGAGCCGGACGTGGAGCCCGAATCCGCCGTCACCACCTGCTACCGCCATCCCAAGGTGGAGTCCTACGTCCGCTGCACCCGCTGCGACCGCTACATCTGCCCGGACTGCATGCGTGAGGCGGCCGTCGGCCACCAGTGCGTGGAGTGCGTCAAGGAGGGCGCGCGGTCGATCCGTCAGGCGCGCACGGCGTTCGGCGGCCGGATCACCACGGCACCTGTCGTGACGTATGTGCTGATCGGCCTCAATGTCCTCGCCTACCTCGGCGAGCTGGTGCGCCCGGCGATCGTGGACCGGTTCGCGATGCTGGGCGCCGGTCTGCGGGGACCGGACGGCGGCCACTACCTGTGGCAGTACCCCTATCCCCCGGAGCTGCATGCGGAGGGTGTGGTCGGCGGGCAGTGGGAGCGGCTGCTGACCGGCGCGTTCCTGCATCTGCCGCCCGCCCAGGGCACGTTCGGCATTCTGCACATCGTGATGAACATGGTGTCGCTGTGGAACATCGGCCGGGTGGTGGAGGCGCAGCTGGGCCGTGTCCGCTACATCACGCTCTATCTGCTGTCGGCGCTCGGCGGCTCCGTGCTCGTCCTGCTGATCGCGCCCGGCAACCCCACGATCGGTGCGTCCGGCGCGATCTTCGGTCTGGGCGCCGCCTACTACGTGATGGCCCGCCGTCTCGGCGCCGACATGAGCACGGTCAACCGCTATATGGCGGGGCTGCTGCTGTGGCTGCTGATCTCCGCGGGGCTCACCTCCTGGCAGGGGCACCTCGGCGGCCTGCTCGCGGGCGGGGTGGTGACGCTGGCGTACGCGTACGTCCCCCGCGGCCCGCGCCGCGGCCTGATCCAGGCGGCCGCCTGCGGAGGACTGCTGGTCCTGCTGGTGCTGCTCACGGTCGGCAAGATCACGGCGCTGACGGGCTGAGCGGTTCGGCGCATGCGACGGCGCCTGCCCATGGTCCGGTCGGGGACTGGCGGGCAGGCGCCGTCTGTGTTCCGTACGCCTTTGTACGGGACGTGGGTGAGTGACCGTCAGGTCACCTCCGGGTGCCTCAGACCGTCAGGGCGCGGTCCGTCGGGCGGATGGGGGCCGGCAGGTCGCTGGCGCCCGTGAGGAAGCGGTCGACGCCGCGGGCGGCCGAGCGGCCCTCGGCGATCGCCCACACGATCAGGGACTGGCCGCGGCCGGCGTCGCCCGCCACGAACACGCCCGGGACGTTCGTCCGGAAGTCGGCGTCGCGGGCGATGTTGCCGCGCGCGTCCAGCTCCAGGCCGAACTGCTCGACCAGGCCGTTCTGCTGGTCGGTGCCGGTGAAGCCCATGGCCAGGGTGACCAGCTGCGCGGGGATCTTCCGCTCGGTGCCCGGCTTCTGGGTCAGCTTGCCGTCCACGAACTCGACCTCGGCCAGGTGCAGCCACTGCACGTTGCCGTCCTCGTCGCCCTCGAAGTGGGTCGTGGAGGCCGCGTAGATGCGCTCGCCGCCCTCCTCGTGGGCCGAGGTGACCTTGTAGAGGATCGGGAAGGTCGGCCACGGCTGGCTGACCGGGTGCCGCTCGTCGTTCGGGCGGGGCATGATCTCCAGCTGGGTGACGGAGGCCGCGCCCTGACGGTGGGCCGTGCCCACGCAGTCCGCGCCCGTGTCACCGCCGCCGATCACGACCACGTGCTTGCCCTCGGCCGAGATCGGCGAGGTGACGTAGTCGCCTTCCTGCACCTTGTTGGCCAGGGGCAGATATTCCATGGCCTGGTAGATGCCCTTGAGCTCGCGGCCGGGGACCGGCAGATCGCGTGCGGTGGTCGCGCCGGCGGCGATCACCACGGCGTCGTAGCGCTTGCGCAGGTCGGTCGCCTTGAGGTCGCGGCCGATCTCGACGCCGGTGCGGAAGCGGGTGCCCTCCGCGCGCATCTGCTCGATACGGCGGTTGATGTGCCGCTTCTCCATCTTGAACTCGGGAATGCCGTAGCGCAGGAGGCCGCCGACGCGGTCCGCGCGCTCGTACACCGCGACCGTGTGACCGGCCCGGGTGAGCTGCTGGGCGGCGGCCAGACCGGCCGGGCCCGAGCCGATGACCGCGACCGTCTTGCCGGACAGGCGCTCGGGGGCCTGCGGCCTGACGGTGCCGCTGTCCCACGCCTTGTCGATGATCGAGACCTCGACGTTCTTGATCGTGACGGGCGGCTGGTTGATGCCGAGCACACACGCCGACTCGCACGGAGCCGGGCAGAGCCGGCCGGTGAACTCCGGGAAGTTGTTCGTGGCGTGCAGCCGCTCGGAGGCCTCGGCCCAGTCCTCGCGGTAGGCGTAGTCGTTCCACTCGGGGATGAGGTTCCCGAGCGGACAGCCGTTGTGGCAGAACGGGATGCCGCAGTCCATGCACCGGCTGGCCTGCTTGCTGATGATCGGCAGCAGCGAGCCGGGAACGTAGACCTCGTTCCAGTCCTTGACGCGCTCGCCCACCGGGCGGGACGTGGCGACCTCGCGGCCGTGCGTCAGGAAGCCCTTGGGATCAGCCATTGGTCGCCGCCTCCATCATCTTCTCGGTGATCTCGGTCTCGGTGAGACCGGCTCGCTCGGCGGCGTCCTTGGCGGCGAGCACTGCCTTGTAGGTGCTGGGGATGATCTTGCTGAAGCGGTTCACGGCCGTGTCCCAGTCGGCGAGCAGCTTCTCGGCGACCGTCGAGCCGGTCTCCTCGGCGTGGCGGCGCACCACGTCGTGCAGCCACTGCCGGTCGGTGTCGTCCAGGGCCTCGACGGAGCCTTGGTTGCCGGCGTTGACGTTGTCGTGGTCCAGGTCGATGACGTAGGCGATGCCGCCCGACATACCGGCCGCGAAGTTGCGGCCCGTCTCGCCGAGCACGACCGCGTAGCCACCGGTCATGTACTCGCAGCCGTGGTCGCCCACGCCCTCCGCCACCACCAGCGCGCCGGAGTTGCGGACGCAGAACCGCTCGCCGGTACGGCCGCGCAGGAACAGTTCGCCGCCGGTCGCGCCGTAGGCGAGGGTGTTGCCCGCGATCGTGGAGTACTCGGCGAGGTGCTCGGCCGCACGGTCCGGGCGCACGATGACCCGGCCGCCGGACAGGCCCTTGGCGACGTAGTCGTTGGCGTCACCCTCCAGGCGCAGGGTCACACCGCGCGGCAGGAAGGCGCCGAAGGACTGGCCGGCCGACCCTGTGAAGGTGATGTCGATCGTGTCGTCGGGCAGGCCCGCGCCGCCGAACTTCTTCGTCACCTCGTGGCCGAGCATGGTGCCGACCGTGCGGTTGATGTTGCGGATCGCGACCTGGGCGCGCACCGGCTGGGCCTCGGCCTGGGAGTTCGCGGCCAGGGCGTCGGCGGCGAGCTTGATCAGCTCGTTGTCGAGCGCCTTCTCCAGACCGTGGTCCTGGGCGACGACCTGGTGGCGCACCGCGCCCTCGGGCAGCTCGGGCACGTGGAGCAGCGGCTCCAGGTCCAGGCCCTGCGCCTTCCAGTGGTCGACGGCCCGGGTCACATCGAGGACCTCGGCGTGGCCGACGGCTTCCTCGATGGAGCGGAACCCCAGCTCGGCGAGCAGTTCGCGGACCTCTTCGGCGATGAACCGGAAGAAGTTCACCACGTACTCGGCCTTGCCGGTGAAGCGGTCGCGCAGGGTCGGGTTCTGGGTGGCGATGCCGACCGGGCAGGTGTCCAGGTGGCAGACGCGCATCATGACGCAGCCGGAGACGACGAGCGGCGCGGTCGCGAAACCGAACTCCTCGGCGCCGAGCAGCGCGGCGATGACGACGTCGCGGCCGGTCTTGAGCTGGCCGTCGGTCTGCACGACGATGCGGTCGCGCAGGCCGTTGAGCAGCAGGGTCTGCTGGGTCTCGGCGAGGCCGAGTTCCCAGGGACCGCCGGCGTGCTTCAGTGAGGTGAGCGGGGAGGCACCCGTTCCGCCGTCGTGGCCGGAGATCAGGACGACGTCCGCGTGCGCCTTGGACACACCGGCCGCGACCGTGCCGACGCCGACTTCCGAGACCAGCTTCACGTGGATCCGCGCCCGCGGGTTCGCGTTCTTCAGGTCGTGGATCAGCTGGGCCAGGTCCTCGATGGAGTAGATGTCGTGGTGCGGCGGCGGGGAGATCAGGCCGACACCGGGCGTCGAGTGCCGGGTCTTGGCCACCCACGGGTAGACCTTGTGGCCGGGGAGCTGGCCGCCCTCGCCGGGCTTGGCGCCCTGGGCCATCTTGATCTGGATGTCGTCGGCGTTGACCAGGTACTCGGAGGTCACGCCGAAGCGGCCGGAGGCCACCTGCTTGATCGCCGAGCGGCGGGCCGGGTCGTAGAGGCGCTCGGGGTCCTCGCCACCCTCACCGGTGTTGGACTTGGCGCCCAACTGGTTCATGGCGATGGCGAGCGTCTCGTGCGCCTCCTTGGAGATGGAGCCGTACGACATGGCGCCCGTGGAGAAGCGCTTGACGATCTCGGAGACCGGCTCGACCTCGTCGACGGGGATCGGCGCGCGGCCGCTCCTGAAGCCGAACAGGCCGCGCAGCGTCATCAGGCGCTCGGACTGCTCGTTCACCCGGGAGGTGTACTTCTTGAAGATGTCGTAGCGCGCGGTGCGCGTCGAGTGCTGGAGGCGGAAGACCGTCTCCGGGTCGAACAGGTGCGGCTCGCCCTCGCGGCGCCACTGGTACTCGCCGCCTATCTCCAGCGCGCGGTGCGCGGGAGCGATGCCGGACACCGGGTAGGCCTTGGCGTGGCGGGCGGCGACCTCTCGGGCGATGACGTCGATGCCGACGCCGCCGATCTTGGTGGCCGTCCCGTCGAAGTACTTCTCGACGAAGGCCTCGTCCAGGCCGACGGCCTCGAAGACCTGGGCGCCGCGGTAGGAGGCGACGGTCGAGATGCCCATCTTGGACATGACCTTCAGGACGCCCTTGCCGAGGGCGTAGATCAGGTTGCGGATGGCCTTCTCGGGCTCGATGCCCGGCAGGAACGTCCCCGCGCGGACCAGGTCCTCGACGGACTCCATCGCCAGGTACGGGTTGACGGCGGCGGCGCCGTAGCCGATGAGCAGGGCGACGTGGTGGACCTCGCGGACGTCGCCGGCCTCGACCAGCAGGCCCACGTGGGTGCGCTGCTTGGTGCGGATGAGGTGGTGGTGGACGGCCGCGGTGAGCAGCAGCGAGGGGATCGGCGCGTGCTCGGCGTCCGAGTGGCGGTCGGAGAGCACGATCAGGCGGGCGCCGTTGTCGATGGCCGCGTCGGCCTCGGCGCAGATCTCCGCCAGGCGCGCGGCGAGCGCGTCACCGCCGCCGGAGACCCGGTACAGGCCGGAGAGGGTGGCGGCCTTCATGCCGGGCATGTCGCCGTCGGCGTTGATGTGGATGAGCTTGGCCAGCTCGTCGTTGTCGATCACCGGGAAGGGCAGCAGGACGCTGCGGCAGGAGGCCGCGGTCGGCTCCAGCAGATTGCCCTGCGGGCCCAGCGACGAGCGCAGGGAGGTGACCAGTTCCTCGCGGATCGCGTCCAGCGGCGGGTTGGTGACCTGCGCGAAGAGCTGGGTGAAGTAGTCGAAGAGAAGGCGCGGGCGCTCGGACAGCGCGGCGATCGGCGAGTCGGTGCCCATGGAGCCGATCGGCTCGGCCCCGGTCTTGGCCATCGGCGCGAGGATGACGCGCAGCTCCTCCTCGGTGTAGCCGAAGGTCTGCTGGCGGCGGGTGACGGAGGCGTGGGTGTGCACGATGTGCTCGCGCTCCGGCAGGTCGCCCAGCTCGATCTCGCCGGCCTCCAGCCAGTCCTGGTACGGCTGCGCGGCGGCCAGCGTCGCCTTGATCTCGTCGTCCTCGATGATGCGGTGCTCGGCGGTGTCGACGAGGAACATCCGGCCGGGCTGCAGCCGGCCCTTGCGGACGACCTTGGAGGGGTCGATGTCGAGGACGCCGACCTCGGAGCCGAGGACGACGAGGCCGTCGTCGGTGACCCAGTAGCGGCCGGGGCGCAGACCGTTGCGGTCGAGTACGGCGCCGACCTGGGTGCCGTCGGTGAAGGTGACGCAGGCGGGACCGTCCCAGGGCTCCATCATCGTGGAGTGGAACTGGTAGAAGGCGCGCCGGGCCGGGTCCATGGAGTCGTGGTTCTCCCACGCCTCCGGGATCATCATCAGCACGGAGTGCGGCAGGGAGCGGCCACCGAGGTGCAGGAGTTCGAGCACCTCGTCGAAGGAGGCGGAGTCGGAGGCGTCCGGCGTGCAGACGGGGAAGATCCGCTCCAGCTTCTCCGGGGCGCCGAACAGGTCGGAGACGAGCTGCGACTCGCGGGCGCGCATCCAGTTGCGGTTGCCCTTGACCGTGTTGATCTCGCCGTTGTGGGCGACGAAGCGGTACGGGTGGGCGAGCGGCCAGCTCGGGAAGGTGTTGGTGGAGAAGCGCGAGTGGACCAGCGCGATGGCCGTGGCGAAGCGGCGGTCGGACAGGTCCGGGAAGAAGGGCTCGAGCTGGCCGGTGGTCAGCATGCCCTTGTAGACGATCGTGCGCGCGGACAGCGACGGGAAGTACACACCGGCCTCGCGCTCGGCGCGCTTGCGCAGCACGAACGCCTTGCGGTCGAGCTCGATGCCCTTGCTCGCGTGGTCCGTGACGAACAGCTGCCGGAAGGCGGGCATGGTGGAGCGGGCGGTGGCGCCCAGCAGGTCGGGAGCGACCGGGACCTCACGCCAGCCGAGGACGGTCAGGCCCTCGTCCGCGGCGATCGTCTCGATCTGTGAGACGGCCTCGGTGGTCGTCGCTTCGGGCAGGAAGGCGATACCGACGGCGTAGCCGCCCGCCTCGGGCAGTTCGAAACCGGCCACCTCGCGGAAGAAGGCGTCGGGCACCTGGGAGAGGATGCCGGCGCCGTCACCGGAGTCGGGCTCGGAGCCGGTGGCACCGCGGTGCTCGAGATTGCGAAGAACCGTGAGCGCCTGTTCGACCAGCGCATGGCTCGCCTCACCGGTGAGGGTGGCCACGAAGCCGACGCCACAGGCGTCATGCTCATTGCGGGGGTCGTACATACCCTGCGCAGCAGGGCGAGCATCCATGAACGACCAGTTCTGGCCATTCGTGGAGTGCTGGGACGGCTGGCGCGGCGTACGCATCGGCTCTCCCGTCGTCGTCATGTGGCATATGCAGTGCCGAGGGACGACGTTGGCCCTCTGCGTCAGGTGCAAAATTTCGTGCAGGTTACATGATGGAGCGGTTCTCGGGAAGCGGATAGACCGTTCCAGCATGCGGACATCAGCGGGGCGCGGCGCGGGTTCCACGCACGGCGATGGAGTCAGGGGGCGCAAGCGGACAGATCGGTGTCCGTCGGGCCAGGAGCGGGGCGGGCGTCGTCGCCCACCGCGCGGCGCAGGCGTCATTGCCCGCGGTGCTAACGGCTCATGCCCGGTCGTCAAGCAGTCGAAACCGTCGAGTAACAACTACTTATACGGTCCCTCGTATAAGCAGCGTGCTCCCTATCCTACGGCGGTACCGAACAGGCCGCCCAGGACGAATGTCACACCCGCCGCCGCACCACCGAGGGCCAGCTGCCGCAGCCCGCTGTACCACCAGGTCCGCGCCGTCACCCGGGCCACGACCGCGCCGCAGGCGAAGAGCCCGAGCAGCGCGAGCAGCACCGCGGGCCACAGGGCGTGGGCGCCGAGCAGATACGGCAGCAGGGGCAGCAGGGCGCCGAGCGCGAAGGAGCCGAAGCTGGAGACGGCGGCCACCAGCGGGGAGGGCAGGTCGCCCGGGTCGACACCGAGTTCCTCGCGCGCGTGTATCTCCAGGGCCTGCTCCGGGTCGCGGGAGAGCTGCCGGGCGACCTCGCGGGCGAGCGCGGGCTCGACCCCGCGGGCCTCGTACAGCGCCGCCAGTTCCTCCTCCTCGTCCTCCGGGTGCCTGCGCAGTTCGCGCCGCTCGACATCCAGCTCGGCCTCCACCAGCTCACGCTGCGAGGCGACGGAGGTGTACTCGCCCGCGGCCATGGAGAAGGCCCCGGCGGCCAGGCCCGCGAGGCCGGTGAGGATGATGGTCTGCTGGCCGACGGATCCGCCGGCCACTCCGGTCATCAGGGCAAGGTTGGACACCAGTCCGTCCATGGCGCCGAAGACGGCCGGACGCAGCCAGCCGCCGTTCACATCGCGGTGGGTGTGGTTGTCCCGGTGCGCCTCGTGCAGCGTCGCCTCGGTCTCGATGATGGCCATGCCCGGTCCCCCAGGTGTGCTTGATTGGACTCTTTCCACTTTTCGACAGCACTCAAAGTACGTCGTATATGGTTCGGCCGCCAGCAAGGAAAGGCTCGGCTAACCTGCGCTTTTAACGCTGAGCGCTCATCCGTGTATGGGTCCGCGCAGATGTCGGAAGGGTGATGCTGAGGTCGGCGAGGCTCTGCGGGACGGCTGCGGTGGCACAGATCCGCAAAGCGGTTCCGTGCCCCGGACCGGGACGGGGCGTCCTGAGAGGAGAGGCTCCGTATGGCATCCACCGCCTGCACTCCCCCGGCCCCGGCTCCCAAGGACGCCTGCGGCCTGCGGGAACGGGCCCGCGGCGCGCTGCTCGGCCTCGCCGTCGGGGACGCGCTGGGCGCGCCCGCCGAGAACATGCGGCCATCCGAGATCCGCGCCCGCTGGGGCCGCATCACGGGGTACGTCGTCGAGCAGCCCTCCGGCACCGACGACACCGAGTACGCGGTCTTCTCGGGACTGCTGCTGGCCCGGTACGGCTCAGGGCTCACCGTGGCGCAGGTGGAGGCGGCCTGGCACCGGTGGATCGCGGACCGGGACGAGGGCCCGTTCCGCGGGGCGGGCTTCAGCGAGCGGGGCACGCTGGAGAACCTCCGCCGGGGTCTCGCGGCGCCCATCTCGGCGCAGCACCGGCACGCCTGGAGCGACGGCCTGGCCATGCGGGCGGCTCCCTTCGGTGTCTTCGCCGCGGGCCGCCCCGTGGAGGCGGCCCGGCTGGTGGCCGTCGACGGCTCGGTGAGCCACGAGGGCGAGGGCATCTACGGCGGCCAGGCGGTCGCCGCCGGGGTGGCGGCGGCCATGGCGGGCGCGCCGACGACCGCCGTGGTGGCCTCGGCCCTCGCGGTCGTCCCCGACGACTCGTGGACGGCCCGCTCCCTGCGCCGCGCGGTGACCGCGGCGCGCCGGGGCGCACGCGCGGTCCGCTCCGCGGTGGTGATCGGCGGCTATCCCTGGACGGACCTCGCCCCCGAGGCGGTGGCCCTGGCCTTCGGCGCGTACGCGGTGGCGGACGGCGACTTCGAGGAGTCGGTGCTCACCGCGGTGAACATGGGCCGCGACGCCGACACCACGGCGGCGGTCGCGGGCGCGCTGGCGGGCGCGACCCGCGGAGTGTCGGCGATCCCGGCCGCGTGGGCGGCGGCGATCGGCCCGGTCCGCGGCCGGTGCCTGCCCTCCATGGCGGGCCACCATGTACTCGACGTGGCGGACCTGCTGACGCCGGAGGACCGCGGGACGCCGGCAACGGGGACGACACGATGGGCGCGCCCGGACCGGCCCGTGCCCGCCGTGGACGGTCGGGCACCCGCGCCCCCCGCGCCCGGCCACCGCCCGACGCGCCGCAACGGTCCCCCGCTTCAGGACGCCCGGGCGCAACCCGATCCCGCGGCCTATGCGGAGGCCGCTGTGGACGAGGGCGAGGCGGAGTCATGAGCGCGGGCGCCGGTGCCCGTCGGGTCGAGGGGCTGCTGCTCGGGCTCGCCTCGGGCGATGCCGCCGGATGGCCGGCCGCCCGGCACCGGGCCGCCCGGATGCCCGAGTGGACCCGGCGGCTGACCCGGGAACTGGACACCTTCGCCGAGCAGAACGCGACCACCACCTTGCCCGTGCCGATCGCGCTGAACCAGCCGCCGGAGCCGCTGTGGCTCGGGCCCTCGGACGACGCCGAGTGGGCGGCGTTCGCGGCGGAGGCCGTGCTGCGGGCCGGGGACGGCAGCGCGCTCGGCGACCTCGACCGGCAGCGCCGCCTGCGCGCGGCCATCGATCTGTCGTGGAACGCCGTCGCCGCCGAGGTCGCCGCCGCAGCCGACCGCGCGCCCGAGGTCGAGTCGGCGGTGCTGCCGCTGCGCGCCCGTATCTCGGTACGCGCGGGACTCGGCAATCTCGCCACCGGTCTGCGCCCGCCCGCCACCGGCCACGACAACCCGCACTACTTCGACGACGCGGCCTGTGTACGGGCCTGTGTGCTGGCCGTGGCACACCCGGGGGATCCCCGGCTCGCCGCGGAACTGGCGGAGTTCGACGCCCGCTACACCCAGGACGGCGACGGGGTGCACGGGGCGCGGGCCATGGCCGCGGCCCTCTCGCTCGCCCTGGCCGGGGAGGCGGTCGAGGCCTGCGTGGCGGCCGCCCTGGCCGAACTTCCGCAGTCCACCGAGATCGGCCGCAACGCCCGGCACGCGCTGACGCTGGCCCGGGACGGCGACCGTGCCTTCTGGGTCGTACCGCTGCTCGAGCACCAGATCGTCGACCACGTCTACAGCTACGGTGTCGCC
The DNA here is from genome assembly GCF_044753645.1 of Streptomyces sp. NPDC093261. Lineage (NCBI taxonomy): Bacteria > Bacillati > Actinomycetota > Actinomycetes > Kitasatosporales > Streptomycetaceae > Streptomyces > Streptomyces sp. NPDC093261. Next base: position 278,444 of record NZ_JBIVNO010000001.1, read on the forward strand.
GCCGCGGAGACCGTCCCGGTCGCGCTCGCCCTGGCGACGGCGGCCGGCGGCCGGATCGGCGAGGCCGTGCCCGCCGCCGCGTGTCTGTCGCGGGTCGCCGATTCCGCCCCGGCCCTGGCCGGCGCGCTGACCGGGGCGATCGGCGGCGGCGCGGCGATCCCGCCCGCCTGGCGCGACGCCTGCCGCACCCTGTCGGGCTGCGCGCTCCCCCGGCTGACCGGTACCGACCTCGTACACCTCGCCGAACTGCTGGAGGCAACGGAACTGACCGCTCCAGGTGGATCATTCGGGACATGACGCCCACTTCTGACGAGACGACCCCTCTCGACGAACGCATCACCGGCGCCCTGGTCGGCGCCGCCGTCGGCGACGCCCTCGGCGGGCCCCTCGAGGGCCACTCCCCCGCGCAGATCGTCGAACGGCACGGCGGACGCGTGCACGGAATCGTCGGACCCTGGGACGGCGACGACTGGCGCACCGCCCGTCCCGTGGCCCCGTACCACAAGGGCGACGGACATGTCACCGACGACACCTTGATGACCCATGCGCTGGTACGGGTCTACGCGGCCGTACGCGACCACCTCGACGCGTACGCGATCGCCGAGCATCTGGTCCCCGACCTGATGACCAACCCGCGCTGGATCCCGGAGCTGGAGGCGGAGACGATCCCCCTCCAGCGGATCTTCCTCGCGGAGAAGTGGCTGGTGACCAGGCTCCACTACGGCCATGTCGACCCGCGCGAGGCCGGCACCGGCAACATCGTCAACTGCGGTGCGGCGATGTACATGGCACCGGTCGGCCTGGTCAACGCGGCCCATCCGGCGGGCGCGTACGCCGAGGCGCTGGATGTGGCGGGGGCGCACCAGTCGTCGTACGGCAGGGAGGCGGCCGGGGTGTTCGCGGCGGCGGTGGCGGCCGCGTGCGCGCCGGGCGCGACCGCCGACTCGGTCGTGGGCGCGTGCCTGTCCCTGGCGAAGGACGGGACGCGCGCCGCCATCGAGACGGTCTGCGACACGGCCTCCCGCTACTCGGACTTCGAGTCCGCGCTGCGTCCGCTGCGGGAGGCGGTGGCCCCCTACGACACGGTCGGCCCGGACTACCGCTCCCCGTCCCTGGGCGCCCGCCGGCCCTCCCGGCTGCACGCGATCGAGGAACTCCCGGTGGCGCTCGGCATGGTGGTGGTGGCACGCGGCGACTACCGGCACGCGGTGCTCGGCTCGGTCAACTACGGCCGGGACTGCGACTCGATCGCGACGATGGCGGGCGCGATCACGGGCGCGCTGGGGTCGGAGGTGCCGTCGTACTGGGCGAAGGAGGTCGCCGAGGCCAGCCGGCTGGACCTGCACGCCCCGGCACGGACGCTGACGGAGGTCACGCGGGAGATCTTCGCCCGGGACCTCTGCCGCCGCCGTGCCCATGAGGCGGCGTTCGCCGGAATGGGAGGCCCGAGGTGCTTCGACTGACCTGGGTCCAGCCGGAGGATCTCCTCGGCCACGAGCTGCGCCAGGCGGAGCACGAGGGCCGCGAGACATCGGCCGTCGCGGCGCGGTGGTACCGGGCGGGCGGCGCCGAGGCCCCGTCGCGGGCGGGCGCGTCCCCGGAGCCGGTGTCCCCGTATCTGCGGGTGCTGGCCAAGGACCTGTTGGACGAACTGGCCGATCTGCCCCGCCGGTCGGCGGAGCGCGAGCCGACCTGCCTGGAGCGCATCAAGGCCCTGTGTCCGGACTGGCCCGACCGGCCCGGGAGCGCGAGGGCCCCGGCCGAGGCCCGCCTGGAGGCCTCCTGGCTCGGCCGGGCGGCAGGCTGCCTCCTCGGCAAGCCCGTCGAGAAGCTCCCCCTGGACGGCGTCCGCGCACTCGCCCGCGCCACGGGCAACTGGCCCCTGCGCACCTGGTTCACGGCCCGCGGAGTACCGGACGACCTCGCCGAGCGGTATCCCTGGAACCGCCGCTCCGCGGCGAACTCCCTCGCCGAGAACATCGACGGAATGCCCGAGGACGACGACCTCAACTACCCGCTGCTCAACCTGTTGTTGCTCCGCCGCCACGGCAAGACCTTCACCACCGGGGACGTCGCGCGGGTGTGGCTCGACGAGCTGCCCGCCGGGCGCACCTTCACCGCCGAGCGCGTCGCCTACCGCAATCTGCTCTGCGGCATCGAACCTCCACGCACGGCGCGCCACCGCAATCCCTTCCGTGAGTGGATCGGCGCCCTGATCCGCGCGGACGTCCACGGCTGGACCAACCCGGGCGACCCGGCCGCCGCGGCCGAACAGGCGCACCGCGACGCCACCCTCACCCACACCGCCAACGGCGTCTACGCGGCCATGTTCACGGCCGCCGCCCTCGCCGAGGCGGCCACCGGCGCCCATGACGTCCACCACTGCCTGCGCACCGGCCTCACCGTGGTCCCGCCCGGCTCCCGGCTGGCCCGCGCCGTGCGCCACGCGATCCGGCTCGCGCGCGAGACAAGGGACTTCGACGCGGTCGTGGACGAACTCCACGCCGGCCACCGCGCCTATCACTGGGTCCACGCCGTCCCCAACACCGCCCTGATCGCCGCCGCCCTCACCCACGCCGACGGCGACTTCACCGGCTCCGTCTGCCGGGCGGTGTCCGGGGGCTGGGACACAGACTCGAACGGCGCGACGGCGGGCAGCGTCGCGGGCCTGCTGGCCGGACACCCCGGCGCGCTGCCCGACCGCTGGACGGCCCCGCTCAAGAACCGGCTGACCACGTCCGTCGGCGACTTCAACGGCGTCGGCTTCGACGCCCTGGCCCATCTCACCCACCGGGAAGCCCACCGCTCATGACCGCGCCCCTCACCGGCCTCCGCGTCCTCGATCTCGCGACCCTCTTCGCCGGTCCCCTCGCCGCCACCCTGCTCGGTGACTTCGGTGCCGAGGTCATCAAGGTCGAGCACCCGGCCCGGCCGGACCCCTCCCGGGGTCACGGCCCGGCGAAGAACGGGGTGGGCCTGTGGTGGAAGCTGCTGGGCCGCAACAAGCGCACGATGACCCTGGACCTGTCCCGGCCCGGCGGGCGGACGACGCTGCTGCGTCTGGCCGCGACCGCCGACGTGGTGATCGAGAACTTCCGCCCGGGCACGCTGGAGAAGTGGGGCCTGGGCTGGGAGGAGCTGTCGGCCGCGAACCCCCGGCTGGTCCTCGCCCGGGTGACCGCCTTCGGCCAGTTCGGGCCCTACGCCCACCGCCCGGGCTTCGGCACGCTCGCGGAGGCGATGAGCGGGTTCGCGGCCATCACCGGGGAACCGGAGGCGCCCCCGACGCTGCCGCCGTTCGGGCTGGCCGACTCGATCGCGGCCCTGACGACGGCGTACGCGGTGCTGACCGCCCTCGCGGGCCGGGACCGCACCGGCGCGGGACAGGTGGTGGACCTGGCGATCATCGAGCCGATCCTCACGGTCCTGGGACCGCAGCCGATCTGGTACGACCAGCTGGGTCACGTCCAGGGCCGCACCGGCAACCGCTCCCAGAACAACGCCCCGCGCAACACCTACCGCACCGCCGACGGCGGCTGGGTCGCCGTCTCCACCTCCGCACAGTCCGTCGCCGAGCGGGTGATGCGCCTGGTGGGCCGTCCGGAGGTGACCGACGAGCCGTGGTTCGCGACCGGCGAGGACCGGGCCCGGCACGCCGATGTGCTCGACGAGGCGGTCGGCGGCTGGATCGCCCGTCACACCCGGGCGGAGGTGCTGGAGGAGTTCGAGAAGGCGGAGGCGGCCGTCGCCCCGGTGCAGGACGTACGGGACGTGATGACCGACCCGCAGTACACGGCACTGGACACGATCACCACGGTCCCCGACCCTGAGCTCGGCCGGCTGCGCATGCAGAACGTGCTGTTCCGGCTGTCCGCCACGCCCGGCGCGATCCGCTGGGCGGGCCGTCCGCACGGCGCGGACACCCGGGTGATCCTGCGCGAGCTGGGCCTCACCGACGGGGAGATCGCCGCGCTCGCCGCGGAGGGCGCCCTGTGAGCGCGGGCCCGGGCTTTCCCCCGCTGACCTTGCTGTACGCCCCCGGGGACCGGCCGGAGGTGGTCGGCAAGGCGCTGCGGTCGGGGGCCGATGCGGTGCTGGTCGACCTGGAGGACGCGGTCGCCCCGGACCGCAAGGAGTTCGCGCGGGCGGCGACGGCGGAACGACTGTCGGAGCGCCCGCCGGTGCCGGTCCATGTCCGGGTGAACGCGCTGGACAGTCCGTGGGCCGCGGCGGACCTCGCGGCGCTGTCGGCCCTGCCCGGCCTGTCGGGCCTCAGGCTGCCGAAGGTGACATCACCGTCGGATGTGGTCCAGGTGGCGCAGTGGGCCGCTCGCGCGGCGGGAGGGACGGTCCCCCTGTACGCCCTGCTGGAGACCGCCCTGGGCGTGGAGCACGCGTACGCGATCGCGTCGTCGCACCCGGCGCTGCGGGGCATCGCGCTGGGCGAGGCGGATCTGCGGGCCGATCTCGGCGTACGGGAGGACGCGGGCCTCGACTGGTCGCGGGCCCGGGTGGTGGTGGCCGCACGGGCGGCCGCGCTGCCGCCGCCCGCCCAGTCGATCTACCCGGACACCAGGGATCTGGAGGGCCTGGCGGCCTCCTGTGCCCACGGCCGGACCCTGGGCTTCCTGGGGCGCGCGGCGATCCACCCCCGCCAGCTCCCGGTCATCGAGCGGGCCTACGCGCCCAGCGCGGAGGAGATCTCACGGGCGGAGGAGGTGCTGAAGGCGGCGGCCCGGGATCCGGGCGCCCAGGCCCTCCCCGACGGGCGCTTCGTCGACACGGCGGTGGTGAGGGAGGCCTGCACCACGCTGTCCCTGGCCCGCCGCAGACGCTGAGGGCGGCGCCCCGCAGCGCGTCGGGGGCGCCGTATCCGGTGATACGGCGCCCCCGACGGTGTGCACGCGTGCCTCAGCTCTTCTTCGCCGACCGGGCCTCGTCCGCCCCCGGAGCCTTCGCGTCCTGCGGGGTGCCGGGGTCCTCGGTGATCTCCGCCTCCCCGGATGCGCCCGGCGTGCGGGCCGCCTCCCGGGCCGCCGGCTCGTCGTCGGCCGGCTCCGGCTGCTCGCCGGACCGCTCGGGCCTCTCGGGCTGCTCGGCCTTCTTGTCGGACTGCTCCGGCTGCTGCTCCGCAACCGCGCAGGCGCCGTCCTTCTCGGCCTCGCCGTCGGAGTCGCCCCGTTCCAGGATCTCCTCCCGGCCCGGCCGCAGCCGCGACGAGACCACGATGTACGCGACCGCGCACAGGAACACCAGCATCGCGGTCCAGTCGTTCAGCCGCAGGCCGAGGATGTGGTGCGCGTCGTCGACCCGCATGTACTCGATCCAGCCGCGGCCGACGCAGTACGCGGCCACATACAGCGCGAAGGCCCGGCCGTGCCCCAGCCGGAAGCGGCGGTCCGCCCAGATCACCAGGAACCCGACCCCGACGCACCACAGCGACTCGTACAGGAACGTGGGGTGGTAGTAGCCGGGCACCCGCCCGCCCTCCGACGACGTGATGTGCAGCGCCCACGGCAGGTTCGTCGGCCGGCCGTACAGCTCCTGGTTGAACCAGTTGCCCCAGCGGCCGATCGCCTGCGCGAAGGCGATGCCGGGCGCGACGGCGTCGGCGTACGACGGCAGGGTGATGCCCCGGCGGCGGCAGCCGATCCAGGCGCCGATCGCCCCGAGGGCGATCGCGCCCCAGATGCCGAGTCCGCCCTGCCAGACCTTGAACGCGTCCACCCAGTCGCGGCCGTCGCTGAAGTACAGCTCATAGTCCGTGATCACGTGGTAGAGCCGTCCGCCGACGAGGCCGAACGGCACCGCCCAGACCGCGATGTCGGCCACCGTGCCCGGCCGGCCGCCGCGGGCGATCCAGCGTTTGTTGCCGAGCCACACGGCCACGAAGACACCGATGATGATGCAGAACGCGTAGCCGCGCAGCGGAATGGGGCCGAGATACAGCACTCCGCGCGACGGGCTGGGGATGTAGGCAAGTTCCATGGCAGGAACGACGCTACCGTGCCGGACACGCAGCCTGGCAACCCGCCGGGCTACGGGTCCATAACGTACGCCGCCCCCGGCGTGGCGGGGCCGGGGGCGCGCCGGCGGGGGCCCGCTGCTCAGGATTTGTTCGCCGCCTCCACCATCTGCTTCAGCTTCGCGGGCGTCATCGTCCGGTCCGCGTAGATGTTCTTGCCGTCGAGGAGCACGGTCGGGGTGCCGTTGAAGCCGCCGCTCTGGAAGGCGTCGTTGGACTTCACCACCCAGCCGTCGTGCGTGCCGCGGTTCACACACGTCTGGAAGGCGGGTGTGTCGAGACCGGGGACCTTGCCCGCCAGCTCGATCAGCTTCGCCTTGTCGGAGAAGGCGTCCTCGGTCTCGTTCGGCTGGTTCTCGTACAGCACATCGTGGTAGTCGGGGAACTTGCCGGCGTCCTGGGCGCATGCGGCGGCGTTGGCCGCGCGGTGGGAGCCGCTGCCGCCGGTGTTTCCGTCGATGAGCGTCGCCAGGTGGTACTCGACTCTGAGCTTTCCGGAGTCGACCAGCTGGTGGATCGTCGGGCGGTAGGCGGTCTCGAAGGCCCGGCAGGCCGGGCAGCGGAAGTCCTCCCACACCGTGAGGGTGGACTTGGCGGAGCCCTGGCCCACAGGAATCGCGAGACTGTCCTTCCCTGTCGCACCCGAGGGCGCCACGGCGGGACCGGCGGCGCCGCTCTTGCCGCTCTTCCCGGCGTTCGCCGCCAGGAGGCCCACCACCGTCGCCAGGCCCAGGACACAGACGACCGAGGCGCTCACGATCAGCGCCCGGCGGCGCCTGTCCGCGGACTTCTGCCTCTGTCGCTCGGCCGCCAGCCGCTCACGGGCGGTGCGCTTTCCTTCACGGTTCTTCTCGCTCACATCCGGCAGAACGAACCGGGGAGGCGCAGCGCGCCTCCCCGGTCCCAGGTCCACCCGTTCGGGCGAGAACAAGGCGGGCCCTCCCGAAATTCACCCCTTCGAGTGAATTCCTCCAGGTGTCCCGCCGTGCCGGACCGCGCTACGCGATGCCGCGCACGCCCTCGGCCAGCTCGCCCGCCAGCTCCCGTACGGCCTCCAGGGCCGCCGCCTCGTCACCGGCGTCCAGCATCCGCTTCACGAACGCGGAGCCGACGATCACTCCGTCGGCGAAGCCCGCCACCTCGGCGGCCTGGGCGCGGTGGGAGACGCCGAGGCCGACGCAGACGGGCAGATCGGTGGTCGCCCGGGTGCGCCGGACCAGGTCCTGGGCCTGGGTGCCGACCGACTCACGGGTGCCGGTGACACCCATGAGGGACGCCGCGTAGACGAAGCCGGAGCCCACCGCGGTGATCTCGGCGAGCCGCTCGTCCCTGCTGCTGGGCGCGACCACGAAGACCGTGGCGAGCCCGTGCTTCTCGGCGTGCTCCCGCCACAGCGCCGACTCCTGCACGGGCAGGTCCGGCAGGATGCAGCCGGCGCCGCCCGCCTCGGCCAGCTCGGCGGTGAAGCGCTCCACGCCGTAGCGGTCGATGGGGTTCCAGTACGTCATGACGAGCACCGGCTTCCCGGTCGCCTCGTGCGCCTCACGGACCGTGCGCAGGACGTCGGCGATCCTGACGCCGCCGCGCAGGGCGATGTCGTCGGCGGTCTGGATGACGGGGCCGTCGAGGACCGGGTCGCTGTGCGGCAGGCCGACCTCGACGATGTCGGCGCCGCCCTCCAGAACCGCCTTGACCGCGGCGATGCCGCCGTCGACGGTCGGGAAGCCGGCCGGCAGATAGGCGATGAGCGCGGACCGTCCCTCCGCCTTCGCGGCGGCGAGGGTGTCGGACAGCAGTCGGATGTTCCCGCTCACTTGACGTCCCCCTCGATCTCCGCGGCGTCGCTGTCGGCGTCCGCGGCGACGGACGCGTCGGTGTCGTACAGGCCGAAGTAGCGGGCGGCCGTGTCCATGTCCTTGTCGCCGCGCCCGGACAGGTTGACGACGATCAGTCCGTCCTCACCCAGCTCCCTGCCGATCTCCAGGGCTCCGGCGAGGGCGTGGGCGCTCTCGATGGCCGGGATGATGCCCTCGGTGCGGGACAGCAGGCGCAGGGCCTGCATCGCCGCGTCGTCGGTGACGGCCCGGTACTCGCCCCGGCCGCTGTCCTTGAGGTAGGCGTGCTCGGGGCCGATGCCCGGGTAGTCGAGGCCCGCGGAGATCGAGTACGGCTCGGTGATCTGGCCCTCGTCGTCCTGGAGGACGTAGGACCGGGAGCCGTGCAGGATGCCCGGTTCGCCGGCGGTGAGGGTCGCGGCGTGCTCGCCGGTCTCGACACCATGGCCGGCGGGCTCGCAGCCGATGAGGCGGACGGAGGTGTCGGGGATGAAGGCGTGGAAGAGCCCGATGGCGTTCGAGCCGCCGCCCACACAGGCGACGGCGGCATCGGGCAGGCGCCCGGCGCGCTCGAGGATCTGCCGCCGCGCCTCGACGCCGATCACCCGGTGGAAGTCGCGCACCATGGCCGGGAAGGGGTGGGGTCCGGCCACGGTGCCGAAGAGGTAGTGGGTGTGGTCGACGTTGGCGACCCAGTCGCGGAACGCCTCGTTGATGGCGTCCTTGAGGGTGCGGGAGCCGGACTTCACGGCGATGACCTCGGCGCCGAGCATCCTCATGCGGGCGACGTTGAGGGCCTGCCGCCGCGTGTCGATCTCGCCCATGTAGATGGTGCAGTCGAGCCCGAAGAGGGCGCAGGCCGTGGCGGTGGCGACGCCGTGCTGGCCGGCGCCGGTCTCCGCGATGACCCGCGTCTTGCCCATCCTCTTGGTCAGGAGGGCCTGCCCGAGGACGTTGTTGATCTTGTGGGATCCGGTGTGGTTGAGATCCTCGCGCTTGAGGAACATCCGGGCGCCACCGGCGTGCCGGGCGAACCGCGGCACCTCGGTCAGGGCGCTGGGCCGGCCGGTGTAGTGGACGAGCAGCTCGTCGAGCTCGCGGGCGAACTCGGGGTCGGCCTTGGCCTTGTCGTACTCGACGGCGACCTCGTCCACGGCGGCGACGAGGGCCTCCGGGATGAACTTGCCGCCGAACGCGCCGAAGTATCCCTCGGCGCTGGGAACCCGGCCCTCGGGGTCGGGAATGAAGAACTCGCTGGGCATACGGAATACCTCACAGGGGCGAAGCCCCGGGTTGGTCGGAACGGAATCGCATGCGGTCGCGTGCGCCGGCCGTCAGCGACGCGGGCCGGCCGGGACATCCCCTCAAGGCCCGGTGCCATGAAGGCACCCGGCCGACGGGGGAACCCGGTTCAGCTCACCACTGGTGGCGCGCACGCGGGCGACGCCATCGCATCCCGTTCACTTGCCCCGGCTCATCACCGATGACATACCGCACCCGTCGCCCGTGCACCCGCCGCGCGGGCGCCCGGCAGCCACGCGGCCGGCATCCGCGGGCGAGCCGGGCATACGGATCCCTGGTCGCCATGGTGATCGAAAGCATCATCGAGGCCAACCCTACCGGGACCGGGGCCGTCCGGGTGACCGCGCGCGGCGCGGGCCAAGTCGACGGTCCCGGCGTCATCTCAGTCCCGCCCGTGCCGCAGCGCCGGGTGGGCGCCCGCCGCCACCAGGTCGGCGACCGCGGCCTTCGGGTCGCGCCCGGTCACCAGGGACTCGCCCACGAGCACCGCGTCGGCGCCCTCGTTGGCGTACGCGATCAGATCGTGCGGCCCCCGGACGCCGGACTCGGCGACCTTCACGATCCCCTCGGGGACCTCGGGGGCGATCCGTTCGAACGTCGTGCGGTCGACCTCCAGGGTCTTCAGGTTGCGCGCGTTGACGCCGATCACCTTGGCGCCGGCGTCAACCGCCCGCTCGACCTCGTCCTCGTCGTGCACCTCCACGAGCGGCGTGAGCCCGATGGACTCGGCGCGTTCGATGAGGGACTCCAGGGCGGGCTGGTCGAGGGCGGCCACGATCAGCAGCGCGAGGTCGGCGCCGTAGGCCCTGGCCTCCCAGAGCTGGTACGAGGTGACGATGAAGTCCTTGCGCAGCACCGGGATGTCGACCCGGGCACGGACGGCCTCCAGGTCGGCCAGCGAGCCGCCGAAGCGGCGCTGTTCGGTCAGCACGGAGATGACGGCCGCGCCGCCCGCCTCGTAGTCCGCGGCAAGGACCGCCGGGTCGGCGATCGCGGCGAGCGCGCCCTTGGAGGGGCTGGACCGCTTCACCTCGCAGATCACCTTGACGCCGTCGCCCCGCAGCGCCGCCACCCCGTCCTTGGCGGGGCGGGCCTTCGCCGCGCGCTCCTTGAGCTCGTCGAGGCTGACGCGTGCCTGCCGCTCCGCGAGGTCGGCACGGACTCCGTCGATGATCTCGTCGAGCACACTCACGCGAGCGGCCCCCTTCCTGACGGTTGAGGATTGTAGAAGCTGACGTCGCCTCGAGGCTCGGTCCACCGGGACCGCCTCGCGGGCGGAACCACTGGTCACTGCGATGGTATCCGGAGGAAGGCGTAGACCTCGCATCCGGTTGACGCCGGTCCCACTACCTGGACGTTCACGGTCGGTCAAGGGTGCAGCCAGCCGCCGAAGGGCAGATTGCGGACAACGGTGAAGACCAGCAGCAGGGCGCCCAGGCCCCACAGCGGTACCGGGCCGGGGTCGAAACGCAGGCGCCGCCCCCGTACCGCATGGACGGCCCACAGGGTCCACACCACCGTGAACCCCAGATAGCCCGCGACGGCGAGAGCGTTGTCATGGAGCGCCGTGAGGAAGTCCCCGTGCGCGAAGGCGTGCGCGCTGCGCAGTCCCCCGCAGCCGGGGCAGTACAGGCCCGTGTAGCGCAGCAGCGGGCAGACCGGGTAGTGGCCGGGCTGGTTGGGGTCCACGGCCGCGACGTAGGCGAAGGCGCCGACGACGCCCGCGAGCACCCCCGCCGGCGTGGCGATCCGCCGGAGCACGGCGGCGGCCCCGGTCTGTGTGCGGGGCGGCACCGCGCTGGGGAATTCGGCGTTCACGGGAGGCATTCTGCCTGCCCGGTCACCCCCGCGCGCGGGAAGCACGTGAGGCGGGCGCCGGTCCGTCCGGGCGGAGCCGCCTCACGTGCGAGACCGTACGAGACGTGCAGGACGTACGACGTCCGAGGTACGAGGTCGCGGAGGGCTTCAGCTGCCCGTGCTCGCGCCCGCGCTGGCAGGCTGGTGCGCCGAGTGCTCCGGCGTCTTCGGCTGGCCGAGGCCCATCTGGCGCATCACGCCGCCCACGACGCCACCGAGGACGACGATCACCAAGCCCGCCCAGAAGCCGACCGGCTGGGCCATCACGGTGAAGGCGCCGGCGACGCAGAAACCGATGAAGGCGATGATGACACCGGTCCAGGCGGCCGGGGTGTGACCGTGGCTGTTGCCCGCCATGACTTGCTCCTTGCTGGCTGTATGTGCGTGGTGTGAGCCGGACGCTCGGCGCCCATTGTCCCGCACCCGCGTGGAGGGGATGAGCGCGGGGTCACTCCCGGGACGGCCGGATCCGCCTCCGTCACGCCCCTTCGACGCGCTCGCCGGGGGACGCTGGGCACCGTCAGGCGCCCGTGGGGTCCTCACCCCGGTCGAGTGCCTTCCAGAGGTCCTCGGGGCGGTCGGGGTCGAGGGGCTTCGCCTTGCGCGGCCGGGGGGTGCCGTCGCGCTCGTAGCGGCCGGACATCGCGGGCCAGAGGCGCCCGTAGCGCAGGGCGAGCAGTCCGGCGAGGAGGAGGAGCGCGCCGCCGGCCGCCGCCGCATACGGCCATGCCGTGTGGGTGAGCGCGAAGGCGGTCGCGGAGGTGTCGCCGGCCGCCTGGGCCGCCTTCTCGTCCAGCGCCGAGCTGTCCGTGGCGCCGAGGAGCGCCGCGGCGACGACGCCGGCGCCGGAGAGCGCGAGCAGCCCCGCGACGAGGAGGCGCCCGGCCCTGCGGACGGCGAAGACGGCGACGAGCGCGGCGAGGCCCACTATGGCGAGCGCCGCGGGCACGCCCGTGACCTCGCTCCCCTTGGCGGTCAGCGGGAAGTCGCCGCCGGCCACCGTCACGGTCCCCGCCGACCAGCCCTGGCGGGAGGCGAGCAGCGCCACGGCCGCGCCGACCGCCCCGCACAGCAGGGCGAGGGCGAGGCTGCGGCGGCCGGAGCGGACGGGTGCGGCGGCCTCGGTTCGAGGGTGAGGTACGGCAGTCACGTACCCCACTATCGCCTGAACGCCGGGCGAACCGTCACCCGGGCCCCTTGATGGGATGATCGACCCGCCCGGAACGGCATGCCGGTCCGCCGGCGGACCCGCCCGGAACGGCTCGCCAACCCGGCCGGAAACGGGTCATGGACCCACCCGGAACCGAGCCCTGGACCCACCCGGAACCGAGCCCTGGACCCGTCCGGACCGGCTCATCCACCCGTCCGGACCGGCTCATCCACCCGTCCGGACCGGCTCATCCACCCGCCCGGACCGGCTCATCCACCCGCCCGGACCCGCTCACCGTCCCAGCCGATTGGCCGTATGGACCGCCCGCAGTACGGCGGCCGCCTTGTTGCGGCACTCGTTGTCCTCGGCGACCGGGTCGGAGTCGGCCACGACGCCCGCGCCCGCCTGGACGTACGCCGTGCCGTCCCGCAGCAGTGCCGTGCGGATGGCGATGGCGGTGTCGGAGTCGCCCGCGAAGTCGAGGTAGCCGACGCAGCCGCCGTACAACCCCCGTCGCGACGGCTCCAGTTCGTCGATGATCTGCATCGCGCGCGGCTTGGGCGCGCCGGAGAGCGTGCCCGCCGGGAAGCACGCGGTCAGGACGTCGAAAGCCGTGCGCCCCTCCGCGACCCGCCCCGTCACGGTCGAGACGATGTGCATCACATGCGAGTACCGCTCGATGGACATGAAGTCGACGACCTCCACCGAACCGGGCTCGCAGACCCGCCCCAGGTCGTTGCGGCCCAGGTCGACGAGCATCAGGTGCTCGGCCCGCTCCTTGGGGTCGGCCAGCAGTTCCTCGGCGAGCGCCTGGTCCTGCTGCGGGGTCGCGCCGCGGTGCCGGGTGCCCGCGATGGGGTGGACCATGGCCCGGCCGTCCTCCACCTTCACCAGCGCTTCCGGGCTGGACCCGACGACGTCGAAGCCGTCGAAGCGGAACAGGTACATATAAGGCGAGGGGTTGGTGGCCCGCAGCACCCGGTAGACGTCCAACGCGCTTGCCGGGCACGGAGTTTCGAAGCGCTGCGACGGGACGACCTGGAAGGCCTCCCCCGCGCGGATGCGCTCCTTGATGTCCTCGACGGCCGCCCGGAAGTCCGCGCCGCCCCAGCGGGCGGTGTACTCGGGCAGCTCGGAGGGCGGGAGGGCGGCGGCCGGCTGCGGGACCGCGCGGGAGAGGTCGGCCTCCATCGCGTCGAGGCGGGCCACGGCGTCGGCGTAGGCCTCGTCGACGCCCGTGTCGAGGTCGTTGTGGTTGATCGCGTTGGCGATCAGCAGAACCGAGCCCTCCCAGTGGTCCATCACCGCGAGGTCGCTGGTCAGGAGCATGGTCAGCTCGGGCAGCCGCAGCTCGTCCCGCTCGCCCGGGCCGATCTTCTCCAGCCGGCGCACGATGTCATAGCCCAGATAGCCGACCATGCCGCCGGTGAACGGCGGCAGACCGTCCTGGCGGGGCGTGTGCAGGGCCTCGATGGTGGCCCGGAGGGCGGCCAGCGGGTCGCCCTCGACCGGGACGCCGACCGGCGGGGTGCCGAGCCAGTGGACCTCGCCGTCCCGCTCGGTGAGGGTGGCGGCGCTGCGGACTCCGACGAAGGAGTAGCGGGACCACTTGTAGGCCGCGCGGCCGTTCTCCGCCGACTCCAGCAGGAAGGTGCCGGGGCGCTCCCCGGCGAGTTTGCGGTAGAGCGCGACCGGTGTGTCGCCGTCGGCGAGGAGCTTGCGGGTGACCGGGATGACCCGGCGGTCGGTGGCCAGCTTGCGGAACGTCTCGAGGTCCATGGCGGCCGACCTTACTGATCCAGGGCCGACGCGGCGCCGGTCACGGCGTCCCCGAGCAGCACATCGGCGTCGAAGCACGTACGGTCGCCGGTGTGGCAGGCGGCGCCCACCTGGTCGACCTTGACGAGCAGGGTGTCCGCGTCGCAGTCCAGGGCGACCGACTTCACACGCTGGACATGGCCCGAGGTGTCGCCCTTGACCCAGTACTCCTGGCGGCTGCGCGACCAGTAGGTGCAGCGCCCGGTGGTCAGCGTGCGGTGCAGCGCCTCGTCGTCCATCCAGCCGAGCATCAGCACCTCGCCGGTGTCGTACTGCTGGGCGATCGCGGGGAGCAGGCCGTCGGCGCTGCGCTTGAGGCGCGCGGCGATCGCGGGGTCCAGGCCGCTGGGCCTGGCGGTGTCAGACGTACCGGTCATGACGACCATTGTGCCGCGCCCCACCGTCATCACAGGTCACCGTCCGGTGGGCGGACCGTGCCGGCGGCCGTACGCTGACTGCATGTCGACCCATGCGAAGCGTGAACGCCTTCTCCTCGCGGATCTGTTGGAGGCCACGGGCCCGGACGCGCCTACGCTGTGCGAGGGCTGGAACACCCGGGACCTCGCCGCGCACGTGGTGGTCCGTGAGCGGCGCCCCGACGCCGCCGGCGGCGTGCTGGTCAAGCAGCTCGCGCCGCGGCTGGAGAAGGTGATGGAGGAGTACACCGCGAAGCCCTACGAGGAGCTGATCCAGCTGATCCGCACCGGGCCGCCGCGGTTTTCGCCCTTCCAGCTCAAGCAGCTCGACGAGGCGGCGAACACGGTCGAGTTCTACGTCCACACGGAGGACGTCCGCCGTGCCCAGCCCGACTGGACACCGCGCGAGCTCGACCCGGTCTTCCAGGACGCCCTGTGGTCGCGCCTGGAGCGCACGGCCCGGCTGACCGCCCGCAAGGCGCCGACGGGGCTGGTGCTACGCCGCCCGGACGGGCAGACGGCGGTCGCCCACCGGGGCACCCCCGTGGTGACGGTGACCGGCGAGCCCTCGGAACTGCTGATGTTCTCGCTCGGGCGGCAGCGGGTGGCGGACGTGGAGCTGGAGGGCGACAAGGAGGCGGTCGCGAAGGTGCAGGACGCCAAGGAGCTCGGTATCTGAGGGTGCGCTCGGCGGGGGAGCTCGGCGCGGCCCCGGTCCCGCCTCCGCGAGGCGGGACCGGGGCTCAGGCCGGGGGCGGCGTCACCGGACCGGGTGGCCTGCCTCCCGTAGCGTCGCCTTCACCTCGCCGATGCGCAGGTCGCCGAAGTGGAACACGGAGGCCGCGAGCACCGCGTCCGCGCCCGCCGCGATGGCCGGCGGGAAGTGGGCCGCCTTGCCGGCACCGCCCGAGGCGATCACAGGGACCGTCACATGCTTGCGTACGGCCGCGATCATCTCCAGGTCGTAGCCGTCCTTGGTGCCGTCCGCGTCCATCGAGTTGAGCAGGATCTCACCCGCGCCCAGCTCGGCGGCCCGGTGCGCCCACTCGACCGCGTCGATACCGGTGCCCCGGCGGCCGCCGTGGGTGGTCACCTCGAACGCACCGGTCTCCGTGCGGCGCGCGTCGACCGACAGCACCAGCACCTGTCGTCCGAAGCGCTCGGCGATCTCCCGGATCAGGTCCGGGCGGTCGATCGCGGCCGTGTTCACGCCGACCTTGTCGGCGCCCGCGCGCAGCAGCCTGTCCACGTCCTCGGCCGTGCGGACCCCGCCGCCGACCGTCAGCGGGATGAAGACCTGCTCGGCGGTGCGGCGCACCACGTCGTAGGTCGTCTCGCGGTTGCCGGAGGACGCGGTGATGTCGAGGAACGTCAGCTCGTCGGCGCCCTCGGCGTCGTACACCTTGGCCATCTCGACGGGGTCGCCCGCGTCACGCAGGTTCTGGAAGTTGACTCCCTTGACGACCCGGCCGTTGTCCACGTCCAGGCAGGGGATGACTCGGACCGCCAGGGTCATGAATCCACGGCTCCTCTTGCTGCTTCTAGCCTCTGAAGGCTTCCAGTTCCACTTCGACCAGGATGCGCGGGTCCACGAAGCCCTCCACGACCAGCAGGGTCGAGGCGGGGCGCACGGAGTCGAACAGCTCCTTGTGGGCCCGGCCCACCTCGTCGACGTCCCGCAGATGGGTCAGATACATCCGGGTCCGGAGCACCGATTCGGGACCGAGCCCGAACTCGGCGATCGCTTCCAGCGCGCTGGTGAACGCCACCTTCGCCTGCTCGTACGGGTCGCCCTCCCCGTACAGCACCTGCCCACGGAAGGACGTCGTGCCGGCCACCAGCACACGGTCGCCGGCCGCGACGGCGCGCGCGAAGCCGAAGCTCTCCTCCCAGGGACTTCCGCTCTGCACCCGCCGCACGGCTTCCGGTGTCATGACACCACGTCCTTTTTCACGACGTAGCCTCCAAGGCCTCTTCGAGCGTGAACGCCTTCGCGTACAGGGCCTTCCCGACGATCGCCCCTTCGACACCGAGCGGGACGAGGCCGGCGATCGCCCGCAGGTCGTCCAGCGACGAGACACCGCCGGAGGCCACGACCGGGCGGTCGGTGGCGGCGCACACGTTCCTCAGGAGTTCGAGGTTCGGGCCCTTAAGGGTGCCGTCCTTGGCGATGTCGGTGACGACGTACCGCGCGCAGCCCTCCTTGTTCAGGCGCTCCAGCGTCTCGTAGAGGTCGCCGCCGTCGCGGGTCCAGCCGCGGCCGCGCAGGGTCGTGCCGCGTACGTCCAGACCGACCGCGATCTTGTCGCCGTGCTCCGCGATCACCCGGGCGACCCATTCCGGGGTCTCCAGCGCGGCCGTGCCGAGGTTCACGCGTGTGCAGCCGGTGGCCAGGGCGGCGGCCAGGGTGTCGTCGTCGCGGATGCCGCCGGACAGTTCCACCTTGATGTCCATGGCCTGGGCGACCTCGGCGATCAGCGCGCGGTTGTCACCGGTGCCGAACGCGGCGTCCAGGTCGACCAGGTGCAGCCACTCGGCGCCCGCCCGCTGCCAGGCGAGGGCGGCCTCCAGCGGGGAGCCGTAGGAGGTCTCCGTGCCGGACTCGCCGTGGACGAGCCGTACGGCCTGGCCGTCGCGGACGTCGACGGCGGGGAGGAGTTCGAGCTTGGCCATGGTCTACAGGGTTCCGATCCAGTTGGTGAGCAGCTGCGCTCCGGCGTCGCCGGACTTCTCGGGGTGGAACTGGGTGGCCCACAGGGCCCCGTTCTCCACGGCCGCCACGAACGGCTTGCCATGCGTCGACCACGTCACCCTGGGGGCGTGCAGCCGTGAGCCGAGCGTCTCCATGGCCCAGTCGTGGACGGCGTAGGAGTGCACGAAGTAGTACCGCGTGTCCGCGTCCAGTCCGGCGAACAGCTCGGAGCCGGCCGGTGCCTCGACCGTGTTCCAGCCCATGTGGGGCACGACGTCGGCCTGGAGCGGCCCCACCGTGCCGGGCCACTCGTCGAGGCCCTCGGTCTCGACGCCGTGCTCGATGCCGCGGGAGAACAGGATCTGCATGCCGACGCAGATGCCCATCACCGGACGTCCGCCGGACAGCCGGCGGCCGATGATCCAGTCGCCGCGCGCGCTGCGCAGGCCCTGCATACAGGCGGCGAAGGCGCCGACGCCCGGCACGAGCAGGCCGTCGGCGTTCATGGCCCGCTCGTAGTCGCGGGTGATCTCGACGTCCGCGCCCACGCGTGCGAGGGCGCGCTCGGCGGATCGGACGTTGCCGAAGCCGTAGTCGAAGACCACGACCTTCTTCGGGATGGTCAACTCCACACCCCCAGCCGCATGACGCCGGCCACCAGGCACATGCCGGCACCGATCGAGAGCAGGACGACGAGACTCTTCGGCATCTTCTGCTTGACGAAGGAGACGATCCCGCCGACGAGGAAGAGCCCGACGACGATGAGGACGGTCGAGGTGCTGTTCATGGCTTTACAGCGCACCCTTCGTGGACGGGAGGATGCCTGCCGCGCGCGGGTCGCGTTCGCTCGCGTAGCGCAGGGCCCGGGCGAGCGCCTTGAACTGGCACTCCACGATGTGGTGCGCGTTGCGCCCGTAGGGCACGTGCACATGCAGCGCGATCTGGGCCTGAGCGACGAAGGACTCCAGGATGTGCCGGGTCATCGTGGTGTCGTACTCGCCGATCATGGGCGCCATGTTCTCGGGCTCGGTGTGCACGAGGTACGGGCGGCCGGACAGGTCGACGGTGACCTGGGCGAGGGACTCGTCCAGCGGGACCGTGCAGTTGCCGAAGCGGTAGATCCCGACCTTGTCGCCGAGCGCCTGCTTGAAGGCGGCGCCGAGGGCGAGGGCGGTGTCCTCGATGGTGTGGTGCGAGTCGATGTGCAGATCGCCCTCGGTCTTCACGGTCAGGTCGAACAGACCGTGCCGGCCGAGCTGGTCGAGCATGTGGTCGTAGAAGCCGACGCCGGTCGAGATGTCGCTCCTGCCGGTGCCGTCGAGGTCGATCTCGACGACCACCGAGGTCTCCTTGGTGGTGCGCTCCACGCGCCCAACGCGGTTCATGCGCTCTGCTCCTTCTTCAGTTCACGGACCGCGTCGAGGAACGCGTCGTTCTCTTCGGGGGTTCCGGCGGTGACCCGCAGCCATCCCGGTACGCCGTTGTCGCGGACCAGGACGCCCCGTTCGAGGATCTTCCGCCAGGCGGCGTGGGCGTCCTCGAAACGGCCGAACTGGACGAAGTTGGCGTCGGACGCGGTGACGTCGAAGCCGATCGCGCGCAGCTCGGCGACCAGCCGGTCCCGCTCCGACTTCAGCTGCTCGACGTACTTCAGCAGCGTGTCCGTGTGCTCCAGGGCGGCCAGGGCGGTCGCCTGGGTGATCGCCGACAGGTGGTACGGCAGCCGGACGAGCTGGACGGCGTCCACGACCGCCGGGTGGGCGGCGAGATAGCCGAGGCGGAGGCCGGCGGCCCCGAACGCCTTCGACATCGTCCGTGAGACGACGAGATTCGGCCGACCTTCGAGGAGGGGCAGCAGCGAGTCGCCGTGGCTGAACTCGATGTACGCCTCGTCCACGACGACCATGGACGGCCGCGCGGCCTGCGCGGCCTCGTACAGGGCGAGGACCGTTTGCGCCGGGACCGCGTTGCCCGTGGGGTTGTTCGGGGTCGTGACGAAGACGACGTCGGGCCGGTGCTCGGCGATCGCCTTCTCGGCGGCACCGACGTCGATCGTGAAGTCCTCGTTGCGTGGGCCCGAGATCCAGCCGGTGCCCGTCCCGCGCGCGATCAGCGTGTGCATCGAGTACGACGGCTCGAAGCCGATCGCCGTGCGGCCGGGGCCGCCGAAGGTCTGCAGCAGCTGCTGGATGACCTCGTTGGAGCCGTTGGCCGCCCACACGTTCTCGACGCCGACCCGGTGCCCGCCGGTCTTCGTCAGATACTCGGCGAGCCTGGTGCGCAGCTCGACCGCGTCACGGTCCGGGTAGCGGTTCAGGCCGCGGGCGGCCTCGCGCACCCGCTCGGCGATCCGCTCGACCAGCGGCTCGGGCAGCGGGTAGGGGTTCTCATTGGTGTTCAGCCGTACGGGGACGTCCAACTGGGGCGCGCCGTAGGGGGACTTGCCGCGCAGCTCGTCCCGTACGGGAAGATCGTCGATTCCGAAGCTCACTTGCTCGCCGGTACCTTCCAGCCGAACCTGGCCTTGATCGCCGCGCCGTGCGCGGGCAGGTCCTCCGCCTCCGCCAGCGTCACCACGTGGTGCGCGACCTCGGCCAGCGCGTCCCTGGTGTAGTCGACGACATGGATGCCGCGCAGGAAGGACTGGACGGACAGGCCCGAGGAGTGACAGGCGCAGCCGCCGGTCGGGAGCACATGGTTGGAGCCGGCCGCGTAGTCGCCCAGGGAGACCGGGGCCCAGGGGCCGACGAAGATCGCGCCCGCGTTGCGCACCCGGTCGGCCACGGCGGCGGCGTTCGCGGTCTGGATCTCCAGGTGCTCGGCGCCGTACGCGTCGACCACCTTGAGGCCCTCCTCGACGCCGTCGACCAGCACGATCGCGGACTGCCTGCCCGCGAGCGCCGGACGGATCCGGTCCTCGACGTGCCGGGTGGCCTCCACCTGCGGCCGGAGTTCCTTCTCCACCGCGTCGGCCAGCTCCACCGAGTCGGTGACCAGGACGGCGGCGGCCAGCGGGTCGTGCTCGGCCTGGCTGATCAGGTCGGAGGCCACGTGCACCGGATCGGCGGTGTCGTCCGCGAGGATCGCGATCTCGGTGGGACCGGCCTCGGTGTCGATGCCGATCCTGCCGGTGAAGTAGCGCTTGGCGGCGGCGACCCAGATGTTGCCGGGGCCGGTGACCATGCCGGCGGGCGGGCAGGACTCGGTGCCGTACGCGAACATCGCGACGGCGGTCGCGCCACCGGCCGCGTACACCTCGTCCACGCCGAGCAGCGCGCACGCGGCGAGGATCGTCGGGTGCGGCAGCCCGTCGAACTCGGCCTGGGCGGGGGACGCGAGCGCGATCGACTCGACCCCGGCCTCCTGGGCGGGCACCACGTTCATGATCACGGACGAGGGGTAGACAGACCGGCCGCCCGGCGCGTAGAGCCCGACGCGCTCGACCGGCACCCACTTCTCGGTGACCGAGCCACCGGGCACCACCTGGGTGGTGTGCGTGGTGCGGCGCTGCGCGCGGTGAACGAGCCGGGCGCGGCGGATGGACTCCTCCAGGGCCGCGCGCACGGCCGGGTCGAGTTGCTCCAGCGCGTCCTTGAGGGCCTCGGCCGGCACCCGCACCGACTCCAGACGCACACCGTCGAACTTCTCGGCGAAGTCGATCAGCGCCGCGTCGCCGCGATGATGCACGGCTTCGCAGATCGGACGCACCTTCTCCAGGGCGGCCTGAACGTCGAAGTCGGCTCGGGGCAGCAGGTCACGCAGGGCGGGGCCCTCGGGAAGGGCGTCGCCGCGCAGGTCGATTCGGGAGATCACAGGGCCAATTCTCTCAGACGGCGAGGAGACGGCGGA
Source organism: Streptomyces sp. NPDC093261 (assembly GCF_044753645.1). NCBI lineage: Bacteria > Bacillati > Actinomycetota > Actinomycetes > Kitasatosporales > Streptomycetaceae > Streptomyces > Streptomyces sp. NPDC093261. The sequence goes on from NZ_JBIVNO010000001.1 coordinate 299,388, forward strand.
CGGCCGTATCAATGGCTGATACGGAGCGTGTGCGGACGGACGGAATCCGTGGCGAAGTGCGCGACGGGGCCGGTTCCTTACGGCGGAGGGGCGAGGCACCCAGGACGACCTGGGCCGGGCGGCGGCGGGCGCGCGGTGAGCGGGCACCGCGCCCACCCGCGGGGCGGGCGGCCCGGGCCGTCGCCAAGCCTGCGGGACGTCGGCGTGTCGACACCGCGCCGGGGGCGGGATGGCGTGTCGAGACCGCGAGGGGGGCGGGACGGTGTGTCGGTTCCGCAGAGGGGCGGGACGGTGCCTCGGGTCCGCGCAGAGGGGCGGGACGGTGTGTCAGTGCCCGTCGCGCGCTGTTCCGTCCGCCCCGGCGCCCGCCCGCCGGGCCGTCGTGTGCGGCGCGCGCCTGTCCGCCCCGCCGTGCACCGTCCGGCCACCCGGCGCCCCCCGGCCCGGGACCCGGTGCGGTGCTCGCCGGGCGGGTGATGGCCGGATCGAGTGGTTTGGCGGCCGTCGGGAGCCGCCAGGAATGGCCGGATCCGGTGGCTCGGACGGCATGCGGAAGATCACCGTCACCTATCGCGTTCGGCCCCTCACCCAGCGGGCATGAACGGTCGTACGAAACTCGCGAGTAGCCGGGGAGGGAGGAGAAAGCCGTGACCGAGGGTGCCGGCATCCGCGCCGGGGACCTGCCGGACGACCTCACCGCCACGGAGGCGGGCATGTGGCAGGCCTTCCGCAACGGCAGCGCGTACGACCTGCGCAGCGGGGACGCCGCCGTGGACGATCCGCACGGCGGCCACCCCTGGGGGCCCGAGCGCAGCGTCCGGGCGCGCATCGTGGCCTGGCTGCTGCTGGACGGCCCGCCCGCGCTGGCGGGGCGCGTGTCCTCGCTCAAGCTGACCGGTGTGCAGATCAGGGACGTGCTGGATCTCGCGGGCGGCAGGATCGTCCCCTTCGTGGAGCTGAAGGGCTGCCGCTTCGAGAAGGAGGTCCTGCTGCCCGAGGCCCGCTTCACGACCCTGCGCCTGGTGAACTGCTCGGTGCCGCGCCTGGAGGCGGCACGGGTGCACACGGAGGGTGATCTGCATCTGCCGCGCTGCCGGTTCCAGGGCGGGGTACGGCTCACCGACGCGCACATCGGCACCGATCTGCTGCTCAACCAGGCCGTCGTCTACCGGGACCGGCGCGGCCGCTCGATCACCGCGGACGGGCTGAGCGTCGGGCAGGACCTCCAGGCCGAGATGCTGGAGTCGTACGGCGAGCTGTCCCTGCGCAGCGCCACCGTCGGCGTCTCGCTGAGCCTGCGTGGCGCCCGGCTGGCCAACCCGTACACCCGGCTGGCGCTGAACGCCCCGCAGCTGACGGTCGAGCGGACGCTGTATCTGACCCCCGCGGGCGTCGGCAACCCCCTGCTGACCAGCGGCACCACACCCGCGCGCGGCACACGGGTGCAGCCGTTCGAGTGCCGGGGCGGCATCCGGCTGGACGACGGGCGGTTCGGGGACGCGGTGGACCTGGACCGGGCCCGGTTCGTCCTCGACGAGGGCCAGGAGCTGTCCCTGCTCCGGGTCCAGGCCCCCGAGCTGCGCTTCCTGGGCGAGCGGCCCGAGCGCGGCAAGGTGGTTCTCTCGGGCGCGCGGATCGTGAGCCTGGTCGACCGGTGGACCAGCTGGCCGGCCCCGGGCGATCTGCACATGGGCGGCTTCACCTACGAGAACCTCGTGCCGCAGGACGCCTTCCCGCTCGCCCGGCGCCTGGAGTGGGTGGCGGCGGCGACCGCCGAGTACAACCCCGAACCGTACGAGCGGCTCGCGACCGTACTGCGCAACTCCGGGGAAGACGAGGACGCCCGCGAGGTGCTGCTCGCCAAGCAGCGGCGGCGGCGCGAGACACTGCCGCTCGCGGCGAAGCTGTGGGGGTACGTCCAGGACTGGACGGTCGCCTACGGCTACCGGCCCGGCCGTGCGGCGGTGTGGATGGCGGTGCTGTGGGCGGCGACCTCGCTCGCCTTCTCGCACGCGAGCCATCCGCCGGTCAACAAGGACGGGCACCCGACGTGGAACCCCTCCCTGTTCGCCCTGGATCTGCTGCTGCCGGTCATCGACCTCGGCCAGGTGGGCCAGTGGCAGCTGAGCGGCGCGTGGCAGTGGCTGGCGGCGGTGGTCATCCTGCTCGGCTGGGTCCTGGCGACGACGGTCGCGGCGGGGGCGACCCGGCTGCTGCGGCGCGGCTGAGGCGCGCGCTGCGGACATGCGGGCATGCGGGCATGCGGACATGCGGACATGCGGACATGCGACAGCGGGACAGCGGACCACGGCAAGAGCGCGGGCCCGCGAAACCGCAGGACATCGACACAGCCACCGCATTGGCGCCCAACAGCTACAAACCATCACCTTTACCCACTCTTGACTGTTGAGAGTACAACTAAATGTCGGTTACGGAAACGTGCTGGCGCGCCCGGACCTGCGCCTTTTCAATGGTCGACACCATGGCACTGCTGCGCACGCTCCTGCGGCCGACACGGATGGCCGTCACGTCCCCCCGCCCCGTCGACGGGCTGCTCGCGGACGACGAGGTCCTGCTCGACGCTCCCGACGAGCGACTGGCCCCCGCGCTGGTGGCGGCGGGGCTCGGCGACCACGGCCCGGCGGCCAGGCTGCTCACGGCCACCCGGGAGACCGGCGAGTGGGAGGACCGCGACCGGTATGTGACACGGCTCGCCGCCTTCGCGCGCTCCCGGGGCGAGTGGTTCGCGCACTGGCGCGCCGTCGCCCCGGACGATCCGGACGCGCTGCTCGTCGCGGCGGAGCTGGCGGTGGCCCGCGGCTGGGAGTCACCCGCCCGTGCCGAACTCCTGCGCGAAGTCGGCCCGTTGATCACGGCGGCGGCCGAGCGCGCTCCCAAGGATCCCGTGCCGTGGCGGGTGGCGCTCGACCACGCGCGCGGCATCGACGCGGACCACACCGAGTTCGGGCGGCTGTGGGGGGAGGCGGTGCGCCGCTCGCCGCACCACTACGGCTGCCATGCCGCGGCCCTGGCGTATCTTTCGGCCGTCTGGCACGGCTCACACGGCGAGTGCTTCGACTTCGCCGAGACCGCCGCGCACGACACGCCGCCCGGCTCCCTGATGCAGGCCCTGCCCCTGCGCGCGGCCTTCGCGTATCTGACGGACCACGGCGGAGCGGTGGTGTCCCGCGACCGGCTGGACGCGGCGGCGGACCGGGCCATCGCGCTGTCGTCCCGGTACGCGCCCGCCGATCCCCGGCCGGCGGAGGTCCGCAATCTCCTCGCCTACGTCCTGGTCGCGCTGGGGCGCAGGCCGGACGCGCTGACGCAACTGCGCCTGATCGGCCCGTACGCCACCTCGTTTCCCTGGGACCGGTTCTCGGACGATCCGCTGGGCCGTTTTCTGGAGCTGCGCACGGCGGTTGGCCGGGAGCCGACGGCGGTGAGAGCGGCCCCCGCGAAGGGGCCAGTTCTCCCACGGAGTGAACGCGCCGGACGCACGCCCGCCCGCGACCATTAGGCTTTCCGGTCGTGACCACCGTCCGGCTCCCGCTCTTCCCACTGAACTCGGTACTGTTCCCGGGGCTCGTGCTCCCGCTGAACGTCTTCGAGGAGCGCTATCGCGCCCTCATGCGCGATCTGCTGAAGACCCCCGAGGACGAACCGCGGCGCTTCGCCGTCGTCGCCATCCGCGACGGCCACGAGGTGGCGGCGAGCGCCCCGGGCATGCCCGATCCCACGGCCCTGCCCGAGCGCGGGCCCACGGCGGGCTTCGGCTCCGACCCGGCCAAGGCGTTCCACGGGGTGGGCTGCGTCGCGGACGCGGCGACGATCCGGGAGCGGGCCGACGGCACGTTCGAGGTGCTCGCTACGGGCACGACACGCGTTCGTCTGCTCTCGGTGGACACGTCGGGCCCCTATCTGACAGCCGAGCTGGAGGAGCTGCCGGAGGAGCCGGGAGACGAGGCCGGCGCCCTCGCCGAGGGCGTGCTGCGGGCGTTCCGCCAGTACCAGAAGCGGCTCGCGGGCGCGCGGGAGAGATCCCTGTCCACGGGCGCGGACCTGCCGGACGAACCGGCGGTGGTGTCCTACCTGGTGGCGGCCGCGGTGATGTTGGACACGCCGACGAAACAGCGGCTGCTCCAGGCCCCGGACACCGCCTCTCGCCTGCGGGACGAGCTGAAACTCCTTCGCGCGGAGACCGCGATCATCCGTAACCTGCCGTCCTTGCCGGCGTCGGACCTGACGCAGGCTCCGACGAGTCTGAACTGACAGACGACTTTCGAGGAACGGCCCGGATGGCGAAGAAGGCGAAGAAGCAGCAGCCGGGGGGAACCCCGGCGACGGTGGCGCTGACGGCCGCCGGAGTGGACTTCACGGTCCACTCCTACGACCATGACCCGTCCCACCCCTCCTACGGCGAGGAGGCCGCCGAGGCGATGGGGGTCTCCCCCGACCGGGTCTTCAAGACGCTGGTGGCCGACGTGGACGGCGCCCTGGTGGTCGGGGTGGTCCCGGTGGCGGGCACGCTGGACCTGAAGGCGCTGGCGACGGCGGTGGGCGGCAAGCGGGCGGCGATGGCGGACCCTGCCCTGGCGGAGCGCACGACCGGATACGTGCGCGGCGGCATCTCCCCGCTGGGCCAGCGCAAGAAGCTGCGCACGGTCCTGGACGCGTCGGCGTCGTCCCACACCACGATCTGCGTGTCGGCGGGCCGCAGGGGACTGGAGGTGGAGGTGTCCCCTCAGGACCTGGCGGCCCTCACCGACGCGACGCTCGCCCCCATCGGCCGGGCCTGACCGCTCGACTAACGGCCCGTCCTCGGCTAGTACGGAAATATGTCGAAGAGGACACGCAAGCGCAAATGGCGCACGAAGAAGGGCCACTCGAATCACGGCCACCGTCCGGCGTGACCACGCCCCGACCCGGCGCCGGGCAGCCTCACGGGGCTGATCCGGCGCCCCACCAGGGGTGACCACCCGCGCGCGGGGCGCCTGCCCCCGTGTGCGCGGCCTACGCCACCGGCGGCGCGGCCGGTTCGTACGGCGTCGCGTAGGGGTCCGGGTCCCGGGGACCGAACAGCGCCGTGAGGCCGAGGTGCACCACCAGGGCCGCCACCGACCAGGCCAGCAGCGCCCCCTTCGCGCCCAGCTTCAGCGGCGCGGAGAACGTCACGCCCTTGCCCACGGCCTTGGCGTGCGCGAGCACGTCCTGCGGGGGCCCGAGCCAGACGCCCACCCGCCAGGCGAGCAGGGAGCCGAGCAGCCCGCCGAGGGCTAGCGCCGCGACCAGCGGCACCCCGCCCCGCTTGCGCAGCAGGAAGGCGACCAGCGCACTGATCACCCCGAACCCGAGCGCGAGCAGCGTGAACGTGCCGTCCACCCCGATGGCCTGCTCCCCCTCGGTGTCCTTCAGATAGACGACCCAGGCGTTGTCGACCACGTCCCCCACCAGCGGCACATGCGGCGAGAGCCACGACCACAGCACCCCGAGCAGCGCCCCGGCGAGCGCGACGGCCACCGTGATCACGGCGGCCTCCCGCAGTTCGGTCTTCATACCGGGTCCGTCCGCGCCGTACAGGGCCGTGGCACCGTGCGGAGCGGGGCCCGCCCCGGGAGGGGCGAAGACGGCTTGCCACCCGTCGTGCGCAGAGTGCGGGGGCTGTTCATGTGGCGGCGGAGGCGGAGTCAACGGAGCGGTCACCTTCACATCCTGCCAGTCGGGTCTGTCAACCGCGTCACCGGACGGCCGCCCGGCGGTACGCCCAGGTCGCCAGGGCCAGCGAGGCCACTCCGACCGCGGCGCACACGGCCAGGTCGCCGAGGACGAACGGCCAGTCCGGGTGTCCCCCGAAGGTCCGCGCAAACGCCTCGACCCCGTAGGTGGACGGCAGCAGATCCCGTACGGCCTGGACGGCCTCCGGCATCCGATGGGCCGGCAGCACCCCGAGCAGCAGCGCGGCAGACATACCCAGCTGTCCGAGCAGGGTGGCCAGTTCGGGACGCGGCGCGAGCAGCCCGAGCGCGGCGCCGAGACCGGACAGCGCGGCCCCGGAAAGCGGGATCACCGCCGCGAGCACCCACAGATGGGCGAACGGCAGCCCGAACAGCACGCATCCGAAGACCGCGGTCACCACGGTCCCGGGCACGGTGAAGGACGCGTAGGCGCCGGCCGCTCCCAGGACCACCGCGGCGGCCGGGACCGGCAGCGTCGCATAGTGGTCGAGCCCGCCGCTCCCGCGCAGCTGCCCGAAGTACTGCGCCAGCAGATTCAGACCGACGTAGGCGACCACCAGCACGGACGCCCCGGCGACCACGGAGCGGGCGTCGCCCCCGCCGTCCACGACCCCACGCATCATGATCATGATGCCGATGGACTGGAAGGTCGCCACGAACAGCAGCGGAATCCGCGCGACCCGGGCCCGGGAGAGCTGCGCCCGGTACACGGCGGCGAGCGACGGCCACAGGCGTGCCCGCGGCCCCAGGGCGGCCTCGCCCCGGACGCCGTCCTCCGCCGCCCGGGCGCCGGGCAGAATCCCGGCGGGTACGACACTCACGTCGTGCTGCTCCTCTTCGTTCGTGCCGCCGCCCCGTCCCCCGCGGACACGGCACCCCTTGCGCTCCATACGGACCCGGCGCACCGGGCGCTCATGCCTTCACCAGACCGTGGGTGCTGCCGCCGAGCGCCAGATAGACATCCTCCAGGCTGGGCGTCGCCAGGGTGAAGTCGTCGAGGGCGGCGAAGGCGGCACCCCCGGTGACCGTGGCGACGGCCGCGCGTGCCTCCTCCGGGGCCATGCGCAGCGACCAGCGTCGTCCGGACTCCACCGCGCGGGCGCGCAGCGCCGCGACCTCCGGGACCTCCAGTGGCGCCCGCTCGCGCCACACGAGTTCGACCCGCACCTCGCCCGCGACCCGCTCCTTGAGCCCGGCCGGGGTGTCACAGGCGATGACCCGCCCCCGGTCGAGGACGGCGACCCGGTCCAGGACGGTCTCGGCCTCGATGACGTTGTGGGTGACCAGCAGCACCGTCGTGCCGCGCTCGGCCCGCCGCCGGTCCACGGCCGCCCATACGGCGCGCCGTGCCACGGGGTCCATCCCGGTGGTCGGCTCGTCGAGGACGAGCAGCGGCCGCTCCCCCATCAGGGCGGCGGCGAAGCAGGCGAGCCGGCGCTGACCGCCGGAGAGCTTCCTCAGCGGCCGCCCGGCGATCGGGGTGAGCCCGAGTTCGTCGAGCACCGCGTCCCGCTCCGCACGGGCCTGGCGCAGTTCGAGGCCCCGCAGCCGCCCCGTCGTCTCGGCGGCGAGGGAGACGGTCAGCTCGTCGAGGGCGGTGGATTCCTGGCCGAGGTAGGCGAGGATGCGCGCGGCCCGCTCGGGGTGGCGCACGATGTCATGGCCGAGGATCTCGACGCTGCCGCGGTCGGGGCGCATCAGTCCGGTCAGCTGGCGTACGAGGGTGGACTTGCCGGCGCCGTTCGGCCCGAGCAGCCCGAAGACCTCCCCGCGCCGGACGTCCAGCCGTACGCCGTCGGTGGCCCGCACCTCGGGCGTCCCGGGCGCGCCGCGCCGGCCTCGTACCGCCGGATAGGTCTTGCTCAGTCCGCGCACGGCGCACACCACATCGCCGTCCTGCCGTGGTGCCTGTGCGGTGCGCGTGTTCACAAAGGACGAGGGTAAGGGGTGGCGGCCGCCGGGCGGCCCTCGGGGCCCGCCCGAGCCGTCGGCGCGCTACTGGCCGCCGGACGCGTGTTCCGTCGAGGTGCGCTGGTCGATCTCCCGCCAGAACCCTGCCCGGATCGCGTACCGGTCCTGCTCGTCGATCTGGTCGTCCTTGTGGGCGAGGAGGCCGAAGCGCGCCGCGTAGCGCAGCAGTTCCCCGTCGATGCGGTGCGGCACCCGCGGATACATGCCGGAGAGCCTGTCCAGATGGGAGGCGTCGGCGAGGCGTTCGATCCAGCGCCGGGCGAACACCTGCCCCACCTCGTAGGGATCGCCGCCGACCGTGGTGATGTCCTCCTCCCGGTCGGCCCACCGCTGCTCCGCGGTTGTCAGCTGCGCCAGCGTGGGCAGGGAGGCTGCCTCCGCCGACTCGGCCGCGACCGGCCGGTCAACCCACCCCTTGTCGGAGGACCAGCGCAGCGTCGCCCCGGCGGCCTGCTGCGCGGTCTGCGGCCCAGGTGCGCGCAGCGCGGCCAGGTCCTTCGGCGTCGGGACCCCCTTGGGCACCGGCACACGCTCCTGGGTGCCGTTCCGCGACGCGGTCGCCACGACATGCTCCGGCTCCGGGGCGGGGCGGTCCGTCGTGGCCGTCAGCGCCGACTCGGGCAGGGGCGCGGACAGGATCGCCGCGATCTCCGGACGGGGGGCCGGCGGGGGCGCGCACACCCCGCCCTGCTCCTTGGCGCGTACGGCCTGGGTGATCCAGGCTCGGTCGAGCACCCGCCGCTCGTCGGCCTCGGCGACCAGGTCCTCGGACTGGTTGTAGTCCCCGTCCGCGGCCTGCACGGCCCACAGGTGTACGGCGACCCCGTGCTCCTTGGCGGCCATCATGCCCGGCAGCAGGTCCCCGTCGCCGGTGACGAGCACCACGTCCGAGCAGGCGCGGTTGCGGGCCAGCTCGGTCAGCTCGGCGTGCATCGCGGCGTCGACGCCCTTCTGCGCCCAGCGCCCGTCGCTGCGGGTCAATGCACCCAGCCGCACGGTCACCCGGGGCATCACGCGCAGCCTGCGGTGTTCGGGCTGCGGGACCCGGTCGGGGGCGCCGTCGAACCAGTAGATGCGCAGCAGGGGCCGTTGCGTGTCGGACTCGGCGCGCTCGCGCAGCCCCTGGATGAGGGCGGCGTGGTCGACGGTGATCCGGGACCGCGAGGGCTCCCCGGCGAGCAGGCTCGCGGCAGCCCCGAGCAGGTACCCGGCGTCCACCAGGACGATGCAGCGGTCCACGCGATCCACCCTCTTTCCGGGAGGTTTGCTTCGGGCTTCCTTCGAGTCTGCCCGACCACGGGGAGGTTAACGGCCCGAACTCGATCTTCGGCGTGGCGGATCGGGATGCCTCCGCGCGAACAGGCGTTGTCACACACGGTAATTATCCGACATGCGGCTGTTGTCAGCCTATGTGAATCTGGTCCCGACTCTGGCCCTCAGATCCCCCACAGGAGGCAGATCACCATGGCCAAGAACAAGAACCGCAAGCAGGCCGGCCCGCAGAACCGCTCCGCCAAGGCCGAGCAGGCCCAGGAGCACGGGCAGAGGTCCTCCGCCACGGAGACCCACGAGTCCCCGATAGCGCAGGTCCAGGGCAGCCCCGCGGACGTTGCCCGTAAGAAGCAGAAGAGCTTCGGCCACAACTGAAGCCCGCATCAGGGAACCTGAAGCCCCGCGTGGCCAGGGGAGCCCGGATATGCACCGAGGGGCGCACCCTTTGATGGGTGCGCCCCTCGCGTACGCCGTCGCCGCGAGCGGTCAGCCCGCGAGGCAGGAGGGTCCGAGCAGGACCTTCAGATCACCGTAGAGCGCGGGGTCCGGCTTGACGCGGTGGCGGTCCAGCCTGAGGACGGTCGTCTTGCGCGGTCCCTGGAGCTTGATCCGCACCTCGCTGTCGCCCTTGTGCTGGCTGAGGATCTCACCGAGGCGGCTCACCATCGGCGGGGTGACCTTCACCGCGGGGATGGTGAGCACCACGGGCGCGTTGGTGCCCGCGTTCGACAGGTCCGGGACCATGATCTCCATCGCGACCAGCCGGGGTACGTCCTCGCGCTTGTCGAGGCGGCCCTTGACGAACACCACGGCGTCCTCGACGAGTTGGGTCGACACCAGCTGATAGGTCGCCGGGAAGAACATGCACTCGATGGAGCCGGCGAGGTCCTCGACCGTGGCGATCGCCCACGCGTTGCCCTGCTTGGTCATCTTGCGCTGAAGGCCCGAGATGATGCCGCCGATGGTGACGACCGCGCCGTCCGCGTGCTCGCCTCCGGTGAGTTGGGCGATGCCCGCGTCGGCCTTGTCGGACAGCACGTGCTCCAGGCCGAAGAGCGGGTGGTCGGAGACGTAGAGACCGAGCATCTCCCGTTCCTGGGCGAGCAGATAGGTCTTGTCCCACTCCTCGTCGGTGAAGGTGACGTCCAGGCCGAAGCCGGGCTCGCTGCTCTGCTCCTCCCCCATGCCGCCGAAGAGGTCGAACTGGCCCTCGGCCTCCTTGCGCTTGATTGCGACCACGTTGTCGATCATCGGCTCGTACTGCGCGGTGAGGCCCTTGCGGGTGTGCCCCATCGTGTCGAAGGCGCCCGCCTTGATCAGCGATTCCGTGGTGCGCTTGTTGCAGACCACCGCGTCGACCTTGTCGAGGTAGTCCGGGAAGGACGTGTACTTCCCCTTGGCCTTGCGGCACTTGATGATCGACTCGACGACGTTCGTACCGACGTTGCGCACGGCGGAGAGGCCGAAGAGGATCACGTCGTCGCCCTGGGCGGCGAAGTTCGCCTCCGACTCGTTGACGTTCGGCGGGAGCACCCGGATGCCCATGCGGCGGCACTCGTTCAGATAGACGGCCGACTTGTCCTTGTCGTCCTTGACCGAGGTGAGCAGCGCGGCCATGTACTCGGCGGGGTGGTTCGCCTTCAGATAGGCGGTCCAGTACGAGACCAGGCCGTACGCCGCGGAGTGGGCCTTGTTGAACGCATAGCCTGCGAACGGGACCAGCACGTCCCACAGGGCCTGGATGGCCTCGTCGCTGTAGCCGTTCTTGCGGGCGCCGGCCTGGAAGATGGTGAAGTTCTTCGCCAGCTCCTCGGGCTTCTTCTTGCCCATCACACGGCGGAGGATGTCGGCCTCGCCGAGCGAGTACCCCGCGATGATCTGGGCGGCCTTCTGCACCTGCTCCTGGTAGACGATCAGGCCGTAGGTGACGTCGAGGACCTCCTTGAGCGGTGCCTCCAGCTCCGGGTGGATCGGCGTGATCTCCTGCTGGCCGTTCTTGCGCAGCGCGTAGTTCGTGTGGGAGTTCATGCCCATCGGGCCCGGGCGGTACAGGGCCGACACGGCGGAGATGTCTTCGAAGTTGTCGGGCTTCATCAGGCGCAGCAGGGAGCGCATGGGGCCGCCGTCGAACTGGAAGACGCCGAGGGTGTCGCCGCGCTGGAGCAGTTCGAAGGTCGTGGGGTCGTCCAGCGGGAGGCCCAGCAGGTCGATGTCGATGCCCTTGTTGGACTTCACCATCTTGACGGCGTCGTCCATGATCGTCAGGTTGCGCAGGCCGAGGAAGTCCATCTTCAGCAGGCCGAGCGACTCACAGCTCGGGTAGTCCCACTGGGTGATGGTCACGCCGTCGGTGTGCCGGACCCAGACGGGCACGTGCTCGGTGATGGTCTCGCTGGACATGATCACGCCGGCCGCGTGCACACCCATCTGGCGCACCAGTCCCTCGACGCCCTTGGCGGTGTCGATGACCTTCTTCACGTCCGGCTCGTTCTCGTACATCCCGCGCACCTCGCCCGCCTCCGAGTAGCGCGGGTGGTTCGGGTCGGTGATGCCGGACAGCGGGATGCCCTTGCCGAGGACGTCGGCGGGCATGGCCTTGGTGATGCGGTCGCCCATCGCGTACGGGTAGCCCAGCACGCGCGCGGAGTCCTTGATCGCGTTCTTGGCCTTGATGGTGCCGTAGGTGCCGATCATGGCGACCTTGTCCGCGCCGTACTTCTCCGTCACGTATCTGATCACCTCGACGCGACGGCGCTCGTCGAAGTCGATGTCGACATCGGGCATGGAGATGCGCTCGGGGTTGAGGAACCGCTCGAAGATCAGGCCGTGCGGGATGGGGTCGAGGTCGGTGATGCCCATGGCGTAGGCGACGATCGAGCCCGCCGCGGAGCCTCGGCCGGGGCCGACCGCGATGCCGTTGTTCTTGGCCCACATGATGAAGTCTGCGACCACGAGGAAGTAGCCCGGGAACCCCATCTGGATGATGACGTCCATCTCGTACTCGGCCTGCTTCTGGCGGTCCTCGGGGATGCCGCCCGGGAAGCGGCGCTCCATGCCGCGGCGGACCTCCTCCTGGAACCAGGTGACCTCGGTGTAGCCCTCGGGGATGTCGAACTTGGGCATGAGGTCGCGCTTCTCGAACATGCCGGTGGTGTCCACCATCTCGGCGACGAGGAGCGTGTTGGCGCAGCCCTCCTGCCAGGCGTCCGAGGAGTCGATGGCGTACATCTCGTCCGTGGACTTCAGGTAGTAGCCGGTGCCGTCGAACTTGAAGCGGTCGGGGTCGGAGAGGTTCTTGCCGGTCTGGATGCACAGCAGGGCGTCGTGGGCGCCCGCCTCGTGCGCGTAGGTGTAGTGCGAGTCATTGGTGACCAGCGGCGGGATGCCGAGCTTCCTGCCGATCTCCAGCAGTCCGTCGCGGACCCGGCGCTCGATCTCGATGCCGTGGTCCATCAGCTCCAGGAAGTACTTGTCCTTGCCGAAGATGTCCTGGTAGTCGGCGGCGGCCTTCAGGGCCTCCTCGAAGTGGCCGAGGCGCAGCCGGGTCTGCACCTCGCCGGAGGGGCAGCCGGTGGAGGCCACGATCCCCTCGGACCACTGCGCGATGGTCTCCTTGTCCATACGGGGCCACTTCTGGAGCCAGCCCTCGGCGTACGCGTCCGAGGAGAGGCGGAAGAGGTTGTGCAGGCCGGTCCTGTTCACGGCCCACATCGTCTTGTGGGTGTAACCACCCGAACCGGAGATGTCGTCCCGCTTCTGGTGCGGCTGGCCCCAGAGGATCTTGCGCTTGTTCCGCCGGGACTCGGGGGCGACATACGCCTCGATACCGATGATCGGGGTGACTCCGGCCTTCTTCGCGCTGTGGAAGAAGTCGTACGCCCCGTGGAGGTTGCCGTGGTCGGACATGGCGATGTGGGTCATGCCCATCTCGTTGCACGCGTTGAACATGTCCTTCAGCCGCGCGGCACCGTCCAGCAGCGAGTACTGGGTGTGGACGTGCAGGTGCGTGAACGGCGGCTTTGACACGGCTTCGGCCTCCAATTGAGGGGCGGTGGTCGGTGGCGGGCGCCCCATGTGGACAGGTGCCCGACCGGCTGCGGACAGTCTGGGGGGACAGCGTCGAAGTCTATGCCTCGGGACTGACACCCGGCGGGCTTCCCCACGTACCTTCATCCGGAGGGATACGGAGCGCGCGTCCGTCCCTTCGCGCGATGGACACGGACGCTGCCGTCCGTGCCTCCGTGCGGGGGACACGGGCACTTTCCGCGTACCGTCGTCCGTTGGAAGGGAACGGGCGATCCGGTCCCCACACGTCACGCACCACCTGCACCTGGAGGCACCCCGCGATGTCGGTTCCGCAGCTCAGCGCCGAGCAACGCGGCGAGGAGATCCTCGCCGTCTTCGACACCGCCTTCGGCGAGCTGCTCGCCGCCGACCCGGCCGCGTTCCGCGTGAAGTTCCGCAAGATGGCGGCCTCCGCCTTCGCGTTCTACCGGGGCACGGCGTGCCTCTTCTACCACGACCTGGACGCCGACAGGCGCGGCGGCCCCTACCTGGACGACCGCACCTCGCGCGTGTGGATCCACGGCGATCTGCACGCCGAGAACTTCGGCACCTACATGGACTCCACGGGCCGCCTGATCTTCAACGTGAACGACTTCGACGAGGCGTACGTCGGCCCCTTCACCTGGGACCTGAAGCGCTTCGCCGCCTCCGTGGCGCTGATCGGGTACGCGAAGGCGCTCGGCGACGACCAGATCACCGAGCTGGTCAGGGTCTACGCGGCGGCCTACCGCGAGCGCGTCCACGCCCTGGCGACCGGCGCCAAGAGCGACGAGGTCCCGCCCTTCACCCTGGACACCGCCCAGGGCCCGCTGCTGGACGCGCTGCGTGACGCCCGCTCGCTGACCCGCTTCGGGCTGCTGGACTCGATGACCGAGATCCGCGACTTCGAGCGCCGCTTCGCGCCCGGCGGCGGCTCCATCGAGCTGGACGCGGCCACGCGCTACAAGGTGCTCGCGGCCTTCGACGGCTATCTGGAGACCCTCCCGGAGTCGTCCCTGGCCCGCCCGGACTCCTACCGCGTGAAGGACGTGGTGGGCCGCCGCGGCATCGGCATCGGCTCCGCGGGCCTGCCGTCGTACAACATCCTTCTCGAGGGCAACAGCGACGCCCTGGAGAACGACGTGGTGATCTACATCAAGCAGGCCCAGACCCCGGCCGTCTCCCGCCACATCACCGACCCCGCGATCCGCGGCTACTTCCAGCACGAGGGCCACCGCACGGTGATCTCCCAGCGCGCCCTCCAGGCGCACGCCGACCCCTGGCTGGGCTGGACGGAGCTGGACGGCCAGGGCCAGCTGGTCGCCGAGGTGTCGCCGTACGCCGTGGACCTGGACTGGAGCGACATCGACGACCCGGAGGAGATCGCCGCGGTCGTCGCCGACCTCGGCCGCGCCACGGCCGCGATGCACGCGGCGGCGGACGACCAGTCCGGCGAGTCGCTCGTGCCCTTCTCGACGGAGCGGGCCATCGACGCGGCGATCGCCGCCGACGAGGCCGGATTCTCCGAGCTGCTGGTGGACTTCGCGCACACCTACGGGACACGCGCGCGTACCGACCACCAGATTTTCGTGGACCTGTTCCGCAACGGCCGGATTCCAGGTCTGTGACGGAAGGACCGGCACAGTAAACCTTTAGTGCTCCCTTACGGGAGCACATGACACACTCTCCTCTGCTATGGACATATCCGGGACCCACCTCAGAGCCGTACGCGCGGCGCTGTTCACGGCACTGGTCGTGACGCTCGGCACCGCGTCGCACGTGCTGCTGTCCGAGGTCCCGCTGCCGATGGGGACGGTGGCCGTCATAGCCGCCGCCGTCTTCGTCGTCGCGTACGCGCTGGCGGGCCGTGAGCGCGGCTTCGGGCAGATCGCGGCCCTGCTGGTGCCGCTGGAGCTGACCGCGGACACGGTGTTCACCACCGGCCAGCACGCCTGCTACGGCAGGGCGGGCGGCCCGGTCACCGGCCCGCTGCGCTCGGTCGGCCTGGATGTGCTGTGCAGCGGCGGCCCCCTGGGCACCCCCCTGAGCCCGGCCGGCGGCACCGGTACCGACCGGATCGCCGCGCTCCTCGCCCATGCCGACCCCGCGACCGCCTGGCTGCTGCTCGCCGCCCATGTGAGCGTGGGCATGCTGGCCGCCGCCTGGCTGCGCCGCGGCGAGCGGGCGCTGGGCCAGCTGCTGCGCGCGGTGGCCGCGACCACGTTCCGACCACTGCTGTTCGCGGTCGCCGCGGTGACGGTACGGATCGCCCCGGTCTCTCGGGCGCCGCGCCCGGCGCCCCGGATCACCGCGCTGCGTACCCGTCTCTTCGTGCACTCCCTGGGACGGCGTGGACCGCCGTGCTCGGTCGCTCTGATCTGAGCGGCATCCCGAGCACGACCACCCCTCACCCGTATCCGGCGCACGAGCGTGCGCGTCCCACAGGAGAACACCATGAGCAAGCGGAACAGCCAGTCGGCGAAAACGGCGGCCCGTGAGCGGCTGCGTATCGAGCGCGAGCGGCAGGCCAAGCGCGACAAGGCGAAGCGGCAGATCATCGTGGCCGCTTCGGTCGTCGCCGTGCTGGCGGCGGCGGGCGGCATAGGCTACGCCGTCGTGCAGAACAACAAGCCCAGCCACTGGGAGGCCGCGAAGAGCGCCAAGGTCGTCGCCCCGGCCAACACGACGGGCACGAACGGCACCACGGTCGTCATCGGCAAGGACAGCGCCCCGAAGACCCTCAAGGTCTACGAGGACCCGCGCTGCCCCGTGTGCGCCGAGTTCGAGCAGACCGTCGGCTCGACCGTGAAGCAGGACATCGACAGCGGCAAGTTCAAGTTCCAGTACGTCGGCGCCACGTTCATCGACAGCCATGACAACGGCGAGGGCTCGAAGAACGCGCTGAGCGCCCTGGGCGCCGCGCTGAACGTCAGCCCCGAGGCGTTCCTGGAGTACAAGTCGGCGCTGTACTCGGCGAAGTGGCACCCGGACGAGACGACCGACAAGTTCAAGGACGACAGCTACCTGATCAAGGTCGCCGACACGGTCCCCGCGCTGAAGAACAACACGAAGTTCCAGGACGCGGTCAAGAAGGGCACCTACGACGCCTGGGCGATGGCCATGTCGAAGACCTTCGACAAGAACAAGGACGGGGTGACCGGCACCCCGGGCTTCGTCATGGACGGCAAGCAGCTCAACGGCGGCACCCCGCTCCTGACGGTGGCCGACTTCAACAGGGTGGTGGACGCGGCCCTCAAGGGCTGACGCCGAGGAGGAATCCTGCCCCCACATGAAGAGCGGGCGAACTTTCGGAGTTCGCCCGCTCTTGCGCATACCGATCAGTAACCTGATCGGCCGTGACCAGTCGATTCAGAGCATCCGAGAGCTCCGGCTCCTTCTCCCCGCGCCGCCGTACGGTCGTCAAGGCCGCCGCCGCGACGGCCGTGATCGGTGTCCCGCTCGCCGCCGCCCTCCCGGCCCGGGCCGCCTCCGACGCCCCCGCCTTCCTGCACGGCGTGGCCTCCGGCGACCCGCTGCCCGACGGCATCCTGCTGTGGACCCGGGTGACCCCCACCGCGGAGGCGATACCCGGCTCCGGGCTCGGCCCGGACACCCGGGTGGAGTGGGTCGTCGCCCAGGACAAGGCGCTCACGAACATCGTCGCCAAGGGGTCCGTCACCGCGACCGCCGCTTCCGACCACACCGTCAAGGCGGACGTGCGCGGGCTCCAGCCGGCCACCGACTACTGGTTCCGCTTCTCGGCCGGCGGCACCGACTCACCGGTCGCCCGCACCCGCACGGCCCCGGCCGCCGACGCCGCCGTTCCGGGACTGCGCTTCGGCGTGGTGACCTGCGCCAACTGGGAGGCGGGCTACTTCTCCGCCTACCGTCACCTCGCGGCCCGCAACGACCTCGACGCCTGGCTGCACCTGGGCGACTACATCTACGAGTACAAGAGCGGCGAGTACGGCACCCGCGGCACGGTGGTCCGCCCGCACTCCCCGGCGAACGAGATCATCACACTCGCCGACTACCGCATCCGGCACGCCAGGTACAAGACCGACCCCGATCTTCAGGCCCTGCACCACAAGGCGCCCGTCATCGCGATCTGGGACGACCACGAGTTCGCCGACAACGCCTGGTCGGGCGGCGCGGTCAACCACACCGAGGGCGCCGAGGGCACCTGGACGGCCCGCAAGGCGGCCGCGAAGCAGGCGTACTTCGAGTGGATGCCGGTGCGCCCCGCGATCGAGGGCACCACCTACCGCCGGCTGCGCTTCGGCAAGCTCGCCGACCTCTCCCTGCTGGACCTGCGCTCCTTCCGCTCCCAGCAGGTGTCCGGCACCAGCGGCTCGGTCGACGATCCGAACCGTACGATCACGGGCCGCGCCCAACTCGACTGGCTCAAGGCGGGCCTGAAGGCGTCCGACACCACCTGGCGGCTGGTCGGCAACTCGGTGATGATCGCGCCGTTCGTCGTCGGCTCCCTCACCGCGGACCTCTTCAAGCCGCTCGCCAAGCTCCTGGGGCTGCCGCAGGACGGTATCTCCGTCAACACCGACCAGTGGGACGGCTACACGGACGACCGCCGTGAGCTGCTGGCCCATCTGCGGGACAACGCGATCAGGAACACGGTCTTCCTGACCGGCGACATCCACATGTCGTGGGCCAACGACGTGCCGATCGACGCCGGCACCTACCCGCTGTCCGCGTCGGCCGGCACCGAGTTCGTGATCACGTCGGTGACCTCCGACAACCTCGACGACATCGTCAAGGCTCCCGAGGGCACCGTCTCGGCGCTGGCCTCGCCCCTCATCCGCGCGGCCAACCGGCATGTCCACTGGGTGGACACCGACCGCCACGGCTACGGCGTGCTCGACATCACCGCCGAGCGCGCGCAGATGGACTACTACGTCCTGTCCGACCGCACCAACGCGAACGCCACCTCCTCCTGGGAGCGCTCGTACCGCACGCGCAGCGGCACCCAGAAGGTCGAGCGGACGTACGACCCGGTGTAGTCCCCGGGGGCCGGACGCCTACAGGCTGTCGAGGAAGCCGAGCGCCACCCGCCAGGTGGCCTCGGCCGCCTCCTCGTCGTAGTCCGGCAGCCCCGGGTCGGTGTAGAGGTGGCCGGCGCCCGCGTACCGGTAGATCTCGACGTCCGCGCCCGCTCTGCCCATCTGCAGATACCAGGAGCTCAGCCAGTCGTCCGTCTCGAACGGGTCCGGCTCGGCGACATGCAGCTGGACCGGCAGCCCGTCCACCGAGGCGCTCGGCGCGAGGTCCGACGTGCCGTGCAGCAGCAGAAGCCCGCGCGCATTGCTGTCGCCGAGCGCCAGGGTCTGCGCGATGGACGCGCCCAGCGAGAACCCCGCGTACACCACGCCCCGCTCCGAGTACGGCGCCGCGGCCAGGACAGCCCGCTTGAGCAGCTCCTCCTTGCCGATCTCGTCCTTGAGGGCCATGCCCTCCTCGACCGTCTCGAAGGTGCGGCCCTCGAACAGGTCGGGGGTCCACACCTCGTGCCCGGCGGCCCGGAGCCGGTCGGCGGCGGCCCTGACCGCGGGCCGCGGTCCGTACGTCGAGTGGAAGAGGATGATGTTCATGAGCCCATGGTGCCAGCAGGGACGGACAACGCTGTGAACAGCGGGTTCTCAGGGAGACACGGGACACAGGTTCATGACGCCGTCAGCCGGTTAGGCGCGAAGGCATGGAGAACGTACTGCGCCCGGTGATCGTCGTCGGTGCCTCGGTCGTGCTCACGGTGCTTGTCGGGTGGGCCACGGACCTCCTGCTGCGCAAGGCGAACGCCGGGCATCCCGAGACACCGCTGTGGCAACTGCTCCGCCGCGCCAGCATCCCCTACCAGCTCGTCCTGTGCGCGGCCCTGCTGAGAGGCTCCTACGACCAGGCGAAGCTCCTGGAGGCCCATCGGGTGGCCGTCGGGCGCACTCTGACGCTCATCCTCATCGGCTCCGCCGCCTGGCTGGTGATCAGGATCGCGGGCGCCGTGGTCGAGACGTCGTACTCCCGCTACGCCCGCCTCCACCACGACCCGGCCCGGGTCCGGCGCGTGCGCACCCAGGTGTCGCTGATCATGCGGGTGGTGGCGGCGGTCGTCGGGGTGGTGGCGGCCAGCGCCATGCTGCTGACGTTCCCGGCGATGCGAACGGCCGGCGCCTCGCTGCTGGCCTCGGCCGGCATCCTCGGCATCGTCGCCGGTGTCGCCGCGCAGTCCACACTGGCGAACCTCTTCGCGGGGCTCCAGATAGCGTTCGGAGACATGGTCCGGATCGGCGACACGGTCGTGGTGAACGGCGAGTGGGGCACCGTCGAGGAGATCACCCTGACGTTTCTGACGGTACGGACCTGGGACGAGCGCCGGATCACCATGCCGGTGTCGTACTTCACCTCGAAGCCGTTCGAGAACTGGTCCCGTGGCGGCGCGCAGATGACCGGGATCGTCTACTTCCATGTCGACCACTCCGCGCCCGTGAAGGCGATGCGCGACAAGCTCCGCGACGTCCTGCGCGAGTGCCCGGCCTGGGACGGACGCGCCTACGGACTCCAGGTCACCGACACCACGCCCAACACCATGCAGGTGCGGGCGCTGATGACCGCGAAGGACTCGGACGACATCTGGACGGTGCGGGTCGAGGTCCGCGAGCGGATGATCGGCTGGCTGAACGAGGAGCATCCCTACGCGCTGCCCCGGGTCAACACCGCGAGCGCGGTGCCCCCGCCGAGCCGGGACGACCACGCCTGGGCCGAGAACACGGCCCGAGGGGCGCACGAGTCCCCCGGGGACATGCCGCGCGGGGCGCACGAGCCGCACGCGGACCCGGCGCGCGGGGCGCACGAGCCGCCCGACGGCCGGTTCCGCAAGGCCTACGAGTCCTCACGGAGCGGCCGGCGCTGAGTCGCGGGCCCGTCAGTGCCCCCGCTCGGCGCCGCCGTTGACCTGGATCACCTGCGCGGTGATGTGCCGGGCGCCCGGGGACGCCAGCCAGTGCAGGGTCTGGGCGATGTCCCCGGGCGTTCCGGCGCGCCCGGTCGATGTCTCCGCGACGAGCCGGTCGCGCCGCTCGGGGTCCATCGTGCCACCGAAGAAACCGGTGTCCTCGACATAGCCGGGCGCGACCACGTTCACCGTGATGCCGCGCCGCCCGAGCTGCCGGGCCAGATCGAAGGCGTAGGGGTGCAGCGCGGCCTTGGACGCGGCGTACGCCCCGCTGCCTGAGCCCCGGTAGGCGGCGATGGAGCTGAGGAACAGCACGCGCCCGCCGGGCGAGGCGAGCCGGTCCCTGAGCGCCTCCGTGAGCAGGGCGGCGGTGAGCACGTTGAGCCGGAAGTTGACGGTCCAGGTGTGCGCGACCGCCGCGAGCGGGTCGTGGGCCTCCGCCTCGGGCTCCAGATGCCCGGCGCCGCCCGCGCTGTTGACGAGGACGTCCACGGTGCCGAACCGGTCCGCCACATGGCGGGCGACTCCGCGCACGGCGTGCGGATCGCTCAGATCGGCCGCGTAGGTGAGCGCCCCGGGCACCTCTGCCCTCTGAAGCACCTCCGCCCTCCGGCCGACGAGCAGCACCCGGTCCCCGTCGGCGGCGAAGGCCCGCGCCGCCGCGAGCCCGATGCCCGTGCCGCCTCCGCTGATCACCACGTTGCGTGCCATGATCCGATCGTACAAAGCCGGGGAGCGGACGGGCGGTTGCCGGCCGCCGGGCTTTCGCCGGGTCGCCGTGAGCGGTGCCGGGGCGGTCGCCGTGCCGGGGCCGGGCGGATGCGGCGGTGTCAGCGCAGGCTGCGCACATCCAGATGGCGCAGCACCCGGTCGACGACCTCGGGGTCCGCACCCGGTTCGCTGCGGGCGGCGAGCACCTCGTGCCGCGCCGCGCTCAGCATCTCCCCCTGGAGCCTGCGCAGCCTCTTCAGGCGCTGGGCACGCTGGAGGTGCGCCTCCCGTCGTTCCTCGTCCCCCAGATCCGGGCTGATGCGCGCACCGATGTCGAAGGCCCTCCGCAGCAGCTGCTCGGACAGCTCCTCCGGCAGTTCCTCGACCTCCTCGATCTCCTTCAGCCGTCGCTTCGCCGCCTTGGCCGCACGGATCGCCAGCCTCCGTTCGAACTCCTTCTCGCTGACCGTGTCGGCGCGTACGCCCAGCCTCCTCACCAGCCACGGCAGCGTCAGGCCCTGGAGCACCAGGGTCGCCATGATCACCCCGAAGGCGATGAAGACGATCTCGTCCCGGTCGGGGAAGGGCGAACCGTCGTCCATGGTCAGCGGGACGGCCAGGGCCAGCGCCACGGAGGCCACGCCCCGCATCCCGGACCACCACATCACGATGGTCTCCCGCCACGACGTGGGGATCTCCTCGTCGTAGTCCCGCCGGGCGTGCAGCCGCTTGGTGAGCCAGGTCGCGGGCAGCAGCCACAGAAGCCGTACGAGCACCACGACGGCCACGATCGCGGCGGCCCAGCCGAGCATCTGGCTCCACCGCCCGGCCGCGGTCCGGATCGCATGGTGCAGCTCGAGCCCGATCAGCCCGAACGCGACCCCGGTGACCAGGGTGTCCACCACGTCCCAGAACGTGTGCCCGGCCAGGCGCATCAGCACATCGTCCGGGTCTCTGGCGTACTCCGCCAGGAACAGCGCGGTGACGAGCACGGCCAGCACACCGGAGCCGTGCAGTTCCTCGGCCAGCACATAGGACGCATACGGGACCAGCAGCGTCAGGCCCACTTGCAGGGTGGCGTCCTCGAGCAGGCCGATCAGCTTGTTGGCGACCCAGCCGAGGGCCAGGCCGACGAGCAGCGCGACGACCGCGGAGAGCGCCAGTTCCAGCAGGGCCCGCGGCAGCGAGAAGGTCCCGGTGACGGCGGCCGCGATCGCGACGTGGTAGAGCACGATCGCCGTGACGTCGTTGAACAGGCCCTCGCCCTCCAGGATCGACACCAGCCGGCGGGGCAGTCCGAGCCGGCCCGCGACGGCGGTCGCCGCGACCGGGTCGGGCGGCGCGACCACCGCGCCGAGCGCCACCGCGGCCGCGACCGGCAGACCCGGCACGACGGTGTGCGCGACGGCGGCCACGCACACGGTGGTGACGAACACCAGCGCCACGGCCAGCAGGAAGATCGGCCGTTTGTTGGCCGCGAACTGCCGCCAGGAGGTCCGGCGCACCGCCGCGTACAGCAGCGGCGGCAGCAGGGCGGGCAGGATCAGCTGCGGCGGGATGTTCACATTGGGCACGAAGTCGGGCAGCGAGAGCGCGATCCCGAGCAGGGTCATCAGCACCGGGGCGGGCAGCCCCAACCGGTCGCCGACCGGGACGCTCATCACGGCCCCGAGCAGCAGCAGGAGCAACAGGGCCAACTGATCCACGGTCAGCGCTCCGGGAGGTTCGACGTTCACACGGCGGGGGTCCAGCCTGCCATCTCACCCCTGTCGGCTGCCCCCGGCGCCCCAGGTCACACAGGGCGTCGCATCGCCCGGTGGGGTATCCCGGCGTCGGGGAACTCCGGGCCGTACGCCGTGTAGCCGAGCCGTTCGTAGAAGCCCAGGGCGTGGGTCTGCGCGTGCAGGTCCACCGCGGCCAGCCCCCGCACGCGTGCCGCGTCCTCGATCGCCCGCACCAGCGCGGCGCCGACGCCCAGACCGCGTGCCTCCTTGGTGACCGCGAGCCGCCCCAGGGAGCCCACGGACGCATCGCCGCCGTTCTTCGCCGCGGCCGCCTCCCCGTACAGCAGCCGGCCCGTGCCGAGCGGCACCCCGTCCTGCCGTATCGCGAGCACATGGACGGCTTCGGCGTCGTAGGCGTCGTACTCGATGTCCTCGGGGACGCCCTGCTCGCGCACGAAGACCTCCTTGCGGACCGCGAAGCACGCCTCGCGGTCGGCTGGGTCCCCGGCGAGGCGCACCTCGAACGCCGCCGTCATGCCCAGCTCTCCTCACGCACCTTGTCCAGCGCCTTCTGCAGGTCGGCGGGGTAGGGGCTCTCGAACTCCACCCACCGTCCGTCCGCCGGGTGCTCGAAGCCGAGACGCACCGCGTGCAGCCACTGCCGGGTCAGGCCGAGCCGTTTGGCGATCGTGGGGTCCGCGCCGTACGTCAGGTCGCCGACGCACGGGTGGCGGTGGGCGGCCATGTGGACGCGGATCTGGTGGGTGCGCCCGGTCTCCAGCTTGACGTCGAGCAGGGAGGCCGAGCGGAAGGCCTCGATCAGGTCGTAGTGCGTGACGGAGGGCTTGCCCTCGGCCGTGACCGCCCACTTGTAGTCGTGGTTCGGGTGGCGGCCGATGGGCGCGTCGATGGTGCCGCTGGTCGGGTCGGGGTGGCCCTGGACGAGCGTGTGGTAGCGCTTGTCGACCGTGCGCTCCTTGAACTGGCGCTTGAGCGACGTGTACGCGCGCTCCGACTTGGCCACCACCATCAGACCGGAGGTACCCACGTCGAGGCGGTGCACGATGCCCTGGCGCTCGGAGGCGCCGGAGGTCGAGATGCGGTACCCGGCGGCGGCGAGACCGCCGATCACGGTGGGGCCCGACCAGCCGGGCGAGGGGTGTGCGGCCACGCCGATCGGCTTGACGATCACGACCACGTCCTCGTCGTCGTGCACGATCTCCATGCCCTCGACCGGCTCGGCGACCACCTGCACCGGCGCGGGCGCCTGCGGCATCTCCACCTCGAGCCAGGCACCGCCGCGGACCCGCTCCGACTTGCCGACCACGGTGCCGTCGACCTGCACCTTGCCCGCCGCGGCCAGCTCCGCGGCCTTCGTACGGGAGAAGCCGAACATGCGGGAGATGGCGGCGTCGACGCGCTCGCCCTCCAGGCCGTCGGGTACGGGCAGGGTACGGATCTCGGAAAGGGTGCTCACCTCGTCGAGTATGCCGGACGGGTCCGACAACGCCGTACCAAAGTCCCCGGTGGTCAGTCCTTGTGGACCGTTCCGTCGGGGTCCAGGCCGCGGAAGGACAGCAGCACGATCAGGACGCCGCCGCAGACGATCGCCGAGTCGGCCAGGTTGAAGACGGCGAAGCCCTTGGGCGCGATGAAGTCGACCACCGCGCCCTTGAAGACGCCCGGAGAGCGGAAGATCCGGTCGGTCAGATTGCCGAGGGCGCCGCCGAGCAGCAGGCCGAGCGCGATCGCCCAGGGCAGGCTGTAGAGCCTGCGGGCGAGACGGGCGATCACCACGATCACGGCGGCGGCGATCACCGTGAAGATCACGGTGAAGGCCTGGCCGAAGCCGAAGGCGGCGCCCGCGTTGCGGATCGCCTCCAGGCGCAGCCAGTCCCCGATGATCCGGACCGGCACGTGGTGCTCCAGCTTCGCGACCACGATCAGCTTGCTGACCAGGTCGAGGACATAGGCGATGGCGGCGACCGCGAACAGGACCGCCATCCGGCGCCTGCCCTTCGGGGCCTCGGCGGCGTCGGCTCCCGGCGTCCGCGCGCCGGCACCCTGCGCCGGGGCTCCTTCGGGCGTGCCCGCCGGGTCCGGGGCGGATCGCTCGCCGGACAGCGCCCGTGCGCCGGACTGCTCGGGCCCGGCCCCCGCCGCGTCTGGGATATCCGGCGTACCGATGATGCGCTCCGCCTCTGCCACGTGAATCCCTCAACCTAGGTGCCTGACTGAGGACGAGACTACGGCACGGCCCGGCGGGACCCGGTGTTCAGGAAGCACGATTACCGGCGTTCCTGTTTCTGCTTGCACTCCACGCACAGGGTGGCGCGGGGAAATGCCTGCATACGGGCCTTGCCGATGGGATTGCCGCAGTTCTCGCACAGGCCGTAGGTGCCGGAGTCGAGGCGGTCCAGCGCACGCTCGGTCTGTTCGAGCATCTCGCGTGCGTTGGCGGCGAGCGCCATCTCGTGCTCGCGCGTGATGTTCTTGGTGCCGGTGTCGGCCTGGTCGTCGCCGGCGCCGTCCCCGGAGTCGCGCATCAGGCCGACCAGCGCCTGCTCGGACGCGTCGATCTCGCCGCTCAGGCGCGCCGCGTCGCTCTCCAGCTCCGCGCGTGCCTCGGCGACCTCCTCGGGGGTCCACGGGGCCTCGCCGGAGCGCACCGCCAGTTCGCCGGGCTCCGCCGCGGCGATCCGTGCCTTGGGGACCGCCGTGGGGGTCGTCGCCGCCGTGGCCGTGCCAGGAGTCTTCTTCGCAACCACCGTCGTGGCTCCCGTCTGCTCCGCGGCCTTGCCAGCGCCCGCCTTCTTGGCCGTGCTCTTCTTGGCCGCACTCTGTGTGGGGGTGCTCTTCGCGGCGCCGCCCTTCACGGCGGCGCCCTTGCCGGCGGCGGCCTTGGCCGCCACCCTCCCGGTGGCGGCCTTCCGGACCACCGCCTTCTCGGTGGCGGCCTCCCGGAGCACCGCCTTCTCGGTGGCGGCGCCGGTCGCCGCCCTCTCGGCGACGGTCCTGCCCGCCGCCTTCCTGGTGACCGTGCCGGTCGCCGACGCCCTCTTTCCGGCTGCGGCCTTCCGCGCCGCCGATCGCTCGGGACCGCCTTTCTCCGTGGCCGCCCGGGTGGGGGAGACCGTCTTCGCCGCAGCCTTCCCGGCGACGGGTTTCCGGGCGGCCGTCCCCTTGGGAGGAGCGGCCTTCCCGGCCGCCTTGAAGGAAGGCGCTTTCCCGGACCCGGCCTTCTCCCTCGCGGACACGGCCTTCCCGGCGCGTGACCGCGGGGCACCGGCCGTCTTGGCGGGCGGCTTCTTGACTTCCTTGTCAGCCTCCTTTTTGGCCGCCTTCTTCGCAGCCGCCTTCTTCGCAGCAGGCTCCGTAGCAACCGTCTTTCCTGCCGCGGTCTTGCCCGCCACTGCCTTGCCAGGCCCCGTCTTCCCGGCAGCCGTCTTCTTGCCGCCCTCCGTCCCGGCAGCCGTCTTCTTGCCGCCCTCCGTCCCGGCGGCCGTCTTCTTGCCGGCTGCTTTCTCGGCGGCCGTCTTCTCGAGCGCCGTTCCCCCGGCGGCCGTCTTCTTGACGCCCGTTTCCCCGGCGTCGGTCTTGACCGCGGCCGTTTTCCCAGCCGCCTTCCTGACCGCCGCCTTCCCCGCGGCCGACTTCCTGCCGACGGCCCCCTCGACCACCGCATTCCCCGCGGCCGTCTCCTCCGGTCGCCCCTCGGAGGCGACCCCCTCGGAGGCGACCGCCCCCTCAGCGGCCTTCCCCCTGGTGTTCTTCCTCCTGGAGGCGGTTCCCCGAGGCGCCGTCGTGGCGCCCGGCTTGGTCGTGCCCGTCCTCATGGCAGCGGTCTTCCCGGCGGCAGACCCGTGGACGAGAGCCTTCGCCGTGTCCGGCGTCCCGGCGGTGCCCGCCGCCGGGGCACTCTCCGCGCCGCCCTCCGCCTCCGTGCGAGCCGATACTCCGGCGGCCGTCGCGCTCCCGGCGGTCCCCGGGGTCGCGGCCGTCCTTGTGCGCCCGGCTCCGGCGGCAGCGGTACGCAGCGCCTTCACCGGCCTGGCCGTACGCCTCGCCGAGGCGCTGCGGGCGTTCTTCGTGCCGTTCACATCCCTGGCCGCCACACCGCCGGGGGCAGCCGCAGCCGTGGATCCGCCGAATGCCGACTGCTGTACAGCGGTCTTTTTCGCCACCATGGCCGCGGCCCCTTCACATATTGTGATCTCGCGCGCGAATCGTGCTGGGACGATAAATCGACTTCTGGCCCGCGGCAACAGGGCACGCCAGCGATTCGCCCGCCACGCGCGTGCCGCGTGACGAGCCTGCATCCGTTGTGCCCCGCTCTCCACCCGGTAATCCGCCGGGACCGGTACCCCGGGATCCGGATTCCCGCGCCTCGCCATTCGGGTCATCCGGCACCCCCGGCAGCCTCCGGCCCGGGAAGGAGGAAAAACCGGTCGGCCGCCGTGCGCGCGGCGCCGTACACTGGGCGGAGCGAAAAGCGTGGATGGGGACGAGTAGCGGCGTACGCAGCCCAGAGCGACCCGGGGACGGTGGGAGCCCGGGGGCGAGCGCGGCGCGAAGATCACCCCGGAGCCGCCGGAAGAAAGCCTTGGACCGTGGGCTCCGCCCAGGAACCTCCCAGGGCCGGTAGAACCGGCATCGCGATCCCAATGAGGGGGCTCACCGGAGCGTAGGGCGCACCGGGGAGCCAAGGAGGGTGGTACCGCGGGAGCGCGCCGCACACGGCGTACGGAGAATTCACCGAATTCCCGGCTCTCGTCCCTCCGACGGAAGGCAGCACGTCCGCCGGAGGAAGATCCATGACGCAGTACCGCCAGGTGCCCGCCCAGGTCGACCTGCCCGCGCTCGAGCACGCCGTGCTCGACTTCTGGCGCGAGCAGAAGATCTTTGCCAAGAGCCTGGAGCAGTCCGAGGGCCGCCCCGAATGGGTGTTCTACGAGGGCCCGCCCACGGCGAACGGCATGCCGGGTGCCCACCACATCGAGGCCCGTGTCTTCAAGGACGTCTTCCCGCGCTTTCGCACCATGCGCGGGTACCACGTGGCCCGCAAGGCCGGCTGGGACTGCCACGGCCTGCCGGTGGAGCTGGCGGTCGAGAAGGAACTCGGCTTCAACGGCAAGCAGGACATCGAGGCGTACGGCATCGCCGAGTTCAACGACAAGTGCCGCGCGTCGGTGACCCGCCACACCGACGCCTTCGCCGAGCTGACGACCCGCATGGGCTACTGGGTCGACCTGGACGACGCCTACTGGACGATGGACCCCGAGTACGTGGAGTCGGTCTGGTGGTCCCTGAAGGAGATCTTCAACAAGGGTCTGCTGGTCCAGGACCACCGCGTCGCCCCCTGGTGTCCCCGCTGCGGCACCGGTCTGTCGGACCACGAGCTGGCCCAGGGCTACGAGACGGTCGTCGACCCGTCGGTCTATGTCCGTTTCCCGCTCACCTCCGGTCCGCTGGCCGGCCAGGCCGCGCTCCTGGTGTGGACGACGACCCCGTGGACCCTGGTCTCCAACACGGCCGTAGCCGCGCACCCCGAGGTCACCTACGTCGTCGCGACGAACGGCGAGGAGAAGCTCGTCGTCGCCGAGCCCCTCGTCGGCAAGGCGCTCGGCGAGGGCTGGGAGACCACGGGGCAGACCTTCACCGGCGCCGAGATGGAGCGCTGGACGTATCAGCGTCCGTTCGAGCTGGTGGAGTTCCCCGAGCCCGCCCACTACGTCGTCAACGCCGAGTACGTGACCACCGAGGACGGCACGGGTCTGGTCCACCAGTCCCCCGCCTTCGGTGAGGACGACCTCAAGGTCTGCCGCGCGTACGGCCTGCCGGTGGTCAACCCCGTCCGCCCGGACGGCACCTTCGAGGAGGACGTCCCGCTGGTCGGCGGCGTCTTCTTCAAGAAGGCGGACGAAAAGCTCACCGAGGACCTCCAGCAGCGCGGCCTGCTCTTCAAGCACATCCCGTACGAGCACAGCTACCCGCACTGCTGGCGCTGCCACACCGCGCTCCTCTACTACGCGCAGCCCTCCTGGTACATCCGCACGACGGCGATCAAGGACCGCCTCATCCAGGAGAACGAGAAGACCAACTGGTTCCCGGAGACGGTCAAGCACGGCCGCTTCGGCGACTGGCTGAACAACAACATCGACTGGGCGCTGTCCCGCAATCGCTACTGGGGCACCCCGCTGCCGATCTGGCGCTGCGAGGACGACCACCTCACCTGCGTCGGCTCCCGGGCGGAGCTGACCGAGCTGACGGGCACCGACCAGTCCGGCCTGGACCCGCACCGCCCGTTCATCGACGACGTCACGTTCGCCTGCCGCCACGACGGCTGCGGCAAGACGGCGACGCGCGTACCGGAGGTCATCGACGCCTGGTACGACTCGGGCTCGATGCCGTTCGCGCAGTGGGGCTACCCGTACAAGAACAAGGAGCTGTTCGAGAGCCGCTACCCGGCGCAGTTCATCTCCGAGGCGATCGACCAGACCCGCGGCTGGTTCTACACGCTGATGGCGGTCGGCACCCTGGTCTTCGACAAGTCCTCGTACGAGAACGTGGTGTGCCTCGGCCACATCCTCGCCGAGGACGGACGCAAGATGTCCAAGCACCTGGGCAACATCCTCCAGCCGATCCCTCTCATGAACCAGCACGGCGCGGACGCGGTCCGCTGGTTCATGGCCGCCGGCGGCTCCCCCTGGGCGGCCCGTCGCGTAGGCCACGGCACGATCCAGGAGGTCGTCCGCAAGACGCTGCTGACGTACTGGAACACGGTCGCCTTCCAGGCGCTGTACGCCCGTACGTCGGGCTGGGCGCCCGGCGAGGCGGACCCGGCCCCGGCCGACCGCCCGCTCCTGGACCGCTGGCTGCTGTCCGAGCTGCACGCGCTCACCGACCAGGTGACCGACGCCCTGGAGGGCTACGACACCCAGCGCGCCGGCAAGTTGCTGTCGGCGTTCGTCGACGACCTGTCGAACTGGTACGTCCGCCGCTCCCGCCGCCGCTTCTGGCAGGGCGACAAGGCCGCGCTGCGCACCCTGCACGAGGTCCTCGAGACGGTCACGAAGCTGATGGCCCCGATCACCCCGTTCATCACCGAGCGGGTCTGGCAGGACCTGATCGTGCCGGTGACCCCGGGCGCCCCGGAGTCGGTGCACCTGGCCTCCTGGCCGGAGGCGGACCTGTCCACGATCGACCCGGAGCTGTCGCAGCAGATGGTCCTGGTGCGCCGGCTCGTCGAGCTGGGCCGGGCCACGCGCGCGGAGTCGGGCGTCAAGACGCGTCAGCCGCTGTCCCGCGCGCTGGTCGCGGCGGCCGGCTTCGACACGCTGGACCGGGAGCTGCACGCGCAGATCGCCGAGGAACTGAACGTCGAGGCCCTGGCCTCGCTGAGCGAGGTCGGCGGCAGCCTGGTCGACACGACGGCGAAGGCGAACTTCCGCGCGCTCGGCAAGCGTTTCGGCAAGCGCGTCCAGGACGTGGCCAAGGCGATCGCGAACGCCGACGCCGCGGCGCTGTCCCTGGCGTTGCGCGAGGGCACGGCCGCGGTGGAGGTCGACGGTGAGACGGTCACCCTCGCGCCCGACGAGGTGATCATCACGGAGACCCCGCGCGAGGGCTGGTCGGTGGCGTCCGACTCCGGCGCGACGGTCGCCCTCGACCTGGAGATCACCGAGAAGCTGCGCCAGGCCGGCCTCGCCCGGGACGCGATCCGGCTGATCCAGGAGGCCCGCAAGAACAGCGGTCTGGATGTCGCCGACCGCATCGCGCTTCGCTGGACCTCGACGGACCCGGCGGTCATCGCGGCCCTGAGCGAGCACACCGAACTGATCGCGGAAGAGGTCCTCGCCACGGACTTCGTCCAGGGCGAGGCGGACGACACCTACGGGGAGCCGTTCACCGACGACTCCCTGAGCCTCACCTTCCGTCTGCGCAAGGCGTAGCGGACGGCCCGAAGGCCCGGGTCCGCCGGGATTTTTCCGGCGGCCCCGGGCCTTCGGCGTTGTGTCCGCACGCACAGCCGCTCCCACGGCCGAACAGACGGGGCAAAAACCCCGAACGCGCGTAGCACAAGGGCGGGGCCCCGGATCACTCGATCCGGGGCCCCGCCCTGAAAAGCTGCCGACACCTATGGCTGACGCATGGACGTCAGTTGTCGTCCTCGTCGATGAGGAAACCGCGCATAGGCGAGGGGGCCTGACCCATCGGCGAGGGGCCCTGCGGACGCACCGGAGCCATCGGCTGCGTCATCGCCGGGGACATCTGCTGCTGACCGCCGTAGGACGGAGCGGAGGGAGCCTGGGCGCCACCCATCGTCTGGTTGCCGCCGTACGACGGGGCGCTCGCGCCCGCCGGAGCCATCGACGGCGCCGACGGCGACGGCAGGGACGCCGTGGCCGGGGTGCGCGACGGGGCCAGCGAGTCGTCGGCCTGGGTCTCCAACTGGCGCAGCTGGGACTCCAGGTAGGACTTCAGACGAGTGCGGTACTCGCGCTCGAAGCCGCGCAGGTCCTCGACCTTGCGCTCCAGCGTGGCGCGGGCGGACTCCAGGGAGCCCATTGCCACACGGTGCTTCTCCTGCGCGTCCCGCTCCAGGGCGTCGGCCTTGGCACGGGCGTCGCGCTCCAGACCCTCGGCGCGGCTGCGGGCCTCACCGACGATCTTGTTGGCCTCGGAGCGGGCCTCGGCGATCGCCTGGTCGGCGGTCTGCTGGGCGAGCGAGAGAACGCGCGCGGCGCTGTCGCCACCGGGACCCTGACCGGGCATGCCCGGACCGCCCATGGGGCCGCCCATCGGGCCGCCCATGGGGCCACCCATCGGCTGCTGCATCGGGCCGCCCATCGGCCCCTGACCCATCGGCCCCTGGCCCATCGGACCCTGACCCATCGGACCCTGACCCATCGGACCCTGACCCATCGGACCCTGACCCATCGGACCCTGACCCATCGGGCCGGGCCCCTGGGGACCACCCTGACCGCCGCCGGGGCCGGCAGGCAGCTGCGGGGCACCGCTCGGCAGCTGGGGCGGGCCGCCCATGGGGCCACCCATCTGCTGCTGCGGCGGACCTGATATCCCGGCGGGTACGGGAGCGCCCGGACCACGCATGCCCTGCTGAGGCATCCCCTGGCCCTGGTCCTGCGGCTCCGGAGGCTTGCGCATGTTCTGCTGGTTCTGCGCGGCGGCACGCGTCGCTGCGGCCAGCTTGGCGCGCAGGTCCTCGTTCTCGCGGAGCAGACGGGTCAGTTCGGCTTCGACCTCGTCGAGGAAGGCATCGACCTCGTCCTCGTCATAGCCTTCTCGGAGGCGGACGGTCGTGAACTGCTTGTTCCGCACGTCCTCGGGGGTCAACGGCATCTCTTCACCTCAACGTAGTCATCGGCAGTCGGCAAGACCGTATCGTCCACATTCACCTCGCGAGATTGCCCACGATGGAGATCAGGATGTAGACGATGATCATCAGTACGAAGAAGGACAGGTCGAGCGCCACGCCCCCGAGACGCAGCGGCGGGATGAACCGCCGCAGAAGCTTCAACGGTGGATCGGTGACAGTGTAGGTGGCCTCCAGAACGACCACCATCGCCTTGCCGGGTTGCCACGAGCGGGCGAACTGGAACACGTAGTCCATGACCAACCGGAAGATAAGCACGACGAGGAAGCACATCAGCGCGATGTAGACAACCTCCAGGAACACGCCCATGATCCGTGCTTCCCTCTCCCCTGTTCCGTGCTCTTCCGGTCGTGCGTCTCAGCTCTGGTTGAAGAACCCGCCCTCTGCGATGCGGGCCTTGTCCTCCGCCGTGACATCGACGTTAGCAGGAGACAACAGGAACACCTTCTGCGTCACCCGCTCGATGCTGCCATGAAGACCAAACACCAAACCGGCCGCAAAGTCGACAAGTCGCTTCGCATCTGTGTCGTCCATCTCAGTCAGATTCATGATCACCGGCGTGCCCTCACGGAAGTGTTCTCCGATGGTACGGGCCTCGTTGTAGGTCCGGGGGTGAAGCGTGGTGATCCGGTACGGCTCTCGTTCGGACACGACCTTGGGCATGATCACCGGTGCGTTCTTCTCCAGGCTCTGGCGTTCTTGTGTGATGGATGCCACGGGCGCGATCCGGGCGGGACGCCCGGATTCCGCGGGCAGCGACGGGGAATGGGACACCGGATCGCGCTGCGCCGGCGGCTGAACCACTCGTACCGATTCTTCCCGTTGGGGCTGAAGCGTCTGGTGTGACGGGCGGGGCGGCTCGTGCCGCCGGTGGTCCCGCTCCGGTTCCGGGTCGAGCTCGGGCTCGAAGTCGTCGTCGGGATCGAATCCCCGGCCGTCGTACCCATCGTCCTCCACGAGGCCGAGGTAGACCGCCATCTTGCGCATCGCGCCGGCCATGCTCTGAGTCCTCCGCTCTGTGGTGGATCGGCTGACGACCGCCAAGTGCCCGCGATCCACGAGGTCGTTTCGCCCGCCTATCAGCGGTAATGACCATATTTTCTGCTGTGGTCCGACTTCTTGGCGACGTTACCCGAGCCCGGGGCGGACTCCGAGTACCGCAGTGCCGACGCGCACATGTGTCGCCCCGGCAGCCACGGCCTGTTCGAGGTCCGCACTCATTCCTGCCGAGACCATGGTTGCAGCCGGATGGGCCCGGCGCAGGGCGGTCGACAAATCCATCAACCGCTCGAACGCCGCCCGTTGACGCTCCGCGTACTCCCCGGTGAGCGGCGCGACGGTCATCAGTCCGTCCAGCCGCAGCCCCGGGGCGCTCGCGACGAGATCGCCCAACTCTTCGATTCCGTCGGGCGCCACACCTCCCCGCTCGCCCCGTCCGCCCTCGCCCGCGTCCAGCGCGACCTGGATGAGGCAGCCGACCTCGCGCCCGGCGCGCACGGCCTCCTTCGACAGCGCCGTGACGAGCCGCGATCGATCGACGGACTGCACGAAATCTGCATAACCGACCACAGATCGCACCTTATTGGTCTGCAACTGACCGACAAAATGCCAGGTAAGCGGCAGATCCGAGCATGCGGCCGCCTTGGGCGCCGCGTCCTGGTCACGGTTCTCGGCGACGTCACGGACACCGAGTTCCGACAGAATCCGCACATCGTCGGCGGGATAGGTCTTGGTGACCACGATCAGGGTCACCTCCTCCCGCTTGCGCCCGGCGGCCCGGCAGGCGGCCGCGATGCGCCCCTCGACCTTCGCGAGGTTTGCGGAGATTTGCTGCTTACGATCCCTCATGCCCCATCAGTCCAGCCAGACATAGCCCGCGAGCCGGCCCGTGGTCCGGTCGCGGCGGTACGAGAAGTGGTCGCCCGACTCGCGCGTGCACACCGGCGACTGCGCCCGGTCGCACACCCCGAGCCGTTCGAGCTGCGCGTGCACGCCGGCGGTCACATCGACCGCGGGAGTGCCCCAGCTCGTCTCGGCGTGCGCCGCCGGCTCGACGGCGGCCACCTCGGCGCGCATCATGTCCGGTACCTCGTAGCACCGGCCGCAGACCGCGGGCCCCGTGCGGGCGAGGATCCGGGACGGCTTGGCGCCCAGGTCCATCATCGCGCGGACGGCGGCGGGGACCACCCCGGCCACCATGCCGGGCCGGCCCGCGTGGACGGCGGCCACGACCCCGGCGACGGGGTCGGCCAGCAGGACGGGCGTGCAGTCGGCGGTGAGCACGGCGAGCGCGAGGCCGCGCCGGGCGGTGACGAGCGCGTCGACCTCCGGCGCCGGCCTCGGGCCCCACGGCTCCTCGACCACGGCCACGTCCGGGCCGTGCACCTGGTTCATCCAGACCACGCGAGCGGGGTCCAGGCCCAGCGACCTCGCGGCCAGTTCCCGGTTGGTGCGCACGGCCTCGGGGGCGTCGCCGACCGCGCCGCCGAGATTGAGCTCCTCGTACGGAGCGGCGCTCACCCCGCCCCACCGGTCGGTGAAGGCGAAGTGCGCGCCGCTCGCGGTGTCGCGCTGTCCTATCACTTGAGGAAGTCCGGCACGTCCAGCTCCTCCGCCGCGCTGTCCGAGTAGGTGCGGGACGGCGGGATCGGCGTCGGAGTGACCGGCAGCTCGCTCACCGGCTCCGGGGCGGGCTCCGGCGCCTCCTTCGGCGTGACGCTGCCGAGCGAGCCGAAGGACGGGCGGCTCTCGGCGGGACGCGCCGGCGCGGGCTCCTCGCGCCGCGCCGAGGACGAGCCGAGGACGTTCTCCCGCTTGGCCGGCGGCTGGCCGCCGTCGAAGCCGGCGGCGATCACGGTGACCCGCACCTCGTCGCCGAGGGCGTCATCGATCACGGCGCCGAAGATGATGTTGGCCTCGGGGTGGGCTGCCTCGCTCACCAGCTGCGCGGCTTCGTTGATCTCGAAGAGGCCGAGATCGGAGCCGCCGGAGATGGACAGCAGCACACCGCGGGCGCCGTCGATGGACGCCTCCAGCAGCGGCGAGGAGATCGCCATCTCGGCCGCGGCCACCGCGCGGTCGTCACCGCGGGCCGAGCCGATGCCCATGAGGGCGGAACCGGCCTCCGACATCACGGACTTGACGTCGGCGAAGTCCAGGTTGATCAGGCCGGGGGTGGTGATCAGGTCGGTGATGCCCTGGACGCCGGAGAGCAGGACCTGGTCCGCCGACTTGAAGGCGTCGAGCACGGAGACCTGGCGGTCCGAGATGGACAGCAGCCGGTCGTTCGGGATGACGATGAGGGTGTCGACCTCTTCGCGCAGCTCGGCGATGCCGTCCTCGGCCTGGTTGGCACGGCGGCGTCCCTCGAAGGTGAACGGGCGCGTGACCACACCGATGGTGAGGGCGCCGAGGGAGCGCGCGATGTTGGCCACGACGGGCGCGCCGCCGGTGCCGGTGCCGCCGCCTTCACCGGCCGTCACGAAGACCATGTCGGCCCCCTTGAGGACCTCCTCGATCTCCTCGCGGTGGTCCTCGGCGGCCTTGCGGCCGACGGCCGGATTGGCGCCGGCACCGAGTCCGCGGGTGAGTTCGCGGCCGACGTCGAGCTTGACGTCGGCGTCGCTCATCAACAGAGCTTGCGCGTCGGTGTTGATGGCGATGAACTCGACGCCCTTGAGACCGACCTCGATCATCCGGTTGATGGCATTGACACCACCGCCGCCGACACCGATGACCTTGATGACTGCGAGGTAGTTCTGCGGTGCTGCCACGTCGAAGGCCTCTCGCCTCGAATTACGTTGCCGTCGCCCACGGGTGCCCCGCGGTCCGACGGCAGATGCCGAATGGGACGGTCCGAACGCCGACCCGAACCCTCACCCTGAAGTTTAGGGTTACCAGTGTGTCTGTTCCTTGGACTCTTCCGAACAGGACACTAAGTCGACAAGTGGCGCGCGTTCAACGAACACGCCGAACCTCCCGTTTTTCTTTTCACCCTATGTGATCAGCCGTAGCAGTGCCCAACCAGGGTGCTGGCCTGCGCTGATGTGCGTCAACTCCCCGATGACGCAGGGGCGGTGGGAACACTGACGTCGAAGTGCCGGGCGCGGGGCGCGGCTTTCATCAGTGCGGTCAGAGTCACCGCCTTCGCACGGCCCTTCTCGCCACTGCCCCACAGCACGGTCCGGCCGTCACCCAACTCCAGGGAGATGGAGTCGAAGGTACGAACCTTCACGGTGCGGGTCTGGCGGGCGACGGCGGCCGGGACGGCCTGGGCCACGTGGACCGCCTCGCGCACCAGCCGGTCGGTGCCGAAGCGCCTGGGGCCGGACGACGGGGGCGGGGCGAGTTCCAGCGCGGGGACCCCCTTCGGGGCCTGTGCCACCGTCGCGAACCGCATGCCCTCCCGGTCCACTTCGACATACTTCGCACCGTCCCGGATGAGGAGGACCGGAGTACGCTCCGTCACGTTCAGTGCGATTCCGTGGGGCCAGGAACGGACGGCGTCCACGGTGTCGATCCGGGGCAGCCGACGGCGCAGACGCGCCTCGATCGCACCGGTGTCGAGGGAGATCAGCGGCGCGCCGAGCCGCACGCCGGCCGCCCCGCGCACCTGCGCCGGGGTCAGCACCCGCGTCCCGGAGACGGAGACCCGCTGCACACGCAGCCACGAGGAGCCGTACAGCAGCCAGATGGAGCCGCCGCCCGCCAACAGCAGCAGAACCAAAAGGATGATGAGCATACGAAGGCGACGGAGTCGCCCGAGACGGGGCGGAAAGGGCGGGCCGGACTCCCGTTGCTGCCGCCTGTCACGCTCGGCGGTCCTCGGTCCGGCCACGCGCCCTCCTCTTCCTGGCCGTGTCGGCCTCCGGGGCGTTCACATACCCCTTGGGCTCACTCGCCCCTCACGTACCCCGGATCAGCGGGCGGCCCGTGCCGAGGCGATCGCCTCGTAGACCATGCCGACGAGCAGCTCGTCGGCGTCCCGGCGGCCGAACTCGCTGGCGGCACGGGACATCTGGTACAGCCGATGCGGATCGGCCAGCACGGGCAGCACGTTCTGCTGGACCCAGTCGGGCGTCAGCTCCGCGTCGTCGACCAGCAGTCCGCCCCCGGCCTTGACCACCGGCTGAGCGTTCAGCCGCTGTTCACCGTTGCCGATCGGCAGCGGGACATAGGCGGCCGGGAGCCCGACGGCGGACAGCTCGGCGACGGTCATCGCGCCCGCGCGGCAGAGCATCATGTCGGCCGCGGCGTACGCGAGGTCCATCCGGTCCACATACGGTACCGGCACATAGGGGGGCATCCCCGGCATCTGGTGCACCTGCGGCAGTTCGTTCTTCGGGCCGACCGCGTGCAGGATCTGGATACCGGACTGCTGGAGGTACGGGGCGACCTGCTGGACCACCTCGTTGAGCCGGCGGGCGCCCTGCGAACCGCCGGAGACCAGCAGCGTCGGCAGGTTCGGGTCGAGCCCGAAGGCGGCGCGGGCCTCGGGGCGCACGGCGGCGCGGTCCAGGGTGGCGATGGAGCGGCGCAGCGGGATGCCGATGTAGCGGGCGTCGCGCAGCTTGCTGTCCGGCGTGGAGACGGCGACCTGGGCCGCGTACCGCGAGCCGATCTTGTTGGCCAGGCCGGGCCGGGCGTTGGCCTCGTGGATCACGATCGGCACGCCGAGGCGCTTGGCGGCCAGATAGCCGGGCAGCGCCACATAGCCGCCGAAGCCGACGACGACGTCCGCCTTGGTGCGCTCGAGAATCTGCTCGGCCGCCTTGATCGTGCCGCGCAGCCGCCCGGGAACGGTGATCAGCTCGGGGGTCGGCTTGCGTGGCAGGGGGACGGCGGGGATCAGCGCGAGCTCATAGCCCCGCTCGGGTACGAGCCGGGTCTCCAGGCCGCGCTCCGTGCCCAGGGCCGTGATCCCCACGGTCGGATCCTGCCTGCGCAGGGCGTCCGCGAGGGCGAGCGCGGGCTCGATGTGGCCGGCGGTCCCCCCACCGGCGAGTACGACATGCACCGAAATTCACCGCTCTCCGGACGAGCGCGCCGCGGAGGCACGCCGTCGCATCGTGTTCCATCTCCGAGGCCCCCGGTCAGACCCGGAGCCTCCCGCCCGCTTTCTACCAAAGCGAGGTTGCCGCATCGCAAGCGCCGCCCGCGCACCGGGTTCGTCGCGCGCGAAGGCGATCAGCAGCCCGATGGCGAACATGGTCGGCAGCAGGGCGGATCCTCCGTAGGAGAACAGCGGGAGCGGGACGCCGGCGATCGGCAGCAGACCGAGCACCGCACCGATGTTGACCACCGCCTGTGCGGTGATCCAGGTCGTCACGCCTCCCGCGGCATACCTCACGAAGGGGTCCTCCGTGCGTCCGGCCACGCGGATACCCGCATAGCCTAGAGCCGCGAAGAGGGCGAGCACCGACAGTGTCCCCGCGAGACCCAGTTCCTCACCGGTGACGGCGAAGATGAAGTCGGTGTGCGCTTCGGGCAGTTGACCCCATTTTTCCACACTGGCACCCAGTCCGGAACCGAAGATTCCGCCGGACGCGAGCGCATAGATGCCGTGCACGCCCTGCCAGCAGATGTCGTTCGGTCCGGGGTCGGTGGCGCCGATGCAGGCGAGCCGGTTCAAGCGGTGCGGACTGGTCTCGATGGCGATGGCGGCGAGCACCATGGCGACGGTCAGCACCCCGGCGAACAGCCGGGTGGGCGCCCCCGCCAGCCACAGCAGACCGAACAGGATCGCGGTCAGGATGATCGTCGTACCCATGTCCCCGCCGAGCATGATCAGCCCGAGCAGCATGAAGGTCACGGGGACCAGCGGCACCAGCATGTGCTTCCACTGTGTGAGCAGCCGCTTGTCCTGTTTGCGGGCGAGCAGATCGGCTCCCCACAGCACCAGGGCGAGCTTGCCGAACTCACTGGGCTGGATCTGGAAGGAGCCGCCGAGGGAGATCCAGTTCTGGTTGCCGTTGACCGCCACTCCTATCCCCGGCACCTGCACCAGGACCAGCAGGAAGACGCCTCCCGCGAGGATCGGGTAGGCCAGCGCCCGGTGCAGCTTCACCGGCATCCGCGACGCGAGGAGCAGCAGCAGGGCGCCGAGAGAGGCCGCGAGGAACTGCTTGCGGAAGAAGTACGACCCGGGCAGCGACATCTGCAACGCGGTGATCTGCGAGGCCGAGTAGACCATCACCAGGCCCAGCACGGTGATCAGCAGACTGCCGCCGAGGATCAGGTAGTACGCGGTGAGCGGCCGGTCCCAGGCGCGACGGGCCCGCGTGACGAGCCGGGTGACGGGACTCTCACGCCGGGTGGTGCGGGCGGCGGAGGGCCGCCTGGAGGTGCGCTGGGCGGGCGGACGGCTCGTACGGCTGCTTGACATCGAGGCTCACTTCCCTGCCGTGGGAGCGCGT
The DNA here is from genome assembly GCF_044753645.1 of Streptomyces sp. NPDC093261. NCBI lineage: Bacteria > Bacillati > Actinomycetota > Actinomycetes > Kitasatosporales > Streptomycetaceae > Streptomyces > Streptomyces sp. NPDC093261. The sequence goes on from NZ_JBIVNO010000001.1 coordinate 338,618, forward strand.
CCCGCCGGGGCCTCCCGGGACCCGGGGACGGACCCGCACGGCACCGCACCGGCGGCGGAACGCCGCGGGCGATGCCCCGGCCGCTTCCGAGTCACGCGTCCCTCCAAGGGTCCCGAAGCACCCGCCGTGGCCGAGCCCCGCCGTCAGGCGCCGGTGGCGCCGAGTTCGCGAACCGCCTCCGCGAAGGCGTCGCCGCGCTTGTTGTAGTTGGCGAACATGTCCATGGAGGCACAGGCCGGTGCCAGCAGCACCGTGTCGCCGGGGCCGGCCAGCCGTCGCGCCTCCCGCACAGCCGCGCGCATCGCCCCAGTGTCGGTCCGTTCGAGGTCGACGACGGGTACTTCCGGCGCGTGTCGCGCAAGGGCTTCACGGATCAGCTCACGGTCCGCGCCGAGGAGCACCACGCCCCGAAGCCGCTTCGCCGCGCCCGCGACCAGTTCGTCGAAGGTGGCGCCCTTGGCGAGTCCGCCCGCGATCCACACGATGGACTCGTACGCCGCCAACGAGGCTTCGGCGGCATGCGTGTTGGTGGCCTTGGAGTCGTCGATGTAGGCGACCCCGTCCACGTCCGCCACATGCGCGATGCGGTGCGCGTCCGGGGTGAAGGACCGCAGACCGTCCCGCACGGCGTGGGCGGGCACCCCGAAGGCGCGCGCGAGGGCCGCGGCGGCAAGGGCGTTGGCGACGTTGTGCGGGGCCGGCGGGTTCACATCGGAGACCTCGGCCAGCTCCTGGGCGTTCTTCTGCCGGTTCTCGACGAAGGCGCGGTCGACCAGGATGCCGTCCACGACGCCGAGTTGGGAGGGGCCGGGCGTACCGAGCGTGAAACCGATGGCCCGGCAGCCCTCCTCGACGTCCGCCTCGCGCACCAGGTCCTCGGTCGCCTTGTCGGCGGCGTTGTAGACACAGGCGACCCGATTGCCCTCGTAGACACGGCCCTTGTCGGCGGCGTACGCCTCCATGGAGCCGTGCCAGTCGAGATGGTCGGGCGCCAGGTTGAGCACCACGGCGGAGTGGGCGCGCGGCGACGGCGCCCAGTGGAGCTGGTAGCTCGACAACTCCACGGCCAGGACGTCGTACTGCTCCTCGCCGAGGACGGCGTCCAGCAGCGAGACCCCGATGTTGCCTACGGCGGCCGTGCGCAGGCCCGCGGCCTTGAGGATGGAGGCGAGCATCTGCACGGTCGTGGTCTTGCCGTTGGTGCCCGTGACCGCGAGCCAGGGAGCGGCGTCCGGGCCGCGCAGCCGCCAGGCCAGCTCGACATCGCCCCAGACCGGGACGCCCGCCTCGGCCGCGGCGGTGAACAGCGGCTTGTCGGGCTTCCAGCCGGGCGCCGTGACGATCAGCTCGGTGCCTTCCGGCAGGGTCGCTCCGTCGCCGAGGCGCACGGTGATGCCGAGCGCCGAAAGCTCCGCGGCCTGCGCCCGGGCGCGCTCGTCGTCGCCGTCGTTGACGACGGTCACGCGGGCGCCGAGCCCGTGCAGCACCTTGGCCGCCGGGACGCCGGAGACGCCGAGCCCGGCGACGGTGACGCGCTTCCCCTGCCAGTCGGTCACTTTTCCGCTGCCCATCCCGCGTAGAAGATGCCGAGTCCCACAATGACGCAAATGCCCTGAATGATCCAGAAACGGACCACGACGAGGACTTCGGACCAGCCCTTGAGTTCGAAGTGGTGCTGGAGCGGCGCCATCCGGAAGACCCGCTTACCGGTCAGCCGGAACGAGCCGACCTGGATGACCACCGACATGGTGATCAGGACGAAGAGACCGCCGAGCAGCGCGAGCAGCAGCTCGGTGCGGGAGCAGATCGCGAGACCGGCGAGCGCGCCGCCGAGGGCCAGCGATCCGGTGTCGCCCATGAAGATCTTGGCGGGCGAGGTGTTCCACCACAGGAAGCCGAGGCAGGCGCCCATCAGCGCGGAGGAGACCACCGCCAGGTCGAGCGGATCTCGTACCTCGTAGCAGGCGGCCGGGTTGGTCAGGGTCTGCGCGTTGGCGCAGGACTCCTGGAACTGCCAGACGCCGATGAACGTGTAGGCGCCGAAGACGAGCACGGAGGCGCCGGTGGCCAGGCCGTCGAGACCGTCGGTGAGATTCACGCCGTTCGACATGGCGAGGATCATGAAGATGGCCCAGACCACGAAGAGCACCGGGCCGATGGTCCAGCCGAAGTCCTGCACGAAGGACAGCTTGGTGGAGGCCGGGGTGTTGCCGCGGGCGTCGGCGAACTGCAGGGCCAGCACGGCGAAGGCGATGCCGACGATCAGCTGGCCGGCCATCTTCGCCTTGGCCCGCAGACCGAGCGAGCGCCGCTTGACGATCTTGATGTAGTCGTCGAGGAAGCCGACCAGGCCCATGCCGCCCATCAGGCCGAGCACCAGCACACCGGAGAAGGTCGGCGGTTTGCCCGTGATCACCTTGGACAGGAAGTACGCGGCGATCGTCGCCAGGATGAACGCGATGCCACCCATGGTCGGCGTACCGCGCTTGCTGGCGTGCTCGCGCGGTCCGTCGTCACGGATGTACTGGCCGTAGCCCTTGCGGGCGAGCAACTTGATCAGCAGCGGAGTGCCGATCAGGGTGAGGAACAGACCAATGACTCCTGCGAACAGGATCTGCTTCATCATCGGGCGGCAACCTCACCCTCGGCACCGGTCTCGAGCAGCGCCTGCGCCACGCTCTCGAGCCCGACCGACCGGGACGCCTTCACGAGTACGACGTCTCCCGGGCGCAACTCGCTGCGCAACAGGTCGACCGCCGCCTGTGCGTCGGACACGTGCACCGACTCCTCACCCCACGAACCCTCGTTGTATGCGCCCAGTTGCAGCCAGGACGCTTCCCTGCCCCCGACCGCGACGAGCTTGCTGACGTTGAGCCGGACGGCGAGCCGTCCGACCGCGTCGTGCTCGGCGAGCGCCTCGTCCCCGAGCTCGGCCATCTTGCCGAGCACCGCCCAGGTCCGCCGTCCCTTGCCCATGGCTGCCAGCGCGCGCAGGGCGGCCCGCATGGACTCGGGATTGGCGTTGTAGGCGTCGTTGACGATCGTCACGCCGTCCGGGCGCTCGGTGACCTCCATACGCCAGCGGGAGAGGGAGCCCGCCTCGGAGAGCGCGGTGGCGATCTCTTGCGCAGACATGCCCAGCTCATGGGCGACGGCGGCCGCGGCGAGCGCGTTCGACACGTGGTGCTCACCGTACAGGCGCATGGTCACATCGCCGCACCCGGAGGGTGTGTGAAGGCTGAAGGCCGGTTGTCCACCGTCCGTGAGTCGCACATTCTCGGCGCGTACGTCCGCTTCGTCGGACTCTCCGAAAAGGATCACCTTCGCCTTCGTCCGGGAGGCCATGGCGCGTACGAGCGGATCGTCGGCGTTGAGGACCGCGACGCCGCCCTCGTCCTTGGCGGGCAGGCTCTCGACCAATTCGCCCTTGGCCAGTGCGATCTGCTCCCGGCCGCCGAACTCGCCGATGTGGGCGGTGCCCACGTTGAGCACCAGGCCGATCCTCGGCGGGGTCAGGCCGGTGAGGTAGCGGATGTGGCCGATGCCGCGGGCGCCCATCTCCAGGACGAGGAACCTGGTCTCCTCGGTGGCGCTGAGGGCGGTCAGCGGCAGCCCGATCTCGTTGTTGAGCGAGCCGGGCGTCCACACGGTCGGCGCCTTGTGCTGGAGCACCTGGGCGATGAGGTCCTTGGTGCTGGTCTTGCCCGCGGAACCGGTCAGGGCCACGAGGGTCGCCCCGAGCCGCCGGACGACATGGCGGGCGAGGGCGCCGAGGGCGGTCTGGACGTCGTCCACGACGATCGCGGGCACGCCGACGGGGCGGGACGCCAGCACGGCGACGGCACCCGCCCGCACGACCGCGTCGGCGAAGTCGTGCCCGTCCACGCGTTCGCCGACGAAGGCGACGAAGAGAGCGCCGGGCTCCACCTCGCGGGAGTCCCGGACGACGGGCCCGGTGACCTGGACGGACGGATCCGGTATGTCATGCGTCTGCCCGCCGACGACTTCTGCGATCTCGGCGAGGGAGAGGGCGATCACAAGTTCATCCCTGGGTCTGCTGGATAGCTTCGCGAAGCACCTGGCGGTCGTCGAACGGACGGACCACCCCGGCGATGTCCTGGCCCTGCTCATGGCCCTTGCCCGCGACCAGCACGGTGTCCCCGGGCCGCGCGCGGGACACGGCGGCGGCGATGGCGGCGGCCCGGTCCTCGAAGACCTGCACCTCACCGCGTTCGTGCGCGGGCACGGAGGCCGCTCCCTGGAGCATGGTGGCGAGGATCGCCAGGGGATCCTCGGAGCGGGGGTTGTCGGAGGTCAGCACCGCCGTGTCCGCGAGCCGGGCGGCGGCGGCCCCCATCGGGGCGCGCTTGGTGGTGTCCCGGTCGCCGCCGCAGCCGAGCACCACGTGCAGCCTGCCCTCGGTGACCTTGCGCAGGGCCCGCAGCACGGACTCCACGGCGTCGGTCTTGTGGGCGTAGTCCACGACCGCGAGGTAGGGCTGCCCGGCGTCCACGCGCTCCAGGCGCCCGGGGACGCCCGGCACGGCGGCGACGCCGTCGGCGGCGGTCTGCGGGTCCAGGCCGGCCTCGGCGAGGGCGACGATCGCGGCGAGGGTGTTCGCCACGTTGAAGGGACCGGGCAGCGGCGACCGCGCCGCGATCCGCTGCTCCTTGGGGCCTATCGCCGTGAACGTGGCGTCCATCGGGCCGATCCGCACGTCCTCGGCACGCCAGTCGGCGTCCGGGTGGCCCTCGGCCGAGAAGGTGACGACCGGGACGCCGGACTCCTTCACCAGCCGGCGGCCGTACTCGTCATCGAGGTTCACCACGCCGCGCCGGCTGCGCCGCTCGGTGAACAGCTGCGCCTTGGCCTGGTAGTAGTCCTCCATGCCGGAGTGGAACTCCATGTGTTCCGGGCTGAGGTTGGTGAAGACGGCGATGTCGAAGACACAGCCGTCGACGCGGCCGAGGACCAGCGCATGGCTGGAGACCTCCATGGCGACGGCCTCGACCCCGCGCTCGCGCATGACCGCGAACAGGGCCTGCAGATCGGTGGCCTCGGGGGTGGTGCGCTCGGACTTGATGCGCTCGTCGCCGATGCGCATCTCGACGGTGCCGATCAGTCCGGTGGAGCGGGCCGTGCGCAGACCGCCCTCGACGAGGTACGCGGTCGTGGTCTTGCCGGAGGTGCCGGTGATGCCGACCTGGAGCAGGTCCCGGCCCGGATGGCCGTAGATCGTGGCCGCCAGATCGCCCATGCGGGCGCGCGGGTCGTCGGCCACCAGGACCGGCAGCCCGGTGGCGGCGGCACGCTCGGCGCCCGTCGGGTCGGTCAGCACGGCCGCCGCGCCGAGGCTTGCCGCCTGGGTGACGAAGTCGGCGCCGTGCAGGCGCGCCCCGGGCAGGGCCGCGTACAGGTCACCGGGGCGGACGGCGCGCGAGTCATGGGTGATGCCCGTGACCTCGACGGCGCCGGCCGGGGGCTCCGGGGCGGTGACATCCAGCTGATCGGCCAGCTCCGCGAGGGGTACGGCGGAGACGTGAACCGGTCGCGGCGGTCCCGGGTATGTCACGGAAACGGCCTTCTGGGTGGTTTGGGACTGATCAGCGTGTGGCACGGCGGTGAGCGTACCGGGCGTACCCCCGCCGGGGCTAAAAAGGAGCCCGCGCTCAGCGCGGTCCGGCGAGGACGGGGGCGGGGCCGGGGGGTGGTTCCCGGGGTCCGGAGTGATCGTTGTCACGAGCTGGTTCCTGATCGGTCTTTTCCGTGGTGCTGGTCACGGGGTGAACGTGACGGGGAGGTTCGCGGCCTCGGCCCCGGTGGGTGGGACCTGGAGGGTCTTCAGGGAGAACTCCATGACCTGCTTGAAGATGGGGCCGCAGATCTGGCCGCCGAAGTAGCTGCCCTTGGTGGCGTTCTGGATGGCGCAGTAGACGGTGACGCGTGGGTTGTCCGCGGGAGCGAACCCGGCGAAGGAGGACGTGTATCCGCGGTATCTGCCGGTGGCCGGATCCACGCGGTTGGCCGTACCCGTCTTGCCCGCGACCCGGTACCCCGGGATGCGCGCCTTGATGCCCGTGCCCTGCTCGTCGTCCACGACGGACTCCAGCATCTCGGCGAGGGTCTTCGCCGTCTTCGCGCTGACGACCCTGGTCTCCTCGGGTTTCGGGGCCGGTGTGAAGCGGCCGTCCGGGCCCTTGGTGCCGCGCACCAGGGTGGGTTCGACGCGCACGCCTCCGTTGGCGATGGTGGAGTAGACGGACGCGGCCTGCACCGCGTTGATCGACACGCCCTGGCCGAAAGGAATCGTGTACTGCTGGGACGTCGACCACTTGCCGGGCGGCGCCAGGATGCCCTTCGTCTCGCCCGGGAACCCGAGTCCGGTGGGCTCCCCGACGCCGAATTTGCGCAGGTACGAGTAGAGGACCCGGTTGGCGGCCTCCTGGGTCTTGCCGAGCTGGCCGGCCGCCAGGATGGTGCCGATGTTGCTGGACTTGGCCAGCACGCCGTTGAGCGTGAGGTACCAGGTCGCGTGGTCGATGTCGTCCGCGAACAGCCGGTCGCCGCGGTGCAGCCGGTTGGGCACCGTCACATGGGTCATGGGGGTGGCGGCGTTCTCCTGGAGCACGGCGGCCATCGTCATGACCTTGGCGGTCGAGCCGGGCTCGTACGCGTCCTGGAGGGCCGCGTTGCCGAGCGCCGCCGGGCTCGCCCTGGAGAGGTCGTTCGGGTCGAAGCCGGGTGAGTTCGCCATGGCCAGGATCTGGCCGGTGCGGGTGTCCTGCACCACCACATAGCCGCGGTCCGCCTTGGACTTCCTCACCTGCTCGGTGATGGCGTTCTGGGCGGCCCACTGGATGTCGCGGTCGATGGTGAGCTCCACATCGGTGCCGGCCACGGCGGGGGTCTCGGCGGAGCCCGCGGTCGGCACCAGCCGGCCGCCGGACTGGGCGTAGCGGATCTTGCCGTCCCTGCCGGCCAGTTCCTTGTTCAGCTGCTGCTCGACACCGCCCCCGCCCTTGCCGTCGGCGTTGACCCAGCCCAGTATCCCGGCGGCGAGATCACCGTTCGGATAGACGCGCTTGCTGGTGGGCTCGGCCAGGACGCCGGCGAGCACGTTGACCGTGTTCCGGTCGGTCCCGGCCTTGGCCGCGAGCGTGTTCTTCAGGTCCTTGATCTGGTTCCAGACCTGCGGGGTCTGGCGGTGGGCCAGCAGGACGTAGCGGGTGTGCGGGGTCTTCAGCTTCGCGGTGAGGGCGGCGGTGTCCTGGCCGAGGATCGGGGCGAGGAGCGCGGCCGCCTGCGCGGGGGCGTCCGGCGTCTTGGTGGCTTCCGGAGTGAACAGCGTGGGGTCGGCGGTGATGTCGTACGCGTCCACGCTGGTCGCCAGCTCGACTCCGCCGCGGTCGGTGATCTCGCCGCGTACGGCCGCCAGGGTGCGGCCCACATAGCGGTTCTGGTCGGCCTTGGCCGCGTACGCGCTCGCGTCCACGGCCTGCACCTGGAGCAGTCGTACGACGAAGGCCAGCATCACCAGGGTCAGGGCGACACCGACCAGGCGCAGCCGGGGGCGGGGGCTGGCCAGCCGGATGCCGCGGGGAGCGGGGCCTCGGGCCGGGGCCGGGCGGCGCGCGGGGCGGGCGCCTGGGCCGGGGCGGGCGCCTGGGGCGGGGCGGCGCCGGGCGTCGGGGCGTACGGGCCGGGAGGGGCCGGGCACGCGGCGGCGCGGCGGTTCCCTGTCGGACACTTCCGTCACCTGCCGGGGGTCGGGGAGGGGTGTGCGGGCGGGGTGGAGGGCGCGGTCGCGGAGCCGGCCGCCGAGGGGGAGGCCGGGGACGGCTGCGCCGGGGCGCTCGGGGCGGGTCGCACGGGGGCGGCCGGGGACGACGGCGCCGTGGGGTCCGGATAGGGGCTGAGTACCTCGGGCGGGCGCGGCGCGGCGGTGTTCGCCGCGGGCTGCTGGGCGGCGGCGGAGGGAACGCCCTTGACGGTGCCGTCGGGGTTGAGGAACGCGGGGTCGCCGCCGGGGACCATGCCGAGTTCCCGGGCGCGGCGCTGGAGGGCGTCCGGGGCCGCGTAGGCGTCCACGTCCCGCTGGAGGGCCTGTTCCTCGTCGGTGAGGCTCTTGGTCTGCCGTTGCAGGTCGTCGAGCCGGAACGCGCCCTCGCTGAGAGCGGAGTTCAGCAAGAGGAGTCCGATGAGCCCGCCGCCGAGCAGCAGGACGACGAGCAGCACGAAGGGGGTACGGGCGGCGGCGGCGCCGCCACCGCCGGCCGGGATGAGGCGCGCGAGCCGGGCGGCCCTCCCCCTGAGTTCGGGATCCCCGCTCACACGGCCTGCTCTGTTCACTCGCCCACCCCTTTCGTCAGGCCCACTCGGCTTCCGTCGGGCTCACTCGGCTTCCGTCGGGCTCACTCGGCGTCCTCGCGGATGCGCTCGGCGCCCCGCAGACGCGCGGGGGCCGCGCGGCGGTTCTCGGCGACCTCCTCCTCGGTGGGAAGTTCGGCACCGCGCGTGAGGAGCTTGAGCCGGGGCTGGTGGTGTTCGGGGACGACCGGGAGCCCGGGAGGCGCGGTGGTCGCGGCGCCTGCCGCGAACACCTGCTTGACGAGACGGTCCTCGAGCGAGTGGTACGACAGCACGGCGATCCGGCCGCCGACGGCGAGGGCCTTCACGGCCGCGGGGATCGCCCTCTCCAGGACGGCGAGTTCGCCGTTGACCTCGATGCGCAGCGCCTGGAAGGTGCGCTTGGCCGGGTTGCCGCCGGTCCGCTTGGCGGCCTGCGGCAGCGCGTCCCGGATCAGCTCCACGAGGCGCGCGCTGGTGGTGAACGGCTCTTTCTCGCGCTCGCGCACGATCGCGGCCACGATCCGCTTCGCCTGCTTCTCCTCGCCGTACGCCCGCAGGATCCTGACCAGTTCGCCCGGCGGGTAGGTGTTGAGGACCTCGGCGGCGCTGACTCCCGCCGTCTGGTCCATGCGCATGTCGAGCGGGGCGTCCTGCGCGTACGCGAACCCGCGCTCCGCCTCGTCGAGTTGCATGGAGGAGACGCCGAGGTCGAAGAGCACTCCCTGCACGCGCGCGAGGCCCAGGCGGGCGAGCACGGCGGGGAGTTCGTCGTAGACGGCGTGCACCAGAGTGGCGCGTTCCCCGAAGGGGGCGAGCCGTTCCCCGGACAGGCGCAGCGCCTCCTTGTCGCGGTCGAGTGCCACGAGCCGTGCCTCGGGGAACCGCGTCAGCAGCGCCTCGCTGTGGCCGCCGAGTCCGAGGGTGCAGTCGACCACGACGGCCCCCGGCTCGGCGAGGGCCGGGGCCAGCATGTCCAGACACTGCCGGAGCATGACGGGCACGTGTCGACTCTTGCTCAAGGGGGCCTCTCATATCCGGCGCGCCGGTCCGCACGGACGGCCGGCCGCCCTCCTCCAGACGGCGCTGGGGAGGCCCCCGTGAAGAGTGCCTGCCGGCGCCGGAAGCGTCAGCCGACCGGGAGCGGGAGGAGGCCGAGCCATACGTACGCGCCGCGCACGCGGGGAGAAACCGGCGCGCGGCCGGCGTCTCCTGGGTGAACAGTCCGTGGGGAGAGCGTCTCGCCTCCCACTTCGCGTCACTTTAGTCCACCCTGTCTTGCGGTCAATCAACCGGCCTGCGCGTCGCCCGTCCGGCCCGCCACGGTGGGCGGCACATCGCTCTTCACCCGTCCGGCAGAGGTCTCACCCCCGTGTGGGGTACGTCACAACAAGCTGCGCTGTCGTTCTTTGTCCGCTCTCACAGCAGGCCTGGACCGGCTGTGACCAGTAACGTCATGGGTATGACGACTTCCGCATCCGTACCCACCGGCCCCGAAGGCGCCATAGACGGCACCGTTACCCAACGACTCGTGGAGGCCAACCAGCGCTATGCCGCCGCGTTCACGGATCCCGGGATGGACGCCCGTCCCGTGCTCCAGGTCGCGGTCGTGGCCTGCATGGACGCCCGGCTCGACCTGCACGCCGCACTCGGCCTGAAGCTGGGCGACTGTCACACCATCCGCAACGCGGGCGGCGTCGTCACCGACGACGTGATCCGCTCCCTCACCATCAGCCAGCGGGCGCTCGGCACCCGCAGCGTCGTCCTGATCCACCACACCGGCTGCGGTCTGGAGTCCCTGACCGAGGAGTTCCGGCACGAGCTGGAGATGGAGGTCGGCCAGCGGCCCGCCTGGGCGGTGGAGGCCTTCCGCGACGTCGACCAGGACGTCCGGCAGTCGATGCAGCGGGTGCGCACCTCGCCGTTCCTGCTCCACACCGACGACGTACGGGGCTTCGTCTTCGACGTGAAGACGGGTCTGCTGCGGGAAGTCGACCCGGCGTAGTGGTGCGTTCCGGCGGCCGGCCCGTCCCGTCACCGCGCCGCCGCGAACATCCGCTCGAGCAAAAATCCCGGCTCCGGTGGGCCAAAAAGGCCGTAAGGCCGACATACCGCGGCCACTTATCCACAGCCGAGTGACACGAACCGGTAACGGCCACAAGAATGCGGGGTGTGGCGTCACACGGAACCATTCCCGTGTGATGTCCGTGTTCGGGGTGGGCCGGTCCGCATCGCAGAGCGTCGGCCCGGAGAAAGTACGGGCCGAGGAGGGCCGGGTGACGACCTATGACGATCGAGCGAGCCTTACTGATCTGACCGCCACTGTGGAGCGCGTCCGCAGTTCGGTGGAAGGAGTGATCGAGGGCAAGCCCGAGGTCGTACGGCTTTCACTGACCGTGCTGCTCGCCGAGGGACATCTTCTGATCGAGGATGTCCCCGGCGTCGGCAAGACGATGCTCGCGAAGGCGCTGGCGCGCTCCATCGACTGTTCGGTGCGGCGCATCCAGTTCACACCCGACCTGCTGCCCTCGGACATCACAGGCGTGTCCATCTGGGACCAGCAGCGCCGGGACTTCGAGTTCAAGCCCGGCGCCATCTTCGCCCAGATCGTGATCGGCGACGAGATCAACCGTGCCTCCCCCAAGACCCAGTCGGCGCTGCTGGAGTCGATGGAGGAGCGCCAGGTCACCATCGACGGCCAGACCTACGAGCTGCCCAGCCCGTTCATGGTGGTCGCCACCCAGAACCCGGTGGAGATGGAGGGCACCTATCCCCTGCCCGAGGCCCAGCGGGACCGCTTCATGGCCCGTGTCTCCATCGGCTACCCGAGCGCGGACGCCGAGTTGCAGATGCTCGACATCCACGGTGGCGTCAGTCCGCTGGACGACCTCCAGCCGGTGGCGCACGCGCACGAGATCGTGAAGCTCATCGAGGCCGTCCGGGGCGTCCATGTGGCGGAGTCGGTCCGGCGCTACGCGGTGGACCTGGTCGCCGCCACGCGCACCCACCCCGATCTCAGACTCGGCGCCTCGCCGCGCGCCACCCTGCATCTGCTGCGCGCGGCGAAGGCGTCCGCCGCCCTGTCCGGCCGGGAGTACGCCCTGCCGGACGACGTACAGGCCCTCGCCGTGGCGGTCCTGGCCCACCGTCTGCTGCCCACCGCGCAGGCCCAGCTGAACCGCCGGACGGCGCAGCAGGTCGTCCAGGAGATCCTGCAGAGCACCCCGGTGCCCGCGACACCTCAGCAGTCCGGTCTCCCCCTGGGCCGGGGCTACGGCCAGCAGCCGCCCCGGAGGCTGTGATGACCCACGGGGGGACGGCACCCGGCGGCCGGGACGAACAGGGCGGGCTGCGCACCGCGCTCGCCGGGCTGACCACGCGCGGGCGCTCCTTCCTCGCCGCCGGGATCGCGGCCGCGATCTGCGCCTACGTCCTCGGGCAGGCCGATCTGCTCCGGGTCGGACTGCTGCTGGCCGCACTGCCCCTGGTCTGCGCGGCGGTGCTCTACCGCACCCGCTACCGGGTCGCGGGCAGCCGCCGCCTGTCCCCAGGGCGCGTTCCCGCCGGCTCCGAGGCCCGCGTCCATCTGCGGATGGACAACGTCTCGCGGCTGCCCACCGGGCTGCTGATGCTCCAGGACCGGGTGCCCTACGTCCTCGGGCCGCGCCCCCGGTTCGTGCTGGACCGGGTGGAGCCGGGCGGCCGTCGCGAGGTGTCCTACCGCGTCCGCTCCGATCTGCGGGGACGCTATCCGCTGGGCCCGCTCCAGCTGCGCCTGACCGACCCCTTCGGGCTGTGCGAGCTGACCCGCTCCTTCTCGACCTACGACACCCTCACCGTCGTCCCGCGCGTGGAGCCGCTGCCGCCCGTACGGCTCACGGGCGAGGCGACGGGCTACGGCGACGGGCGGCAGCGCTCGCTGGCGCTGGCCGGTGAGGACGACGTGATCCCGCGCGGCTACCGTCACGGTGACGATCTGCGCCGGGTGCACTGGCGCTCCACCGCGCGCTACGGCGAGCTGATGGTGCGCCGGGAGGAACAGCCGCAGCGGGCCAGGTGCACGGTGCTGCTCGACACCCGGGGCATCGCCTTCCGGGGCACCGGACCGGACACGGCCTTCGAGTGGGCGGTCGCGGGCGCCGCGTCCACGCTGGTGCACATGCTCGAACGGGGCTTCTCCGTCCGGCTGTTGACGGACACGGGCAACTCGGTGCCCGGAGAGGGAGCGGACGGGTTCGCGGGCGCGAGCCAGGAGTCCGCGGACGCGGCCGGACTGATGATGGACACGCTCGCCGTGATCGACCACTCGGACGGCACGGGCCTGTCCCGCGCGTACGACGTGCTGCGCGGCGGGAACGAGGGACTGCTGGTCGCCTTCTTCGGCGACCTGGACGAGGAGCAGGCCACGGTGGCCGCCAAGATGAGCAGACGCAGCGGCGGCGCGCTCGCCTTCCTGCTGGACAGCGCCACCTGGGTACGCGAGGAGACCGATGTGCCGGGCCCCCCGGACCCCACCGGGGAACGGTTGCGGATGCTGCGCGAGGCCGGCTGGACGGCGCTGGCTGTGCCCCGCGGGGTATCGATCGCGGAGCTGTGGCGCGAGGCGGACCGGCAGCGCACGGGCGTGGGCGCCGTGAGCGGTGCGGAGGGACGGTCATGAGCGGGCGGGCCCGGCTGGCGCTGTGTGCCGCGGCGGCGACACTGGCGGCGTCGTGCGCGCTGCTGCCCCTGGTGTCCCCGATGACCTGGCTGTTCGAGGCGGCGTTCCTGGTGGCCGTGCAGACCGGGGTGGGGGCACTGGCCCGGCGGGTGCCGCTGGCGCGCCCGCTGACCATCGCCTGCCAGGCGGTCGTCGGCCTGCTGCTGCTCACGCTGATCTTCGCGCACGGTCAGGCCATCGCCGGCTTCCTCCCCGGCCCCGACGCCTTCCGCCGCTTCGGGGAGCTGCTGCGGTCGGGCACGCAGGACGTGGGGCAGTACGCGACCCCCGCGCCGCTGACCCCCGGCATCCGCCTGATGGTCGTCGGCGGGGTGCTGCTCATCGGGCTCCTCGTGGACGCGCTCGCGGTGACGTTCCGCGCGGCGGCCCCGGCCGGGCTGCCGTTGCTCGCGCTGTACTCGGTGGCCGCAGGGCTCTCCGACGGCGCCGCCGACTGGCTGTGGTTCCTCATCGCCGCGAGCGGGTATCTGACGCTGCTGCTGGCCGAGGGCCGTGACCGGCTCTCCCAGTGGGGGCGGGTCTTCGCCGGCGCCGCGCGCGGCCGGGACCGGGACTCGGGCGGCACGGTCGCCCCGGTCCGCACCGGACGGCGCATCGGCGCGGTCGCCCTGGGCGTCGCCCTGGTGGTGCCGCTCGCGCTGCCCTCGCTCAGGAACGGCCTGCTGGACGGCACCGGCACCGGCGTCGGCGCGGGCTTCGGCAACGGCAACACGATCTCCGCGGTCAACCCCCTGGTCTCGCTGCGCGACAGCCTGAACGTGGACCAGGACCGCCAGGTCATGGCCTACCGCACCAACACGGACGACACCCAGGACATGTATCTGCGGATCGTCGCCCTGGACGACTTCGACGGCACCACCTGGCGGCCGGCGCAACGGCACATCACCGCCGTGCCGGACGCGCTCCCCACTCCGGCCGGCCTCGCGGGCGGTGTGCGGCGGACCGAGATCGAGACACGGATCTCGGCGGCGGACTGGTACGCACAGGACTGGCTGCCGATGCCGTACCCCGCGACCAGCGTGAAGATCAAGGGCAGCTGGCGCTTCGAGCCGGTGGGCCGCACGCTCGTCGGCGACCACGGACAGAGCACCCGTGGCCTTCAGTACGACGTCAAGAGTCTGATCGTACAGCCGACCGCGGAGCAGCTGGCCACCGCGCCGGAGCCGTCGGACGCGCTGAAGCGCGAGTTCACCAGGGTGCCGGCGTCACTGCCGGCGGTCGTGGGGCAGACGGCCCGCAAGGTGACCGCGGGGTCGACCAACCACTACGAGCAGGCGGTCAGGCTCCAGGACTACTTCTCGGTCGACGGCGGGTTCAGCTACAACACCGATGTCCAGGTCGGCACCGGGCCGGGGGCCATCGCGCGGTTCCTGAAGAGCAAGCAGGGCTTCTGCGTGCACTTCTCGTTCGCGATGGCCGCGATGGCCCGGACCCTGGGGATTCCGGCGCGGGTCGCCGTGGGCTTCACCCCGGGATCCCCGCAGGCGGACGGTTCCATGTCGGTGGGGCTGCGGGACGCGCACGCATGGCCCGAGCTGTACTTCGAGGGCGTCGGCTGGACCCGCTTCGAGCCGACCCCCAACCGGGGAACGACCCCCTCGTACACACAGGCGGACACGCCCAGCGGGGAGAACCCGCTTCCGCCGCGGCCGTCGCTGTCGTCGACGACGGCGCCGTCCACGGGTCCGTCGGCGAGCGAGAGCTGCTCGGCGGCCATGCACAAGCTGGAGGCGTGCCCGAACCAGTCCTCGGGTGCCGTGGCGGTCGCCGGTGACAGCGGGCCGCCGTGGTACCAGGTGGCGGGGTGGACGCTGCTGGGGCTGGCTCTGATCGCGGTGCCGCTGACGCCGATGCTGTGGCGGCTGCGGAGCCGGTCGGTGCGGCTGGCCTCCGCGCGGCACGCGTCGTCGGGCCTGCTGCCGGTCGGGGCAGGCCGGACACCCGGGGCCGGTGAGCAGTACGCCGGTGACGTCGAGGTGGCCCTGCTGCCGGGCGAGGGACCTCCGGGCCGGGCGGCCGAGGTGGCCGTGGGGCACACCCTGGCCGTGTGGCGCGAGCTCACGGACACGGCCTGGGACTACGGCATCGTGCCGGACGACGCCCTGACCCCGCGCGGAGCCGCCGAGCGGATCGTGCGGCTCGGCCGGCTGGACGGGCCCGCCGCCGCTGCCGTGCACCGCGTGGCCGGAGCCGTGGAGCAGGTGCTTTTCGCCCCGCAGCCGCGCTCCGAGGCCGGTCTCGTCGACGATGTGCGCGGGGTGCGGGCGGCACTGCGGTCCCGGATCAGCCTGCGAAGCCGGGTGCGCGCGGTGGTGGCACCGCGCTCCGCCCTGCGCGTCGTCTGGGCCGTCGGCGACCGCTGGGCGGACCTCAAGACCCGCTGGACAACCCGCTTGAGCGCCCTGCTGCGCCGCCCGTCGGGGCAGGAGAGCGGGTGAGGCGAGGGCGGCCCGCCGGCTGAGGCCGGGGGCGGCCGCCCGGCAGTGCGGCTGAGGCCGGGGGCAGCCGCCCGGCAGCGCGGCTGAGGCCGGGGGGTGGCTTGCCCCGGGGGAAGAGCTGAGAGGGGCGCGGCCTAGGGCCCCCACCAGCCGCAACGGCACACGCGGGGCCGGCTCGGCGGGGACGCGGCCACCCGGAGCGGCGTGGGCGGCCGCCACGGCGGCCGGTCCGGTGATTCCGACGGCGCGCCGTCGAGGACATCCAGGCGTTCCTTGCCGGAGAGCCGGTGCGCCGCCGCCGGCCAGGCTGCTCAAGGCGGACGGCGCCCGTGACATAAGGGCCGTCCGCCTCCGCAGCAGGGGTCGGCGGGGCCTTTTGGGCCCACGCCGCGCGCGCCAGGCGCGGACGGCTCGCGGAAGCGGCCGCGAGGCCACGCCCCCGGACAGAGCGGTCCCAGGCCCAGGCCACGGTGCGGTCCCAGGCCCAGGCCACCGTCCGGTCCGTCCCTGGCACAGGCCACCGTCCTGTCCCTGGCCCAGGCCCTCGGCGCACGGCCAACGGCCAACGGCCAACGGCCAACGGCATACGCAAGGGGGCGGCCACCAGTCGGTGGTCGCCCCCTTGCGGAAGTCTCGTCTTGGGACCGGAGGGCTAGTGGCCCTGTTCGTCCCGGCGTCGCTGCCAGCGCTGTTCGATTCGGTCCATCATGGAACGCCGCTGCCTGACCTGCCTGCGGGCGCCCGCCGCCCCCTGCTCGCCCGGCTTGGGAACCTTGCGCCAGCCGGTCACGACAAGCACCGCACAGCCCAGCATGACGAGGAAGCCCACCACGCTGATCCAGATCTGCTTTGCGACCATTCCGGCCATGAGGAGCGCGATACCCACCAGGAAGCCCGCTGCCGCCTGGTAGACCCGTCGCCGGGTGTATGTACGCAGCCCGCTTCCCTCAAGCGCTGTCGCGAACTTGGGATCTTCGGCGTACAGCGCTCGCTCCATCTGCTCGAGCATTCGCTGCTCGTGCTCCGAGAGCGGCACGGAGTCCTCCTCATCGTGCAGTCGCCGGGGCGACCGGGGGTCCCCTTCAGGATAGGCAGGGAATCGCCCCCTTGAAACCCGCCCCTCTACGCCAATTGGCCAACCGGAACCCGCCATGGCCGTCCTGGCTCACTGAGGCTTCCATTCCCCAGTGGCCGACCCGTCATGCCGGGCGGTCTCCCTCGATCATACGGCGCACACCGCCCGATAGGAGGTCCTGTGGCGTACTCCATGCGCCGTCTCGCCGCTGATCAACGGCGCGTGAACGGCGGTGGACTCAGGCCTCGGCCGCACCCCGGGTCTCGCCGAGGACATGGAGTTGCGTGGCCACGGAGTGGAAGGCGGGAACCTCGGCCGCCGCGGCCTCCAGCTTGAGCAGTGCGTCGAGGGCACCCGGCTCGGTGTCCACCAGCACTCCGGGCACGAGGTCCGCGAAGACCCGGACGCCGTGCACGGCGGCGACACCGAGGCCCGCGTCCTCGACGAGCGCGGTGAGCTGGTCCGCGGTGAAGCGGTGGGGCACGGGGTCACCCTCGCCCCAGCGGCCGTCCGGGTCCTGGAGCGCCTGCCTGGCCTCCTTGAAGTGACCGGCGAGGGCCCGCGCCAGGACGGCGCCGCCGAGCCCCGCGGCGAGCAGACTGAGGACGCCGCCGGGGCGTAGCGCGGCGATCACATTGCGTACGCCCTCGGCGGGGTCGTCCACGTACTCCAGGACGCCGTGGCACAGCACCACGTCGTAGCCCCCCGGCTCCACCACGTCGAAGAGGCCGTGGGCGTCGCCCTGGACGCCCCGCACCCGGTCGGCGACGCCGGCCTCGGCGGCGCGGCGTTCCAGCGCGAACAGAGCGTTCGGGCTGGGGTCGACGACGGTGACCCGGTGACCGAGGCGGGCGACGGGCACCGCGAAGTTGCCGCTGCCGCCACCGGTGTCGAGGACGTCCAGCACGTCCCGCCCCGTGGCCTTGACGCGGCGGTCGAGGGCGTCCTTGAGAACCTCCCAGACCACGGCGGTACGGAGAGAAGCGCGGGGGCGCATCGGGTCCGACACGGCAGTTGACTCCTCGGCGCGGCACCGCCTGCTTGTGCGGCGGAGCGATCGGACGGCCTTCCGGATCCGTTACCAGGGCGAAAGGCTTCAGCGGCTCCACCCTATTGCCTCCGGCACCATGCCCGGAGCCCCGACCCACACCACCGCACGGCCCGGCCCCGGGCTCACCCAGCGTCCGGCATCCCCCTCTCCCCCACCTCCGGCCCACCGCCGCCCCGCTCGCCGATCCCCCTGTCACCGATCCGCCGTGGCTGCGGCAGCACCGGCTGGAGCAGCAGCGTCCGCTCCACCAGACGCAGGAACATCGCCACGTCCCGCATCAGATCGTCGGCGTCGCGGGTACTCGCCGCGCCCGGGATGCCGGCCTCGGCGCGGGCGCGACGGGCGGCACCGGAGGCGAACAGCGCGCTCCACTCGGTCAGTTCGGGCGCTATCTCGGGGAGCACTTCCCAGGCGCTCCTGATCCTGGCGCGGCGCCGGGCGGTGGGCTCCGGCCGGCCGCGCGCGGCGAGTACGGCGGCCGCCGTGCGCAGGGCCGCCAGATGGGCCGTCGCATAGCGCTCGTTGGGGGTTTCCAGTCGGGCCGCCTCCTCGAGTCCGGCGCGGGCCTGGGCGAGCAGGTCCAGTGCGGCGGGCGGGGCCGTGGCCCGGCGGGGTACGGGGTGCACGTCGCTCGCCGGGCCGGTCAGTGAGGGGGCAGGGCCGGTGGCGCGGCGCCGGGGTGCGGCACCCGCGGGATAGCTGGCCATGACGAACCTCCTGTCGTCTGCGTGACGGCACTGTGGCCGTATGCGCCCATCGTGGGGTATGGCACTGACAGTCCGTTCTGACCTGCGGCTTTGCTTCGTTCGTAGGTTCGGGGTAGCTTTTGCACTGACCAGTCAGTTCAAAACCGTCCCACGACTGGGCCTGTCGCCCAGGGGAACGAGGGGGGACATGGACATGCAAGAGGAAACGGCCGGGGTCGCCGTGGAGGCCGCGGACCTCGGCCTGAAGGGCCCGCGCGGCCACGTGTTCCGGGGTGTCCATGTGACGGCCCGGCCCGGCGCTCTCATCGCTGTGGAGGGGCCGTCGGGCTCGGGCCGGACCTGTCTGCTGCTGACCCTCACCGGCCGGATGAAGCCCAGCGAGGGACGGGCCATGGTCGGCGGGCACCGGCTGCCCAGGGAGATGTCCGCGGTGCGCCGGATCAGCGCGATCGCGAACGTGTCCGGCGTCACCGACCCGGAGCCGGCGCTGACCGTGGGCGAGCAACTGCGCGAACGAGCCCTGCTGGAGAGCCGGTTCGGGGACTCCCTGCGTGCGCTGCTGCGGCCGCGCGACGAGCGCACGAAGGCGGCGAAACGGCGCATCGACATCGCTCTCGCCGCGGCCGGGCTCGACCCGGACACGCTGCCCAAGGGGCCCCGCACCGCCGTACGCGATCTGGAGCGCCTTCAGGCCCTGCGGCTGTCCGTGGCCCTGGCCCTGATGAGCCGGCCGCGCCTGCTCGCCGTCGACGACACCGACCACAAGCTCTCCGCCGCCGAACGGGCCGAGGCATGGGCCCTGTTGAGGTCCGTCGCCGAGGCCGGGACCACGGTGCTCGCGGTGTGCACGGAGGCCCCACAGGACGCGCTCGTGGTGTCCACGGCCCCCGGCGGCCGCGTGGCGCCTGGCGAGGACGTGCACCCGCCGGCCGCCGGAGAGGACGCGCAGGACGCGCCCCGGAAGGCCACCACCCCCGAGGAGCCGTCCGAGGACGGCGCAGAAGACGACAAGGAGACGGCGGATGCGCTCGCCGAAACTGGCCGCGCTTGAGCTGAGGCGGTTCGGCAGGGGAAGGCTGCCGCGCGCGGCGCTGGTGGCGCTCCTGCTGCTGCCGCTGCTGTACGGCGCCCTGTACCTGTGGTCGTTCTGGGACCCGTACGGGCGCCTGGACCGCATCCCCGTGGCGCTCGTCGACGACGACAAGGGGGCGACGGCGGACGGCCGGAGGATCACTGCGGGCGACGACCTCGTCAAGGGACTGCGCGAGAGCAGGACCTTCGAGTGGCACGAGGTGAGCGCGGCCGAGGCCAGGCGGGGCGTCGAGAGCGGCACCTACTACCTGTCGCTGACGATGCCCTCCGACTTCAGTGCGCGGATCGCCTCCAGCTCCGGGAACTCCCCCGAGACCGGCGCCCTCCAGGTGCGCACCAACGACGCGAACAACTACATCGTCGGGCAGATCTCCAAGACGGTGTTCAACGAGGTGCGCGCGGCGGCCTCCACGAAGACGTCGCGGTCGTTCCTGGACAGGATCTTCATCTCCTTCTCCGACATCCACGGCAAGACCGTCCAGGCCGCCGAGGGGGCCGACCGGCTCACGGGCGGGATCGGCAAGGCGAAGCAGGGCTCCAAGGACCTCGCCGACGGTCTCAGGGAAGCCGAGAACGGCAGCGGAAAGCTGTCGAGCGGCCTGACGAAGCTCACCCGAGGCGCGGGCGACCTCCAGAACGGGGCGCAACAGGTCGCGGACGGCACCCAGGCGCTGGCCGACCGCGTGGACGGCACGGCCGACCAGGTGCGGCCGTTTCTGAAGAAGAACGGCAGGCAGATCGCCGACACCGCGACTCTGGTGGCCGACTCGTCGGGTGTGATCAGCGACCACCTCGACGCGTTCGTCACCACGGCCCCGATCGCGGAGAGCGGCACCCGCAAGGCGTCCGAGGCGCTGAACGACGTCTACGACCGGCGCTGTGTCGGCCAGTTGCTGCCCGACCCTGCGTGCGACGACCTGAAGAAGGCGAAGGACGCGGCGGCGCAGGCGGCGAAGCTCGCCCATGACGTGAACACCGTCGTGCAGGACTACCACGGGGACATGGCCGCCATGAAGGCGGACCTGAAGACGCTCCAGCAGCAGGCCCGGGCCCTCGCCAAGGCGGCACCACACCTCTCCGAGGACCTCGATGACGCGGTCGCCAAGGTGGACGCGCTCAACAAGGGCGCCGCCCAGGTCGCCCAGGGGGCCAGGACCCTGCACATCAAGCTCGGCACCGCGCAGACCGGCGCGGCCGACCTGAACGCGGGCATCGGCAGGCTGGAGACGGGCGCGATCGACCTCAACGGGGGCATGTACAAGCTCGCCGACGGCTCCGGAAAGCTCGCTGGCGGACTGCACGACGGGGCCTCGAAGATCCCGGCCTACGACAAGCAGGACCGCGACCGGCGCACCGGGGTCATGGCCGACCCGGTGCAGCTCGCCTCCAGGGACCTGCACCACGCGCCGAACTACGGCACCGGTTTCGCCCCCTACTTCATTCCGCTGTCCCTGTGGGTGGGTGCGATGGTGGCGTACATGCTGATCCCGCCGCTGAACCGGCGTGCGCTCGCCGCGGGCGCCTCGGCCTGGCGGATCGCGCTGGCGGGCTGGCTGCCGGCGGCCGGCGTCGGTGTCCTCCAGACGACCGCCCTCATGGCCGTGCTGCACTGGGCGATCGGCCTGGAGATGATGCGGGCGGCCGGCACGATCGGGTTCCTGTTCCTGGTGGCGGTGTGTTTCGCGGCGATCGTGCAGTGGCTGAACGCGCAGTTCGGCGCGGCGGGCCGGATCCTCGTCCTCGCCCTGCTGATGCTCCAGCTGACATCCGCGGGCGGCACCTACCCCGTGGAGACCAGTCCCGGCTTCTTCAACGCGATCCACCCCTTCCTGCCGATGAGTTACGTCATCGAGGCCCTGCGCAGGCTCATCACCGGCGGCGGCCTCGGGCCCGTGTGGCAGGCGTGTGCCGTGCTGACGGCGTTCACCGCGGGCGCCCTCGCGCTGACCGCCCTGTCGGCCCGCCGCAGGCAGGTGTGGACCCTCGACCGGCTGCACCCGGAGCTGAGCCTGTGACGGCCACAGCCGGACCTGCGTCCTTTGACGGGGGCTTTCCTGTGAGAATCAAGGCCATGGAACGCAGCAGTGCCGCCGCGCCAGGCGGCTCGGGCCGTCGCGCGGCGACCCGGCAGAAGCTCTACGAGGCGGCGGTCACCCTCATCGCGGAACAGGGTTTCTCCGCGACGACCGTCGACGAGATCGCCGAACGGGCCGGGGTCGCGAAGGGCACGGTCTACTACAACTTCGCCAGCAAGTCCGTCCTCTTCGAGGAGCTGCTGCGCCATGGTGTGGGTCTGCTCACCGCCTCTCTGAGGGAGGCGGCCGAGCAGACCGCCCTGGCCGGCGGCAGCAAGGTCGACGCCCTGGACGCCATGATCCGCGCGGGACTCGGCTTCATCGCCCGCTATCCGGCCTTCACCCAGCTGTACGTGGCCGAGCTGTGGCGCACCAACCGGGCCTGGCAGTCCACGCTCATGGTGGTGCGCCGGCAGGTCGTCGCGGCCATCGAGGACGTGCTGCGCGAGGGTGTGGCGAACGGCGAGTTCAGCGAAGAGATCGATGTCCCGCTGACGGCGGCAGCGCTGGTCGGCATGGTCCTGGTGGCGGCCCTCGACTGGCAGTCGTTCCAGCCGGAGCGCTCCCTGGACGACGTCCACGCGGCGCTGTCGAGATTGATCCAGGGGCGCGTGAGCGGCAACAGGTAGCGCGCGCCCGGCGCACGAAAGGCGCAAAGCGAAGACGCGAAGACGCGAAGACGCGAAGACGCGAAAGAAACGCGAAAGCGCCGGTCCGAGGTGGTCGCGTCCCTGGTGGGACGCCTCGAACCGGCGCTCCGTCGTTCCCCCGTGCTCCCCTTAGGGCCCCCGTTCGGTCGTTCCCCCGGGTCCCCCGTATCTCGCTTCCGCCGAACAGGGTCGGCGGAAGGAGCGGGCAAGGGCGCGGGCGCCGTTCCGCCGCCCCGTGTCGGCGGTCCCGGGCCGCACCCCTCTCCCGTGTCTCCACTGTCTCGTTCGCGCTGGTGGGCCCCCATCCGTGCGCGTACTCATCTCACCGACTAGGTACGCATACTCAGGCCTGAGCGCTCATCCCCACGCCCGGGTGGTGCCGAGGCGCCGGCCTCACGTCCAAAAGGCGCTGATCACAGACCCGCCGCCGGACTGTCGGCGGTGGCGGATAAAGTCACCGGCATGGCACGGATTGCGGTGATCGGCGCCGGGATGGGCGCGATGGCGGCCGCCGCCCGGCTGGCCGTCGCGGGCCACCGGGTGGTGGTCTACGAGCGCACGGAGACATACGGCGGTGCGGTGCGCCGTTTCACGCGCGACGGCTTCTCCTTCGACACCGGCCCGGGCCTGCTACCGCTGCCCGCGGTCTACCGCGACCTGTTCGTCAAGACCGGCAGGGAGCCGCTGGAGAGCCAGGTCGAGCTGGTCCAGGTGGACCCGTCCGCGCGGCATGTCTTCGCGGACGGCACCGAGGTCGCACTGCCGAACGCGTCACGCGCGGGCGCCGTGTCGGCGCTGGACGCGGCGCTCGGCGGCGGTGCGGGTGAGCGCTGGGGCGACTTCCTGGTGCGGGCCCGTGAGGCGTGGGACCGCACGCGCCGGCCGCTCCTGGAGGAGCCGTTGTGGCCCGACTGGGCGGTGCTGGCCGAGCGCGAGCCGTACCCGTCGGCGCCGCACCGCAGGCTGCTGCGCACCCGGCGGGCCGGCACGCTCGCCGAGATCGGCGCCTTCGAGCTGCGCGACGAGCGGCTGACGGCCCTGCTGGAGAGCCACGCCCTGGCGTACGGCCTGGATCCCCGGACGACTCCGGCGAGCGCGGCGGTGCTGCCGTACATGGAGCACGCCTTCGGCATCTGGTATGTGCGCGGCGGGATACGGGAGCTGGCGCGCGCCGTGTACGAGCGGTGCGTGGCGCGAAAGGTGGAGTTCGTCTTCGGCGCCGAGGTCACCGGGATCGTCGAGAAGGACGGCCGGGCGGCGGGGGTGGAGCTGGCCGGGGACACCTCCCGGAGGCCCGGCTCGGTGGTGGAGGCGGACCATGTGGTCGCCGGGGTCGCGCCCGGCGTGCTGGACCGTCTGGTGGCGGGGACGGCGTCCGTGCGGGGGACCGGCGAGGTTCCGCCGCAGCGCGCGATGCTCGCCCGGCTGACGGTGCTGCTGGCGCTGCGCGGCGCGCGGCCGGAGGGCGCGGCGCACCGGACGGTGGTCCACCCGGCCGACCGCGAGGGTGAGTTGGACCGCCTGTTCGGGGCGGACGCCGGGCTGCCGGCCGCCCCGACGGTGACCGTGCTGCGCCCGGACGACCCCGCACTGGTGCCCGGCGCGGAGCACGAGGCGGTCACCCTGTCGGTCACGGTGCCGGCGGGCCTGAGCCCCTCCGAATCCGACGTGGACCGGATCGTGGAGGCCGCCGAGCGCGCGGTACCCGGTCTGCGCGACCGTGTGCTGTGGCGGGAGGTGCGCGCCCCGGGCGATATCGCCGAGGAGACCGGTGTGCCCGGCGGTGCGGTCCCGGCACCCGCCCTCGCGGCGGCCGGCGGACGGCTGCTGCAGCCGTCCAACAGCACGGGCCTGCCCGGTCTGTTCACGGTCGGCGGCTGGTCCCACCCCGGTGGCGGGCTCCCGCACGCCGGGATGTCGGGGGCCCTGGTCGCCGGGCTGATCGTGGAGGGGCCGGACTTCCGGGGCTCGCAGTGAGGCACCGGGAGGCCGGTCGTGCGCGAGGGCCCGGTGCTCGGCACCGGGCCCTCGGACAGGCGTGATCGTGGCCGCTCAGAAGCGGTAGTGCTCGTCGAAGCCGTGGCCCTGCGCGGTGCCGTTCGGCACGGTGCCGTCCCCCTGGTAAGGGTAGGGCTGCTCCTGCGGCAGTTCACCGCCGAACACCCCGTCGTTGCTGCGCTGCTGGGGAACCCAGACACCGGCGGCCGGGGTCTCGCCGTACGTACCGGTGGGGTACTGCTCCTGGCCGTAGGCCTGCTGCCCGTACTGCTCCTGACCGCCGTACGCGGGGTCGTAGGTGCCGCCGCCGTAGGTCTGGGCGCCGGCGTACGGGTCGGAGTAGCCGCCGTACTGCTGCTGGGCGCCCTCGTAGCCGTAACCCTGGTGGCCGTAGGCGGAGTAGCCGTCGTAGGCGTAGGCCTGCTGGTCCTGGGCCTGGGCCGCGTTCGCATAGGACGGGTCCGTGGCGGCCGCGTACGCCGCGCCGGTGTAGACGCCGTACGAGCCGGTCTCCTCGGGCAGGGGCTGCGGCTCGAAGACGGCGGTCGCCTCGGCGGCGCTCTCCGCGGGCTGGGCGCGGGTGAAGACGTTGTCGTCGTCGTGGGCGTCGTCCTGCGGGTGCGTCGCCGCCGTCGTCTGCTCGTCCTCGGGGCCGTCGGTCTCCGGCGCCGGCTCCTGCCGGGGCGGCTCGCCCCGGCGGCGCTTGCTGCCACCGGCCTCACGCGGACGGTTGCCGACCGCCCAGCCGGCCGCGAAGCCACGGCGGAACGACAGCGTGACGTAGGTCTGCCCGACCGCGAACGCCGCGGCGCCCACTGCGATGACCAGGACCGAGGCGGTGAGCACGCCGAGCACGACGCCGAGGAAGCCGACGAACGCCAGCAGCCGCCAGCGCAGGCGAGCCTTGTACTGGAGCAGCACCTCACCGAGAAGCCACAGCGCGACGATGCCGAACGCGATGTAGAGGACCGTCCAGCCCATGTACGCCCCTCTCACAGTGGCCGCTACGCAGTCTGTCGTAGATCGGTACGACCGGTCTAGGTCTGCTGCGGATGGTGCAGGCCCAGATTTTCGTAGATTTCCAGCGTCGCCGTGGAGTTGTTGAGTGTAATGAAGTGCAGTCCGGGGACTCCCTCGGCCAGCAGCCTCGCGCAGAACTCCGTGGCGAACTCGATGCCAATCGAGCGTACAGCCGCCGGATCCTCTTTCGCTGTGAGGATCCGCTCTTTCAGGGCGACGGGGAGGGTGGCGTTGCTGAGCTGCGGCAGCCGCTCCAGCATCCGCACGCTGGTGACCGGCATGACCTCGGGGATGACCGGGGTCGGGCAGCCGGCCGCGGCGACCCGGTCGCGCAGCCGCAGATACGACTCCGGCTGGAAGAACATCTGGGTGATCGCGTAGTCGGCCCCGGCCCGGCACTTGTCGACGAAGTGCGAGACGTCCGTGTCCCAGTCGCTGGAACGCGGGTGCATCTCGGGGAAGGCGGCGACACCCACGCAGAAGTCGCCCGCCTCCTTGATGAGCCGGACCAGTTCGGCCGCGTAGGCCAGGCCCTTGGGGTGCGGGACCCACTCGCCCATCGGGTCGCCGGGCGGATCGCCGCGCACGGCGAGCATGTTGCGGATCCCGGCGTCCGCGTACTGGCCGATGATGTTGCGCAGCTCCGCGACGGAGTGGTTGACCGCGGTGAGGTGGGCGACCGGGGTCAGCGTCGTGTCCACGACGATCTGCTCGGTCTCCTTCACCGTGCCCGCGCGAGTCGAGCCGCCCGCGCCGTAGGTCACGGAGACGAAGTCCGGGGCGACCGCCTCCACCCTCCGCAGCGCGCTCCACAGGTTCCGCTCCCCCTTGGGGGTCTTCGGCGCCGAGAACTCGAACGAGTACGTCGTCTTGCCGGTGGCGAGGATGTCGCGCACCGTACGGGCGCGATCTGTCCTCGTGGATGCGGTTCCGAGGGCCATAGTCGCAGGTTAGCCAGGGGAAGGCGGTCCCCCAACCGGGCGACGGAGATTTGCCTGAATTGTCGCGCTGTTGTCCACCAGTCGGACACCGTCACCCGATCGGGGCGACGAGCCGGCCGTAGCGCGCCGTCCGCAGCCGCCTACGCCGCCCGCGGGCGCTCCACGTGACGCGTAGCCGCCCTACGCCGTCCGCAGCCGCTTGGCCAACTCCGCCGCCGCCGCACCCGGGTCGTCGGCCTCCGTGATCGCACGGACCACGACCACCCGGCGGGCACCGGCCTCCAGCACCTGGTCCAGATTGCCGAGGTCGATGCCCCCGATGGCGAACCACGGCCGGTCGGTGCCCAGCGCGGCGGTGTGCCGGACCAGGTCGAGGCCGGGGGCGGGGCGACCGGGCTTGGTGGGGGTGGGCCAGCAGGGGCCTGTGCAGAAGTAGTCCACTCCGTCCTGGACGGCGGCGGACTCGGCCTCCGCCACGGAGTGCGTTGAGCGGCCTATGAGGACATCGTCGCCGAGGATGGCGCGGGCGGCGGGGACGGGGAGGTCGCCCTGGCCGAGGTGCAGGACGTCCGAGGCGGCCGCGTGGGCCACGTCCGCCCGGTCGTTCACCGCCAGCAGCCTGCCGTGGCGGGCGCAGGCGTCGGCGAAGACCTTCAGGTACTCCAGTTCCTCGGCCGCCTCCATGCCCTTGTCGCGCAGCTGCACGATGTCCACGCCGCCGGCCAGGACCGCGTCGAGGAACTCGGCGAGGTCACCCTGGCGTGCGCGGGCGTCCGTGCACAGATAGACGCGGGCGTCGGCGAGCCGGGCGGAGCGGGCGATGTCGGGCACGGTGGGTTCCCCGGGGTCGGTGGCGTACGGGCCGCGGCGGGCACGGTCGGACTCGGGCCGGGGTCCGTGGACCCGCGGCCCGTACGCCGGACGGTTGTTCTCGGTCGGATCAGACGGCGAGCGCCTGCGCGCGGCGCTTCACCTCCGTGCCGCGATTCTCCCTGAGGGCCTGCGCGGGGGTGCCGGGCAGGGTCGGGTCGGAGGTGAACAGCCACTCGATCATCTCTTCGACCGTGAAGCCGTCGTCCCGCAGCAGGGTCAGGGTCCCGGACAGGCCCTTGACAACCTTGTCCCCGTCGATGAAGGCGGCGGGGACGTGCAGTGCGCGGTTCTCGCCACGGCGTACGGCGATGAGCTGGCCCTCCTTGACCAGCTGCCGCACGCGGGTCACCTCGACGCCGAGTGCTTCGGCGATGTCGGGGACGGTGAGCCAGGCGGGGACGAGAGCATCGATCTTTGCGTCAATCTCGGTCACGGGATCAAGCGTGCCATCCCGGACTGACAGTCGGAAGCGGGGCACCTCCGGCGGAGTGCCGGTTGCCTCCGGCGGTGGACACGGGGGACCCCGGGCGTCCCGCGAACGGGGGGATGCGCGGGCCCGGACGGACCACCCGGTCCGTGCCCCTACGCCGACGCCTCCTTCAGCGGGCGCGAGGGGTCCGCCAGCAGGTCGGCGTCCATCGGGGTGCCCGATTCGATCAGGCGGCGGCCCTGCGCCAGGTCCCGGGGCCGGCCCACCGCCAGCAGGCCCACCAGGCGGCCCGAGCGCAGCCAGCACACCGCCCAGGCGGCGCCCTGCGGGTTCCCGCGCCAGACGGTGGTGTCGGCCGAGGCGTGGTGGCCGACGTACTGCACGAAGCGGCCGAACTGCTCCGACCAGAAGTACGGCACGGGGTCGTACGCCATCGGCGTCTCCCCGATGATGTTCGCGGCCACCGTGCGCGGGCCCTGGAGGGCGTTGTCCCAGTGGTGAACCAGCAGGCGCTGCTCATACCGCCCCGAGGGGAAGGACGCGCAGTCCCCGACCGCGTACACGTCCGGCACCGACGTGCGCAGATGCTCGTCGGCGAGCACTTCCCCGTGCGCCCCCAGCTCGATGCCCGAGCCGGCGAGCCACGCGGTGGCCGGGCGCGCTCCGATGCCCACGACCACCGCGCCCGCGGGCACCCGGGACCCGTCGTCGAGCACCACGGCCCCCGGCTCGATGCGGTCCACACGCGCGTGGGTGATCAGTTCGGCCCCGCTGTCCGCGTACCAGGCCGCCATCGGCGCGGCGACCTCCGCGGGCAGCGCGCCCGCGAGCGGCCGGTCCGCGGCCTCCACCACGGTCACCGCACAGCCCGCCTCGCGCGCCGCGGTGGCGAACTCGGCGCCGATCCAGCCCGCGCCCACCACCACGATGTCGTGCTGGTCGGCGAGGACCGGCCGCAGCCGCTCGGCATCGTCCAGCGTGCGCAGCAGATGCACCCCGGGGACGCCTTCCGCGCCCGGGAGCTGGATCGGTTCCGCTCCGGTGGCGAGCACGAGCACGTCGTACGGGACGGGGCCCTCGACGGTGTCCAGCTCATGGTCGCCGGGGCGCAGCCCGATCACCTCGCAGCCCAGCCGCAGCTCGATGCCCAGGGCCTGGAAGTCGACGTCGAAGGCGGAGCCCTCGGCTTTGCCGAGCAGCACGGCCTTGGACAGCGGCGGCCTGTCGTAGGGCTGGTGCGGCTCCGCCCCGATCAGCGTCACCCCGCCGGTGAACCCCTGTTCGCGCAACGCGACCGCGGTCTGCACCCCGGCCATGCCCGCACCCACGACGACGACGCGCCGTGCCGAATCGCCCCGTTCCTGCGTCTGCTCGCTCACCTGATCACCCTAGCCAACTGACAATGTGTCAGTCAGCGGGCATGCTGAGTGACCTGCTGCACAGCACTCGTCCCGCTGCCTGCCGCGACCTGCCCCAACCGTGTCCGCCGGGAACCGGGGCGGTCCTCCCTGCGCCTACCCGCCGCGGCACGTCACAACCTCGACCCCCGGGAGGCTCCCTTACCGGCGCGGACGGGCACGGACTAGGGTGGCCCCCGTACAAGCACTCGCGGGAGCCCGGACGCACCGGGCTGAGAGGGAGGCTGGCGGCCTCCGACCGTACGAACCTGATCCGGATCATGCCGGCGAAGGGAGGGGGCTGACCGCCCATGTCGCCCATGCGTACCTCGGACGTCCTCGTCGTCGGGGGCGGGATCATCGGACTCGTCACGGCCTGGCGTGCCGCGCAGCGCGGGCTCGCCACGACCGTGGTCGATCCCGCCCCGGGCGGCGGCGCCGCCCAGGTGGCCGCGGGGATGCTCGCCGCCGTCACCGAACTGCACTACGGCGAGCAGACGCTGCTCGCGCTCAATCTGGAGTCGGCACGGCGCTACCCGGACTTCGCCGCCGAGCTGACCGAGGCCACCGGCCGGGATCTCGGATACCGCCGGTGCGGCACGCTCGCCGTCGCCCTGGACGCCGACGACCGCGCCCATCTGCGGGACCTGCATGCCCTGCAGCAGCGCTCCGGCCTTGCGTCGGAATGGCTGAGCGGACGCGAGTGCCGGCGCCTGGAGCCGATGCTCGCCCCCGGGGTGCGCGGCGGCCTCAAGGTCGACGGCGACCACCAGATCGACCCGCGACGGCTGGTCGCGGCCCTGGTCACGGCGTGTGAACGGGCCGGGGTCGCCTTCCACCGAAGCTGGGCCGAGCGGCTGACGGTGGTGCGGGAGCGGGCCGCCGGAGTCCGGACCGCCGACGGCACCGACCTCCCCGCGGAACAGGTCGTACTCGCGGCGGGCAGTCTCAGCGGGCAGCTCGCGGGGGTGCCCGACGAGGTGCTGCCGCCCGTACGCCCCGTGAAGGGGCAGGTGGTGCGGCTGACCGTGCCGAAGCGGTACGCCCCGTTCCTGAACCGCACCGTGCGCGCTGTCGTCCGCGGCGGCCACGTCTACCTGGTGCCCCGCGAGAACGGCGAGCTGGTGGTCGGCGCCACCAGCGAGGAGCTGGGCTGGGACACGACGGTCACCGCGGGAGGGGTGTACGAGCTGCTGCGCGACGCGCACGAGCTGGTCCCCGGCATCACGGAGCTGCCGCTCACCGAGACCCGGGCCGGACTGCGCCCGGGCTCCCCGGACAACGCGCCGCTGCTCGGACCGACCGAGCTGGACGGCCTGCTGCTGGCCACCGGGCACTACCGCAACGGCGTCCTGCTCACCCCGGTGACCGGCGATGTCATGGCTCATGTCCTGACCACGGGCGACCTCCCGGACGAGGCACGGCCCTTCACCCCCCGGCGGTTCGCCGCCACCGCGCTCACGGAGCAGCCCGCATGAACATCTGTGTCAACGGAGAGTCCCGCCAGTTCGCTCCCGGCACGGCACTCGACGCCGTCGTACGGGTCCTGACCGCGGCCCCCTCGGGTGTGGCCGCCGCCCTCAACGAAACCGTCGTCCCGCGTACGCAGTGGCCGTCGACACCGCTCCGGGAGGGCGATCGCGTCGAGGTCCTCACCGCCGTCCAAGGAGGCTGATCATGGCCGACGATCCCTTCGTCCTCGGTGGCACGACGTTCTCGTCCCGGCTGATCATGGGGACCGGCGGCGCGCCGAGCCTCGAGGTCATGGAGCGGGCGCTGGTGGCGTCCGGCACGGAGCTGACGACGGTCGCGATGCGCCGCGTCGACGCCTCGGTGCACGGCTCGGTGCTGTCCGTGCTCGACCGGCTCGGGATCCGGGTGCTGCCCAACACGGCGGGCTGCTTCACCGCGGGTGAGGCGGTGCTCACCGCGCGTCTCGCGCGCGAGGCTCTCGGCACGGATCTGGTGAAGCTGGAGGTCATCGCCGACGAGCGCACCCTGCTGCCCGACCCGATCGAGCTGCTGGACGCGGCCGAGACCCTGGTCGACGACGGTTTCACGGTACTGCCGTACACGAACGACGACCCGGTCCTCGCCCGGAAGCTGGAGGACGTCGGCTGCGCCGCGATCATGCCGCTCGGCTCGCCGATCGGCTCCGGGCTCGGCATCCGCAATCCGCACAACTTCCAGCTGATCGTGGAGCACGCGCGCGTGCCGGTGATCCTGGACGCGGGCGCGGGCACGGCCTCGGACGTGGCCCTGGCGATGGAACTGGGGTGCGCGGGCGTGATGCTCGCCTCGGCGGTCACCCGCGCGCAGGAGCCGGTCCTGATGGCGGAGGCGATGCGGCACGCGGTGGAGGCGGGCCGGCTGGCCCGGCGGGCGGGGCGCATCCCGCGCCGGCACTTCGCGGAGCCGTCGTCGCCGACGGAGGGCATGGCGCGCCTGGACCCGGAGCGGCCCGCCTTCTGAGGGCGGGCACGGCCGTCCGCCGGGCGGGGGCCGAGTGCGGCGTGCGTCACAGCTCGGCTGCAGTCATACCCCCCGGCAGCGGCAAACGAGGGGACCGACCGTGGTCCCTCGTAGACTCACCTGCGTGGATACGACCCTTCAGGACCCTCTCGTCGGGCAGGTGCTCGACGGCCGCTATCGCGTCGACGCGCGGATCGCGATCGGCGGGATGGCCACGGTCTACCGGGCCCTGGACACCCGCCTCGACCGGGTCCTCGCGCTCAAGGTGATGCACCCGGCGCTGGCCGCCGACGCGTCCTTCGTGGAGCGCTTCATCCGCGAGGCCAAGTCGGTGGCGCGCCTGGCCCACCCCAATGTGGTGCAGGTGTTCGACCAGGGCACCGACGGGTCCTACGTCTACCTCGCCATGGAGTACATCGCGGGCTGCACCCTGCGGGACGTGCTGCGCGAGCGGGGGGCGCTCCAGCCGCGCGCCGCCCTGGACATCCTGGAGCCGGTGCTGGCCGCGCTGGGCGCCGCGCACCGCGCCGGGTTCGTGCACCGCGACATGAAGCCGGAGAACGTCCTGATAGGCGACGACGGCCGGGTCAAGGTGGCCGACTTCGGCCTCGTCCGGGCCGTCGACACCGTCACGAACACCACGGGCGCGGTCCTCGGCACCGTCTCCTACCTCGCCCCCGAGCAGATGGAACACGGCACGGCCGACCCCCGGGTCGACGTGTACGCCTGCGGGGTGGTCCTGTACGAGATGCTGACCGGCGCCAAGCCGCACGGCGGCGACTCCCCCGCCCAGGTGCTCTACCAGCATCTGAACGAGGATGTGCCGCCGCCGTCGGACGCCGTGCCGGGGCTGGCGATCGAGCTCGACGAACTGGTCACGGCGGCGACCGCCCGCAGTCCCGAGCTGCGTCCCGACGACGCGGTGGCGCTCCTCGGCGAGGTGCTCGACGCGCGCAGCACGCTCACCGCGGAGCAGCTGGACGCCGTACCGCCGGGGGCCCTCGCCGCGGAGCACGACAGCTCGGGGGACCGTACGAGCGTGATCCCGCGCCTGGTGCCGGTCCGCCCGGTGCACGGCGACCCCGAGGGGCCCGGGGACCCCGCCCGCGACACGGCCGTGGTCAACCGGACGAGCGTGCTCCAGACCCCG
This sequence comes from Streptomyces sp. NPDC093261, assembly GCF_044753645.1. Taxonomy (NCBI): domain Bacteria; kingdom Bacillati; phylum Actinomycetota; class Actinomycetes; order Kitasatosporales; family Streptomycetaceae; genus Streptomyces; species Streptomyces sp. NPDC093261. Next base: position 371,053 of record NZ_JBIVNO010000001.1, read on the forward strand.
CCGTCCGAGCCCGCCGGGCGCTCCGCGCGCCCCCGCCGGCTGCTCGCGCTCGTCCTTGCCGCGCTGGTGGCGTTCGGGGTCGGCACGGGCGTCTGGTACATCAACTCCGGGCAGTTCACCAAGGTGCCGCCGCTGCTGGCGAAGACCGAGGCCGAGTCACGGGCCCGGCTTCAGCGGGCCGGGCTCGAGGTCGGGCAGGTCCGGCACGCCTACAGCGACACGGTGAAGCCCGGCACGGTGATCAGCACCGATCCGTCGGCGGGCGAGCGCATCCGCTCCCACGACGCGGTGACGCTGACCCTCTCCGACGGTCCCGAGACGGTGCAGGTGCCCGATGTGAAGGGCGAACCGCTGGCCAGCGCGCAGGAGCGGCTGAAGAAGGCCGGCCTGGTCCCGGGCATGGTCACGCAGGCGTTCAGCGAGGGCGTGGCCAAGGGCTCCGTGATCGGCACGGACCCGGGGGCGGGCACCAAGCGCCACGGCGGTTCGGCGATCGCGCTCACCGTGAGCAGGGGCAGCCCGGTGGAGGTTCCCGAGGTCACCGGCTCCGACCTCGACGACGCCACGACCCGGCTGCAGGACGAGGGCCTGAAGGTGCGGATCGCGGACACGCAGGTCACCTCCGAGTTCGACGCCGGCAAGGTCGCCCGGCAGTCCCCGGACCCGGGCAAGCAGGCCGCCGAGGGCGACACGGTCACGCTGACCGTCTCCAAGGGCCGCGAGCAGGTCGAGGTGCCGGACGTGGTCGGCGACAACGTCGACGACGCGCGCAAGACCCTGGAGGCGGCGGGCTTCCAGGTCGAGGAGGACCGCGGCCTGCTGGGCCTGTTCGGCGACACGGTCAAGGACCAGTCGGTGAAGGGCGGGCAGAAGGCGCCCAAGGGATCCACGATCACGCTCAAGATCCGCTGAAGGGCCCCCGACGGCGCCCGGCCGCCCGGGCGCCCGGGCCCGCGTGACACCCTTGGAGCGTGAGCACTCCCCAGTCCACCGGCGCCCTCGGCGCGCCCGCCGCCCTCCGCAATCCCGTCGGCAGTCATGTCCCCGTGGCGGGGGGTCTGCACTCCGTCGGGCTGGCCTATGCGCGGGACATCGGGGCCGAGGCCGTGCAGGTCTTCGTCGCCAATCCACGGGGCTGGGCGACCCCGGCCGGCAATCCACGGCAGGACGAGGCGTTCCGGGCCGCGTGTGCCGCCGGCTCGACACCGGTGTACGTCCACGCGCCGTATCTGATCAACTTCGGCTCGCACACCGAGGCGACGGTCGAGCAGTCGGTGGAGTCTTTGCGGCACTCGCTGCGCCGGGGACGTGAGATCGGGGCGCTGGGCGTCGTCGTGCACACCGGGAGCGCCACCGGCGGGCGGGAGCGGGCGGTCGCGCTGCGGCAGGTGCGCGAGCGGGTGCTGCCCCTGCTGGACGAGCTGGCACACGACGACGACCCGTACCTCCTGCTGGAGTCGACCGCGGGCCAGGGCGCCTCCCTGTGCTCGCGCACCTGGGACTTCGCGGCGTACTTCGAGGCGCTGGACGCGCATCCCCGGCTGGGTGTGTGCCTCGACACCTGCCATGTCTTCGCGGCCGGGCACGATCTGACGGGGCCGAGCGGTATGCATCAGACCCTGGATCTGCTGGTGGACACCGTCGGCGAGGGGCGGCTGAAGCTGGTCCACGCGAACGACTCCCAGGAGAGGGTCGGCGCCCACAGGGACCGTCACGCGAACATCGGCTCCGGCCATATCGGCGAGGATCCGTTCCGCGCCCTGATGACCCACCCGGCCACCGCGGGCGTGCCCCTGATCATCGAGACGCCGGGCGGGAAGGAAGGCCACGCGGCGGACGTGGAGCGACTGAAGAAGCTACGGGAGGGCTGACCGCCCCGGGCTTGCCGGGGGGCCGCGGGCTGAGCGCCCCGGGCCTGGTAGCGGGCCGTGGGCTGACCCCCCGCGCTTGCCGGCGGGCCGTGGGTTACCGCGGTGGCGGGCCGTGGGTTACCGCGGTGGCGGGCCGTCGCGCCGCGCTCACAGTTCCGGGCCGTCGCCGGGTTCCTCCTGGTAGGAGTAACGCTGTTCCCGCCAGGGGTCGCCGATGTTGTGGTACCCGCGCTCCTCCCAGAAGCCGCGCCGGTCGGCGGTCATGTACTCGACACCTCGGACCCACTTGGGGCCCTTCCAGGCGTACAGGTGCGGGACGATCAGACGCAGCGGGAAGCCGTGCTCGGCGGTGAGCAGTTCACCGTCCTTGTGGGTGGCGAAGATCGTCCGTTCCGAGGCGAAGTCGGCGAGGCGGAGGTTCGCGCTGTACCCGTACTCCGCCCAGACCATGACATGGGTGACGGCGCGGGCCGGAGGGGCGATCTCGAGGATCGTGCGGGCCGGGATGCCGCCCCATTCGGCCCCGAGCATGCTGAACTTCGTGACGCAGTGCAGATCGGCCACCACGGTCGTGTACGGCAGGGCCGTGAACTCCTCGTGGTTCCAGGAGTGCTTCTCGCCGTCCGCGGTGGCGCCGAAGACCCGGAAGTCCCATCGTTCGGGGCGGAACTTGGGCACCGGGCCGTAATGGGTGACCGGCCAGCCCCGCTGCAGTCGCTGTCCCGGCGGAAGCTCGGACCGTACCGCTTCTCCTGACATGCGCTCCACCGGATGACCCATGACTCCATCCTGACAGACCGCAGAGGGTGCATCCGACCACCCGCAGCCCAATCCGGGCAACTCGCACTAAGCATGCACTTACTGGACGCCCCTGTGTGCCGGTGCAATCATGCGGCGCAATCCGCCAGTCCCCCCGCTTGGAAGGAGCCCGGGCGATGCAGGGCGACCCCGAGGTCATCGAATTCCTCAACGAACAGCTCACCGGCGAGCTGACCGCGATCAACCAGTACTTCCTGCACGCGAAGATGCAGGAGAACTTCGGCTGGTACAAGCTCGCCCAGCACACGCGGCACGAGTCGTTCGACGAGATGAAGCACGCGGAGGTGCTCACCGACCGCATCCTCTTGCTGGAGGGGCTGCCGAACTACCAGCGGCTGTTCCATGTGCGGGTGGGACAGACCGTGCGGGAGATGTTCGAGGCGGACCGGCAGGTCGAGGTGGAGGCGATCGACCGGCTCCGGCGCGGGATCAAGATCATGCGGGAGAAGGGCGACATCACGTCCGCGAACATCTTCGAGTCGATCCTGGCGGACGAGGAGCAGCACATCGACTATCTGGACACCCAGCTTGACCTGGTGGACAAGCTCGGCGAGGCGCTGTACATCTCGCAGATCATCGAGCAGCCCGAGAGCTAGGCGCGAGCGCTAGGCGGCGTCCCGCAGGCTCCCCGGGCCGTCCGGAGTGGAGAGAACCGGTTCGCCCCGGTCGGCGAGTTCGCGGCGCGGGCACGCGCCCCTGCCCAGCAGCGCCTGGATCCGCCGTACGCACGACCCGCAGTCCGTGCCCGCCTTGCAGGCCGACGCGACCTGCCGGGGAGTGCAGGCGCCGTTCGCCGCGTGGTCCTTGACCTGCTGCTCGGTGATGCCGAAGCAACTGCAGACGTACACGCGGTTCACCTCCCGACGGGATCGCTGGGTCGTGCCGCCCCGATCGTTTCGGTGAGGCAAACCTAACCTTACCTGCGTCCCCGGACCCGTAGAAGCGGGTCGGGGCGCGGATCGCATGTGATCCGCGCCCCACTCACCCGCCGGCAGCAGCCCGCGGGCTACTGGTCCCGGTACATCTCCGCGACGAGGAACGCCAGGTCGAGGGACTGGCTGCGGTTCAGCCGCGGGTCGCACGCCGTCTCGTAGCGCTGGTGCAGATCGTCGACGAAGATCTCGTCGCCGCCGCCCACGCACTCGGTGACATCGTCGCCGGTCAGCTCGACATGGATGCCGCCCGGGTGCGTGCCCAGCTCCTTGTGTACCTCGAAGAAGCCCTTGACCTCGTCGAGCACATCGTCGAAGCGGCGGGTCTTGTGGCCGGAGGCCGCCTCGAAGGTGTTGCCGTGCATCGGGTCGGTCACCCAGGCCACCACCGCGCCCGAGGCCGTCACCTTCTCCACCAGCTCGGGCAGCCGGTCGCGGATCTTGTCCGCGCCCATGCGCACGATGAAGGTCAGCCGGCCGGGCTCCCGGTCCGGGTCGAGGCGGTCGATGTACTGAAGCGCCTCCTCGGCCGTGGTCGTCGGACCCAGCTTGATGCCGATCGGATTGCGGATCCGGGAGGCGAACTCGATGTGCGCACCGTCGAGCTGGCGGGTGCGCTCACCGATCCACACCATGTGCCCGGACACGTCGTACAGCTGCCCGGTGCGCGAGTCGGTCCGGGTCAGCGCCGACTCGTAGTCCAGCAGCAGCGCCTCGTGCGAGGAGTAGAACTCGACGGTCTTGAACTCCTCCGGGTCGGTCCCGCAGGCGTGCATGAAGTTCAGGGCGTTGTCGATCTCGCGCGCGAGCTGCTCGTAGCGCTGCCCGGACGGCGACGACCTCACGAAGTCCTGGTTCCAGGCGTGCACCTGGCGCAGATCGGCGTAGCCGCCCGTGGTGAAGGCGCGCACCAGGTTCAGCGTCGAGGCGGACGTGTGGTACATCCGCTTCAGGCGCTCCGGGTCGGGGATCCGGGACTCCTCGGTGAACTCGAAGCCGTTGACGGAGTCGCCGCGGTAGACCGGCAGGGTCACCCCGTCGCGGGTCTCCGTCGGCTTGGAGCGCGGCTTGGAGTACTGGCCGGCGATCCGGCCGACCTTCACGACCGGGACCGAGGCCGCGTACGTGAGCACGGCGCCCATCTGGAGCAGCGTCTTGAGCTTGTTGCGGATGTGATCGGCGGACACCGCGTCGAAGGCCTCCGCGCAGTCGCCGCCCTGCAACAGGAACGCCTCGCCCCTGGCGACGGCTCCCATCCGGGCGCGCAGCTGGTCGCACTCGCCCGCGAAGACGAGTGGCGGATACGACTCGAGCTCCGCGATCACCTTGCGCAGAGCCTCGGGGTCGGGGTACTCGGGCTGCTGCGCCGCGGGCAGGTCTCGCCAGGTGTTGCCAGCACCGGAGCTGGTCTTAGCGTTCACGGTCACGCCCTCAACAGTACGGGGTCGGGTGGGGCCTCCCGCCCCGCGCCCAGAAAGTGAGACACCCGCTACACGCTGTGGACATGGGGTACAGTGCGTCGCATGTTCGCGCACACGAGCCAGACCTGGTGGTGGACCGCTTCTCCGGCGGCCCACTGACGCGCGTACCCACGACTTCGCGAAGGCCGCCCGAGGGGCGGCCTTCCGTGTTTCCGGCACCGGGCCGTTCCCTCTCGCCTCACCGATCACCGAGAAGGACACGGACCATGCAGCTGACCGATCTGCCGACCGACCCCCGCCCGTTCGCCCTGCTCCGCCGCCGCACCCCCGGGCACGATCACGACACCGTGGAGGTACTGGTCGGCCCGGTCGAGGAGTACGCGCGCCTCGCCGACCTCCCCGGCGAGGCACTGGCTCTGATCCCGTACCGCCAGATCCGCGAGCGCGGCTTCGACGTCCACGACGACGGCACCCCGCTGCTGGCCCTGCTCCCCGAGGAGTCCCGCACCCTCCCGCTGGAGCAGGCCCTGGCCCAACTGCCGCGGCACGACGTCCGCGTCGAGGACGGTGGCTTCGACGTTCCCGACGAGGAGTACGCCGGGATCGTCGGGCGGGTGCTGCGCGAGGAGATCGGCCGCGGCGAGGGCGCGAACTTCGTGATCCGCCGGACGTACGAGGGCCGCCTCCCCGGGTTCTGCCGGGCCGACGCGCTCGCGCTGTTCCGGCGGCTGCTGGTCGGCGAGCGCGGCGCGTATTGGACCTTCGTGGTGCACACCGGCGACCGCACCCTGGTCGGGGCCAGCCCCGAGGTGCATGTGCGGATGTCCGGCGGGAGGGACGGGCGCGACGCGCTCCCGGCCGACGGCGACGGCGGGGGACGGACCGGGGGGACCGTCGTGATGAACCCGATCAGCGGCACCTACCGCTATCCGGCCGGCGGAGCGACGCCCGAGGACCTGCTCCGCTTCCTCGCCGACGGCAAGGAGATCGAGGAGCTGTCGATGGTGGTCGACGAGGAGCTGAAGATGATGTGCACGGTCGGCGACCGGGGCGGGATGGTCGTCGGGCCGCGGCTGAAGGAGATGGCGCACCTCGCGCACACCGAGTACGAGCTGCGCGGGCGGACGTCCCTGGACGCGCGGGAGGTGCTGCGCGAGACCATGTTCGCGGCCACCGTCACCGGCTCGCCCGTGCAGAACGCCTGCCGGGTCATCGAGCGGTACGAGACCGGCGGGCGTGGCTACTACGCGGGGGCGCTGGCGCTCATCGGACGGGACGCGGGCGGCGCCCAGACCCTGGACTCCCCCATCCTCATCCGCACCGCCGACATCGACGCGGACGGCACGCTGCGGGTGCCGGTCGGCGCCACCCTGGTGCGCGGCTCGGACCCCGCGAGCGAGGTCGCGGAGACGCACGCCAAGGCGGCGGGGGTGCTGGCGGCGCTGGGGGTGGCGGCGGCCCGGCCGGTCGCGGAGCACGCATGCCCCCGGCTGGCCGACGACCCCCGGGTGCGGGCGGCGCTGGACGGGCGGCGGGCCCTGCTCTCGCCGTTCTGGCTGCGGATGCAGACGCCGTCCCCCGAACTGACCGGGCACGCGCTGGTCGTCGACGGTGAGGACACCTTCACGGCGATGCTCACGCATGTGCTGCGGTCGTCGGGCCTGGAGGTGAGCGTACGGCGCTACGACGAGCAGGGGCTGCGGGAGGCGGTGCTCGCGAACGAGGGCCCGGTGGTGCTCGGGCCGGGCCCGGGCGACCCGTCGGACCCGAAGGACCCCAAGATGCGCTTCCTGCGGGCGCTGACGGCGGAGGTCGTCCGGGGGCACCGGCACGGCGTGCTGGGCGTCTGCCTGGGCCATGAGCTGCTCGCGGCCGAACTGGGGCTGGAGATCGTCCGCAAGGAGGTGCCGTACCAGGGCGCGCAGACGGAGATCGACCTGTTCGGGCGGCGGGAGACCGTCGGCTTCTACAACAGCTTCGTGGCGCGTTGCGACGACGAGGCGGCCACGGAACTGGCGGCGCACGGCGTCGAGGTCAGCCGGGGCGCGGGCGGGGAGGTGTACGCGCTGCGCGGGCCCGGCTTCGCCGGGGTGCAGTTCCATCCGGAGTCGGTGCTGACGCTGAACGGCGCCGGCATCCTTCGGGAGCTGGCCGGCCGGCTGTGCGGCGCCGGCGCGCTGTCCGAGCGGCGACCGGCGCGGTAGCGCCCGGCGGAGGAGGAGACGGGTGGGCTGGGGGTGCCCGTGCGGACGGCACCCCCATGAGGAGAGGGTCAGGGCCCGTGCGGGCCGTCAGCCGAAGAACACGCCGACCTCTTCGTACAGCTTGAGGTCGACCGTCTTCAGCCTGGCCGTGGCCTCCGAGAGCGGAACGCGCACGATCTCGGTGGAGCGCAGGGCGACCATCTTGCCGAAGTCGCCGTCGCGGACGGCCTCGATGGCGTGCAGGCCGAAGCGGGTGGCGAGCCAGCGGTCGAAGGCGCTGGGCGTGCCGCCGCGCTGGACATGGCCGAGAACGGTCGTACGGGCCTCCTTGCCCGTGCGCTTCTCGATCTCCTTCGCGAGCCACTCGCCGACGCCCGAGAGGCGCACATGCCCGAACGAGTCCAGCGACTGGTCCTTGAGCACCATGTCGCCGTCCTTGGGCATCGCGCCCTCGGCCACCACCACGATCGGGGCGTACGACGCCTTGAACCGCGACGTCACCCAGGCGCACACCTGGTCGACGTCGAAGCGCTGCTCGGGGATGAGGATCGCGTTCGCGCCGCCGGCCAGCCCCGAGTGGATCGCGATCCAGCCCGCGTGGCGGCCCATGACCTCCACCACCAGGACCCGCATATGCGACTCGGCCGTCGTGTGCAGGCGGTCGATCGCCTCGGTCGCGATGTTGACGGCGGTGTCGAAGCCGAAGGTGTAGTCGGTGGCGGACAGGTCGTTGTCGATGGTCTTGGGGACGCCGACGACCTGGACGCCGAACTCGCCGGCCAGGCGTGCCGCGACTCCGAGGGTGTCCTCGCCGCCGATCGCGATGAGCGCGTCGACCTCGTCCTTGGCGAGGTTGTCCTTGATACGGCGGATGCCGTTCTCCTGCTTGAGCGGATTGGTGCGCGAGGAGCCGAGGATCGTGCCGCCGCGGGGCAGGATGCCGCGCACGGCAGGGATGTCCAGCCGCACGGTGTCGCCCTCGAGGGGACCCCGCCAGCCGTCCCGGTAGCCGACGAAGTCGTAGCCGTACTCCTGCACGCCCTTGCGCACGATGCCCCGGATGACGGCGTTGAGCCCGGGGCAGTCGCCGCCTCCGGTCAGTACTCCGACCCGCATGGAAATGTCCCTTCGCCGCGGTTGCCTGATGCGGGTCACGCTAATGGTGACGCACGTCACTTCGGCATGCCTCGAAAGGTCAATTCCGGTGAATAGTCGGGGAGTTGATCACTCAGGATGATTCGGACTTCACTCGAAGGTGGGTAGTGGAGGCACGTGTGAGCGATTCACTCCCCCTCGCACGCCTGGCCGCGCCCGTCAGCTCTCCTCGGTCCTCGCCCGGTCCTCGTCCAGTCCTCCTCGGTCCTCGTCCAGTCCCCGTCAGTCCCCGTCCAGTCCTCGCTCGATCGCGTACCGCACCAGCTCCACCCTGTTGTGCAGCTGGAGCTTGCCGAGGGTGTTCTGCACATGGTTCTGCACGGTGCGGTGCGAGATGACCAGGCGTTCGGCGATCTGCTTGTAGCTCAGGCCCTTGGCCACCAGCCGCAGCACCTCGGTCTCACGGTCGGTCAGCCGCGGCGCCTCCGGCTCGCCGGCACCCGCGGCAAGGGCCGGTTCGGCGGCGAGGCGGCGGTACTCGCCGAGGACCAGCCCCGCGAGACCCGGGGTGAACACCGGGTCCCCGACCGCCGTACGGCGCACCGCGTCGAGCAGCTCCTGTGTGGACGCGGACTTCAGCAGATAGCCCGTCGCGCCCGACTTCACCGCCTCCAGCACATCCGCGTGCTCACCGCTCGCCGACAGCACCAGGACCCGCAACGCCGGATCGGCGCCCACGAGCTCCTTGCACACCTGCACGCCCGGCTTCGCGGGCAGATTGAGGTCCAGGACGAGGACGTCGGGCGCGGCGGCCAGGGCGCGGCGCACCGCCTGCTCGCCGTCGCCCGCGGTGGCGACCACGTCGAAGCCGGACTCGGTCAGGTCGCGGGCGACGGCGTCCCGCCACATGGGGTGGTCGTCCACCACCATGACCTTGATCGGTTCCTGCGGCACGTCCCCGGTGTCGGCGGTCATCGCGTCTCGGCCCTCCCCTGTGAGGCCCCCCGGGCCCCCGCGTCCTTCGGTATCTTCAGTTCCACTTCCGTGCCCTGGCCCGGGACGGAGATCAGCTCGGCCGTGCCGCCGATGTCGCGCAGCCGGCCGCGGATCGACTGGGCCACCCCGAGCCGCCCCTCCCCCTCGGCCTGGGCGAGCCGCCCCTCGGGGATGCCCGGCCCGTCGTCGCGCACGGTCACGACAATGGAGTCCGGCTCGTCCTCGACCAGGATCCAGGCACGCGCCTCCGGCCCCGCGTGCCGGCGGACATTGTCCAGGGCGGCACCGACGGCGGAGGCGACCTCGCGCGCGGCGGCCGGGCCGAGGGGCACGGGGGCGCCCGGCTCGGAGAGCGTCACCCGCGCGCCGGCGTAGGGGACGAGCAGCAGGCGCAGGTCCACCGGGCCGTCCTCGGCGTCCGGCTCGTCGACCACGCGGACGACCGCGCCGAGCGCCGCGTCCTCCGACACCCGTGAGAGGGGCACGAGGCCGCCGGTGACCAGGGTGCGCAGTGCGACCTCCTGCTCACCGGCGAGCCGGCCCAGCTCCGCGGCCTCGCCGCCGAGGGCGGTACCGCGCCGCTGCACCATGGCGAGCACCTGGAGCACGCCGTCGTGGATGTCCCGGGCCAGCCGCTCCCGCTCACGGGTCGCGGCCTCGATCTCCAGGGCGCGGGCGAGGGTGCGCTCGGAGGCACGGGCGACCTCGACGACGTAGCCGATCGCGATGGAGGCGATGCACACGAGCACCACGTTGTGGACGGTGTCGCGGGCGGGGGCGCCGCGTTCGACCAGATTGGCCGCGGCGACCAGGGTGGAGGCGAGGGCCGCCCAGCGCCAGCCGCCCTTGACGGCGTACGCGAGGACGGATCCGGCGGTCCATATCGACGGCAGGGTCGGGCCGCCCGCGAGGATCCGCTGATGGGTGTCGGCCAGGGGCGTCAGGAGGACGCCGGTGAGGGCGATGGCGAGGTCGGCGGCGAGGAACCGCTTGGTGCAGCTCGCCGCGTTCGCCACCCTGGGCAGTGTGGCCAGCGTCCAGACGCTGAGCACGACGTAGTAGGCGATCGCCGTCCAGGGCCGCGCGAACCTGCCGTAGGCGGTGGCGAACAGCCCGATCGCGTACAGCATCGTGAGTACGCGGTACGCCGTGAGCGCGCGCCACAGAGGCTGCTCGACCGACATCCTGACGACCCGCTCGCGCCTGGCCATGCCCCTCCCCCTGGTGGGCCGTTCACCCGCGGGCGACGCCCGTCCCCGCTCCCTCCGAGCCGAACGGACGCGCCCCTACGCGCCCGTCTGTTCCTTTCCGGCCGCCTGCTGCGTGCCCTTCTCCGCCTGCGCGGCGTCCCTCTGGGTGTCCTTCTGCGCGTGGGCGGCGTCCTTCTGGGCCTGCTTCTCCGCCTTCGCCGCCTCCGCGATCTGCCGCTTGGCGGCGGTCGCGTACATGTCGACGTACTCCTGGCCGGAGAGCTTCATGATCTCGTACATGACCTCGTCGGTCACCGCGCGCAGCACGAAACGGTCGTGTTCCATGCCCTGGTAGCGGCTGAAGTCCAGCGGCCGGCCGATACGGATGCCCGGGCGCATCAGCTTGGGGACGATCTTCCCCGGAGGCTGGATCTTCTCGGTGTCGATCATGGCGACGGGGATGACGGGAGCGCCGGTGGCGAGCGCCACCCGGGCCAGACCGCCGGGCTTGCCCCGATAGAGCCGGCCGTCGGGCGAGCGGGTGCCCTCCGGATAGATGCCGAACAACTCGCCGCGCTCCAGCACCTCGATGCCGCTCTTGATGGCCGCCTCACCCGCCCCGCGCGCTCCGGAGCGGTCGACGGGGAGCTGGCCCACGCCCTTGAAGAAGGCGGCGGTCAGCCGTCCCTTCACACCCGGCGTGGTGAAGTACTCGGCCTTCGCGATGAACGTGACCTTGCGGTCCAGGACCGCGGGCAGGAAGAACGAGTCCGAGAAGGACAGATGGTTGCTCGCCAGTATGGCGGGACCCTCGGCGGGGACATTCTCGAGGCCTTCCACCCAGGGTCTGAAGGCGAGCTTCAGCGGCCCCCCGATGGATACCTTCATCGCGCCGTACAACAACCGAGTGCCTCCTGTGTCTGTGGAACAGACCTTAACCCGGTCCGCCGTCAAAGAGTCCGACGACCCTGGTCGGTGTCAGTGCCGTCGCGTACGGTGAAGTACCTGCAATCGACGTGCCCAGCCCCTTTTCATGAACAGGAGACCGACGTGCCGGTCCTCCCCGGAGCCGAGCCGTACCGCCACGAGGGCGGGGAGATCGGCGTCCTCCTCTGCCACGGCTTCACCGGTTCCCCGCAGTCACTGCGCCCCTGGGCGGAGTATCTCGCCGAGCGCGGCCTCACCGTGTCTCTGCCGCTGCTGCCCGGGCACGGCACGCGCTGGGAGGACATGCAGCTCACCGGCTGGCCCGACTGGTACGCGGAGGTGGACCGCGCGCTGCGCGCCCTGAGCGAGAGCTGCACGCAGGTGTTCGTGGCCGGGCTGTCCATGGGCGGTGCCCTGGCCCTGCGGCTCGCCGCCCGGCACGGGGAGGCGGTCAGCGGCATCGTGGTCGTCAACCCGGCGAACAAGGTGCACGGCCTGTCCGCGTACGCCCTCCCGGTGGCCCGCCATCTCGTCCGGACGACCAAGGGCATCGCCAGCGACATCGCCAAGGAAGGAAGCACCGAGCTGGGCTACGACCGGGTGCCCCTGCACGCCGCGCACTCCCTGCGCGCCTTCTTCCGGGTCGTCGACGGCGAGCTGCCGCAGGTCACCCAGCCGCTGCTGCTTCTGCACAGCCCCCAGGACCATGTGGTTCCGCCCGCCGACTCGGCGCGGATCCTCAGCCGGGTCTCCTCCACGGACGTACGGGAGATCCTGCTGGAACAGAGCTACCACGTGGCGACGTTGGACCACGATGCGGACCGGATCTTCGAGGAGAGCCTCGCGTTCATCGGCCGGCTCGCGCCCAGTCTCGGCAAGGAAGGGACGGCCGCAGGTGGCTGAGCACGACTCCGACCGCGAGGACCGCGAGCCGGAAGAGAAGGGTGTGCCCCTCGACGAGGAGGCCGCCTGGGCGGCGATCGTCGCGGGGTACGGCGAGGAGCCGGCGGACCCGCCGGGCGCCGGACCGTTCCGGTCGATCGAGGACCTGGCGCTGCCCGATCCGGAGCCGGCCGGCGGCAAGGGCGACGAGACGAAGATCGAGCCGCCGAAGCCGCTGGGCGGTTCGATCTCCTTCGCGCCCGGTGTCGGCCCGCGCGACTACACGGCGCCGGAGCCCTCGGAGGACGACTTCGACGAGGACGACGAGGGGCATTTCGTTCCCCCGGAGCCGCCGCCGCTGCCGACGGCCGACACCACGGCGAAGTTCGCCTGGCTCGGGATGATCGGCGGCCCGGTCCTGCTGCTGCTGGCAGTGCTGCTCGGCTGGGACATGACGTGGTGGCTCACCACGCTCGGCGTCGGCGGCTTCCTGGGCGGCTGCGCGACGCTGGTGGTGCGGATGAAGACAGACGACGACGGCGACGACCCGGGCCGGGGCGCGGTGGTCTGACCGGCGCCCCGCCACGGCGTTGAGCGCCCTACGACGACGCGGGCACCCTGAGGGCGGCCAGGACCGGAAGGTGGTCCGTGGCCGCCCTCAGGTCGTTCTCCGTCACTCCCGGATGGCCGAGCGGGACACCGCAGCCGAGGATCTCGACGCCGCCCGTGGCGAAGATCGCGTCGATGCGCTGATAGGGATCGGACGGCGTCCAGGTGTGCTCGGCGCCCCAGGGGGCGGTGGCCCAGCCGTCCTGGAGTTCGCCCGCCAGGCGCGCGAAGGTGGGACCGCCCGGCCGTTCGTTGAGATCACCGCCGGCGATCGCGTGCGCCGTGCCGAGGCGGGCGAGCCGGTCGAGCAGCATGCCGCCCTGCGCGTACCGCTCGTCCTTCTGCAGGCTCAGATGGCAGCTGATGACGCCGAGCCGGACACCGCCGAACCGTACGACCGCCGTCGCGAGGCCCCGCCGGTGCAGTCCGGGGGTGAGCGGCAGCAGCACGTCCTCGGTGCGCTCGACCGTGGCGCGCAGCGAGCACAGCAGGGCCGGTCCGGCCGCGGTGGCGCCGCCCGAGAGGATCACGAGGTTCGCGGCCGACGCCAGCCGGGCGAGCTTCTTGCGCCAGCGGAAGAAACGGGGCGCCTCCTGGACGAGCACCAGGTCGGGCGCGCAGGCACTGATCACCCGGGCGAGCGCGTCGGTGTCGTCGCGCATCGAGCGGATGTTGTAGCTGAGGACACGGATGACGGCCGAACCATCGGGCTCGGTGCGGGAGTTGGGCAGCGTGAGGGTCGTCGCCATGCCGATCAAGATACGCCGGGGCGGGCATCGGCGGTGAGGCGTGCCGCGTGCGGGCCGGCCGCGGGTGTGCGGGCGTGTGCGGGCCGGCCGGTGGGAGGCGGCGGGTGTGGCGGCGTGTGCGGGCCGGCCGGTGGGAGGCGGCGAGTGCGGGACGGCCGCGCGTGAGGGCCTGCGCGTGAGAGGCACGGCGGGTGCGGGACGGCCGCGGGGAGGCGGCGAGTGCGGGACGGCCGCGGGTGTGGCGGCGTGTGCGGGCCGGCCGGTGGGAGGCGGCGAGTGCGGGACGGCCGCGCGTGAGGGCCTGCGCGTGAGAGGCACGGCGGGTGCGGGACGGCCGCGGGGAGGCGGCGAGTGCGGGACGGCCGGGTAGGAGGCGGCGAGTGCCGGACGGCCGCGGGTGAGGCGGCGGGTGCGGGACGGCCGCGCGTGAGGGGCGCGGCGCTTGAGGGCCGGCCGGTAGGAGGCGGCGGGTGCGGGACGGCCGCGCGTGAGGGCCTGCGCGTGAGAGGCACGGCGGGTGCGGGACGGCCGCGGGGAGGCGGCGGGTGCGGGACGGGCGGGGAGGCGGCGGGTGCGGGACGGACGTGTGAGGGGCGGAGGTGGCCGCCGCGGGGGAACCCTGCGCGCGGTCCGCTTCCGCCCCTGTTCACCTCACATGATCGGGTCGGGCTCCCGGGCCAGGTCCGCGGCGCCGACCAGGCCCGCCTCGTTGCCGAGCTGCGCGGCGATCACATCGGCGACCGGGCGCCAGTTGCCGCCGACCAGCCAGCGCTTGTACGACTTGCGGATCGGGTCGAGGACCAGCTCGCCCTCGTCCGAGAGGCCGCCGCCGACGATGAAGGCGGAGGGGTCGAACAGCGAGGCCAGGTCGGCGAGGCCGGCACCGGCCCAGCGGGCCAGCTCGCGGTAGGAGTCGACGGCCACCGGGTCGCCCTGGCGGGCGGCCATGGAGATGTGCTTGCCCTCGATGCCCTCGGGGCTGCCGTCACCGAGCGAGAGCAGCAGCTCGGCGTTCTCGGGGGTGGCGTTGGCGCGCTGCTTGGCGTACCGCACGAGGGCGCGGCCGGAGGCGTACTGCTCCCAGCAGCCCTGCGAACCGCAGCCGCACAGCAGGCCGTCCGGGACCATACGGATGTGGCCGAACTCGGCGGCCACGCCGAAGTGGCCGCGGCGGAGCTTGTTGCCGATGATGATGCCGCCGCCGAGCCCGGTGCCGAGCGTGATGCAGATGACGTTGCGGTGCCCCTTGCCCGCGCCGAACCTGTACTCGCCCCACGCGGCCGCGTTCGCGTCGTTCTCGACGACCACCGGGAGGCCCACCCGGGCCTCGACCTTCTCCTTCAGCGGCTCCTGGCGCCAGTCGATGTTCGGCGCGAAGTAGACCGTGGAACGCTGGCGGTTGACGTAGCCGGCGGCTCCGATGCCCACGCCGACGATCTCGTGCCCGGCACGGGCGCCCTCGACGGCAGCGGCAATGGCGTCCACGATCGCTTCGGGCGTGCCCGGAGTCGGCACCTTGTGGGTCGAGAGGATGTTGCCTTCCTCGTCGACCACACCGGCCGCGATCTTCGTGCCGCCGATGTCGACGCCGATGGTGAGTCCCATGAATCCCTCAGTTTCGGTCGAGCCCCGCTACGGCCCACCGTACCCGAGGGGGCTGAGCCCCGTCGGACGCTCCCCGCGGCCCCACGCCTCCTGGTCCGGGCCCTAGTCCAGGTCGATGCGCTCCCCCGGCCCCTGCTCCCCGCCCCGGCGGCGGGGGTCGTCGTCGCCGGAGGTGCGGCTCGTCCAGCGCCGCTCCCGGGCCTCGACGGCGGAGCGGTAGGCGGCGAGCAGCTCCGAACCGGCCGCGGCGAGATGGTCGAAGACGTCCGGGTTGCGCTCTATCACCGGTTCCACGGCGGCCTTGGCCTGCTGCACCACCTGCTGGACCATCTGCTGGGCCGCGCCCGAGGCGGCGGCGCCCAACAGGGGCGTCGGCAGCTCGGACAGCTTGTCCGCGACGGCGTCGACGAGCCTGCGCAGCTCCTCGGCGGCCGAGCCGGGCGGCGGTCCGTACCGGGTACCGCGGCGGGTCCTCTCCGCGGCGAGGTCCTCGGCGCACGCCTTGGCCCAGGCGTCGGCGTCGGCTGCGCCCGAAGAGGAGGTGCCCCGGCCGTCGGCTGCCTCCTCCTGAGCGGCGTCGGTCGGGGGGCGCTCTTCGCTCATGGCGGACTCCTGACTGGCGGTTCGTACCTCCGACGGTACCCGAACGGCGGTACGCGGTTCACCGTGTACGGGGCCGTTTTCTGGTGCCCGGAACGGCCCCGGTCAGACCCGTGGCGGCCACAGCTCCGGGTCCGGTGCGAAACGGATGCGCAGCTCTCCCTCCCGCAGCGCGGCCCCGGAGACGGTGCAGCGGCGCAGGGCCGACGGCAGCGGGACGATACGGCGGAACGATCCCACGGTCACGGCCAGTTCGTCGCCGCGCCGGACGAGGTCCAGTTCGTCGCGTATGGCGCCGGGCAGCGGGATGTGCCACACCAGCACGCCGTCCTCGGCGCGCCGGTCCGTCACGGGCCACTCGACGGGGCCGGGCGCCGCATTGACGGCGGGGGCGGCGAGCGCGGCGAGGTCCTCGGCGCCGCGCGGGTCCCGGCCGAGATGGGGGACGACGTGGACGCCGTAGACGCCCCGCCACTCCTCCACGGTCTTGCGCTGCTGGGCGAGGAGCCCGGCGAACCACGCGTCGGGGGCGTCGTCGGTCAGGACCCGGTTCGCGACCAGGACCTCGGGGCGCAGGCTGTGCAGGGCGAGGCCGGTGGCGGCGGACCGGACGGCGTCGGCGCCGGCCGGGCCCGGCTCGGCGACCAGCCAGGCGCTCGTGGCCCGGTCGGCGATCACGGCCTCGACGGCGGCCAGTTCGACGTTCCAGCGGGCAGCGGTCTCGTACAGCCACTCGGCGGGCATCGGCACGCCCGCGAGGCGGCCGAGGACGGGGCGCAGGGCGCGGGCGGCCTGCCGCTCCGGTGGGAGCAGCCGCCGCAGATAGCGGCGGAGTTCCCCGGGCAGCGCGAGCAGGGCGAGCGCCTGCGGGGCGGGCGGCAGATCGACGACGAGAAGGTCGTAGGCGTCGGAGAGGGCGGCGTCGCGCAGGGCCCGCAGGAGGGCGAGTTCCCCGGCGCCGGGGAGGGGTGTGACCTCCTCGGGGTCCAGCCGGGCGGCGCCGAGCAGGTCGAGGGCGCCGGCCGCGCGGTCCTGGAAGGCCACGAGGTCCTCCCGGAAGCGGGCGTCGGCGTCCGGTCGCCAGGCCGTGAGCCCGGGCGCTGCTTCGGCGGGGGTGGTGCCGGTGGGGACCCCGAGGACCGCACCGAGCGTGTCGGTGCGGTCGGCACCGAGGACGAGGGTGCGGGTGCCCCGGCGTGCCGCTTCCAGCGCGGTGGCCGCGGCGACGGTGGTGCGCCCGGAGCCGCCGGGGCCGGTGATCAGGATGGTGCGCATGGGGGTGAACGCTACCGGTGCCCGGCCCCCGCGCTGAGCAGGTCATCGGCGAGCCCGGACGGCGGACGCCGTCCGGCGGCTGCCGTCCGGAACCCGCGCCTCGGGCGCCGACGACCGTTGCCGCGACCGGACCCCCGCACGGGCCAGGGGCGGCGGCTGCCGCGCCCGGGCCCCCGCACCGGCCCGGCTCGGGTCACTTCTCGCCCGACTCCACCCGCTTCTTCAGCCCCGCCAGGGCCCGGTCGGTGATGACCTTCTCCGCCTTGCGCTTGATCATGCCGAGCATCGGGATCTTGACGTCGACCGTCAGCTGGTACGTCACCTCGGTGCCGCCCGAGGCCGCCGGCTTGAGCAGGTACGAGCCGTCCAGGGAGCGGAGCATCTGGGACTTGACCAGGGTCCAGGAGACCTCGTAGTCGCCCGTCCAGGTGTAGGCCAGCGTCTGGTCGTCCTTGATCGCGCCCGCGTCCATGACCAGGTGGACCTGCTCGGCGCGGCCCTGCGCGTCCGTGGCCAGCACCTCCGCCTCCTTCACCTCGCCCGTCCAGTCCGGATAGCGCGCGAAGTCGGCGATCACCCGCATGACGTCGGCCGGAGCCGCCTCGATCGTGATGCTCGAGCTGGTGTGTTCCGCCATCGCCGTGGCTCCTCCAGATGCGGTCCGGTGAGGGAGGGTGGTGCGCCCGTGCGCACGTGTGTGCAGCGTGAAGGCTACCGCGCACGCGCCGTGCCGCTACCACCCCACCTGCGGTCCGGCCACCGGATCGTCGCGCGGGGCGGGCCGGGGGGCCCGCGGGTCACCACTCCAGCACCCAGGGTCTCCCGCGCCCCGCGAAGTGCCCCACGTTCACGCACTCCGTCGCGCCGATCCGCATCCGGCCGGCCAGCGGCTGGTGGACATGGCCGAAGAGCGAGTACCGCGGGCGCGTGCGGCGGATCGCCTCCAGCAGGGCCCGGCTGCCGCGCTCGAAGCGGCGCGCCACCGTGTCGTAGACCAGCTCGGGCACCTCCGGCGGGATGTGGGTGCACAGCACGTCCACCTCCCCCACCGCTTCGATCTTCGCCGCGTACTCCTCGTCGCTGATCTCGTACGGCGTCCGCATGGGAGTGCGCAGGCCCCCGCCGACGAAGCCGAAGGTCCAGCCGCCGATCTCCACCCGCCGGCCGTCGAGCACGGTGGTGCCGGGGCCGGCGTACTCGGGCCACAGGGCCGGTATGTCGACGTTGCCGTAGGTGGCGTAGGTGGGGGTCGGGAACGCGGCGAACAGCTCGGCGTACTGCCTGCGCACCGCCTTCTCGATCGCCGCGGCGCGGTCCTCGCCCACACCGGCCCAGAGCCGGGCGCCGAAGGCGCGCGCCTCCTCGAAGCGGCGGGCGGTGCGCAGCGCGACGATCCGGTCGGCGTTCTCCTTGCCGAACAGGTCCGGGAAGATCCCGCGCGAGTGGTCGGCGTAGTCGAGGAAGAGGACCAGGTCCCCCAGGCAGACGAGGGCGTCGGCCCCGTCTCCGGCCCGGGCCAGGTCGCGCACGTTGCCGTGCACGTCGCTGACCACATGAACGCGCGTCCTCGGTCTGCCGTCCGGTGTGGGTGTCATGACGATCAAGCGTAGGGGTGTGGGACATATGTGAACAGTGGCGGTCGGACCTGCGGTTACTGGCCAGTCAGGAAGGCGGTGGACTACTGTGCGCCAAGGAACGCCAAGACGTGTGACGCACGAAACATCTCGCCGGGACCCCCTGTCCCGAAGGCCATACCGGCGGGTAACGTCCGGGCAGTCCAGTCGTGCTCAGGGTTTCAACCAACGGCTGTCACGGGAACCCTGCGCACCTGACCGAGCCTTGGACCGCACCGTCGCAGCACACAACGTCGTGGCGTCGGCGCCCTGTGAGGAGCAGCAGTCTTGCGCGAGTTCAGCCTTCCGGCTTTGTACGAGGTCCCTGCGGACGGCAATCTGACCGACATCGTCCGCAGAAACGCCGCGCAGCATCCGGACGTCGCCGTCATGGCCCGCAAGGTGGGCGGTGTCTGGCAGGACGTCACCGCCGCCTCCTTCCTCGCCGAGGTGCGGAGCGCTGCGAAGGGACTCATCGCCTCCGGTGTGCAGCCGGGCGACCGGGTGGGTCTTCTGTCCCGCACCCGCTACGAGTGGACCCTGCTGGACTTCGCGATCTGGAGCGCCGGGGCGGTCACCGTCCCGGTGTACGAGACCAGCTCGCCGGAGCAGGTGGAGTGGGTCCTCGGCGACTCGGGCGCGACCGCCTGCATCGTGGAGCTGGACGCGCACGTCGCGGCCGTCGAGTCGGTGCGCGACCGGCTGCCCGCGCTCAAGCACGTCTGGCAGATCGAGGCCGGGGGCGTCGAGGAGCTGGGCAGGGCCGGCAAGGACGTCAGCGACACGACGGTCGAGGAGCGCAGCTCGCTCGCCAAGGCCGACGACCCGGCGACGATCGTCTACACCAGCGGGACCACCGGGCGCCCCAAGGGCTGTGTGCTGACTCACCGCAACTTCTTCGCCGAGTGCGGCAACATCGTCGAGCGGCTGCGTCCGCTCTTCCGCACGGGCGAGTGCTCCGTCCTGCTCTTCCTGCCGCTCGCGCACGTCCTCGGGCGTCTGGTGCAGATCGCGCCCATGATGGCGCCCATCAAGCTGGGCTGCGTCCCGGACATCAAGAACCTCACCGAGGAACTCGCCGCGTTCAGACCGACGTTGATCCTCGGTGTGCCGCGCGTCTTCGAGAAGGTCTACAACTCGGCGCGGGCCAAGGCGCAGGCCGACGGCAAGGGGAAGATCTTCGACAAGGCGGTGGACACGGGCATCGCGTACAGCCGCGCCCTGGACACCCCGTCCGGCCCTTCGCTCGGTCTGAAGATCAAGCACAAGGTGTTCGACAAGCTCGTCTACAGCAAGCTGCGCGCGGTGCTGGGCGGGCGTGGCGAGTACGCCATCTCCGGCGGCGCCCCGCTCGGCGAGCGCCTGGGCCACTTCTTCCGCGGCCTCGGCTTCACGGTCCTGGAGGGCTACGGCCTGACCGAGACCGCCGCGGCCACGGCCTTCAACCCCTGGGACCGGCAGAAGATCGGCACGGTCGGCCAGCCGCTGCCGGGTTCCGTGATCCGTATCGCGGACGACGGCGAGGTGCTGATCCACGGCGAGCACGTCTTCCGTGAGTACTGGAACAACGAGGCGGCGACCGCGGAGGCGCTGTCCGACGGCTGGTTCCACACCGGTGACATCGGCACCCTCGACGAGGACGGCTATCTGATGATCACCGGCCGCAAGAAGGAGATCATCGTCACCGCGGGCGGAAAGAACGTCGCCCCGGCCGTGATAGAGGACCGCATCCGGGCGCATGCGCTGGTCGCGGAGTGCATGGTGGTGGGTGACGGGCGGCCGTTCGTGGGCGCGCTGATCACCCTGGACGAGGAGTTCCTGGCGCGCTGGGCGTCCGAGCACGGCAAGCCGGCGGGTTCCACCGCGGCGTCGCTGCGCGATGACCCGGATCTGATCGCGGCGATCCAGAGCGCGGTCGACGACGGCAACGCCGCGGTGTCGAAGGCGGAATCGGTGCGGAAGTTCCGCATTCTCTCCTCCCAGTTCGACGAGGACTCGGGCCACCTCACGCCGTCCCTGAAGCTCCGGCGCTCCGTGGTGGCGAAGGACTTCGCGGAGGAGATCGAGGCCATCTACCGGAAGTAGCGGTCCCCGGATCTCAGGTCATGACGCGGTGTCCTCGGCGAGGACCCGCGTCATGGTGCGTTCGGCGAGCGCGGTGATGGTGAGGAACGGGTTGACGCCGAGGGAGCCCGGCACCAGGGAGCCGTCGGTGACGTACAGCTTCGGGTAGCCCTTGACCCGGCCGTAGTCGTCGGTCGCCCGGCCGAGGACGCAGCCGCCGAGCGGGTGGTACGTGAAGTCGTCGGCGAAGGCCTTGGCGGTCGTGCCGAAGAGGTCGTACCGGTAGATGGTCGCGTTGGCGGCGTTGATCCGGTCGAACAGTTTCTTCGCCATGCTCACGGAGACGGCGCTCTGGGCGGCGGTCCAGCCGAGCCTCGCCGAGTCCGACGCGGCGTCGTAGGAGAACGACGCGCGCTCCGGGTTCTTGGTGATCGCCAGGTAGAGGCTGACCCAGTGCTCCAGTCCCATGGGCAGGGGGGCGATCTCGGCGAAGACGGGGTTGTCCGTGTTGGCCCAGTCGTCGATGCCCATGACGGGGATGGTCGACTCGTTGGCGCCGACCGTGTCCCAGAGGTGGTTGGCGCGGCCGAGCATCACATTGCCGTTGGTGCCCCATCCGGTGCCGACGCTCGCGTCGAGCGCGGGCAGGGCGCCTGTCTCCCGGGCGCGCAGCAGCAGTTCGGTGGTGCCGAGGCTGCCGGCGCCGAGGAAGAGGTATGTGCACGCGTACTGCCTGGTCTCGACGACCGCGCCGGTGATGTCGATGCGGTCGGCGGTCAGCAGATACGTGCCGTCGGCGGCCCGGCGGATCTCCCTGACCCGCTCCAGGGTGTTGATGGTGACGTTTCCGGTGCCGAGCGCGGCGGCCAGATAGGTCTTGTCGAGGCTGCGCTTGCCATGGTTGTTGCCGTAGATGACCTCGCCGGCCAGCGCGGATCTGGCCGCCGTGCCGGCCGCCTCGCGCTGCATGTAGCCGAAGTCGTAGACGTTGGGCACGAAGGCGGTCTTCAGACCGGTGCCGGCGGCGGCTTTCCGTGAGGTGCGGGCGAACCTGTACCACTCCGTCGACTCGAACCAGGCGGGGTCGACGGTGTTGACGCCGAGCATGGAGCGGGCGCGCGGGAAGTACGTGCCGTACATCTCGTCGGCGTCGACGGTGGGGAACTGCTCGCTGAAGTAGGAGGGCTGGGGGGCCGGGGCCATGCCGCCGTTGACCAGGGAGCCGCCGCCGACGCCCCGGCCCACGTAGACGGACATGTGGTCGAAGTGCACGCGGTCGAGGACGCCGGGGTAGCTGCTGATGTCCCTGTTGACGACGTCCAGCCACAGGAAGGTGGCGAGCGGCGCCTCGGTGCGCGTACGGAACCACATCGCTCGCTGGTCCGGGGCGCTGGTGGAGCAGAACACCTTGCCGTCGGGGCCGGAGGTGTTCCACAGGCGGCCCATCTCCAGCACAAGGGTGCGGATGCCCGCCTGGCCGAGGCGCAGTGCGGCCACGGCGCCGCCGTAGCCGGAGCCGATGACGATGGCGGGAGCGTTGTCGACGGTGTCGGGCTCGGCCGCGTGGGCGGACTGGAGGCCGACGCGGGTGAGGCCGGCGGTGGCCGCCGTCTGGAGGGCGATCATGCCCAGGATGTGACGTCTGGTCAGGTGACGGTGCGTCAGTTTTTCTGTCATGAGCGCAGCATGGGCGGACTATTCCGTTCCGGCTAGAGCCGCGGCGCCCTTCACAGCAAGGCTTCGAGCTTCTCCGCCAAGAGGTCCCAGCGCCATTTCTCCTCCACCCACCGGCGCCCCCGCTCGCCCATGCGGCGGCGCAGCTCCGGGTCGCCCAGGAGGGTGGTGATCCGGTCCGCGGCCTCCTCGGGGGAACCGCCCCGCACCACCCAGCCGGTCTCGCCGTCGAGCACCGCGTCCGGGGCGCCGCCCGAGTCGCCCGCCACCACCGGCAGGCCCGTGGCGGACGCCTCCAGGTACACGATGCCGAGTCCCTCGACGTCCAGGCCGCCCCGGCGGGTGCGGCACGGCATCGCGAAGACGTCCCCCGCGCCGTAGTGCGCGGGCAGCTCGGCCCAGGGGACGGCGCCGGTGAAGTGGACGGAACCGGCGACCCCGGTCTCGTAGGCGAGTCCGCGCAGGTCCCTCTCGTAGGGCCCGCCCCCGACGATCAGCAGGACCGCGTCCGGCTCCTTGGCCAGAATCCGCGGCATCGCCCGGATCAGCGTGTCCTGGCCCTTGCGCCGGACCAGCCGGGACACACAGACCACCACCGGGCGGTCGGTGAATCCGAGGCGCTCGCGGACCTCGTCGCCGCCCGAGTCCGGATGGAACGTCTTCTCGTCGACACCCGGGGGCAGTTGCACCATGCGCCCGGCCGCCTGCGGGGTCAGCACGGAGGCGATCCGCGAGCGGGTGTACTCGCCGAGGTAGGTGATCGTGTCCGTCGACTCGCCGATCCGGCGCAACAGGTCGCGCGCCGCGGGGAGCTGGGCCCAGCCCGCCTCGTGGCCGTGGGTGGTGGCCACCAGCCGCCGCGCCCCGGCCCGGCGCAGCGCCGGCGCCATCAGGCCGAGCGGTGCCGCCGCCCCGAACCACACCGACGTACAGCCGTGCTCCCGCAGCAGCCCCACGGCCCGCCGGGTCGCGCCCGGCGTCGGCAGCAGCATCGTCGTGCGGTCCCGTACGACGGTGAAGGGTTGCTCGGCGTCGAAGGCGGCCGTCGCCTCGGCGCCCTCACGCCCGCGCTTCCAGGTGGAGGCGTAGACGACCAGGCGCTCGGGGTCCAGACGCAGCGCCATGTTGTGCAGAAACGCCTGGATCCCGCCCGGGCGGGGCGGGAAGTCGTTGGTCACGATCAAGGTCTTGTGCATCGTCGTCGACAGTACCGAACCCGGCGTGCGACCGTCCTCACACCTCCGTACGGCCGCGCTTGATGGCCCTCGCGCAGTCCCGCACGGAATCATGGCCCCGCAGGGCGACGACGACGCGCGACGCGCCGGAACAGGGGTCGGGTGGAGATGGCGGGCACACGGAGGTTCCCGGTCTGGCTGCTCGCCGTCTGGGGCCTGACCAGGGCGGCCCTGCTGCTCTTCGTCCTCAGGGTGTTCGTCTTCCCCGGCCCGGACGTCACCACCGACGTCTCGGTCATCTACCAGGGGTGGTACGACACCCTGCGCACCGGGGCGTTCCCGCGCCACGACGTCACCTGGCAGTACCCGCCCGCCGCCGCACTCGCGATCCTCTCGCCCGCGCTGCTGCCCTTCCTGGACTACGCGCGGGCCTTCTACGTCCTCGCCCTCCTCGCCGACCTCACGGTCCTCGGCCTCCTCTGGTACGCGGGCACACGCCCCGGCAGGACGCTGCGCGGTGCCTGGCTGTGGACGGCCGGGGTCGCCCTGCTCGGCCCGACCGTCTACGCCCGCTACGACCTGATGGTGAGCGCGGTGGCGGTCGCGGCACTGCTCGCGGGGGCGGGCCGGCCGCGGGTGATGGGGGCGCTCACGGGCCTCGGCGCCCTGCTGAAGGTGTGGCCGGTGCTGCTGCTGGCGGGGGCCGCGAGCCGCCGGGCCTGGGTCTCGGCCGCAGCGACGGCCGGCGCCCTGGCGCTGCTGTTCGGCCTGACGGCGCCCGGCGCCTTCTCCTTCCTGACCGCCCAGCGCGACCGCGGCACCGAGGTGGAGTCGATGGGCTCGCTGGTCTTCCACATCGCCCGGCACTTCGGCTGGCAGGGCCAGGTGCTGCTCAACTACGGCTCGGTGGAGTTCCTCGGCCCGTCCGTGGACTGGGTGAGCGCGGCGGCCCTGGCCCTGTCCGTGGTCGCCTTCGGCTGGCTGCTGCTGTGGCGGGTACGCGTCCGCCGGCTGCCGCCGCACGCGCTCGCGGACGCGGCCTTCGTCGCGGTGCTGCTGTTCACGGTCACCAGCCGGGTGATCAGCCCCCAGTACATGGTGTGGCTGGTGGGACTGGCGGCGGTGTGCCTGTGCCACCGCGGCAGCCCGATGACCCTGCCCGCCGGGCTGGTCCTCGCCGCCTGCCTGGCCACGGTCCTGGAGTTCCCCGTCTACTTCGCGAACGTCGTCGCAAGCGACCGGCTGGGCATCGCCCTCCTCCTCGCCCGCAACGGCCTGCTGCTGCTCGCGGCGGTGACGGCCGCCCGCCGACTGTGGCGCGCCACGGTCTCCGGCCCCCCACCGTCCGTCCCCCCTCAGACCCCTCGCACCCAGGAGACCCTGGCGCCCTCCTGACGGGGCGGCTCCTCGTGACGGGACACGAGCGGCCCCCTGCCGTGTGCCCCGGGTCTCAGCCCAGTTGCGTTCCGAGATACGCCCGCCACTGACGGGTGAACGTCTCCAGGTTCATCCCGAGGGTGTGCCGCAAGGCGGACTCGACCGCTCCGGAGCGTGTCCGGTGGTCGCCCACCGCTCGGTAGAAGGCGTTCAGCCGGGCCTCTCCCCAGCGGTCGGCGATCATCCGGCAGGCCAGCCAGCCGCTCTCGTAGGCCTGTGCCAGGGCGTCCGCGTCCTCGGAGAAGGCGAAGTCCGTGTCCCGGGGCAGCGCGGCCGGGACCTGTCCCCGCGCGATGGAGCGGGCGAGTTCGGGCGCCACCTCGCCGGGGGTGCGGCCGCTGCCGCGGTAGCCGACCCAGTCGGCGTAGCCCTCGGACAGCCACAGGGGCGTGGCCGCCGTGGTGTGGGCGCGAGTGGCCACATGGGTGGTCTCGTGCCGGAGCACGACCTGCTTGCCCAGGTCGCCGAGGACGCCGTACGCGTCCGGGTTGACGATGATCCGGTCCGCGGGCGCCCGTGTCGTGCCTCCGGCCTCCCCGGTGGTGACCGCGGCGATCCCCCGGTACCCGGACGCCGGCGCGCCGAGCAGACCCGCCATCCCCTCCAGCGAGCGCGGCACGAGCACCACGACGTGCCGGACCCAGTCCGTGCCCCAGGCGTCGGTGACGGCGGGGACCGAACGGTCCGCGAGCTCCGCGTAGGCCCGCAGGACCTCCCCGGGCTGCCCCACGCCGAGGACGAGGCTGTGCGTCCCGCGGACGGTCTCGACGGCACCCTGCTCCCACAACTGCTCACCGGCCCTTTTCGCGGGCTCGTCGGCGCTGACGTACCAGCGGCCGTCGGTGCGGGTCAGCCGCAGCACCCGGGCGGCGGTGACCGGCGCCCGGTCGTAGTCCTTGACCCGGTAGCGCAGTTCGGCGTCGGCGCTGGCCCGGTCACCGGTGCGGTGCAGGGCCGTGACGCGGTACGACCAGGCGGCCAGCGGCACGCCACGCAGATGGTCGAACTCGGCCGCGTCGGCGGCCGGCCGGCCCCCGGCGTCGGCGGTGCGCGCCTCGGTCGCGAGGAACGCGGGCCGGTTCCCGGCGAGGACGGCGGCCGCCCGCCGGTCGAGGACCTGCTGCACGGCGGCCGTCTGGGAGTCCGGCGCGGGTCGCCCACCGCAGCCTACGAGCCCGGCGAGGAGCAGCACACAGCACGCCACGACCCCCGGCGCACGCCCATGACCAGCCACTGTCCGATCGTACGCGGCGGCCGCGCCGCCCATCGGCGCCGCGGTCAGGGCCGGGTGACCGAGGCGATCGGCATCATCCCGACCGGGTCGTAGCGGACCGCGGCCCCCGGGTGGGGTGCGTGGATGACCTGGCCGCCGCCGACGTACATGGCCACATGGCTCGCGTCGGAGCGGTAGACGATCAGGTCGCCGGGGCGTGCCTGGGACAGCGGCACCTGGTGGCCGGCGTACCGCTGCTCCTGCGAGGTGCGCGGCAGTCCGATGCCCGCCCGCCCGTACGCCCACTGCATCAGGCCCGAGCAGTCGAAGCCGCCCGGTCCGCTGGCTCCCCACACATACGGGCGGCCGAGCGCGGAGCGGACCGCGGCGACCGCGGCCGCGGCGCGGGCGTCGGGCGCTCCGGCACCGGTGAGGACGGGCACGTCGGCGCCGGAGCGGGACGCCCGGTGGTAGGCGGTGCGCGTGCTGGACGGCAGGGAGTCGAGCAGCCGTCGCGCGGTGGCGAGTTTCCGCTCGACGGTCCTCTTGTGCCGGGCGACGGCCTCGCGGTCGCGCTCCAGCTCCGCCAGCTCACCGGTGGCGTCCGCGCGTTCCCGGCCCAGCTCGCGCAGGGCCGTCTGGAGTTCCCTGAGCTTTCCGGCCTGGCGGGAGCCGATCCGGTCGAGCGCTGCCGTCCGGTCCAGGTACTCGCCCGGATCGTCGGACAGCAGCAGCCCGAGGGAGGAGGCGAGGCCGCCGGAGCGGTACTGGGCCCCCGCGACCGAACCCAGCTCGTCCCGCAGGGCGTTGACTCGGTCCTGCTGCCGGGCGATCCGGTCCTGCGCCTGGCCGACGTGCCGGCGCAGCGAACCGGCCCGCTCGGTGGCCTTGTCGTAGGCCTCGGTGGCCTGCTCGGCCTCCTGGTACAGCCGGTCCACCGTGACCCGGGGGTCACGGGAGGGGGCGGCGTCCGCGGGCGCGGCACCGAACGCCGTGGCGGCTGCCGCCGCCGCGGCGGCCGACACCACGGCGGCTGTCTTCCTCAGAGCCTGGTGCGGCTCCGGGGCGTCCGCCCCGGTGTCCCTTCGGCTCACCGGACGCACGGCGGCGTCACGGCCCCCGCCGAGGCCGGTTGATGCAAGGCGTCGATGGGACCCCACGACCGGTCGCACTCCCTTCCGCTGACACACCCCCGCCACACGGCGAGGGAAACGCGGCAGACAGTAGCCGGATGATCACGCATGGTCCAAAGAGGCCGAGACGGGCGCACAACGCGGCGCCCCACCGCTGACGCAGGTCATCGGCGGGGCGTGGGGTCAGCGGGCGTCGCTGGAATTCGCCCGTTCGGGCGGAGTGGCGGCCCGGTCCGCGAGGGATCCGGTCAGACTCGGACGCCGAACATGAAGGGTCCGCCGATCGTGCTCATCGACTCGTAGCGGACGACGGTGCCGGTCCGCGGGGCGTGCAGGATCTGGCCGTTGCCCGCGTAGAGGCCCACGTGGTGGATGTCGTTGAAGAAGAAGACCAGGTCGCCGACCTTCAGGTCGTTGACCGAGTAGATCCGGGTGCCTATGTTGGCCTGCTCCTGCGAGGTGCGCGGGATGGAGACACCCGCCTGCGCGTACGCCCAGGAGGTCAGGCCCGAGCAGTCGAACGTGGCCGTGCCGGTGGCACCGTACTGGTAGGGTCTGCCGATCATGGACTGGGCGGCGGCGAACGCCGCGGCCGCCCGACCGGAGGCGGACCCGGTGTCGCCGCCGAGGACGCTGCGCTCGCTGGCCCGGCTGGCCCGGTCCTGCTCGGCGGCGAGCTGCTGCTTCTCCTGCGCGCTCAGGGAGTTGAGCAGCTTCTGCGCCGCGGCGAGCTTGCCCTGGACTTCCTGCTTGTTCTTGCCCAGCTCGGTCCGGGTGGCCGCGAGGTCCTTGAGCTTGTCGGCGGCCTCCTGGCGCTCCTGGGCCAGCTCGCGCTGCTTCTCCTGGATCTTCTTGAGCGCCTCGACCTGCTGGCTGCTCAACTGGTCCAGCGTGGACGCCTTGTCGAGGTAGTCGTCCGGGTTCGAGGAGAGGAACAGCTGCACGGAGGGGTCGATGCTGCCGGTGCGGTACTGGGCGCTCGCCATGGTGCCGATGCCGTCACGCAGCTGGTTCAGCTCGTCCTGACCCCGGGCGACCTTGTCCTGCAGGCTGGAGATCTGCTTCTCCAGCTTGTCCTGCTTCTCCTTGGCGCCGTCGTAGGCCTCGGTGGCCTGCTCGGCCTCCCCGTAGAGCTTGTCGACCCGGGACTTGACCTCGTCCTTGCTCGGCTTCTCGCTGGGGGCTGCGTTGGCGGCCTGGGCACTGAAGGCCACGGCGGCGGCCGCTGCGGTGGTGAGCACGGTCACACGTGCGCGGCTCGGCTGCTTGGGTCGACGGTGGGACGCCACGGGGGCGATCTCCTTCTTCCTTCAGCCGCCTACCGACACGCCGGCGGGCGGTGCCCTCCGCCGTCACTCACCCCTTGTGAGTGATCACCCGTGCGGAGGTTCGAGGCCCGACCCTAGTGACCTCGCTGTGATCAGTTCAAATCCTGAGCGGGAAAATTCCCGTCACGCAATGCATTCTTTGCACGGAACTCACCTGGGGTGATGCGGCCTTGACGCTACGTTGCGCCACGACCACCTCAATTCGGGCATGCCCGGCGGATGTTGCGCTTGGTGCGTTGGCGACCCATGGGGTGTTCGAGGCAACGGGCGCGCCCGGCAAGGAAGTCCGTTATGCCCTGGAAAATCGCTTGAGCAGGACCACCGACGCGACGGGGCGGGCACCCGCCCTGGCGACTCCGTCGGCCACCTCGCGATCGGTGGAGACCACGATGACCGGCCGGCCCGGCGGCTCCGCGCGCACCAGTTGACGGATCAGCTCGTCGGCGGTGACGCCCGGTTTGGAGAACAGCACCCGCACGCCGCGCGGCGGCGCGAGCAGCACGGGAGCGGCCAGTTCGGCCCCGTCGAAGACGCAGGTGACCTCCGCGCCGGTCTGCGCCGCGAGCTGCGAGAGCTGCCCGAGGAGTCTGAGCCGCTGCTTCTCCAGCGGCATCTGGGGATAGCCGGTCTTGGTGACGTTGTACCCGTCGACGAGCAGATGCGCCTGCGGCAGCGCGAGCAGCTGGTCGAGGATGGCGGGATCGTTCTCGGACAGCGCCCGGGCGGCGATGTCCTTCGGCGTCATCCGTCCCGGTTCGACCGCGTCCACGGTCTCCGCGGGCCGCACCGAGACCGGCGGCAGCGCCAGCTCCCGCCGCAGCCCCTGGGCCGCGTCCAGCACGGTGTCGAGCAGCAGCCGTACGCGCATGTCCTCGACGCTGCGCCCTTCGCGCGCCGCCCGGCGCGTGGCCTCCAGGGCGGCCTCCGCCTCGCCGAGCCGTCCCTTGAGCCGCCGCGTCTCGCTCTCGGCGGCGGAGAGCTGCGCCTGGCCCTCGGCGCGTGCGGCCTCGACCTCGCTCCGCACCTTGCGCAGGGCTGCCTCGCCGCGCTTGACATCGCTGAGCGCGGCGCGCAGCTTCCGGTGAAGCGATTCGGCTTCCTTACGGGCCGACTCCAGCTCCCCGCGCAGCCGTTCGGTCTCGGCGCGGGTCTGCTCGCGGGCGGCGCCCAGTTCCGCCCGCAGCCGTTCCAGCTCGGCCCGGTTCTCCTCGTCCGCGCGCTCGGCGTCCGCCCGCTGGGCCTCCTCGCCCGCGGCGGTCACCAGCTTCACCCAGCCCGCCGGGCGCAGTACGTAGGCCGCGGCCGCCACGTCGAGCGGGTCCGCGGCCGGGGGCGGCGAGCCGGAGTCGAGGGCGCCGGTCAGTTCCGGCTGGGCCTCTCTGAGCTTCTCCGCGATCCGTTGCCGGAAGAGCGCGTCGGTCTCCACGGCCGCGGCCATGGCGTTGCCGGCGAACTTGGCCCGACGGTTCGGGGCGAACCGGGCGTACTGCCGCAACTGTGCGGGCAGTTCGGCCAGGGTCAGCCCGCCGAAGCCGTCCGAGACGATCTGCACGACCCGACGGCGCACTCCGTCGGGCAGCGGACGGTCGAGCACCTCAGCGGTGCCGTCGACCGGCTCCCCGCCCGATGTCTCCACCATCCGTCACCCCAATGCCTGTGCGGGGCCGCCTCCGTCAGGAGCCGGCGCCCGGCCTGTCCACGAGCTCCACCTGGTCCAGGGCGTTGCACCAGCGGCAACGCACCGACTCGATGGTCTCACTGACCACGTCGCGCTCCTCGACCGTCGGTTCCCCGGCCAGATCGAGATGCACGTACTCGACCACCTTCGACGAGCGGGTCACGTCGAACCGGGTGAGGTTGCCGCAGAGCGTGCAGCGCCAGCGGGTCGTCTCGGTCGGCAGGGGCACCGTCATCGTGGCTGCTCTTCCTTCTTCCAGTCTCCGTGATGCGCCAGTTTCCCTGGAGCGTGTGGCTCGTAACCCTACGGCCTGGTGGGCGACCGCCGCCTGCTCGTATCACGCGGCGAGGCACTCTGTGCGGATCGGTCCGGTTACGCCATGCTCTGTCCCATGATCAGCACCTGGGGCAGGACGGCCGGGAGGGCGTTGCGGGGACAGTCGGCGCCCGTGACGTACGGACTGATCGTCCTGTGCTGTCTGATCTTTGTGCTGGGGCCGGCCTCGGGCCTGAATCCCGCCTACGGCCGGGGCGAGGCGCTGCTCGCCGCCCAGCGGGCCTATTTCACCCGCTGGGGGGTGGTGCCCGCGGACCTGTTCAGCGGGGCGCCACGGGCCGCACTCACCCCCGCGACGGCGCTGTTCGTGCACGGCAGCTGGGTGCATCTGCTGGGCAACATGCTGTTCCTCTATGTCTTCGGGGCGATGACGGAGGAGCGGATGGGTCATGTGGAGTTCGCCCTGTTCTACGGGGGCTGCGGCTATCTGGCGCTCCTCGGGTACGCGGCGGCCCACGCGCAGTCGGCACAGACCCTGGTCGGGGCCTCGGGGTCGATCTCCGCGGTGCTCGGCGCGTTTCTGTTTCTGTTCCCGGGAGCCAGGGTGACCAGTCTCTTTCCGTTCCTTTTCTTCCTGCCGCTGCGCTTTCCCGCCTGGGTGGTGCTGCCCTTCTGGGCGACCCTCCAGTGGATCGCGGCGGACCGCGCCGCCCAGGGACCGGGCGTCGCCTACCTGGCCCATGTCGTGGGGTTCGCGCTGGGCTTCCTCTACGCCTGGGTGCGCAGACCTGTGCTGGTGCCGCGTCGGTGACCGGACACGGACGTGCCCCGGCGGCGCGGTCCCCGCGCCGCCGGGGCACGTCTGTTGGTGAGCGGTGGAGCAGGTCTTAGAGTGACAGGTCCGAGCGTGCACCTAGGGAGAAGGCCAGCCGTGATCACTGCGATCGTGCTCATCAAGACCAGCGTGGACCGGATCCCGGAGATCGCCGAGTCGATCGCCGCGCTGGACTCCGTCAGCGAGGTCTTCTCCGTCACCGGCACGTACGACCTCATCGCCATGGTCCGGGTGCGGGCACACGACGACCTGGCGGACGTCATCCCGGGCCGGATCAGCAAGATCCCGGGCGTGCTGGGCACGGATACACACGTCGCCTTCCGCACGTACTCCCAGCACGACCTGGAGGCGGCGTTCGCGATCGGGCTCGACAACTAGGCGCCGGGCCGGAACCAGGCGCCGGGCTCGACGGACGTCCACCGGCCGGGGGCCTCAGACCGCCGGAACACAGCGCCCGTCCTGTGTGCGATACGTCCACCGCGCGCCGTGCCGGACCAGCTCCGCGACCGCCCGCACGAACCGCTCCACATGCTCGTCGGGCGTGCCCGCGCCGAAGCTGACGCGGATGGCGTTCAGGGACCGCTCGCCGGGAGCGGCCTCGGGCGCGCCGCACTCGCCCTGGGTCCCCGGGTCGCCGCCCAGCAGGGTGCGCACCAGCGGATGGGCACAGAACAGGCCGTCGCGGACGCCGATGCCGTACTCGGCGGAGAGCGCGGCGGCGAAATGGGAGCTGTTCCAGCCCTCGACGACGAACGAGAGGACGCCGACGCGGGGCGCGTCGTCGCCGAAGAGGGAGAGCACCCTGACCTCCGGGATCTCGGCGAGTCCCTCCCTGACCTTGCGGATGAGGTACCGCTCACGGGCGACGAGCGCGTCGAAGCCCGCTTCCGTGAGGGCCTTGCAGGCCGAGGCGATGGAGTAGGCGCCGATCACATTGGGCGAACCGGCCTCGTGCCGCGCGGCGGTCTCGTGCCAGTCGACGTCCACTCCCCCGTCCGTGCGCCGGGTGACCCTGCGGCTGGCGCCGCCGCCCGCGAGGTAGGGCTCGGCCGCGCGCAGCCAGTCGGCGCGGCCGGCCAGCACCCCGGAGCCGAAGGGCGCGTAGAGCTTGTGGCCGGAGAAGGCGACCCAGTCCACGTCGAGGTCCGCGACCGACACGGGGTGGTGCGGGGCCAGCTGGGCGGCGTCCAGGACGATACGGGCGCCGTGCGCATGGGCGGCCGCCGCCAGCTCGCGTACGGGCCACAGCTCGCCGGTGACGTTGGAGGCGCCGGTGACACAGACGAGGGCCGGTCCGTGGGGGTCGCGGTCCGCGAGGGCGCGTTCCAGGGCCCGTACGGCCCCCTGCGGGGTGCGCGGGGCGTCGAGGACGGTGACCCGGGCGTCCCGCCAGGGCAGCAGCGAGGCGTGGTGCTCGGTCTCGAAGACGAGGACCTGGCAGTCGGCCGGCAGGGCGGCGGCGAGCAGGTTGAGCGAGTCGGTGGTGGACCGGGTGAAGATCACCTGGTCCGCCTCGCGGCAGTCGAGGAACTTTGCGACGGTCCGGCGGGCGTTCTCGAAGAGGTCGGTGGACAGCTGCGACAGATACCCGGCGCCGCGGTGGACGCTGCCGTAGTACGGCGCGTACGCCGCCACGTCGTCCCAGACCCGCTGGAGCGCCGGGGCGCTGGCCGCGTAGTCGAGCGCGGCGTAGGTGACGGTGCCGCCCGTGACGAGCGGGACGCTGACATCCCTGCCCAGAACGGGCAGCGGGGCGCAAACGTAGGGGTCGGCGGCAAGGGTGGAGACGGACATGGGTGCACTCCCGTGAAGGCAGAAGGGATCACCGCGCCGGAGGGCGCGCGCAAGGGCGCGGGCTCGCGTCGACGGCGCGGGAAAAGGGTGAAAAAGGTGAAAAGGGGATGCGGAGGCGGGGCTCTGCGGCCCTAGCGCATTCGCTTGCTCACGGAAGGCTCCCTCGAACGACCAGGACCCCTGGCCCCACGCTCATGCGAAGCGTGCGAGGGGTCCGCGCTTGCCGTGGACCTCGCTGCCCACGACCTGGTCTTCACCCGGGGCACCCCGCCACGGACGGAGGGTTGCCGGACAGCCGGCCGGGGCCGCATGGCTGTCGCTCATGACCTGGGCAGGACGCTACGCGACATGATCGGCCGGCCGCAACACGTGTCCGGATGCCGGGACATACGCCCTGTTTCCCGGCGGCATGCGAAAGGGGGAGCCCGGCCGCGCCGCGCTCCCCCTCGCCCTGGGGCTCATCGGTGGCTTGCGGCCACCCAGCGTTCCAGCGTTCGCTTCGCGGCGCCCGAGTCGATCGACTCCTCCGCCTTCTCCATCCCCGCGCGCAGTTGCCCGGCCAGGGGCGCCCCGGTCGGCTCCAGGGCCACCAGGGCCGCCGCCGAGTTCAACAGCACCGCGTCCCTGACCGGCCCGGTCTCGCCGTCCAGCAGGCGCCGCGCCACATCGGCGTTGTAGGAGGCGTCGGCCCCGCGCAACGCCTCGACCGGCACCCGCTCGATGCCGACGTCCCGGGGGTCGAAGGACTCCTCGGTGACCTTGCCGTCGCGGACCACCCACACCCGGGACGTGGAGGTCGTCGTCAGCTCGTCCAGTCCGTCGTCGCCACGGAAGACCAGGGAGGAGTTCCCGCGTTCGGCGAGGACCCCCGCCACGATCGGCGCCATCCGCGGATCCGCGACACCCACCGCCTGTGCCTTCACCCTGGCCGGGTTGGTCAGCGGGCCCAGCACGTTGAACGTCGTACGGATCCCGAGCTGCCCACGCGCCGCGGCCACATGCCGCAGCGCCGGGTGGAACCTCACCGCGAAGCAGATCGTGATCCCGGCCTCCTCGGCCACCTCGGCCGTCCGTCGCGGGGTGAGGTCCAGATTGATGCCGAGCTTCTCCAGCACGTCCGAGGAGCCGGACGCGGAGGACGCGGCCCGGTTGCCGTGCTTGACGACCTTCGCGCCCGTGCCGGCCACCACGATCGAGGACATCGTGGAGATGTTGACCGTCTTCGCGCCGTCGCCGCCCGTACCGACGATGTCGACCGCCGGACCCGGTACCTCGATCACATTCGCGTGCTCGTACATCGCCCGCACGAGCCCGGTGATCTCCTCGACCGTCTCGCCCTTGGCCCGCAGCGCGACGACGAAGGCGGCGATCTGCGCGTCCGTCGCCTCGCCGCGCATGATGCGGTCCATCGCCCAGGCCGTGTCGTCCACGCTCTGGTCGTGGCCGTCCAGCAGCGCGTTCAGCACCCGGGGCCAGGAACGGCCCGCCGCGGTGTCGCCTCCAGCGGGGTTCACAGCGCTCATAAGCCGCTCCTGGGTCGGTGTCCCGCTCGGGACACATTTCTCGAACAGGTCCACCCTATCCAGCCCAGGGCACGGCAAAGGGCCCCGTCCGGCATGGACGGGGCCCTTCGACCGTGGCGTGGCGCGCGCAGCGATCAGTGGTGGCCGTGGCCGCTCGTGATCTCCTTGTACTCCTCGACCGTGGGCTTGGGGATCTGGCTGTCCTCCCCGTAGTAGGCGTTGCTCAGCCTGGCACGGAGCTTCTCCGAGCCCCTGACCTTCCGCTCGACACCGTTCTCGTCGACCGTCGGGCCGATCTCGGCCGGCTTGTACTGCTCGTGCGCCGTGAGCGTGTGCAGCTGCTCCTGGCTGAGCGGCTCGTGGACCTCGATGAACTCACCGTGCGGCAGCCGCTTGATGATGCCCGACTCACGGCCGTGCAGCACCTTGTCGCGGTCGCGGCGCTGGAGGCCGAGGCAGATCCGCTTGGTGACGACGAACACGAGCACCGGCACCACGAAGAAGGCGATGCGGACGAACCAGGTGATCGCGTTGATCGACAGGTGGAAGTGCGTGGCCCAGATGTCGTTGCCGCCGGCGAGCAGCAGCACGAAGTACCAGGAGATCCACGCGACACCGAAGGCCGTACGCGTCGGCGCGTTCCGCGGGCGGTCCAGGATGTGGTGCTCGCGCTTGTCGCCGGTGATCCAGGACTCGATGAAGGGGTAGACACCGATGGCGACCAGGACCAGCGGGAAGATCATCAGCGGGACGAACACGCCCAGGACGAGCGTGTGGCCCCAGACGTTGATCTCCCAGCCCGGCATCGTACGGATGAGACCCTCGGAGAAGCCCATGTACCAGTCGGGCTGGGCGCCCGTGGAGACCTGGTCCGGGCGGTAGGGGCCGATGGCCCAGATCGGGTTGATCTGCGCGATCGCCGCGATGGCCGCGATGACACCGAAGACCAGGAAGAAGAAGCCTCCGGCCTTGGCCATGTAGACCGGCAGCAGCGGCATGCCGACGACGTTGTTGTTCGTCTTTCCGGGACCCGCGAACTGCGTGTGCTTGTGGTAGAAGACCAGGATCAGGTGGCCGACCACGAGACCGAGCATGATGCCCGGCAGCAGCAGGATGTGGATCGAGTAGAAGCGGGCCACGAAGTCGCCGCCCGGGAACTCGCCGCCGAAGAGGAAGAACGACAGGTAGGTGCCGACGATCGGCACGGACAGGATCGCGCCCTCCATGAAGCGGACACCGGTGCCGGAGAGCAGGTCGTCCGGAAGCGAGTAGCCGGTGAAGCCGGTGAACATGCCCAGGACGAACAGCAGGAAGCCGAACAGCCAGTTGATCTCACGCGGCTTGCGGAACGCGCCCGTGAAGAACACGCGCATCATGTGCACGAACATGCCGGCGAGGAAGATCAGCGCCGCCCAGTGGTGGATCTGCCGGATCAGCAGACCGCCGCGCACGTCGAAGCTGATGTGCAGCGCCGAGTTGAACGCCTCGCTCATCAGCTGGCCCTGCAGGGGCACGTAACTGCCGTGGTACACCACCTCGTTCATCGAGGGGTGGAAGAACAGCGTCAGATACACACCCGTGAGGATGATGATGATGAAGCTGTAGAGGCAGACCTCACCCAACATGAACGACCAGTGGTCGGGGAAGATCTTGCGCAAGTTCGACTTGGCCAGGGAGTAGATCCCCAGGCGGCCGTCGGCCCAGTCGGCGACGCGCTCGCCGGCCGGTGCCCTTCCGCGCGAAGCGCCCGCCGCGTCAGCGGCAGACCGACTCGTGTTGCTCGATGAAGTGCTCATCCGCGCTCCCAGAAAGCAGGACCGACGGGCTCTTCGAAGTCGCTGAGCGCCTCGAGGTAGCCGTCCGCGTTGACGCCGATGCGCAGCTGCGGCAGGGCGTGACCAGCCGGGCCGAAGATGACCCGGCCACCGTCGGAGAGGTCGAAGGTGGACTGGTGGCACGGGCAGAGGACATGGTGCGTCTGCTGCTCGTACAGGGAGATCGGGCAACCGACGTGGGTGCAGATCTTCGAGTAGGCCACGATGCCCTCGTGGGACCACGAGAGTTCCTTCTTGTCCTTGATGTTCTCCGGCTGGAGCCGGACGAGCATCAGGGCGGCCTTCGCGATCTGCTTCTGGAAGTCCTCGTTGGTCTCCTCCAGGCCCTCGGGCTTGGCGAAGGTGAGCGAGCCGACCGCCAGGTCCGCGGGACGCAGCGGCTGGTTCGTGTTCATGTTGACGAGGAGCTTGCCCTTGGACCACAGAGTGTGGCGCAGCTTGGTGCCGGGCAGCGGGCCGAGGTCACGCAGCAGGAACAGGCCGGAGAGCGGCACCAGGGCCAGCGCGCCGAACATCGTGTTCCGGATCAGCGAGCGACGGCCGAGCTGCGACTCCCTGGCACCCGCCTGGAAGTCGGCGAGGACCTTCGCCTTGACCTCCGGCGGCGCCTCGATCGGGTGACGCTCGTCGGCGACCTCGACGTCGGACATCAGGGTGCGGGCCCAGTGGACCGCGCCCGCGCCGATCGTGAACAGCGCCACGCCCAGCGTCAGGCCCAGCGCGAAGTTCATCGCGCTGATGTGCCCGATCGGGAAGACGTAGATGGCCTTGTCGTTCGGGATCGTGACGTACGACGCGATGAAGCCGAGCGTGGCCAGCATCGACACGGTGAACAGCATGGCGACCGTGCGCTCGGAGCGCTTGGCGGCCCGCTCGTCGATGTCCTGGATCCGGTGCTCGTGGGGCGGCAGGCCCGGGTCGGCGAACGGGTTCTCCTCGTCCGCGACCGCTACGGCACCGGCCTCGGTGTCCTGCTCAGCGGGCAGGTTCTCTTCGGGAATGTCTTGGCTACTCATGACTTCTTGGCCTTTGCGGTCCGAGCGGCGACCCAGACGGCGACCGCGATCAGCGCGCCCAGTCCGAAGATCCAGGCGAAGAGGCCCTCGGAGACCGGGCCGAGACCGCCCAGGTCGAGACCGCCGGGGTTCTCGGTCTGGTCACCGTTGACCGCCTTGATGTAGGCGATGATGTCCTTCTTGTTCTGCTGCGACAGCGTGGTGTCGGGGAAGGACGGCATGTTCTGCGGGCCGGTCTGCATGGCCTCGTAGATGTGCTTCGGCTCGACGCCCGCGAGGCTCGGCGCGAACTTGCCGTGCGACAGGGCACCGCCCTCGCCCGTGATGTTGTGGCACTGCGCGCAGTTGGTGCGGAAGATCTCGCCGCCCTTGGCGATGTCGGCACCCTCGGGGCTGTAGTCGTTCTTCGTCGGCACGGCCGGGCCGGCGCCGAGCGAGGCGATGTACGCCGCGAGCTGGTCGATCTGGGCCTGGCTGTAGATGTTCCTCTTCTTCACCACCTGGGGACCCTGAGAGGTGGCGGCCGGCATACGGCCGGTGCCCACCTGGAAGTCCACGGCCGCGGCGCCGACGCCGACCAGGCTCGGACCGTCGGAGCTGCCCTGACCGCCGGTGCCGTGGCAGCTGGCGCAGCCCACCTGGTAGAGCTTCTTGCCCTCCTCGATGGCGAGGGACTGGGAGGTTTCATCGGCCTGAGCCTTGCTCGCGGGCGCGAACGCGGCATACAGCCCCCCGGTGGCCGCCAGCGCGAGGAGTAGGACGACGACAGCCGCCAGCGGATGGCGTCGTCGTGCGGAGAGCTTTTTCACGGATTACCCCGGTGTCAGGATCTTCTGCGTCGATGCTTCTGGAAATGGATCGGAGCGTCGCGGGCGATCGGTTCTCCCCGATCGGGTGACCGTTCGCCGCGGCCGACCACCGATTACCTGATCAGGTAGATCGTGGCGAAGAGGCCGATCCAGACGACATCGACGAAGTGCCAGTAGTAGGACACGACGATGGCGGCGGTCGCCTGCTCGTGGGTGAACCTCTTGGCCGCGTAGGTGCGGCCGAGGACCAGCAGGAAGGCGATGAGACCACCCGTCACGTGCAGGCCGTGGAAGCCGGTGGTCAGGTAGAACACCGAGCCGTACGGGTCCGAGGACAGCGAGAGGCCGTCCTTCTTGACCAGCTCGGTGTACTCGAAGATCTGCCCGCCGACGAAGATCGCACCCATGATGAAGGTGAGGATGAACCAGCCACGGAGCTTCTTCACGTCACCGCGCTCGGCCGCGAACACGCCGAGCTGGCAGGTCAGCGAGGAGAGCACCAGGATCGTGGTGTTGGTCGCCGAGAACGGAAGGTTGAGATGGCTCGCCATCGCCTTCCAGTGCGTCGGACCCGTCACCGATCGCAGGGTGAAGTACATCGCGAAGAGGGCCGCGAAGAACATCAGCTCGGAACTCAGCCAGATGATGGTTCCGACGCTGGTGAGGTTCGGCCGGTTGACCGACGGGTGCGCGTGCCCGGTTTCTACTGTCGTTGCTGTCGCCACGACCGACATTATGTCGGGCGCTTATCCCGCCCTCACTCCGGGGGGTGCCGTTCGGAGTGTCCGCAGCGTGTGGTGGGCCCGTATGGCCCATCGAAGCCATGCGCGGACCGCTGTTGACCCGGTGTTCAAGGGAGTAGCATCCGCCCCGAACGGTCCGTTCCGTACGACGCTGACGTCCCGGAGGAAGCATGCAGCCGACCGCCACGGTGCTGGTCTACAGCGACGACTCCCGCACGCGCGAGCAGGTGCGGCTTGCCGCCG
This sequence comes from Streptomyces sp. NPDC093261, assembly GCF_044753645.1. NCBI lineage: Bacteria > Bacillati > Actinomycetota > Actinomycetes > Kitasatosporales > Streptomycetaceae > Streptomyces > Streptomyces sp. NPDC093261. The sequence goes on from NZ_JBIVNO010000001.1 coordinate 410,617, forward strand.
GGCGCAGGCCGGCGCCGGACGTCCCCGAGGTCCGGTTCCTGGAGTGCGCGACGCCCGACGCGGTCGTCAGGGAGCTGGACAAGGGCGGCATCGACGTGTGCGTGCTGGACGGCGAGGCCGTGCCGATGGGCGGCATGGGCGTGTGCCGGCAGATCAAGGACGAGATCTTCAACTGCCCTCCGGTGCTGATGCTCATCGCGCGCCCACAGGATGCCTGGCTGGCGACGTGGAGCCGGGCCGATGCCGCCGTGGCGCTGCCGGTGGAGCCCGTGGAGCTGGCCTCCGCGCTCGCTTCGCTGCTGCGCCGGCGGGCCCTGGCGAGCGCGTGACGGTGCCTGGGGCGCCTGCCGGCGCGTGACGGTGCTGGGCGGCCGAAGCCGCGGCCAGGGGCCCGCGGGGCCTGACACGGCGCTCACGGGCGCCCTGGCGGCCCCTCGCGCCCGCGTCGGCGCACCCGCCTGACATCACCCCGGCCCCGCGCCCCTTGCCGGGGCACGGGCGCACCGGTCACACGGCCTGCGGGCGCAGCCTTGCGATGTCCGCCGGGCTCGGGCCAGGCTTGTCCGGGATCAGCGCGCTGCCCTTGCTCCATTTGTCCCAGTCGAGGTTCCAGTCGCCGTAGCCGTTGCCGAAGGGGTCCATCTGCCGGCCCCGGGAGTTGACGACCTGGACGATGTCGCCCAGCCGCACGGTGTCGAAGAACCAGTGGGCGTTGCCGGTGGTCATGCCGGTGCAGCCGTGGCTGACGTTGGCGTACCCCTGGTAGTCGACGGACCAGGGCGCGGCATGCACATACTCGCCGCTCCAGGTCACCCGGGCCGCCCAATAGACCATCAGATCGAAGGAGTCGCCGGAGTTCCTGGAGATGCCGATGGTCGTCCCGCGCATCCGTACGGCGGGCTGCTTGGCCAGGATGACCTTGATCCCGTTGCGGGTGTCGTAGCCGGGCCTGCCGGTGGTGACGGGGATCCGCCGGAGCACCTGGTCGTTCTTGTAGACCGTCATCCGGTGCGCGGCGGCGTCCGTGACGGCGATGAGGCGGTCGCCCACGGTGAGTTGCACGGGCTTGCTGTCGGCGGCCCACAGACGGTCCGCGACCTTCACGCCCGCGAGGTCGCTGTGCACCGTGACGGTGGCGTGGGCGGGCCAGTAGTCCTTGGGACGGTAGTGCAGCGTCTTGTCGTCCACCCAGTACCAGGAGCCGTCGACCGCGGGCGCCGAGTCCACCTTGAGGGCGCGCTCGACGATCGCACGGGACGCCTTGTCCTTGACGGGCTCGCTGAGTTGGGCGGTGACGGGCTGACCGACGCCGTAGGTGCCGGTGTCGGGACCGAGAGCGACGTTCAGCATCTTCTTGCTCTTCGGGACGGCGGTGTCGAACTCGAGCACCTTGCGGCCCGGTGCGCCGTCCTCGTCCTCCGTGCTCACCCGCACCGTGTAGTGGGTGCCGGCGGCCAGCGGTGCGGTGCTGTGCCAACGGCTGCCGTCGGCGCTGAGTTCACCGGCCAGGTAGCGCCCTCGGGCGTCCACGGCCGTGACGTCCGTGATGCGCCCGTCCGAGTCCGAGGCGGTGATCTCCAGGGGCTTGTCGGGATCGGCCTTCTTGTCGTTGTCGTCAGGGGCGTTGTACGCGATCTGGTCCGCCGCGTCGAAGGGATGCGCGGCGAGCGGGTCGCCGTCGACGCCGCAGGCGACGGGGCCCGCGGCGAGGGATATCAGCAGCAGGGTGCAGCCGACGACGGTGCGGCGTCGTGGCCCCCGGAAGAACACTGAGTGGCTCATGACCGTAACGCTATGAAGCCCGCTCGGGCGCGGCGCGCCGGGAGAGCCGTGCGGGGGACGCGAAACGCGGCAAAAGAGGGAGCCCGGACACTTCGGAGAGTGTCCGGGCTCCCGTGCGCTGGGCGCGTGTTACTGGGTGCGGTTCTCGCCGCGGTAGTACTCGAAGACCCAGCCCCACAGGCCGACCAGGATCAGCGGGGCGGAGAAGTACATCAGCCACCAGCCGATCGCGATGGACAGGAAGGCGAGGGCGCCACCGATACCGAGGGCGAGCGGCTGCCAGCTGTGCGGGCTGAAGAAGCCGACCTCACCGGCGTCGTCCGCGACGTCGGCCTCCTTGTTGTCCTGGGCGCCCGCGTCGACCCGCCGGGCCGTGAAGGCCAGGTAGTAGCCGATCATCACGCTCAGGCCGAAGGCCAGGAACAGCGCGGTGGTACCCGCCGGCTCCTTCGACCACAGGCCGTAGACGATGGCCATGACCAGCAGGAAGACCGCCAGCCAGAGGAACATCTTGCCCTGGATTTTCACTTGCCGGCCTCCTTGCCACCAGCGACGGCCTTGCTGCCCGCGCCCGCGTGCTCGAGCTGCTCGAGCGCGGCGATCTCCGGGTGGTGCAGGTCGAAAGCGGGGGATTCGGAGCGGATCCGCGGCAGCGTGAGGAAGTTGTGCCGCGGCGGCGGGCAGGAAGTCGCCCACTCCAGCGAACGGCCGTAGCCCCACGGGTCGTCCACGCCCACCGGCTTGCCGTACTTCGCCGTCTTCCACACGTTGTAGAAGAACGGCAGGATCGACAGGCCGAGCAGGAACGAGCAGATCGTCGAGATCGTGTTCAGGGCGGTGAAGCCGTCAGCCGCGAGGTAGTCCGCGTAGCGTCGCGGCATACCCTCGGCGCCCAGCCAGTGCTGCACCAGGAACGTGCCGTGGAAGCCGACGAAGAGCGTCCAGAAGGTGATCTTGCCGAGGCGCTCGTCGAGCATCTTGCCGGTGAACTTCGGCCACCAGTAGTGGAAGCCGGCGAACATGGCGAAGACGACCGTACCGAAGACCACGTAGTGGAAGTGCGCCACCACGAAGTACGAGTCGGAGATGTGGAAGTCCATCGGCGGCGAGGCCAGGATGACACCGGTCAGACCACCGAACGTGAAGGTGATCAGGAAGCCGGTCGCCCAGAGCATCGGTGTCTCGAAGGACAGCGAGCCCTTCCACATCGTGCCGATCCAGTTGAAGAACTTCACACCGGTCGGGACGGCGATGAGGAACGTCATGAAGGAGAAGAACGGCAGCAGCACGCCACCGGTGACGTACATGTGGTGCGCCCACACCGTCACCGACAGACCGGCGATGGCGATGGTCGCGCCGACCAGGCCCATGTAACCGAACATCGGCTTACGGCTGAAGACCGGGATGATCTCGGAGATGATGCCGAAGAACGGTAGCGCGATGATGTACACCTCTGGATGGCCGAAGAACCAGAAGAGGTGTTGCCACAGTAGGGCGCCGCCATTGGTCGCGTCGAACACATGCGCGCCGAACTTGCGGTCCGCCTCCAGGGCGAACAGCGCGGCCGCGAGCACCGGGAAGGCCAGCAGGACGAGCACAGCGGTCAGCAGCACGTTCCACACGAAGATCGGCATGCGGAACATGGTCATACCGGGTGCGCGCATGCAGATGATCGTCGTGATGAAGTTGACCGCGCCGAGGATCGTGCCGAAGCCGGAGAAGGCCAGACCCATGATCCACATGTCGGCGCCGACGCCCGGCGAGCGGACCGCGTCCGACAGCGGGCTGTAGGCGAACCAGCCGAAGTCGGCCGCGCCCTGCGGCGTGAGGAAGCCACCGACCGCGATGAGCGAGCCGAACAGGTAGAGCCAGTAGGCGAACATGTTCAGCCGCGGGAACGCCACGTCGGGCGCACCGATCTGGAGCGGCATGATCCAGTTCGTGAAGCCGGCGAACAGCGGCGTCGCGAACATCAGCAGCATGATCGTGCCGTGCATCGTGAACGCCTGGTTGAACTGCTCGTTCGACATGATCTGCAGACCCGGCCGGGCGAGCTCGGCGCGCATGAGGAGCGCCATCACACCGCCGATGCAGAAGAACGCGAACGACGTCGCCAGATACAGCGTGCCGATCGTCTTGTGGTCCGTGGTGGTCAGCCACTTGACGACGACATTGCCGGGATTCTTGCGCCTGACCGGCAGCTCGTTCTCATATGAGCCTGCGGCTGCGGCGGCACCCTGGGGTTCGTTGAGGATGCTCACAGGTTGTTCGTCTCCCGGTTCTTCTCGTGGCTCGTCTGCGCGATGCCCGCGGGGATGTAACCGGTCTGCCCCTTCTTCGCCAGGTCCTTGAGGTGCTGCTCGTAACGCTGGGGCGAGACGACCTTCACGTTGAACAGCATTCGGGAGTGGTCGACGCCGCAGAGCTCGGCGCACTTGCCGCGGAAGGTGCCCTCCATGTTGGGGGTCACCTGGAAGGCATTGGTGTGGCCCGGAATGACGTCCTGCTTCATCAGGAACGGCAGCACCCAGAAGGAGTGGATGACATCGCGCGAGGTCAGGACGAAGCGGACCGTCTTGCCCTTGGGGAGCCAGAGGGTCGGGCCGGGGTTGTTGGTCTGCGGGTTCCGTGTGCCCGGCGTACCGAAGTCGTAGACACCGCCGGCGTTCGCCGGGAAGTCCTTCTTGAACCGGTCCGGGATCGCGTTCAGGTTCGGATCGGTCTTGGCGTCACCGGTCACCCCGCTGACGGGGGTGACGTAGTTGAAGCCCCAGCTCCACTGGTAGCCGACGACGTTGATGGTGACGTCGGGCTTCTTGTCGAGGCTGAGGAGCTTCGACTCGTCACGGGCGGTGAAGTAGAAGAGCACCGAGACAATGATCAGCGGGACCACGGTGTACAGCGCCTCGATGGGCATGTTGTACCGGGTCTGCGCAGGAACTTCGATCTTGGTGCGGCTGCGCCGGTGGAACATGGCGCTCCACAGGATCAGGCCCCACACCAGCACGCCGACGGCGAGCGCGGCCGCCCAGGACCCCTGCCACAGGGAGAGGATCCGGGGAGCCTCCTCCGTGGTCGGGGTGGGCATACCAAGGCGGGGGAAGTCCTTGTATGTGCAACCGGTGGCGGTCGCCAGGACCAGGCCCGCGGTCAGTGCCTGCAGCAGCTTCCGCCGCATCGGGCGCCGCGGCGAGCGGTCGGAGCCGTTGGGACTCACGTAGCGCCTTCCCGAGAGTCTCGCCCGCGCTGTACGGCTGCGGCCTGGCCTTCTCGCTGGTCGGTCGCCGCCCTGCGTCGGGCAGGGGTTTGGATGTTTATGCGGACCAAACCCTACTGGACGCCATTTGGGGTCGCGCGGGGAGGGTGCCCAACGCGCCGCCGGACACCCCGAAGGGAGGGAGTGCCTGGTTGTGGGGCTCTCCTGACGGGTCCTTCGGCCGCCGCGAGGGGCCCTGAGGTGCGCAGGAGTTAGCGTTGCGGTGTGTCCTACTTCGACGCCGCCTCCGCCGCTCCGCTGCATCCCGTCGCCCGTCAGGCCCTGCTGGCCTCCGTGGACGAGGGGTGGGCCGACCCCGCCCGGCTGTACCGCGAGGGACGGCGGGCCCGGCTGCTGCTGGACGCGGCGCGTGAGACCGCCGCCGAGGCGGTGGGCTGCCGCCCGGACGAGCTGGTGTTCACCTCATCGGGCACCCGGGCGGTGCACTCCGGGATCGAGGGAGCGCTGGCCGGCCGCCGCCGGGTCGGACGTCACCTGATCGTGTCCGCCGTCGAACACTCCTCTGTCCTTCATTCGGCGGAGGCGTTCGAGGCAGCGGGGGGAACGGTGACCCGGGTGCCGGTCTCCCGGGCGGGCCGGGCCGAGGCCGAGGCGTACGGGGCGGCGCTGCGCCCGGACACCGCCCTGGCGTGCCTGCAGTCGGCCAACCACGAGGTGGGCACGGTGCAGCCGGTGGCCGAGGTGGCCGAGGTGTGCCGGACGGCCGGGGTGCCGCTGCTGGTGGACGCCGCGCAGTCACTGGGCTGGGGCTCGGTGGAGGGCGGCTGGTCGCTGCTGACCGCGAGCGCGCACAAATGGGGCGGGCCCTCGGGGGTCGGGCTTCTCGCCGTCCGCAAGGGCGTGCGGTTCGCGCCTCAAGGACCCGTGGACGAGCGGGAGTCGGGACGGGCGGCCGGCTTCCAGAACATCCCGGCCATCGTGGCGGCCGCGGCGTCGCTGCGGGCGGTGCGGACGGAGGCGGCCGAAGAGGCGGCCCGGCTGCGGGGGCTGACGGAGCGAATCCGGGCCCGGGTGCCGGAGCTGGTGCCCGATGTGGAGGTGGTGGGCGACCCGGTCCGGCGGCTGCCCGGGATCGTCACCTTCTCGTGTCTCTATGTCGACGGGGAGACGGTGCTGCACGAGCTGGACCGGGCGGGCTTCTCCGTCTCGTCGGGCTCGTCCTGCACCAGCAGCACGCTGACCCCGAGCCATGTGCTGAAGGCGATGGGGGTGCTGAGCGAGGGCAACGTCCGGGTGTCGCTGCCGCCGGGGGTCGCGGCCGGGGAAGTCGACCGGTTCCTTTCGGTGCTGCCGGGCGTGGTGGCGACGGTGCGCGAGAAGCTCGGCGCCCCGGCTCCGCGGACGGCCGCGCACGAGGAGGCCCTCGTCGTGGACGCCCTCGGCAAGCGGTGCCCGATCCCGGTGATCGAACTGGCGAAGGTCATCGGGGACGTCCCGGTGGGCGGCACCGTACGCGTGCTCGCGGACGACGAGGCGGCCCGGCTCGACATCCCGGCGTGGTGCGAGATGCGGGAACAGCAGTTCGTGGGCGAGGAGCCGGCGGAACGGGGCTCCGCCTATCTGGTCCGCCGGCTCTCCTGAACCGCCCCGTATGGTCTCCATCGCCCCGCAGGCGGGCGGGTCCGGCGGTCAGGCCAGGTGTTCCTGGACCTCGAGCGCGGCCTCGTCGCCGTAGGCCTTGGTGAAGCGGTCCATGAAGTGGGCCCTGCGCAGCTGGTACTCCTGGGTGCCCAGCGTCTCGATGACCAGGGTCGCGAGCATGCAGCCGACCTGGGCGGCGCGCTCCAGCGAGACACCCCAGGCGAGGCCCGACAGGAAGCCCGCGCGGAAGGCGTCGCCGACACCCGTCGGGTCGACCTTGGCCGTCTCCTCGGGCACGCCGACCTCGATCGGGTCGTCGCCGGACCGCTCGATGCGCACGCCCCGCGAGCCGAGCGTGGTCACCCGGTGGCCCACCCGGGCCAGGATCTCGGTGTCACTCCAGCCGGTCTTGTTCTCGATGAGCCCCTTCTCGTACTCGTTGGAGAAGAGGTAGGTCGCCCCGTCCAGCAGTATCCGGATCTCGTCGCCGTTCATCCGCGCGATCTGCTGCGAGAAGTCCGCGGCGAAGGGGATGGACCGGGAGCGGCACTCCTCCGTGTGGCGCAGCATCGCCTCAGGGTCGTCCGCGCCGATCAGCACCAGGTCCAGGCCGTCCACCCGGTCGGCGACCGTCTTGAGTTCGATGAGCCGGGCCTCGCTCATCGCGCCGGTATAGAAGGAGCCGATCTGGTTGTGGTCGGCGTCGGTGGTGCAGACGAAGCGGGCCGTGTGCTGGGTGTCGGAGATCCGGACGGAGGCCGTGTCCACCCCGTGCCGGTCCAGCCAGGCACGGTACTCGTCGAAGTCCGAGCCTGCCGCGCCGACCAGGACCGGCCGGGTGCCGAGCTGACCCATGCCGAAGGCGATGTTCGCGCCCACTCCGCCCCGGCGTACGTCGAGACGGTCGACCAGGAAGGACAGCGAGACCGTGTGCAACTGGTCCGCGACGAACTGATCGGCGAAACGACCGGGGAAGGTCATGAGGTGGTCGGTGGCGATGGAGCCGGTGACTGCGATACGCACGGCGAGGACACGCTCCTGTGGAGGAGGGGGGATTGACAGTTCACGCTACCCGGTCGACCCGTTCCACTGAAGCAGGCGAAACTACCCAATAGTAGATCTTTCGCCTTCGCCTTCAGCGTGCCTACGGTTCCGCTATGACGAAGCCCGAATTCCACGGCACCGGACCGCTTGATCCCGAGGGAGGCCTGGCGGCGCTGCGCGGCGACTGCGCCCGGATGGTCCCGCACTGGGCCCCGCCCGGCAAGAGCGCCTCCCGGCCGGTCTCCCCCTCCCTGATCCACGGCGTCAGCGTGCCGCCCGCCTCGGCGCGTCTGCTGGAGGCGATGTCCGACTACGGGGACTGACCGGTCCGCCTCCGGGAACGCGCCCGGGTCCCCTCGGCCCCGGGCGCGCCATGAGGGAACCGCGCGCTCCCCCCGCGCGTCCCATCGCCGTCCCCTTTGATGGGGAGGCGGGGTACGACCTCTGGGTGCTCCTTTCGGGTGCGGCGGGGTCCTCCGGGACAGCAGTGGAGCCGAAGGAGCGATGCGGTGAGCACCGAGCGACCCGACGACACGAACGGCGCACCCGACGTCACCGAGGACACGGGCGCTGCCACGCCGCGCCGGCGCTCCCCCGCGGTGGTCGCCTCGGTCGCGGCGGCGGTTCTGCTCGTCGGCGGCGGCGGGGCCTTCCTCGCCGCGAGCGCGTCCGGCGGGCTTGGCGGCTCCCCGGCGCCGGGCGGCGACGGCACTCCCCCGGCCCTGGCCCTCGACGGCTCGAGCGAGGGCGCCACACCGGGCATCGCCGTGGGCGAGCCCAACCCCTACGGCACCACGTACACCGTCCGGGGCACGCTCCCCGACGGGCCGAGGTCGGCGCCGGTGTACTGGGCGAAGGGCCGGGTGACCCAGGACCAGGTGGCCCGGCTCGCCAAGGCGCTGGACCTCGGCGGCACTCCGAGGCTCGTCAAAGACACCTGGCAGGTGGGGGCGGCGAAGGACAGCGCGGAGCCGAATCTGCGGGTCAACCGGGACGGACCGGGCACCTGGACATTCAGCTCCTCTGTGCCGGGCACCGACAACTGCCCCCGGGGCACGATGTGCCGGCCCGTCGGGTCCGGGACCGCGGGGGTGCGGCCGGGCCCGGTGAGCGAGGAGGCGGCGCGGCAGGCGGCCGCTCCCGTGCTCAAGGCTGTCGGCCAGGACGACGCGAAGCTGGACGCGTCCCAGCTCATGGACCGGGTGCGGGTGGTGAACGCCGAACCGGTGGTGGGCGGGCTGCCCACGCACGGCTGGACGACCGGGCTGCGGATCAGCTCCGAGGGCAGGGTCATCGGCGGCAGCGGCAATCTCGTGGCACCGGTGAAGGGGGCCGTCTATCCCGTGCTCGGCGCGCGCAAGACGCTGGACCTGATGAACGGCGCGCCGTCGTCGTACGGCCGCAAGGGCATCGGCGGCTGCCCCGGACCCGTACCGGTCAGGGACCGGGACGAGAAGCCGTGCACGGCGGGCCCGGCCGCCTCGCAGCGTGCGTCGGCGTCCGTGGAGGGCGCGGTGTTCGGACTGGCCGTGCACGCGGTGAGCGGGAAGGCGGTGCTGGTGCCGTCATGGCTGTTCGCGGTGCGGGGGACGGGGGCCTCGGGGAGCGGCGACACCTTCACGGTGACGTATCCCGCGGTCGATCCGCGGTATCTGGTGGCCCCTCGGCCGACGGGCGGGGCGAGCGGGGCGCCGGTCCCGCAGCCGAGCCCGTCGACGAGCGGACCGGGGAACCGGCCCTCACCCGCGCCGACGCACCGTGAGGTGAAGGTGCTGGGCTACACCGCCGACGGCCGGGACCTCACCATCGCCTACGAGGGCGGGGTGTGCGCCGACTACGCGGCATTCGTGCGTGAGGACTCCGACCGGGTGACGGTGACCGTGACCGAGACGCCCTGGCAGGGCAGGGTCTGCGCCATGATCGCCAAGATCTACCACACGACGCTGCACCTGAACGCGCCGCTCGGCGACCGCCGGGTGGTGGACTCGGACGGCACGCCGATCCCCAAGGACTCGGCGGACACGCTGCCGAAGGCGTCGACGGGCGGGGCGGGGTCGATGGCCCCCCGCTGACGACGGTTCCCGCAGAACGAAGGCGGCGTCCCCGCGGAGGGGACGCCGCCTTCGTGCATCAGCGCGTACCGGTGAGGCGCCGGCTTGCTCAGCTGAAGGAGTCGCCGCAGGCGCAGGAGCCCGTCGCGTTCGGGTTGTCGATGGTGAAGCCCTGCTTCTCGATCGTGTCGACGAAGTCGATGGTGGCGCCGCCCAGGTACGGGGCGCTCATCCGGTCGGTGACGACCTTGACTCCGCCGAAGTCCTTCTCCACGTCGCCGTCGAGCGAGCGCTCGTCGAAGAAGAGCTGGTAGCGCAGGCCGGAGCAGCCGCCGGGCTGGACCGCGACCCGCAGCGCCAGATCGTCACGGCCTTCCTGGTCGAGCAGGGCCTTGACCTTGGCCGCGGCGGCGTCGGTCAGGATGATGCCGTCGGTGACGGTGGTGGTCTCGTCCTGTACGGACATCTACATCTCTCCCGGGTTGTACGGAGACTGCTTGCCGACGAGTGCAACCGGCATGGCCACGGATTCATTCCAGGCCGAGCGCGTTTCTTCTCGCTTCCCCCCTTCATGCTCGCACATGCCCCGGAACATGGACACCGGCCTGTGGACGGCCGGGTGACACCGCCGCGCCCCCGTCGTACGGCCTGCGTACGGGCCTGCGTACCGCCGCCGTATGAGGCGTGGAGTGCCGCCAGGCGACGGGGCGGATCGCCGTCGTACGGCTTGGGGCCTCTGGGGCGGGCAGCGGACCGGGCCGGGATTCACGTCACATCGACACTATGGCCATCGTCAAACTGACATGAAGCGGTTATGATAGATAGCGTCAATTCGACGAAAAGGCTTTGTCCCGCATGTCCCGCCGTCCCTCTTCGGGCGGCGAGCCGCAGAACAGAAAGGGTGCGTGAGGTGACCACCGCCCAGACCCAGGAGCTCGACGTACAGCCGACGCCCCTCGCCCTCCTGCTGCTCGGCCGTGAGGCCGACCCCAAGAGCGAACGGGGAGTCGAGTGTCCCGGCGACCTGCCCTCGCCGTCCGACCCGGACCTGGTCGCGCGCGCCCGCGCGGCCAAGGAGAAGCTCGGCGACAAGGTCTTCGTGCTCGGCCACCACTATCAGCGCGACGAGGTCATCCAGTTCGCCGACGTCACGGGCGACTCCTTCAAGCTGGCCCGGGACGCGGCGGCCCGCCCGGAGGCCGAGTACATCGTCTTCTGCGGTGTGCACTTCATGGCGGAGTCGGCTGACATCCTGACGTCGGACGACCAGAAGGTCGTCCTGCCGGACCTGGCGGCCGGCTGCTCCATGGCCGACATGGCGACCGCCGAGCAGGTCGCCGAGTGCTGGGACGTGCTCACCGAGGCGGGCATCGCCGAGCAGGTCGTCCCGGTCTCGTACATGAACTCGTCCGCGGACATCAAGGCGTTCACCGGCAAGCACGGCGGCACCATCTGCACGTCGTCGAACGCCCGGCGGGCCCTGGAGTGGGCGTTCCAGCAGGGGGAGAAGGTCCTCTTCCTGCCCGACCAGCACCTGGGCCGCAACACGGCGGTGCGCGACATGGGCATGTCGCTGGACGACTGCGTGGTCTACAACCCGCACAAGCCGAACGGCGGGCTGACCGCCGAGGAGCTGCGCGCCGCGAAGATGATCCTGTGGCGCGGTCACTGCTCGGTGCACGGCCGCTTCAACCTCGAGTCGGTGAACGACGTGCGGGAGCGGATCCCGGGGGTGAACGTGCTGGTGCACCCGGAGTGCCGGCACGAGGTCGTGGCCGCCGCGGACTACGTCGGTTCGACGGAGTACATCATCAAGGCGCTGGAGGCCGCCCCCGCGGGCTCCAAGTGGGCCATCGGCACGGAGCTGAACCTCGTCCGCCGGCTGGCGAACCGTTTCGCGCCGGAGGGCAAGGAGATCGTCTTCCTCGACAGGACGGTCTGCTTCTGCTCGACGATGAACCGCATCGACCTGCCCCACCTGGTGTGGGCGCTGGAGTCGCTGGCCGAGGGCACCCTGGTCAACCGCATCGAGGTGGACAAGGAGACCGAGGCGTTCGCGAAGCTCGCCCTGGAGCGGATGCTCGCGCTGCCGTAGCCGCTCGCCGGGCCGGCTCTCCGTCCGCCCGCACACGCCAAGGCCCGGCTCGCACGTTCGTGCGGGCCGGGCCTTCGGTCACTCATACCCGGGGCACTACACCCCCGCGGGCTCCGGCTCCCCGGACTCCGCCTGCTCGACCGGTGCCCCCGCCTTCTTCGCCCGCTTCGCCGCCCTCTTCTTCGCGCGGCGCTCCTTGCGGAGCTCCAGCGTCGCGTAGAGGGTCGGCACCAGCAGAAGCGTCAGCAGCGTCGACGTGACGAGGCCGCCGATCACCACCACGGCCAGCGGCTGGGCGATGAAACCGCCCTCGCCCGTGACACCCAGGGCCATCGGGAGGAGCGCGAAGATGGTGGCCAGGGCCGTCATCAGGATCGGGCGCAGACGGTGGCGGCCGCCCTCGATCACGGCCTCCACCACGCCGTGGCCCTGCTTGCGGTACTGGTTGATCAGGTCGATCAGCACGATCGCGTTGGTCACCACGATGCCGATCAGCATCAGCATGCCGATCATCGCCGGCACGCCCATCGGGGTGCCCGTGGCGACCAGGAGACCGATCGCGCCGGTCGCCGCGAACGGGATGGAGACCAGCAGGATCAGCGGCTGGGCCAGGCTGCGGAACGTGGCGACCAGCAGCATGAACACGATGGCCACCGCGGCCAGCATCGCGAGGCCCAGGTTCTTGAAGGCGTCGCTCTGGTCCTGCGAGACACCGCCGATCTCGGCCTTCGCGCCCGCCGGGAGCTTCAGCGCCTTGATCTTCGCCTGGAGGTCCGCGCTCACCGCGCCCGTGTTGTCGCCGGTCGGGCGCGCCGTGATCGTCGCCGCGCGCTGGCCGTCGATCCGGGTCATCGACACCGGGCCGTCCACCAGCTTCACCGTCGCGATGTCACCCAGCCTCACCGGGCCGAGCTGAAGCTGCTTCAGCTGGTCCAGCGTCTGCGCGGGCTTCGCCGCCTTGATGACGATGTCCCGCTCGGTGTCGTCCAGGATCGCCTTGCCGGTCGTGGTGCCCTGCACGGCCTGGGCGACCGCGGCGCCGAGCGTCTGGTCGTTGAAACCGGCCGCCGCCGCGCGGGAGTTGGCCTGGACCGAGACGCGCGGCACGCTCTGCGCCAGGTCGCTCGACACATCCGTGACGTCCTTGAGCTTCGCGACCTCGGCCCGGACCTGCTCCGACGCCGTGCGCAGCACATCCGCGTCGGCCGCCTTCACGACCACGCTCAGGTCCTGGTTGCCGAACCCGTCCCCGGCCGACACCGTGGTCGTACCGATCCCGGAGAGCCTGGCCAGACCGTCCTCGACGCGGGTCTGCACGTCCTTGTACTTCGCGGAGTCGTCCAGCATGACCGTGTACGACGCCTGGTTGCTGCCGGTGCCCCCGCCGAAGGCGGCCATGAAGCCGGACGAACCGACGGTGACCTGGTAGTCCTTGACGCCCTTCACCCCGGAGAGCATCTGCTCGACCTTCTTGGCCTGGGCGTCCGTCGCCGCCAGGCTCGTGCCCGGCCTGAGCTTCTGCTTGACGGTGAGCACCTGCTGCTCGCCCTGGTCGAAGAAGTTCGTCTTCAGCAGCGGCGCCATGCCGAAGGTGCCGATCAGAACGACCGCCGCGATGGCCACGCTGGTGAGGCGGCGACGGGTGGCGAAGCGCAGCACCGGCACGTAGAAGCGCTGGAGCCGGCTCCTCGCCTCCTTCTCCTCGGCGACCCGGCGCGCCTCGCCCGCGTCCTCGGGCATGGTCTTCGGAGCGCGCAGGAACCAGTACGACAGGACCGGGACGACCGTCAGCGACACCAGCAGCGAGGCCAGCAGGGCCGCCGTCACGGTGAGGGAGAACGAGCCGAACAGCTCGCCCACCATGCCGCCGACCAGACCGATCGGCAGGAAGACCGCCACCGTCGTCAGGGTGGACGAGGTCACCGCGCCGGCCACCTCGCGGACGGCGGTGAGGATCGCCGTCTGCCGCTCCTCGCCGTAGCCGAGGTGCCGCTTGATGTTCTCCAGGACCACGATCGAGTCGTCGACGACCCGGCCGATGGCGATGGTCAGCGCGCCGAGCGTGAGCACGTTCAGCGACACGTCGCGCGTCCACAGCACGATCAGGGCCAGCACGACCGACAGCGGGATCGAGACCGCCGTGACGAGGGTGGAACGCACCGAGGCCAGGAAGAGCAGGATCACCAGGACCGCGAAGAGCAGACCCAGCGCGCCCTCGGTGGTCAGACCGTCGATGGACTTGGAGACCGCCGGTCCCTGGTCGCTGACCACGGTGATCGTGGAGCCGGAGCCGAGGTCCTTGCGCAGGTCCGGCAGCTTGTCCCGGACGGCCTTGGAGATGGCGACCGCGCTGCCGTCGTGGTCCATGGTGACGGCCACGGCGAGGCTCGGCTTGCCGTCGGTGCGGGTGATCGAGTCGGCCTTGGCCTCCTGCTGCCGGACCGTGGCGATGTCACCGAGGCGTACGGGCTTCTTGCCGGGCTCGCCGGTGACCATCAGGTCCTCGATCTGCCGCAGCGAGGTGAATCCGCCGCCGACCTGGACCGTGCGGTTGCCCCCGTTCTCGTCGAAGGAGCCCGCGGGGACCGTGGCGCCGCCCGCCTGCAGGGCCTGGCCCAGTGCGGCCGGGGTCAGCCCCGACCGGGCGAGCTTCGCGTTGTCGGGCGTGACCGTGACCTGAAGGTCCCGTACGCCGTTGACGGTCACCTGGCCGACGCCCGAGATGTCCTTCAGCGCGGGCACGACGGTCTTGTCGAGCTGGTCGGACAGGGCCTGCTGGTCCTTGTCCGAGGTGACGGCGAGAACGACGGTCGGGATGTCGTCCGTCGAACCGGCGATCACCTGCGGGTCGACCGAGTCCGGGAGCTTGATGCGGGCCCGGTTGACGGCCTGCTGGACATCGGCGACGAGCTGCTTGGTGTCGTTGCCGTAGTCGAAGGACGCCATGATGACGGCGTTGCCCTCGCTCGCCGTGGAGGTGACGCCCTTGATGCCGGAGACGGCCTGGAGGGTGTTCTCGAGGGGCTCGACGACCTGCTTCTCGACCACGTCGGGGGACGCCCCCTGGTACGGCGCCAGGACGGACACGACGGGCAGGTTGATGGTGGGCAGGAGCTGCTGCTTGAGCTGCGGGATCGCGATCGCCCCGAAGACGAGCGCGACGATGGACATCAGCGCTATCAGGGCCCGTTGCGCGAGGCTGAATCGTGACAGCCAGGACATGGGTCGGCGTCTCTCTCTGTGGCTGAGCGGAAGGTCAGGGGCACACAGGTGCGCCCCCTATTACCCTGAGGCATCGCACGGGGTGGTTCCCTCGCCCCGAGGTCCCGTTCCTCGGGCCCCTCCTACTGCGGGCGCAGTACGGCCCGACGGAGCCCGCTCCACCCGTGGATGTAGCGGGCCCGGCCCCGCTCACTCCACCCTCGGACGCACCAGCCCCGACTCGTAGGCGATGACGACGAGTTGGGCCCGGTCGCGTGCGCCCAGCTTGGCCATGGCCCGGTTGACATGCGTCTTGACCGTCAGCGGGCTGACCTGAAGACGTACGGCGATCTCGTCGTTGGAGTGGCCCCCGGCGACCTGGACGAGCACCTCGCGTTCCCGGCCGGTCAGCGTGTCCAGCCGGTCGGAGCGGGCCGGGTCGCGTCCGTCGTCGTCGCCCTGGGCGAGGAAGCGGGCGATCAGTCCCTTGGTGGCGGCGGGGGACAGCAGCGCCTCGCCGCCCGCCGCGACCCGGATGGCGTTCAGCAGCTCCTCCGGCTCGGACCCCTTGCCGAGGAACCCGGAGGCCCCGGCGCGCAGTGACTGCACGACATAGTCGTCGACCTCGAAGGTCGTCAGGATGACCACACGGACGTGGGCGAGGGCGGGGTCCGCGCTGATCAGCCGGGTCGCGGCGAGACCGTCCGTCCCGGGCATCCGGATGTCCATGAGGACCACGTCGGCGCGCTGCTCCCCGGCCAGCCGGACCGCCTCCGCGCCATCGGACGCCTCGCCCACCACCTCCATGTCCGGCTCCGAGTCGACGAGGACCCGGAAGGCGCTGCGGAGCAGCGCCTGGTCGTCGGCGAGCAGGACACGGATGGTCATACGGGCCCTCCCTGGGCGGCGGTCACACGCTCTCCCCGGCTGCGGTCGTCGTGCGCGTCTCGAGCGGCAGGATCGCATGGACCCGGAACCCGCCTCCGTAGCGGGGACCGGCGGTGAGGGCTCCGCCCAGGGCGGTGACGCGCTCCCGCATGCCCAGCAGCCCGTGCCCGCCGTATCCGTCGTCGTTCTCGGGCCCGGTGTCCTCGCCCGTGCCGTCGTCGAGGACCGTGATCTCCATATGCGGTCCCACCCGGACCACGCTGACCTCGGCCTTCGCCGTCTGGCCGGCGTGCTTCTGCACATTGGTCAGGGCCTCCTGGATCACCCGGTACGCGGCCAGGTCGACGGCCGCGGGCAGGACGGTGCCGTGGTCGGCGCGAGCGACCTCCACGGGGAGCCCGGCGTGGCGGAAGGTGTCGGCCAGCTCGTCGAGTCGGGCGAGGCCGGGGGCGGGCTCGGTGGGTGCCTCGGGGTCCCCGGACTGCCGCAGCAGACCGACGGTGGCGCGCAGCTCGTTGAGCGCGGACCGGCTGGCCTCGCGGACATGGCCGAGGGCCTCCTTCGCCTGGTCGGGGCGCTTGTCCATGACATGCGCGGCGACCCCGGCCTGGACATTGACCAGGGCGATGTGGTGGGCGACCACATCGTGCAGATCCCTGGCGATGCGCAGCCGCTCCTCGGCGACCCGGCGGCGGGCCTCCTCCTCGCGGGTGCGTTCCGCGCGTTCGGCGCGCTCCCTGATGGCGTGCACGAAGGCGCGGCGGCTGCGGACGGCGTCGCCCGCGGCCGCGGCCATGCCGGTCCAGGCGAAGAGGCCGAGGTTCTCCTGGTCGTACCACGGCAGGGGACCGCCGAGCATGGCGGCACCGGTGAGCACCGTCATGGTGAGCAGGCCGACGCGCCAGGTGGTGGGGCGGTCGGTGGTGGAGGCGACGGTGTACAGGGCGACGACCGCGGACATCGCGACGGGGGCGCGCGGGTCGGCGGCGACCAGTTCCACGAGGGAGAGGGCGACCGTGACCGCGAGGACGGCCAGGGGCCGCCGGCGCCGCAGGATGAGCGCCGCCGCACCGAGCACCATGAGGGCGAGGCTCAGCACACCCGGGCTGCGTGGGCTCCAGTCCGCGCCGTGCTCGCCATGGGGGTCGACGAAGGAACTGGCCACCATGGAGACGAGGACGCCGAAGGCGAGGGCGGCGTCCAGCGCGAGGGGATGGGCGCCGATCCGGCACCAGGTGCGTTCCAGGGGGCTCACGGGTTCACGGTACGGGGGGCCTGCGGCGGGCGGAACCAGGGTGGTGGGGCCCCGGAGAAGGGGCGCCTTGAACGCACCTGGGAGTGCCGAGCGACCCCGGGCTGCCGAGAGGGCCCGGAGCCGCCGAAGGGACCCGGAGCCGCCAAAAGGGACCGGGCCCGCCGAAAAAACCGGAGCCGCCGCAAGGGACCCGGAGCCGCCGAAGGGCCTGGGGATGCGAAGGGACCGGCACCCGGAGGTGCCGAACCCCTCAGCCCGGGATCAGGCCGTCGTCGTTCAGCATCTCGCGGACCTCCGCGAGGGTGGCCTCCGGCGACGGCAGGATCAGCTCCGACGGTTCCAGGGAGTCGTCCGGCAGCGGGGCGCCCAGCCGGCGCACCGCGTCCAGGAGGGCGTTCAGCGTGCGCCGGAAGCCCTCCTCGTCGTCCCTCTGCATCTCCCGCAGCAGCTCGTCGTCCAGCTTGTTGAGCTCGGTGAAGTGGGTGTCGTCCAGCTTCACCTGCCCCTCCCCCATGATCCGTACGATCATGTGGCCCTCCTGTCGGCGTGGGACCCGGTGGATGACAGCGTTACGTGAGGTGACGGTCCGCCGAGCGTCACTGCTTGTCGAAGCGCGGGGTGTCCTGCGGCTGGGACTGGGACTGCCCCTGGCCCGTGCCACCCTCCAGCGCCTGCCGCTGGTCGGAGGCGCCTCCCGCCAGCTCCGCCTTCATGCGCTGAAGCTCCAGCTCCACGTCCGTACCGCCGGAGAGCCGGTCCAGCTCCGCCTGGATGTCGTCCTTGGCCATACCGGAGGGGTCGTCCAGGGCGCCGGAGGCCAGCAGCTCGTCGATGGCGCCGGCGCGGGCCTGGAGCTGTGCCGTCTTGTCCTCGGCGCGCTGGATCGCGAGGCCGACGTCGCCCATCTCCTCGGAGATACCGGAGAACGCCTCGCCGATCCGGGTCTGTGCCTGGGCCGCCGTGTACGTCGCCTTGATGGTCTCCTTCTTGGTGCGGAAGGCGTCCACCTTGGCCTGGAGGCGCTGGGCCGCCAGGGTCAGCTTCTCCTCCTCGCCCTGCAGGGTCTGGTGCTGGGTCTCCAGGTCCGTCACCTGCTGCTGGAGCGCGGCGCGCCGGGACAGCGCCTCGCGGGCCAGGTCCTCGCGGCCGAGCGCCAGCGCCTTGCGGCCCTGGTCCTCCAGCTTGGAGGACTGCTGCTGCAACTGGTTGAGCTGGAGCTCCAGGCGCTTGCGGCTGGTCGCCACGTCCGCGACTCCACGGCGCACCTTCTGGAGCAGCTCGAGCTGCTTCTGGTACGAGTAATCGAGGGTCTCGCGCGGGTCCTCGGCCCGGTCAAGGGCCTTGTTCGCCTTCGCGCGGAAGATCATCCCCATACGCTTCATGACACCGCTCATGGGCTTCGCGCGCCCCCTTCTGACGGACTCCAGCTCACAGGTCTGCGACAGGACCCACAGTACGGGCCCTGCATCCATTACCGCACTGTTCGGGGACGGATGCGGTCATCCCCAAGGACGACTGCGTACGGTCCCGCTCCGGCGTAGGGAGTAGGTGTCCCCCGAGGTTACGTACAGGGAGACGCCCGGATTCCCTCGGCCGGCTTCCGGAAGAACGCCGGCTGTCCTCCTTTTTGAGGGCCTCTGTCCCCCTACAGACGAGCGGTGTTGCCGGATCGTTCCCCAGCCGGCTGGGGTCCATGCGGGGGAACCCCGTACCCTTGGGTTTTGTGTTCCGTAGCCGTGCCAAGGAAGAGAAGGCCCCCGCCGACAAGGCGCCGGTGACCGACTCCAAGCAGCCCCGTGACCCGCAGGCCAAGAAGGGCCGGCCCACGCCCAAGCGCAGTGAGGCCCAGTCCCAGCGGCGCAGCGTCGCCAACACGCCGATGACGCGCAAGGACGCCGCGAAGCGCCAGCGCGAGGAGCGCCGCGTCCAGATGGAGCGGCAGCGACAGGCGCTGGCCGGCGGTGACGAGCGGTATCTGCCGGCGCGGGACAAGGGCCCGGTCCGCAAGTTCGCCCGCGACTACATCGACGCGCGCGTCAACATCGCGGAGTTCTTCCTGCCGATGGCCGTGATCATCCTGGCGCTGAGCCTGGTGAAGGTGACCTCGCTGCAGAACATCGCGCTGCTGCTGTGGCTCGTCGTCATCGTCCTGATCGTGGTCGACTCGATCTTCTCCGCGTTCCGGCTGCGCAAGCGGCTGAACGAGCGCTTCCCCGACCGGAACAAGAAGGGCGCGATCGCCTACGCGCTGATGCGCTCCCTGCAGATCCGCCGATTCAGGCTACCGAAGCCGCTGGTCAAGCGCGGAGAGCGGCCCTGAGCGCGGATTCTCTCTCCGGGGATGCGGTCGGTGCCTGGCCGGACAGGCCGGGCGGTTTGCGTGATGTCGTACGGCAGGAGCTGGTAGGCCGGCAGCTCGACGAGCAGATAGCCGGGCGGTTCCCCGTCGGGCAGCGGCTGCGGGTGCTCGACGTGGGGATGGGCCGGGGCACCCAGGCGCTGCGCCTGGCCCGCGCCGGGCACCGGGTCACCGGGCTCGAACAGAATCCGAGGATGCTCGCGGTGGCCCGCGAGGCCCTGTCCGGGGAGCCCGAGGGCATCCGGGAGCGGATGCGGATCATCGAGGGGGACGGGCGCGACACGGGGGTGCACTTCCTGCCGGGCAGCTTCGACGTGGTGCTGTGCCACGGGGTGCTCATGTACGTGGACGAGCCCGATCCGCTGCTGGCGGGGCTGGCGCGGATGCTCGCGCCCGGGGGACTGCTGTCGCTGCTCGTGCGGAACGGGGACGCGCTGGCGATGCGGCCGGGGCTGTCCGGGAACTGGGACACGGCGCTCGCCTCCTTCGGCACCACCGCCTGCTCCCCCACTCCCGACTCCGCTCGAGCGGGGGGATCCCCATCCCCCCTGGGCCCGGGTGTGCGCGCCGACCGGCTGGCGACGCTGACCGCGACGCTCGCCGGGATCGGGGCTCCGCTGCACGCCTGGTACGGGGTGCGGGTCTTCACGGACACGGCGCCCGACGACGCGCCGCTCCCCGCGGACGTGGAGCGTCTGCTGGCCGCCGAGGAACGGGCGGGACGCACGGATCCGTACCGGGGCGTGGCCGCGTTGCTGCATCTGTGCGGGGTACGCGGCTGAGCCACGGCCGGCCGCCTCGTTCGGACGCGCAGGAAGAGCCCGGGAACCCTCCCGAGGGGAGACTCGGGGCATGGACGCTACCCGTGCCCGTGCCGTTCGGCGGTGCGTTCCGTTTCTCCTGTGGTGTCTGGTCCTGCCCGGCTGCACCGGCTCCGGGCAGCCGGCCCCGACCGAGCACCCGACCAACGCGCAGGCCCCCTCCCCCACGACGGCCAACGATCTGCAGAGCGACTACCAGCGGGTCATCAAGAACGTGCTGCCGTCGGTGGTGCAGATCCAGGCCGGCGAGGCCCTCGGGTCCGGGGTGGTCTACGACGGCAACGCGCACATCGTCACCAACGCGCATGTGGTGGGCAGCAGCAAGAAGTTCAGGGTGACCACCGCCAACAGCCAGCAGGTGCTCACCGCGAGCCTCGTCTCCTCGTATCCGCAGCAGGATCTCGCCGTCATCCGGCTGGACCGGACGCCGCAGGGCCTGCGGCCGGCTGTCTTCGGCGACTCGGCCAGGGTCCAGGTGGGTCAGATCGTCCTCGCCATGGGCTCACCGCTCGGGCTGTCGTCGAGCGTGACCGACGGGATCGTCTCGGCGACCGGACGGACCGTCAGCGAGGGGAACAGCGAGGGCGGTACGGGCGCCACCATCGCGAACATGGTGCAGACCTCGGCGGACATCAACCCCGGCAACAGCGGGGGCGCGCTCGTCGATCTGAACGGCCAGGTCATCGGCATCCCCACGCTCGCCGCCGTCGACCCCGAACTCGGCAACGGCGCGGCGCCCGGCATCGGGTTCGCCATCCCGGCGTCCCTGGTGAAGGCGATCGCCGACCAGATCATCAAGAGCGGCCGGGTCACCTACTCGGGACGGGCCGCGCTCGGCATCACCGGCCGCACGGTGGTGAACGGCGCCTATCAGCCGGTTGGAGTCGCGGTGGTCGAGGTCCAGCCGGGCGGCGCGGCCGACAAGGCGGGATTGAGGGCCGGGGACGTCATCACCAGGCTGGGCGACCGGGACGTCACCACGATCACCTCGCTCGCGGAGGCGCTCGCCGGCGACAGGCCGGGACAGCGGACGACCGTCACCTTCACCCGCGACGGCGGCCGGCGGACGGTCGCCGTCACCCTGGGCGAGCAGTAAGGGGGCCCGGGGCGGGCAGTAGGCGGGACCCCGGGCGGGCAGTAGGCGGACGGCAGCGGATGACGGGTCGGGGCGGGCGAGGGCCGTACGGCCCCGTCCGCCCCGCGCGTGCGTGCGTCCCCGGCTACGACTCGTCGGCGCGCAGGCTCATGGGCCCGTAGATCTCCGTCGAGTCCTCGTACAGCCGCACCCGGTCGGCGCCGCCGTCGAGCAGTTCCCTCCAGTGCTCCCCGATCCAGGACTCGGCGTCCCCCTGCGTGGTGAACTCCTCGGGCACGACCGCGGGCTGGACCTCCGCCCCGTCGGCCTTCTCGAACCGCCACGTCCATGCCGCCATGTACGCCTCCCAGATGTGAGCACATGCAGAGCACCGGCCGGATCCTGGTCCGGCCGCTGTCCTGAGCCTAGCCGGACGCGCAAGACCTGCGGCGACCCGGGAAAATCGGGTCCGTGGAACTGACTCTGCTCGGCACCGGTGCCCCCGCGGGACTCCCCCGCCCCGACTGTCCCTGTGCGGCCTGCGCGCGTGCGCTCGGCCCGGAGGCGCGCGCGGCGACCTCGCTGCTGGTGGACGGCACGCTGCTGCTGGACCTGACGCCGGGTGCGGCGTTCGCGGCCGCACGTGCCGGGCACTCTCTGGCCGGGGTACGCCAGGTACTTCTGACCCACCCGCACGAGGGGCCCCCGGTGGAGGTCCCGGCGGGTCTGCCGCAGCCCGCACGGGTGCCGGACGGGCGGGAGCTGGCACTGCTGACCGGGCACCGGGTGCGGGCCCTGGCGATGGACGCGCCGGGCACGGGCTACGCGGTGACGGGCCCGGACGGGATGCGGCTGCTGTATCTGCCGCCGGGCGGGGCGCCCGCCGGCCTCGTGGGGCCGGTGGAGCCGTACGCCATGGTGGTCGCCGACGTGGTGGGGCGGCCGGACGCGGTCGCGAGGCTGCGGGCGGTGGGGGCGCTCGGGCCGACCACCGACGTCATCGCCGTGCACCTCGACCACGACGTGCCGCCGGGCGCCGAGCTGCGGCGGCGGCTCGCGGCCGCGGGGGCGCGGGCGGTGCCGGACGGGACGACGCTGGCCGTGGGAGCCTACGACCAGGTCCCTGACGTGCCGCGGCGCACGCTGGTGCTGGGCGGGGCGCGCTCGGGCAAGTCGGTGGAGGCCGAGCGGCGGCTGGAGGCGTTCCCGGACGTGCTGTACGTGGCGACCGGCGGAACGCGGGGCGGGGACACGGAGTGGGCGGCGCGGGTGGCCGCGCACCGGGAGCGACGGCCCGGCTCCTGGCGCACCACCGAGACCTGCGACCTCCTGCCGCTGCTGAAGGAGGAGGGGCCGCCGCTGCTGATCGACTGCCTGTCGCTGTGGCTGACCGACGCGATGGACGCGGTGGACGCGTGGGACGACGCGGAGTGGGCGGACGGCGGCGAACGGGCCCTGCGGACGCGGGTGGAGAAGCTGGCGGCGGCGGTGCGGGAGACCCGCCGGAAGGTCGTCGCCGTCTCGAACGAGGTGGGCTCCGGCATCGTCCCGGCGACGGCGTCCGGCCGCCGCTACCGTGACGAACTCGGCCGTCTGAACGCGGCGTTCGCGGCGGAGTGCGAGCACGTCCTGCTGGTGGTGGCCGGGCAGGCGCTCACGCTACGGGGATGAGGGCGGCGTGCGCGCGATGACCCGGTAGGCGCCGGAGAAGCGGATGCGCCGCAGCGGCGGTGCCGGGGCGCGGTCCGGCACCGGCAGGGCACCGGCCGGCGTCGGGGCGAGGGCGCCCGCCGGCACGTACGGCGTCTGCGGCGCGCGGTGGTCCGTGGCGACGATCGCGCAGCCCAGGGCCTGGAGTTCGGCCAGCAGATTGGCCGGCGGCACGAGGTGGAGGCGGTGCGGCTCCCCGTGCGGGAACCACCGCCCGCCGAGCAGCCGGCCGAACGCGCGCCCGGGGTCGATGGCCTCGACGAGCAGGTGACCGCCGGGGCGCAGCACGGTCAGGGCGGCGCGCAGTTCCGCGCGCGGGTCGGGGGCGCGCTCCAGGTGGTGCACCATGCTGACGACGTCGTAGCGGCAGCGCAGACGCGCGAGGATCGCCGGGTCGGTGAGGTGTCCGCGGTGAGCCTCCTCGACCCGGCCCGCGGCCCACGCCCGGTGGACGCGCCACGTGGGGTCCAGTCCGTCGAAGGAGGTGTAGGGGTGGATCTCCCTGGCCGCTTCGGGGAAGTGGCCGTGCCCCGTGCCGACGTCGAGCCAGCTCTCCGGCTCCGGGAGGGACAGCAGCGCGCGGGCGGCCGCCCGGTGGCGCCGGGCGCTCGCACGGGCGCCGAGGAAGCGCTCGGCGAAGCGGTGGCGCTCCCGGCTGCCGTCGGGGGCGTCGGAGTCGTGGCGGGCGCGTTCCCCGGCGGCGGGGCGGGGGTTGCGGAAGACATGGGCGCAGTCCCGGCACTCGTCGACGCCGAGGGCGCCCGGCCGCACCGGGTCCGGGGCGGCGCTCGGCCGGGTGCGGACGCGGATGCGCAGTCGTGTGGAGCCGCACCACGGGCAGTCCTCGCGGCGCGGCTCCGGCGGGCGGGCGGGGTCCGGGGCGGGTTCACCGCGGCGTTCGGCGCGGTGCGCGGCGGCCGTCCGTGGGGTGCGGCGCATGGGCGGCTCCTGTGGCGACGGGGGTGGCGGCTGGGGGCGGGCGGGACGACGGAGGACCGCGGCGACAGGGGTACGGCCGCGACCACGGGGGTGCACAGCCGTACATGCACAAAAGGTACGTACGGGACACCACTCAGTGGTGCAATGACGTGCCGTCGACGTGGCGCCTCAACGCACGATCAGGGCCGGTACTGTTCGACCAATGAGCTCGCTTAATCTCGACGACTTCACCGATCTGATCGAGCGCCCCGACAGCGGGGTGCGCCGCGACGCGGAGGCGCGCAGGGAGCGTCAGATCGTGCCGCCCGGGGCACTGGGCCGTCTGGACGACCTGGGTGAGTGGCTGGCGGCCGCGCAGTCCGCCGTACCCGTGCGGCCGATCGAGCGACCGCGCGTCGTGCTGTTCGCGGGTGACCATGGCATCGCCTCACTGGGGGTGTCCGCGCGGCCGGCGGGCAGCGCGGACCGGCTGGTGCGGGCGGTACTGGAGGGCGCGAGCCCGGCGTCGATCCTGGCGCGGCAACTGAACGTGCCCGTGCGCGTGGTCGACTTGGCGCTCGACTGCGATCCGGACGAACTGCCCGGGGATGTCGTACGGCACCGGGTGCGGCGCGGCAGCGGACGCATCGATGTCGAGGACGCGCTGACGCCCGAAGAGGCGGAGGCGGCGTTCCGGGCGGGGACCGCGGTCGCCGACGAGGAGGCGGACGCCGGGACCGATCTGGTGGTCCTCGGTGACCTGAGCGTCGGCGGGACCACGCCGGCGGCCGTGCTGATCGCCGCCCTGTGCGGGACGGACGCGTCCGTGGTGACCGGGCGCGGGGGGCTCGCGATCGACGACCTGGCGTGGATGCGCAAGTGCGCGGCCGTACGGGACGCGCTGCGGCGGGCCCGGCCGGTGCTGGGCGACCAGTTGCAGCTGCTCGCCGCGGTCGGCGGGGCCGATCTGGCGGCGATGACGGGCTTCCTGCTGCAGTGCGCCGTGCGCAGGACCCCGGTGATCCTGGACGGGGTCGTGTCGGCGGCGTGCGCGCTGGTCGCGCAGCGGATCGCGTTCCGCGCGCCGGACTGGTGGCTGGCCGGCCAGAACAGCGGGGAGCCCGCGCAGGCCAAGGCACTGGACCGGATGGCACTGGAGCCGCTCCTCGACCACGGCGTGACCGTCGGCGAGGGCACCGGCGCCCTCCTGGCACTCCCCCTGATCCAGGCCGCCGCCGCCCTGGCGGCAGAACTCCCGGAGACGGCCACGGAGGCCCGGGGCGACGAGTAGCTCAGGGGGGCCTGGGAGGGTGCGCGGCAGGCGGGCACGGCAAGCCCCCGCGGGCGGGCGGCGGGCACGACAGGCGGCCATGGGCCGGCGACGGGCACGCACAAGCCCCCACGGGCCGGCGGTCAGGGCGTGCCCGGCCGACGGACGCGGGAAGCTGTCGGGGCGTCAGGAGCCGCCTGGGCGTGCGCAGTTGCTCGGGGCGGCTCGCCGCCCGGGCAGCGGAGTTGCCCGGGCGCGACGCGCGGGCCGGACACGGCGGATGGCCCGCGGACGACAAGCGGCCCGACGCGCGGCCGGGCGTAAGGAGTCGCCCGGGTGTGTGGAGTCGCCCCGGGAGACGCGCGACCGGACGTGGCGTGCGGTGAGGCCCGGCGGGCAGCCGGGAACGACGAGCACCGAGGGGCCGCAGCGGCCGGCCGACAAGCAGCCCAAGGCGGAGCGCGGCCCTCCGGGGGCCGGCCGGACACCGGCAGCGGCGGGACGCCGCAGCCGGCGGGTGCGAGAAGCGGCCCGGCCGTGATCACCAGCCGGACACGACCAGCGGCCTGAACCTGACGAGCGACCAGGCGCGCCGACGGCGGCCGAGGATGACGTGCGGTCGGCTGTGCGGCGAAGGGGGTCCGATCCGGCGGATTCCGTCCCGCACCGCTCCCCCGCGCACACCCGGCCGCCCCATATCATCGCCCTTCATGGGAGATGCCCGTTTCACCATGGAACAGGAACGCACGGTTCGGCCGGGGGGCGAGCCACGGCGGTCCAGTCGGGCCTCCCGGCGGGCCGCCGCATGCGCCGTCTGGTACCTGCGCGCCGTCACCTTCATCAACTTCCTCTCCGCCGTCTGGGTCTCCCTGGGGCAGGACGTACGGCGACACAACCAGGAGAACCTCTTCACCCCGTACCTGCTGACCGCGGGATTCGCCTCGGGCGTCTTCACGATGTTCCTCGCCGTCACCATGCGGCGGCGCAAGCGGGCCGCATGGATCCTCAACCTCGTGCTCAGTGGCCCGTTCCTGCTGCTGTTCGCCTTCGCCATGAGCTTCCCGGAGATCCGGCAGTACGCGCAGAACTGGGTCTCCCTGGTGCTCACCGCGGGCTTCGTCGGTGCCCTTCTCGTCGGGCGGCGCGAGTTCTACGCCAAGGGCGACCGCTCCAACCCGCGGCTCGCCGCCGTGGTCGCCGTCGGCGGTCTGCTCGCCTCCTCGCTGCTCGCGGCGCTCCTGGTGACCGTCACCAACACCGCGCACGACCCGCACCGCTCGACCTTCCTGGACCGGTGGCGCTACGGCACCCTGCGCCTGGTCTCCGTCGCCGCCGACGAGTCGCACTACCCCGGTATCACCACGCCGAACTGGGTCAACGTCACGATCAACGTCTTCAGCACGCTGCTGGTCCTCGCCGTGCTCTACGCCGCCTTCCGCTCCCGGCGCGCCGTCGACCCCCTCACGGAGGACGACGAGAAGCGGCTGCGGGCGCTGCTCGCCCGGCACGGCGAGCGGGACTCGCTCGGGTACTTCGCGCTGCGCCGGGAGAAGAGCGTGATCTGGTCCCCCACCGGCAAGGCCGCGGTCGCCTACCGCGTCGTCGGCGGTGTCTCGCTCGCCTCCGGCGACCCGCTCGGTGACCCCGAGGCCTGGCCCGGCGCCATCGAGCCCTGGCTCGCCGAGGCCCGGGCGCACGGCTGGATCCCGGCCGTGATGGGCGCGAGCGAGGAGGCCGGGACCGTGTACGCGCGGCACGGGCTGGACGCGCTCGAACTCGGTGACGAAGCCCTCGTGGACATCGGCGAGTTCACCCTCGAGGGCCGGGCCATGCGCACCGTCCGCCAGGCCTACAACCGGGTGCGGCGCGCCGGGTACACGGTGCGTATCCGGCGCCACGAGGACATCCCCGCGCAGGAGATGGCGTATCTGCTGGAGAAGGCCGACGACTGGCGGGACGGGGCCACCGAGCGCGGGTTCAGCATGGCGCTGGGGCGGCTCGGCGACCCGCAGGACGGGCAGTGCGTGATGCTGGAGTGCGTGGACGCCGAGGGCCGGCTGCGGGCGCTGCTGTCCTTCGTGCCGTGGGGCCCGCGCGGGCTCTCGCTCGACCTGATGCGCCGTGACCGCGACTCCGACAACGGGCTGATGGAGTTCATGGTCATCGAACTCCTGCGCCGCGCCCGCGAGATCGAGATCACCCAGGTATCGCTCAACTTCGCCATGTTCCGATCCGTCTTCGAACGTGGTGCGCGCCTCGGTGCCGGACCGGTGCTCAGGCTGTGGCGTTCGCTCCTCAGCTTCTTCTCGCGCTGGTGGCAGATCGAGTCGCTGTACCGGGCCAACGCGAAGTACCGGCCCATCTGGGAGCCCCGGTTCCTGCTCTTCGAGAAGAGCGCGGACCTGCTGCGCATCGGCGTCGCCTCGGCGCGCGCCGAGGGGTTCCTGGAGGCTCCGGGACTGCCGAAGTGGCTGCACCGCAAGCACCTTGAGTCGCACAGATGAGAAGCACCGGACGATGAGAATCACCGGACGATGAGGAGCACCGGACGATGAGGAACGCCGGATGAACGCCCTCGCCCGCCTGGCCCGCGCCGAATGGGGACTGCTGTACGTCACCGTGCGCCAGGCCCTCGCGCGACGGAGCCGGCGGGCGGTCCCGATGACGCTGACGGCCGTGTGCCTGACATCGGTCCTCCAGTTCGTGCAGAACCAGCCGTGGGGCTTCGGGTTCGTACAGCACATCGGGTCCGTACGGGCCGAGGAGCCGCTCCATCTGGCCCTGCTGCGCACCCCGCTCTCCCTCTTCGTACCGGCCCTCGATCTGCCGGTGTGGGGGGCACTGCTCCAGATCCTGTGCGTGTTCGGGATCGCCGAGATCTGTCTGGGCTGGTGGCGCACGCTCGGCATCGCGTACGCCACCACCCTGTCCGGCACGCTCTACGCGCGCATGGGAGTCCAGTGGGGAGCGCATCATCCGCTGGGGCTGCTCCCGACGGACGCGCAGGTCGTCGACACCGGTCCGTCGGCGGCGGTGATCGGGCTGGCCCTGTTCCTGTGCTGGCGGTACCAGGCCTATCTGACCGGAGGCGTGGTGACCGCGGCGATGATCGGCGAACTCCTGATCAAGGACAACCTCGCGGGCAAGGAGCACATCGCCGCGATCGCCGCGGTGCTGGTGCTGTGCGGGATGTCGGCGCTCAGCCGCTACTGGCGCTGGGGCACCCGGGTGTCCTGTGAGTCGGGCCTGCCGCCGATCCAGTCCTGAAGTCTGCGGCTGGGGACCGCCCAGCGGCGGTCGTGGTGGTAGGCCCGCAGGCCCGCCCGGGCGCGGGCGTGCGGCCGGCGGCGGTAGAACCGTCTGGCCCACGGGGAGCCGGGGCGGGCCAGCCGCACGGCGCCGATCACGGCGACCAGCGGGACGATCACGCCGAAGAGCGCGGTGCGCGCCTTGCCCTTGCTCAGGGCGAGCAGCGAGAAGAGGAAGTTCGCGCCGACGCTCGCGATGACGGTGCCGCGGTCGTGCAGCTCGCTCGCGGAGACGTCGTTGACGCCGAACGGCGCGAAGCCCGCGAGGACCAGGCCGACCAGCGCCGCCGTGAGCACGACGATCTCGACGCTCTTGCGGCCCTCCGCCGTCCAGTAGACGTCCGCGAGGTGCAGGATCAGCGCGAACTCGTCCAGGACCAGGCCCGCCCCGACGCCGAAGAGGATCGCGCACACACCGGAACCCGGGCCATGGCGGCCGGCAAGCGCGCCGAAGCCGCCCACGACGACGAGGACGACACCGGGGACGACGTGGTGGACGTGCACGCCACCGGCGCTCACGTTGCCGAACGGCCCCTTGCCCGCCCGGATGAGACGGGTGACGACCCGGGTGACCACGAACGTCAGCACGAACGAGGCCAGCGCGAGCAGCAGCGGGAGCTTGCCCGGCTCGACGATGTTGCGCTCCAGCCAGTGGCCCATGGGGAAAGTGTGCCCGCGACGGCCCCGAACCGCCTGTCACGGCCGCCCCGAGCAGGGCCGTCCCACGGAAGCACGGCCGCCTGCCCACGCACGGCCGCCCCACGGAAGCACGATCCCACCCCTCACGTACCCTTCGCCCGTGTCCAAGACCCCGCGCCTGCACGGCCTCCGCTTCGCCTTCGGCACCCTCACCGTCCTGCCCGTCACGGTGACCCGCTGGGACCGCCCGGCCGCACGCGGCGGCATGGTGTGCGCGCCGCTCGCCGGAGTGGTGGTCGGGGTCCTCGCCGGGCTGCTCGGCGCGGTCCTGCTCCTGCTGGGCGCGGGTCCGCTGACGGCCGCCGTCGCCGGCGCCGCCGTACCGGCCGTGCTGACCCGGGGCCTGCATCTGGACGGGCTCGCCGACACCGCCGACGGACTCGGCAGCGGGAAGGCCGCCGAGGACGCGCTGCGCATCATGAAGCAGTCGGACATCGGCCCGTTCGGCGTGATCACTCTGGTCCTGGTGCTGCTCGCCCAGGTGGCGGCCCTCGCCCAGGCGTACGGCACCTCCTGGACGCGAGGCCTGCTGGCCGCCGTCGTCTCGGCGACCGCCGCGCGGCTCGCCCTCACCCTGGCCGCGCGCGAGGGGGTGCCGGCCGCGCGGCCGGAGGGGCTGGGGGCGGCGGTCGCCGGGGTGGTCCCGGTGGGGGGCTCCCTCGCCGCGGGGCTCGCCGTGACCGCGGCGGCGGCGGCCGGGGGCGCGCTGTTCGGCCTCTACGGCGCCGTCCGTGCGGCGGCCTCGGTGGTGGTCGCGGTGGCCGCCGCGGAACTGCTGCTGCGGCACTGCGTCCGGCGGTTCGGCGGAGTGACGGGTGATGTCTTCGGCGCTCTCGCGGAGACGGCCGCGACGACCGCGCTCGTCGTCCTGTCCCTGGGCTGATCGTCCACGTCCGGGCCCCACGACGGGCCAGGGCGCCGGGGTCGGACCGGGAGGAACCGGCAGACATCATGAAAAACCATCACCGAAAACGGTGGGCGGGCCGCTCGCGGGAAGCCCCGGTGTGATCCGGGCCACCGATCGGCCGGGCGGCAGACGGCCAAGGCACCACGAAGAGGTGAACACCCAAGGGAACGAGCGCACCGGCCACCGCGCGTAGGCTCGTGCCGGGTGTTTCCCTGCCCAGGTGAAGACCGAACGATCGGAGCAATCTAGGGTCGGGTCCCGGGCCGGTCGACCCCATCCCGTTCGGCCACCGAAACTCAATCGGAAGCGAGATTTCACCACCGTGACTGCTCTCACTCTCAGCACCGCCGCGGCGGCCGGCCTGCGCGCCGACGCGATCGTGGTCGGTGTCGCGAAGGGCGCCGAGGGCCCGGTCGTCGCACCGGGCGCCGAGGCCGTGGACCAGGCGTACGACGGCAGGCTCGCCGTCGTCCTGGAGACTCTGGGCGCCTCGGGTGCCGAGGGCGAGGTGACGAAGCTGCCCGCACCCTCCGGCTTCAAGGCTCCCGTCGTGGTGGCCGTCGGCCTCGGTGCCGCGCCGGAGAAGGACGAGTCCTACGCCGCCGAATCGCTGCGCCGGGCCGCCGGTGCCGCCGCCCGTGCGCTCGCCGGTTCCAAGAAGGCCGTCTTCGCGCTGCCGCTCACGGACGCCGCCGACGCCGGCGTCATCGCCGAGGGCGCGCTGCTCGGCGCGTACTCCTTCGACGCGTACAAGGAGAACGGCAAGAACTCCAAGAACGGCAAGGCTCCGCTCGCCGAGGTCGCCCTGCTCGGCGGCAAGCCGCGCGACAAGGCCTACAAGGCGGCCGTCGAGCGCGCCATCGCGGTCACCGAGGAACTCAACCGCGCCCGCGACCTCGTCAACATGCCGCCCAACGACCTGAACCCGGCGGCCTTCGCGTCCCTGGCGCAGACCGCGGGCAAGGAGCACGGCCTCAAGGTGCAGGTGCTCGACGAGAAGGCGCTGGCCAAGGGCGGCTACGGCGGCATCCTCGGCGTCGGCGCGGGCTCGGCCTCCGGGCCGCGCCTGGTGAAGGTGTCGTACACGCACCCTGAGGCGAGCAAGCACCTGGCACTGGTCGGCAAGGGCATCACCTACGACTCGGGGGGCATCTCGCTCAAGCCGGCCGGCCACAACGAGACCATGAAGTGCGACATGAGCGGCGCGGCGGCGGTCTTCGCCGCGGTCGTGGCCGCAGCCCGGCTCGGTCTCGAGGTCAACGTCACCGCCTGGCTCGCCCTGGCCGAGAACATGCCGTCCGGCTCGGCCACCCGCCCGGGCGACGTGCTGCGCATGTACAGCGGCAAGACCGTCGAGGTCCTCAACACGGACGCCGAGGGCCGTCTGGTGCTCGCCGACGCCCTGTGGGCGGCGTCGGAGGAGGACCCCGACGCGATCGTGGACGTCGCGACCCTGACCGGCGCGATGATGCTGGCGCTCGGCAGCCGCACCTTCGGGATCATGGCGAACGACGACGCGTTCCGCACCGCGATCCACGAGGCCGCCGAGGAGGTCGGCGAGGAGTCCTGGCCGATGCCGCTCCCCGAGCACCTGCGCAAGGGCATGGACTCCCCGACGGCCGACATCGCCAACATGGGCGAGCGGATGGGCGGCGGCCTGGTCGCCGGTCTGTTCCTGAAGGAGTTCGTCGGTGAGGGCATCACCTGGGCCCACCTCGACATCGCCGGCCCGGCCTTCAACGAGCAGGCCCCCTTCGGCTACACCCCCAAGGGCGGCACCGGTTCGGCGGTCCGCACCCTGGTGCGGCTCGCGGAGCTGACCGCCGCGGGCGACCTCGGCTGACGCCCGCACGCAGTGACGCGCACCGGAGTGCGCCACACACGAGGGAGGCCCCGGATGCCACGGCATCCGGGGCCTCCCTCGTCCCGCCCTCGGGCCCGGGCCGTGCTCCCGGCCGTACGGGCGTTACGCCCTCGACGAAATCCGCGGGGGCGGGGGCGGCCACGACCTCCCGACGTGATGGATCAGACGTCCCAGACCGCGGCCCGGCGTCTCCTCAGCCGCCGACAAGTGCAAAGATGGGGTCTCGGCAGGACAGGGCCCCCACCGAAGGGCCGAAGCAACAAGCGGCCGGACACCAGCCGCCTGCCGGTCATCGGAGACCGGCGCACGGCGCACATGCATGGAGGACGTGACGTGGCGAACGACGCCAGCACCGTTTTCGACCTAGTGATCCTCGGCGGTGGTAGCGGTGGTTACGCCGCGGCCCTGCGAGGGGCGCAGCTGGGTCTGGACGTCGCCCTGATCGAGAAGGACAAGGTCGGCGGCACCTGCCTGCACAAGGGTTGCATCCCCACCAAGGCTCTGCTCCACGCGGGCGAGATCGCCGACCAGGCCCGCGAGAGCGAGCAGTTCGGTGTCAAGACCAGCTTCGAGGGCATCGACGTCCCGGCCGTCCACAAGTACAAGGACGAGGTCATCTCGGGCCTGTACAAGGGTCTGCAGGGCCTGATCGCCTCCCGCAAGGTGACCTACATCGAGGGCGAGGGCCGGCTCTCCTCCCCGACCTCCGTCGACGTGAACGGTCAGCGGATCCAGGGCCGCCACGTCCTCCTGGCGACCGGTTCCGTGCCGAAGTCGCTGCCCGGCCTCCAGATCGACGGCAACCGCATCATCTCCTCGGACCACGCCCTCGTCCTGGACCGCGTGCCCAAGTCCGCGATCATCCTCGGCGGCGGCGTCATCGGCGTCGAGTTCGCCTCCGCCTGGAAGTCCTTCGGTGCCGACGTCACGGTCATCGAGGGCCTCAAGCACCTCGTCCCGGTCGAGGACGAGAACTCCTCCAAGCTTCTTGAGCGCGCCTTCCGCAAGCGCGGCATCAAGTTCAACCTGGGCACCTTCTTCCAGAAGGCCGAGTACACCCAGGACGGTGTCAAGGTCACCCTCGCCGACGGCAAGGAGTTCGAGGCGGAGATCCTCCTCGTCGCCGTCGGCCGCGGCCCGGTCTCCCAGAATCTGGGCTACGAGGAGGCCGGCGTCGCCATGGACCGCGGCTACGTCCTCGTCGACGAGTACATGCGCACCAACGTCCCGACCATCTCCGCCGTCGGTGACCTGGTCCCGACGCTCCAGCTCGCGCACGTCGGCTTCGCCGAGGGCATCCTGGTGGCGGAGCGCCTGGCCGGCCTGAAGGTCGTCCCGATCGACTACGACGGCGTGCCGCGGGTGACCTACTGCCACCCCGAGGTCGCCTCCGTCGGCATCACCGAGGCCAAGGCCAAGGAGATCTACGGCGCGGACAAGGTCGTCTCCATCAAGTTCCCCCTCGGGGGCAACGGCAAGAGCCGGATCCTCAAGACCGCGGGCGAGATCAAGCTCGTCCAGGTGAAGGACGGTGCCGTGGTCGGCGTCCACATGGTCGGCGACCGGATGGGCGAGCAGGTGGGCGAGGCCCAGCTGATCTACAACTGGGAGGCGCTGCCGTCCGAGGTCGCCCAGCTGATCCACGCCCACCCGACGCAGAACGAGGCGCTCGGCGAGGCTCACCTCGCCCTGGCCGGCAAGCCTCTTCACATGCACGACTGACCCTCGGTCGACGAACGCGACGACACAGACTTCCGCACTTCGTAAGGAGCAACCGAAACCATGCCGGTTTCCGTAACCCTTCCGGCGCTCGGTGAGAGCGTCACCGAGGGCACCGTCACCCGCTGGCTGAAGGCCGAGGGCGAACGCGTCGAGGCCGACGAGCCGCTGCTCGAGGTGTCGACCGACAAGGTCGACACCGAGATCCCCGCCCCCGCCTCCGGCGTCCTGGCCTCCATCAAGGTCGCCGAGGACGAGACCGTCGAGGTCGGCGCCGAGCTGGCCGTCATCGACGACGGCACGGGCGCCCCCGCCGCGGCTCCGGCCCCGGCCGCCGCCGAGGCCCCCGCCCCGCCGGCCGAGCCCGCCCCGGCCGCGGCCGCCGAGCCGGCCCCGGTCGCCGAGGCCCCGGCCCCCGCTCCCGCCGCCCCCGCCGCTCCGGCCGGTGGCGCCCAGGGCACGGACGTGGTCCTGCCCGCGCTCGGTGAGAGCGTCACCGAGGGCACCGTCACCCGCTGGCTGAAGTCGGTCGGCGACACCGTCGATGCCGACGAGCCGCTGCTCGAGGTCTCCACGGACAAGGTCGACACCGAGATCCCGGCGCCCGCCTCCGGCGTGCTCCTGGAGATCGTGGTCGGCGAGGACGAGACCGCCGAGGTCGGCGCCAAGCTCGCCGTCATCGGCCAGCCGGGTGCCGCTCCCGCGGCCGCCCCGGCCCCCGCCGCCCCGGCTCCGGCACCCGCCGCTGCCGCCCCCGCCGCCCCCGCCGCGCCCGCCGCCCCGGCCCCGGCTCCGGCCGCTCCGGCGGCCCCCGCCGCTGCCGCCCCGGCCCCCGCCGCGCCCGCCGCCCCGGCCCCGGCGCCCGCCCCGGTCACCCCGGCCCCGGCGGCTCGCGCCGCGCAGCCGACCGACGAGGGCGCCTATGTGACCCCCCTGGTGCGCAAGCTCGCCGCCGAGAACGGCGTCGACCTGTCCACCGTCAAGGGCACCGGCGTCGGCGGCCGCATCCGCAAGCAGGACGTCATCGCCGCCGCCGAGGCCGCGAAGGCCGCCGCCGCGGCTCCGGCTCCCGCCGCCGCGGCGCCCGCCGCCCGCAAGGCGCCGGCCCTGGAGGTCTCCCCGCTGCGCGGCCAGACCGTGAAGATGCCGCGGATCCGCAAGGTCATCGGCGACAACATGGTCAAGGCCCTGCACGAGCAGGCCCAGCTGTCCTCGGTGGTCGAGGTCGACGTGACCCGCCTGATGCGTCTGCGCGCCCAGGCCAAGGACGCGTTCGCGGCCCGCGAGGGCGTCAAGCTCTCCCCGATGCCGTTCTTCGTGAAGGCGGCGGCCCAGGCGCTGAAGGCCCACCCGGTCATCAACGCCAGGATCAACGAGGCCGAGGGCACCATCACCTACTTCGACACCGAGAACATCGGTATCGCGGTGGACTCCGAGAAGGGCCTGATGACCCCGGTCATCAAGCACGCCGGTGACCTCAACATCGCGGGCATCGCCAAGGCCACCGCCGAGCTGGCGGGCAAGGTCCGGGCCAGCAAGATCACTCCGGACGAGCTGTCCGGCGCGACCTTCACCATCAGCAACACCGGTTCGCGGGGCGCGCTGTTCGACACGATCATCGTGCCGCCGGGCCAGGTCGCGATCCTTGGTATCGGTGCCACGGTCAAGCGCCCGGCGGTCATCGAGACCGAGGAGGGCACGGTCATCGGCGTCCGCGACATGACCTACCTGACCCTCTCCTACGACCACCGTCTGGTGGACGGCGCCGACGCCGCCCGCTACCTGACCGCGGTCAAGGCGATCCTGGAGGCAGGCGAGTTCGAGGTCGAGCTCGGCCTCTGAGCCACCGACAGCCGGCCTGTTCCACGGCGCCCCCGTCCGGACGTTCCGGACGGGGGCGCCGTGTCTGTCCGTGACAGCGGGGTGTAAGCCTTGTCTCACCTGCGGGAAAGCGCCCGCATGCGCTCTTCCCCCACGGGCTGACCGCCGTATTGTCTAAGCGTCGAACGCCCCGACTGAGGAGCCCTCATGACCGCGCCCGTCGTCCACTCGCTGCGCGAGCAGATCCGCGAGCACATCGTGGAGGGGATCGTCAGCGGGCGCTGGAAGCCGGGCGAGCGGATCGTGGAGCGGCGGATCGCCACGGAGCTGGAGGTCAGCCAGACGCCGGTCCGGGAGGCGCTGCGGGAGCTGGAGTCGCTGCGGCTGATCGAGTCGGCACCCAACAAGGGCGTGCGTGTGCGGAATCTGACGGCAGCCGACCTGGAGGAGAGCTATCCCGTCCGGGCCGGTCTGGAAGCCATCGCGGCGGAGCTGGCGGCCGGACGGCTGGCGGAGGACTGCTCGGCCCTGGAACCGCACGTGACGGCCCTCTACGAGGCGGACCGCAGGTCGGACGGGACGGGGCAGGTGCGGCACACGGTGGCCTTCCACCGGGAGCTGGTGCGGGCCGCCGGGAACTCGGTGCTGCTGCACACCTGGGAGGGACTGGGCATCGAGGTGTTCACGGCCCTGTCGATCCGCTGGCTGGGGACGGTGCAGCAGTCGTACGCGGAGGAGCACGAGGAGCTGGTGGCCGCTTTCCGGCGGCGCGACCCGCGGATCGCGGAGATCGTGAAGGCACACGTGCTGGGGTGCGCCCCACGGGCCTAGGAGCCCCTTCCCCAGCACCGGAGCGCCGCCCCGTTCGAACGCGGGCGACCTGCGAAAACCCCCGAGAAAGAGCGACACTCGGTGTCTCGTTCGACGGCACCGCGTGCCGACTTTCTCGAAATCGAGAGGTTTTGCCCCTCACCCCTTTGATCGATCATCGATCAGGGAGTTACAGTCGCCGACGGACTTCCACCGAAGTCCACCGCCCTGTCCTGCCAAAGACCAAGGGCAACCCCGACCCTTACCGATGAGGGAACCCCCTTCGACTGAGGAAGGCGGCGACATGACCGACCCCAACGCCATCCAGCCGAGCGAGCTCGACCAGCTCCCGGACCGCGACCCCGAGGAGACCGCCGAATGGCAGGCCTCCCTGGACGCCGTCACCAAGGCGGCCGGGCCGCACCGTGCCGCGTACCTGATGCGCCGCACGCTGGAGCGCGCCGAGGGCACCGGCATCGCGCTGCCGAAGCTTCTCGAGACGGACTACGTCAACAGCATCCCGACCGCCGCCGAGCCGGCCGTGCCCGGTGACGAGGCGATGGAAGCCCGGATCACCGCCTGGAACCGCTGGAACGCGGCCGCGATGGTGACCCGCGGCAGCAAGTACGGCGTCGGCGGCCACATCGCCACCTTCGCCTCCGCCGCCTGGCTGTACGAGACCGGCTTCAACCACTTCTTCCACGGCAAGGAGGGCGACGGCTCCGGCGACCAGCTGTACGTCCAGGGCCACGCCGCCCCCGGCATCTACGCCCGCGCCTTCCTCGACGGCCGGCTGAGCGAACACCACCTCGACCACTTCCGCCAGGAGGCCGGCGGCAACGGCCTGCCCTCCTACCCGCACCCGCGCCGGCTGCCCTGGCTCTGGGAGTTCCCCACCGTCTCCATGGGTCTCGGCCCGCTGTCGGCGATCTACCAGGCGCGCTTCAACCGCTACCTCACCAACCGCGGTATCAAGGACGTCTCGGCGTCCCACGTCTGGGCCTTCCTCGGCGACGGCGAGATGGACGAGCCGGAGTCGACGGCCGCGCTCGCGCTGGCCGCCCGTGAGGAGCTGGACAACCTCACCTTCGTCATCAACTGCAACCTGCAGCGCCTCGACGGTCCGGTGCGCGCCAACTTCAAGATCGTGCAGGAGCTGGAGGCCCAGTTCCGCGGCGCCGGCTGGAACGTCGTCAAGACGCTGTGGGGCAGCGCCTGGGACGAGCTGTTCGCCCTCGACACCACGGGCGCGCTCGTACGCCGGCTGCGCGAGGTACCGGACGCCCAGGTCCAGACGTACCAGACCCGCGACGCCGCCTACATCCGCCAGGACTTCTTCGGCAAGGACCCGGCGCTCGTCGAGATGGCGAAGGTGCTGAGCGACGACAAGATCCTCGACTGCTTCCACATCTCGCGCGGCGGCCACGAGCCCCGCAAGGTGTACGCCGCCTACAAGGCCGCCCTGGAGCACAAGGGCGCCCCGACGGTGATCCTGGCGCAGACGGTCAAGGGCCACACCCTCGGCGCGGGCTTCGCGTCGAAGAACGCCAACCACCAGATGAAGAAACTGACGGTGGACGAGTTCAAGGCGATGCGCGACCTGCTGGAACTTCCGATCCCGGACGCGCGGTTCGCCGACGGCGTGGTGCCCTACGGCCACCCCGGGGCCGACTCCCCCGAGGTCCGCTACCTCCAGGAGCGCCGCGCGGCCCTCGGCGGCCCGGCCCCGGCCCGCCGTGTCCACCCGGTCGCACCGCTTCCCGCCCCGTCCGAGAAGGCGTTCGCGTCCTTCGACAAGGGCTCCGGCTCCCAGAACGTGGCGACCACCATGGCCTTCGTCCGCCTGGTCAAGGACCTGGTCCGCGACAAGGAGACGGGCCGGCGCTGGGTGCCGATCGTCCCGGACGAGGCGCGCACCTTCGGCATGGAGTCGCTCTTCCCGTCCCTCGGCATCTACTCGCCGAAGGGCCAGACGTACGAGCCGGTCGACCGTGACCAGCTGATGTACTACAAGGAGGCCGAGAACGGCCAGATCCTCAACGAGGGGATCACCGAGGCCGGTTCGATGGCCGACTTCATCGCCGCATCGACGTCGTACTCGACGCACGGCGAGGCGATGATCCCGTTCTACATCTTCTACTCGATGTTCGGCTGGCAGCGCACCGCCGACCAGATGTGGCAGCTCGGCGACCAGCTCGGCCGCGGCTTCCTCGTCGGCGCCACGGCGGGCCGCACGACGCTGACGGGCGAGGGCCTCCAGCACGCCGACGGCCACTCCCCGGTGATCGCGGCCACCAACCCGGCCGCGCTGACCTACGACCCGGCTTTCGCGTACGAGATCGCCGTGATCGTCAAGGACGGTCTGCGCCGGATGTACGGCGAGACCGCGCCGGGTGAGGACCCGAACGTCTTCTACTACCTCACGGTCTACAACGAGCCGCTGCCGCAGCCGGCGAAGCCGTCCGGCCTCGGCATCGACGAGGGCATCGTCAAGGGCCTGTACCGCTACAACACGGCGGAGTCGGCGGGCCTGTCGCCCGTGGCCAACGCCCCGCGCATCCAGCTCCTGGGCTCCGGCACGGCGATCCACTGGGCGCTTCAGGCGCAGAGGCTGCTCGCCGAGGAGTGGGGCGTGGCGGCGGACGTGTGGTCGGCGACGTCCTGGGGCGAGCTGCGCCGGGACGCCATGGAGGCGGACGCGGCGCTGCTGCGGGGCGAGGAGCGGGTGCCGTACATCCGCCAGGCGCTCCAGGGCGCCGAGGGCCCGGTCCTCGCGGTGTCCGACTACATGCGCCAGGTCCCCGACCAGATCGCGCAGTGGGTGGAGCAGGACTACTCCTCGCTGGGCGCCGACGGCTTCGGCCTCTCGGACACCCGTGAGGCGGCCCGCCGCCACTTCGGTGTCGACGCCCCGTCGATCGTGGTCGCGGCACTCGCCCAGCTCGCCCGGCGCGGCGAGGTCAAGGCGACGGCCGTCAAGGAGGCCCGCGAGAAGTACGGCCTGTAAGAGCCGGTGATGCGGTGAGGCGAAGGGGTACGGCGGCCGCCGTACCCCTTCGCTGTCGGTGCCCGGCGGCATGATGACCGCATGCGTGCCGCCCGCCTGACGGTGACCCTGCCGGTGGAGTCCGAGGACGTCGCCGACGCGCAACTCACGGCGCCGGGGCCGGAGGTCGAGGTGCTGTCGCCCCCGGGACTGCGCGCCCGTCTCGCGCGGGACGCGCTGCGGATCGTCCTGCTCTACGGCCCGTGGCTTTCCACCGCACTCCGCGTGCGCCCCGCCCGTCGAGGGCCGATGCTGGTCCCGTGATGGACGAGACGGAGTTCTGGGCGCTGGTGGACTCGAGCCGCGAGGCCGCCGGGGGCGATGCCGACGAGCAGGCCGACCAGCTCGTCGAACGGCTGCTCCAGCTGGACCCGGAGACCGTGCTGGACTTCGCCCGCCATTTCGAGTGCCGCTACAACCGCGCCTACCGCTGGGACCTGTGGGGCGCCGCCTGGGTGCTGCTGGACGGGGCGAGCGACGACGCGTTCGACTTCTTCCGGTGCTGGCTGATCGGCCAGGGCCGGGAGGTCTTCGAGGGGGCCCTGCACGACCCCGACGCGCTCGCCGGCCTGCTAGGGGACTTCGACGAGGAGGTCGACGGGGACGGCGAGGAGCTGGGCTACGCCGCGGACGAGGCCTACGAGCAGCTCACCGGGACCGTGGCGCCCGACCTGGGCATCCCGCCCACGGCCTCCGAGCCGGAGGGGACACCGTTCGACCTGGAGGACGAGTCGCTGCTCGCCGAGCGCTACCCGAGGCTGTGGGACCGCTTCAAGGGCTGACCCGGCTGCCGGCCGGGATCGGCCCCGTGGTGCAGCGGCGCCCGGTTGGCCTGGTCGAGGGCGGACGCCGCAACCGCGGCCGGGCCGAGCACGACCGTCACCACCGCCCGGACCACCGTCCAGGGGTTGCGCACGGCCCCGGCCCGGGTGCCCGTCCTCTTCGTCTCCGTACGGCTGACGGCGTTCATGATCCCCACCTTCGGTCGGCTTCCGCGCACGACCGTAGGACGCGGGAATCGGAGGACACCGCGCCTGCCCTGTGATGTGTCTGTGGGTCTCGCGGCGGCACACGGTCCCCGGCCCCCGGGCCCGGGCGGGTCACCGTCTGCCCTGGAGATGGGCCGCCCGTTCCCTGATCGCCGGGAGCAGGGCGCTGAGGGCCGCGCCGGGACAGGTGGTCGCGTAGCCGTCCCGGTGACCCGCGAGGGCGGGCAGCATGACGGCGGCGCCCTCCTTGTAGCGGCTCTTGCCATTGCTGGAGACCAGCCGGACCCTGCTGCGCGGGTCGATGTCCGCGAGGCCCAGCTTCCACGCGGCCAGGGCGGCGATCGCGTCGGTCATGGCCCGGGGCACCGGCACGCCCGCCGTGAAGGTGCCGATGGCGGCGATGCCCGCCGTGCGGTGGTTGAAGCCCTGGGTGTGGGCTCCGGTGACGGGGCGTTCGACGCCGCCCGCGCGGCCCTCGTAGATCCTGCCGCAGCGGTCGACCAGGAAGTTGTAGCCGATGTCGTCCCACCGGCGGTTGCCGATCTGGCCGGCGTACAGCGCCCGGATGATGCGGGGCACGTCGGCGCAGTCGTAGCGGTTGGGCGAGTCGGTGTGGTGCACGAAGACCGCGATGACCTTGTCGTCGTAGCGCGGCGGCGGCTGGCTCGGCCTGACCGCGCGTGTCCAGGACGACCGCGGCACGATCCGCGGCCTGGGTGCCGCGTGCAGCACGGCGGACCGGGCCTCAACCGGGTGCGGGCGCAGGATCGACACCGTCTGCTCGACCCGGGACGGGCACGTCATCAGCGTGAGGGAGGCGGCCAATCCGGGCAGACAGCCGAGCAGCATCAGGGCGGCCCCCGGCACCCGTACGCACCGGGGTCGCACCAGCCTGGCTCTTGGCAAGACACGCATGGTCCCACTCTCGGCGGGTCCCCCGGCCTCCGCGATGTGTGCTGTGCCACCTGGCGGAACCATTGTCCCGGTCCGAGACGTTTTAAGAGGTCGACGTGCGTGCCCGTTCGCGGGCGTCCCCGCGCGCGTGGCTGATCACTGGGCCCCTGCGGCGCGTACTAAGGGGTCCTAGAGAAAGGCGGCTTCGTGGACCTGCTCGACATCCTGCTGATGCTGGTCATCCTGGCCTACGCGGCGTCCGGCTACCGGCGCGGGCTGCTGGCCGGCTGTGTCTCCCTGGCCGGCTTCGTGGGCGGGGCCGTCGTCGGTGTGTGGATCCTGCCGTGGGTCATGGACCTGGTGACACGGGGGACGACGGCGGCGACGGTCACCGCGGTGTTCACGGTGCTGGTCCCGGCGGTGGTGGGCCACGAGCTGGCGGGGCGCCTCGCGCTGAGGCTGCGGCGCGAGCTGGACCACGGGCCACTGCGGGTGGCCGACGGGATCGGCGGCGCGGCGGCCAACACGCTGGCCGTGCTGCTTGTGGCGTGGGTGGCCGCGAGCGTGCTGGGCGCCTCCTCCTCCCCGCTGGTCACCGAGGCGATCCGGGACTCCCGGCTGCTGGGCTCCGTGCAGAAGGTGATGCCGGACACCACCCCGGCCTGGTTCTCGCGGGCCACGACCGCGCTCGCCCAGGCAGGCTTCCCCCAGGTCTTCAACCCGTTCGAGAACGAGCCGACGGCCGGGGTGCCCAAGCCCTCGGGGGACAACGTCACCCCGAGCGCGACGAACGCCGCCAAGCTCAGCACGGTGAAGATCGAGGGCGCCGTGGGCACCCAGGGCCGTGAGGGCAGCGGCTTCGTGTACGCGGCACGGCATGTCATGACCAACGCCCATGTGGTCGCGGGCATCGACCATCCGACGGTCCGTGTCGGCGGTGTCGGCCCGTCGTACGCGGCCCGGGTGGTGCTCTTCGACCCGGACCGGGACGTGGCCGTGCTGTATGTGCCGGATCTGCACGCGCCCGTGCTGCGCTTCGACGGCGAGGCCAAGCGCGGTGACGCGGCCGTGGTCGCGGGCTATCCGGAGGACGGTGATCTGACGCTGCGGGCCGCCACGGTCGCCAGCCGGATCCGGGCCACGGGCCAGAACATCTACAGCTCGGACACGGTCACCCGGGACATCTACTCCGTCCGCTCCACCGTGCTGCCCGGAAACTCCGGCGGCCCGCTGCTCACCACGGACGGCCGGGTCTACGGCGTCGTCTTCGCCCGCTCCACCTCGGACCCGGAGACGGGGTACGTGCTGACGTCGGACGAGGTCGCGGGCGACGCCGGACGCGCGGCGGACGCCACGGCGGCGGTGGGCACGGGCGATCTCGTCACCCCCTGAGCACCGGCCCGCGGGCTCTGCCCGCCGGGGCTCGCGCTCACAGGAACAGGCCCATGAGCACGTCGTCGACGTACTTCCCGTCGATCAGGAACTCCTCGGGCAGGATCCCCTCCACCGTGAACCCCTCGGACTCGTACAGGCGCCGGGCCGGGGTGTTGTGTCCGAGGACGCGCAGGGTGAGGCGCCGGGCTCCCCGCCGACTCGCCTCCTCCCGCGCGGCCCGCAGCAGCGCCCGGCCGACCCCGGCGCCACGGGCCTCGTCGGCGACGGCGAGCCCCTGGATCTGCCGGACATGCGCGTTGCACTCCAGCGACGTCGGGAACCCGAGCCGGAGGTAGCCGACGACGGCGCCGCCGAGTTCGGCCACGAGATGGTCCCGCGGCCCGAACCGCTCGGTGAAGAAGGTCCCGTACGGCGGTTCGGGACGCGGCTGTACGGAGTGCAGCGGAGACCAGGTGGCACGGTCGAGGCGGCCGAGCGAGTCCTCGTCGTCGGACGTGGCGAGGCGTATGTACGGAACGGGCATGGGGCTCACTGTACGGCTGGGGCGGGAGAACCCGTCCGGGGTTTCCACGGCGCCCCGCGCGGAGCTCTCGCCGGCGACCCGCCCGGCGTTTTTGCGGCGCCCCGCCCGGAGCTTTCCCCCGCGACCCGCCCGTTCCCCGGCGAACCGTCCGGCGCTTCCCCCCGCGACCCGCCCGTTCCCCGGCGAACCGTCCGGCGCTTTCGCCGCCGACCCGCCCGTTCCCCGGCGAACCGTCCGGCGCTTTCGCCGCCGACCCGCCCGGCGTTTTCCTGCGCTTTCGCCGGCGACGCGCCCGGAGCTTTCCCCGGCGACCTTCTCGGCGACCCCCCTGGCGTCTTTCCCGGCGATCTTCCCGGGACCCGTCCGGAGCTCTCCCCGGGCCGCCGGGCGGGCCGCCTGGGAATCACGGGGCAGGATGGGCGCATGGAACGTTCCCGAATCGCCGTGGCCGGTGCGTCCGGTCTGATCGGCAGTGCCCTGGTGCGATCGCTGGCCGCGGACGGACACGAGGTGGTGCGTCTGGTGCGGCGCTCGGCCCGGGGCGAGAACGAGGTCTGCTGGGACCCCGAGGGGCAGTACGTCGACGCGACGGGGCTCATCGGATGCGACGCCGTGGTGAACCTCGCCGGGGCCGGCATCGGCGACCGCCGCTGGACGGACGCCTACAAGAAGACGCTCCGCGACAGCCGGGTGCTGGGCACGGCGGCACTCGCGGAGGCGGTGGCCTCCCTGCCCGAGCCGCCGCGGGTGTTCGTGAGCGGCAGCGCGATCGGCTACTACGGCGAGACCGGGGACCGCACGGTCGACGAGACGGCACCGCCCGGGGACGGCTTCCTTCCCTCGCTGTGCGTGGAGTGGGAGGAGGCCGCGGCCCCGGCACAGGAGGCCGGCGTGCGGACGGTGTTCGCGCGGACGGGTCTGGTGGTGGCCCGCGAGGGCGGGGCCTGGGGACGGCTGTTCCCGCTCTTCCAGGCGGGGCTCGGCGGGCGCATGGGGGACGGGCGGCAGTACTGGTCGTATATCGCGCTGCACGACGAGGTCGCGGCGCTGCGCCATCTCATCGACCGTGACGACCTGTCCGGCCCGTTCAATCTGACGGCTCCCCGGCCGTTGACGAACCGTGAGATCACGGATGCCATGGGGCGTGTGCTGCACCGCCCGACGCTCTTCCCGGTGCCCGCTTCGGCCCTGCGGCTGGTCCTCGGGGAGATGTCCGGGGATGTGCTCGGCAGCGCGCGGGTGGTGCCCGAGCGGCTGCTGGAGTCCGGGTTCTCCTTCGCGTTCCCCGGGATCGAGGAGGCGCTGCGGGCCGCGCTGGAGCGGTAGGGGACGGTGTGGCCACGGCGGTCGGCGGGGGGCAGGAGGCAGGGGATCACCGCTTTCGACCGCATGCGACCGCCGTGCGACCGTGCTCTGTTCATGCGCGACTACACCTGACCGTTCACGGACCTACGCTCGATCCGAACTCGGGTATTTCT
Organism: Streptomyces sp. NPDC093261; assembly: GCF_044753645.1. Classification (NCBI taxonomy): domain Bacteria; kingdom Bacillati; phylum Actinomycetota; class Actinomycetes; order Kitasatosporales; family Streptomycetaceae; genus Streptomyces; species Streptomyces sp. NPDC093261. The sequence goes on from NZ_JBIVNO010000001.1 coordinate 455,397, forward strand.
CCAGCCAGTTGGGGGCATGACGTCTCCACCGGCCGCACAACCTCGAGGAGGGGCACGTGCTACAGCCCGTGTATCACGCGGACGTCGTCATCGTCGGGGCCGGGGTCGCCGGCCTCGCGGCGGCCCATCGGCTGACCAGCGCAGGAGTCACGACCGCGGTCCTGGAGGCCGCCCCTTGCGTCGGTGGGCGCATGTCGACCGAGAAGGTCGACGGCTTCCGGCTCGACCGGATCGGACAGCTTCTGTCCACCGCGTACCCCGAGCTGCGCTTGACGCCGGGGCTCGAGTCCCTCGTCCTACGCCCCTTCGCGCCGGGCGTCCTGGTGCACAGCGAGGGGCGCCACCATCGTGCGGGCGCCGCCCTGCCGGGTGGGGGCGCAGGGGGCGCACGGACGGCGCTCAGCGCCGTGCGCGCCCTTGCCACCGCTCCCCGTAGGGCTTCCGCGCCCCGGTCGGCGAGCGGAACGGGGCCGGCCCACACGGCCCGCTCGCTGGCCACGGGATCCCGCGCGGCCGGCTCGCGGCCCGGGGCCCCGCTGGGCGGCGCCATGGACCAGGCCCGCCTGGGTGCGGCACTGTCCCGGATCGCCGCGACACCGCCGGAACGGCTGCTGGCCCGGCCCGAGTCGGCCGCCGGGCACGCGCTCGCGGCGCGCGGGATCCCCGCCCGTACCGTCGACGGCTTTCTCCGCCCCCTGCTCGCCGCCCTGTTGTGCGACCCGGAGCTGACCACGTCGAGTCGCTGCGCCGATCTGGCGCTGCACGCCTTCGCCGGCGGCCGGCTGTGCATGCCGGAGGGCGGCGCCGAGGTCCTGCCGGAGCTGCTGGCCCGGGCGCTGCCGCCGGGCACGGTGCACACCGGCGTGCGCGCCACCTCCGTCTCCACGACATCGGTGACCACCGCGGACCACGGTGAACTGCGCTGCCGGGCCGTCGTGCTGGCCACCGACGCGTCGGCCGCCGCCGAGCTGCTGCCGGGGCTGCGCGTGCCGGACTTCCATCCCGTCACCGTCGTCCACCACACCATGGAGGAGCCGCCGACGACCGGCGACGCGCTGCTGCTGGACGCCGACCGCGACGGTCCGGTGGCGCACACGGCGGTCGTCAGCCTGGTGGACCCGTCCCGGGCACCCGCGGGCCGCGCCCTGGTCTCCTCCACGGTCCTCGGCACACCCCCCGACGATGTGGACGGTGCCGTACGGGCTCATCTGGCGCGGCTGTACGGCACCTCGACCACGCGCTGGGAGACGCTCGCCGTGCACCACACCGCGCGGGCCGTCCCGGCGATGCGCCCGCCGCACGATCTGCGCCGGCCGGTACGGCTGCTGGCCGGGCTGTATGTGTGCGGCGACCACCGGGACACGAGTACGGTCCAGGGCGCGCTGCACTCGGGCCACCGGGCGGCGTCCGCCCTCCTCGCGGACCTGGGCACGGGCCCGACCCGGCTGGCGGACCCGCTGCCCACGGCGGCCTGAGACTCAAGCCAGCGCGGCCACCTTGTCGCGGTACCCGCGCACCGGTGCCGCGTCCCGGTACGGCTCCAGCCGGCGCTCGAAGTCCCGTACGTACTCCACCGCCCGCACCGACCGCATCTCCGACGCCTGTCCGGCGGCCTCGGCCGCCAACTGGCAGGCCAGGTCCAGCTCGCCGAGGCCGAGCCGCGCCGAGGCGAGCACGACCCGGCAGAACAGCCGGCTGCGAGCGTAGCCGGGGGCCCGGAGCTGGAGTGAGCGCTCGGCGTGCTGGACCGCCGCCCGGTACTGCTGAAGGTCCCGGTGGCAGTGCCCGAACTCGTCGGCGAGCTGTGCCTCGTCGAAGAACCGTGCCCAGTGGGGGACTTCGTCGCCGGGCCGGGCGGACTCCAGCGCGCGCTCGGCCCGCACCAGCGATGCCGTGCAGGCGCGCACCTCGCCGAGCACGCCGTGGCCGCGCGCCTCCACGGCGTGCAGCAGGGCCTGGATGACGGGTGGCGCGGAGGTGCCCACGCCCTGCTGGGCGACGCGCGCGAGTTGCACGGCCTCGCGTCCGTGGCCGAGATAGACGGCCTGCCGGCTCATGGTGATCAGGACATAGGCCCCGTAGACCCGGTCCCCGGCCGCCTGGGCGAGCCGCAGCGCCTGGACGAAGTAGCGCTGGGCGAGACCGTGCGCGCCGATGTCGTACGACGTCCAGCCCGCGAGCCGGGTGAGATCGGCGGCCGCGGCGAACAGCCGGCGGCCGGTCTGCTCGCCGTAGCTGCCGCGGAGCATCGGCTCGGCCTCGTGCTCCAGGTAGCGCACGAGCGCCTGGCGGGCGTGGCCGCCGCCGTAGGCGTGGTCGAGGGCCCGGAACAGCTCGCCGACCGAGCGGAGGGCGGCGATGTCCCCGCCGGTGACCTTCTGGCCGGGTCCGCGTTCGGACTGGCTGCGCTGCCGGGGCAGCGATCCCCCCGGTTCGAGCGCGGGCGTGGAGCGGGGGGACGCGGGGCGGCCCTGGGCGGGGACGCGGGCGATCGTCTCGCCGCGGCCGACCCGGTCATCGGCCCGGCCGATCAGCCAGTCCCGGCTGGGCACCACGAGACCTGCCGGGGTGAACGCGATCTTGCGCAGTTCGGCATGGCTGCCGGAGTCCTTGCGCCACAGACCGCTGACGATGTCCACGGCCTCCTCCGGGGTGGCGGCGAACTCCAGACCCGCATACACCGGGGCGCAGGCGTCAAGGCCGAGGTCCTGCGCGGTGAGCCGGCGGCCGAGCCGGCGGGTGAACACCTCGGCGATGAGCGCGGGCGTGGTGCCGCGCGGCTGCTGCCCGCGCAGCCACCGGGTCACGGATGTCTTGTCGTATCTGAGATCGAGCCCGTGTTCGAGACCCAGCTGGTCGACGCGACGGGCGAGACCGGCGTTGGAGAACCCCGCTTCTGCGATGAGCGCGGCGAGCTGTCGGTTGGGGGTGCGCTGCGCGGGTCGTTCCGTCATCTGCGGTGCGGTCTCCTGCCTCCCGGGCATCGACGCGACCCCGGGGAAGGCATGCCTGCCTCCCGGGTCGCCGCGGTGCCCGTATCGCCTTGGTGAGCAGCCCTTATGGCCTCCTGAACGGCGCGAATGTAGCGGAGAGTGAGCAGCCGATCGCAGACTTCGGTGTGCATTCATCCGATCGTGTGAGGATTGCCCCGTCCGGCTGACGGGCCACCGGACGCCACCGGCATCCGGGCGAGTCGTACAGTGGCGTGGGCGCCTTTCGCGCCTTACGAAGCTTCTAGGGAGGCGCTTGCCGTGAGTGAGTTGCGGTTCGTCCGTATGGGGTTCGGGGCCGAGGCCGTCGAGTACCAGGAAGCCTGGGACGAGCAGCGCCGGGTGCACGCCGCCCGCTTCGCGGACGAGATCCCCGACACCTGCCTGCTCCTGGAGCACCCCCCGGTCTACACGGCCGGGCGGCGCACGGCGCCCGACGAGCGCCCCCTGGACGGCACGCCGGTCATCGACGTGGACCGCGGCGGCAAGATCACCTGGCATGGCCCGGGCCAGCTGGTGGGCTACCCGATCCAGAAGCTCCCGCGCCCGGTCGACGTCGTCGCCCATGTGCGCCGCCTCGAGGAGGCCCTGATCCGCACCTGCGCGGAGTTCGGCCTGGAGACCACCCGGGTGGAGGGCCGCAGCGGCGTCTGGGTCCTCGGCGACCCGGTGGAGCAGCGCCCGTCCCTCGGCGGCCTCTCGCTGGACTTCGACCCGCGCCTGACCGACGAGGAGTTCGACCCGCGGCTCAACGGTCCGGAGTACGCGCCCTCCAACGCCGGCCAGCGCCGGGAGGACCGCAAGATCGCGGCGATCGGCATCCGGGTCGCCAAGGGCGTCACGATGCACGGCTTCGCGCTGAACGTGAACCCGGACAACGCGTGGTTCGACAAGATCATCCCGTGCGGGATCCGGGACGCGGGTGTCACCTCCCTCGCCAACGAGCTGGGAGGGGACGTGACCATCGGCGAGGTGCTGCCGGTGGCGGAACGCCATCTGAAGGACGTCCTGGAGAGCGCCGAGCTCAGGCCGCGGGAGATCGAGCGGACGCCGGCCTAGCGCCGAAGGGGGAATGAACCCCCGTTGCCCGAGGTCGGCCCACGCACGGAGCCGTACACATCACGGGCGTACGCTGTGTACGCCGAAGAATCGAAAGTCTACGCAGACAGGCAGGGAGCCGACGTGTCCGCAGTCGCACCCGACGGACGCAAGATGCTGCGCCTCGAGGTCCGCAACAGCCAGACCCCCATCGAGCGCAAGCCCGAGTGGATCAAGACCCGGGCGAAAATGGGTCCCGAGTACACGAAGATGCAGAACCTCGTGAAGAGCGAGGGTCTGCACACGGTCTGTCAGGAAGCCGGCTGCCCCAACATCTACGAGTGCTGGGAGGACCGCGAGGCCACGTTTCTCATCGGCGGCGATCAGTGCACCCGGCGCTGTGACTTCTGCCAGATCGACACCGGCAAGCCCGAGGCACTGGACCGCGACGAGCCCCGCCGTGTGGGCGAGTCCGTGGTCACCATGGATCTGAACTACGCCACCATCACCGGTGTCGCCCGCGACGACCTCGAGGACGGCGGCGCCTGGCTGTACGCCGAGACGGTCCGGCAGATCCACCTCCAGACGGCGGACCGCGCGGCCGGCCGCACGAAGGTGGAGCTCCTCGCCCCCGACTTCAACGCGGTTCCCGAGCAACTCGAAGAGGTCTTCTCCGCCCGCCCCGAGGTCTTCGCGCACAACGTCGAGACCGTCCCGCGGATCTTCAAGCGCATCCGCCCCGGCTTCCGCTACGAGCGCTCCCTGAAGGTCATCACCGCGGCCCGCGACTATGGCCTGGTGACCAAGTCGAACCTGATCCTCGGCATGGGCGAGACGCGCGAGGAGATCAGCGAGGCGCTGCACCAGCTGCACGACGCCGGCTGCGAGCTGGTCACCATCACGCAGTATCTGCGCCCGAGCGTCCGCCACCACCCCGTGGAGCGCTGGGTCAAGCCGCAGGAGTTCGTGGAGCTGAAGGAGGAGGCCGAGGAGATCGGCTTCTCCGGCGTCATGTCCGGACCGCTGGTCCGCTCCTCGTACCGCGCCGGACGGCTCTACCAGATGGCGGTCGAGAAGCGCGGCGCCTACGTCGCCTCGCAGGCCGTCTGACCCCGGTTCGCCTAGGCTTGTGACACCCCGTGCCACTTCCCGCGTGTGAATCCGCACACAAGTGACTACCGCCCGGTAGTGGCCGATTGACGCGGTTCCGACCGTCCCCGCAGCTTGGGGGGCCGTCGGGGCCGCGTCAGGCTTTTGGGGGCCCACATCAAGGTTTCATTGGCGTTTGACCGGTCGGTCACGCCCTGGTAACACCAAACAGTGACGCTGGACTCACGCCACGTACAACTCCTGCCCGAGCCGCCGACCCGAGGGGGGACCTCCACCATGCAGGCCGCGCCCGTACGCGCCACCGCGATCCCGTCGTTCACCGATGCACTCCGTGCCATCGAATCGCTTCTCATGAGCGGCGGCCAGCGCACCGCCCGCCAGAACGCCTGGACCTCCGTGCTGGAGGACCGCCGCCGGGCCAAGGCCCGCGTCGAGGCGCAGCGCGTGTTCGAGTCCGTGGCCTCCCGCTCCTAGCGACGGCCACGCTCCTCCCCTCCCGGAGCGCCCCCACCGCTCCCCCCTCCCCCGCCCCACCCGGCACTGCCGTCGTGGCCGCTTCCCGAGCCACGTAGACTTCGTGGCATGGCGAGGAAGGAACCCGCAGCGGACGCTGCGAACGCGGGGCGACTGAAGCAGATCGCCCTGACCTACAAGATGACCCGCAAGGCCGACCCCAAGATCGGTCTTGTACTCGCGGCTGTCGGAATCGTCACCTTCGGTGTCTTCCTCGCGATCGGTTTCTTGATCGGTTACCCCACTTATCTCGGCATTCTCGGCTTCCTGCTCGCCCTCCTCGCGACGGCGATCGTCTTCGGGCGCCGGGCCGAGCGTGCCGCCTTCGGTCAGATGGAGGGACAGCCGGGCGCCGCCGCTGCGGTCCTGGACAACATCGGCCGTGGCTGGACCACGACGCCGGCGGTCGCGATGAACCGCAGCCAGGACGTGGTGCACCGCGCGGTCGGCAAGGCCGGCATCGTGCTGGTCGCCGAGGGCAACCCGAACCGGGTCAAGAGCCTGCTGGCCGCCGAGAAGAAGAAGATGGCCCGGATCGTGGCGGACGTGCCGGTGCATGACGTGGTCGTCGGCACGGGCGAGGGCCAGGTCGAGCTGAAGAAGCTCCGCACGACGATGCTGAAGTTTCCGCGGGTGCTGACGGGGCCGCAGGTGACTGCGACCAACGATCGGCTGCGGGCGCTGGGTGATCTGATGAGCAATATGCCGCTGCCCAAGGGGCCGCTGCCCAAGGGGATGCGGATGCCGCGGGGTGGTCGCCAGCGGTGACGCTGCCGCTGGGCTTGGCCGGATTTCGGGGCCCTTGGAGAACCTGTGCGGTTCTTCGAGGGCCCTTTTTTGGGGCGGGTCGGGGTGGTGCGGGTTTCTCGGGTGTGTGCGGGGCGGCGGTGCGGGGCGGTCGGGGTTTGCGCAGTTCCCCGCGCCCCTGAGAGCCCTTCCGTCCCAGCGTTCACGAGTGCGGGACCGTCGGTGGCTTTGCGCAGTTCCCCGCGCCCCTGAGGGCCCGGGCCCCGTTCGAGCGTTCTCGGGTGCCGGCCTGTGGGGGCGCGGCACCGGATGACACGGCGGTTCCTCGGGGCCCGAGACGGACCGGGGTGTCAGATTCTGGTTTCCACCGTTTTGGCCAGGCGGTCGTGGAGGCCGCGGCCGTCTCGGTCCCAGATCAGGGGCGGGATCGCCAGGCACAGCAGGATCGTGCGGGCCAGGGCGCGCAGGGGGGCCGTCCGGCCGGTGTCCAGCGCCACCACCCGGATGCCGAAGAGGCGCTTGCCGGGGGTGACGCCCACCGTCCCCACCGTCAGGACGCTCAGCACGAAGAAGACGAGCAGCGCCCAGTTCGGTGTGGCAGGCGTGTAGCCGTCGGTGATCAGGCCGTATGCGATCAGGACGCACAGGCCCCAGTCGACGGCGAGGGCGCCGATGCGCCGGCCCGGGCGGGCGATCGAGCCCGGCCCCTCCTCGGGCAGACCGAGCTGCTGTCCCCGGTAGCCGAAGTCCGCCCCGGCTTCCTCCATGGCCGCGCGGGGACCGGAGAGCCACGATCCGATTGCTTGCCTGTTGTCCACCCGTCCACGGTACTGCGCCCCATTTCGGACACAGGAAGGCGGGGTCGACCGGCCTCCGGCTGGTTAACCTGGGAGAAACAAATGGGTCACGCCCGAGAAATCCCCCGTCCCTATGGTCGGCACCAGCGTGTGCCACCGCACTGGCCGCACGAACGAACTACCACCCCGGCACGGACGGTCGGGAGTAGGAGGAGCTGGATGTTCCAGAACGCCGACGAGGCCAAGAAGTTCATCGCGGACGAGGACGTCAAGTTCATCGACGTCCGCTTCTGCGACCTGCCGGGCGTCATGCAGCACTTCACGGTGCCCGTTGAGGCGTTCGACCCGGACGAGGAGCTGGCCTTCGACGGATCGTCGATCCGTGGCTTCCAGGCCATCCACGAGTCCGACATGGCGCTGCGCGCGGACCTGACGACCGCCCGGGTCGACCCCTTCCGCCGCGACAAGACGCTCAACATCAACTTCTTCATCCACGACCCGATCACGGGTGAGCAGTACTCCCGTGACCCGCGCAACGTGGCGAAGAAGGCCGAGGCCTACCTCGCCTCCACCGGTATCGCGGACACCGCGTACTTCGGTCCCGAGGCCGAGTTCTACGTCTTCGACTCCGTCCGCTTCGCGACCAGCGCGAACGAGTCCTTCTACCACATCGACTCCGAGGCCGGCGCCTGGAACACCGGTGCGCTGGAGGACAACCGCGGTTACAAGGTCCGCTACAAGGGCGGCTACTTCCCGGTCCCGCCGGTCGACCACTTCGCCGACCTGCGCGCCGAGATCAGCCTGGAGCTGGAGAAGGCCGGCCTGAAGGTCGAGCGCCAGCACCACGAGGTGGGCACCGCAGGCCAGGCCGAGATCAACTACAAGTTCAACACGCTGCTCGCCGCCGCCGACGACCTCCAGCTCTTCAAGTACATCGTGAAGAACGTCGCCTGGCGCAACGGCAAGACCGCGACCTTCATGCCGAAGCCGATCTTCGGCGACAACGGCTCGGGCATGCACGTCCACCAGTCGCTGTGGAGCAACGGCGACCCGCTGTTCTACGACGAGCAGGGCTACGCCGGCCTGTCGGAGACCGCCCGCTACTACATCGGCGGCATCCTCAAGCACGCCTCGTCGCTGCTGGCCTTCACCAACCCCACGGTGAACTCGTACCACCGCCTGGTGCCGGGCTTCGAGGCGCCGGTCAACCTGGTGTACTCGCAGCGCAACCGCTCCGCCGCGATGCGTATCCCGATCACCGGCTCGAACCCGAAGGCCAAGCGCGTCGAGTTCCGCGCCCCGGACTCCTCCGGCAACCCGTACCTGGCGTTCTCGGCCCTGCTCCTCGCGGGTCTGGACGGCATCAAGAACAAGATCGAGCCGGCCGAGCCGATCGACAAGGACCTCTACGAGCTGGCTCCCGAGGAGCACGCGGGTGTCCCGCAGGTCCCGACCTCCCTCCCGGCCGTCCTCGACTCCCTCGAGGCCGACCACGAGTTCCTCCTCCAGGGCGACGTCTTCACGGCCGACCTGATCGAGACGTGGATCGACTTCAAGCGCACGAACGAGATCGCGCCGCTCCAGCTGCGTCCGCACCCGCACGAGTTCGAGCTCTACTTCGACGTGTGATCGGCGCTGCTCGGCCGTCTTCCGGGGCCGCCACCCGCAAGGGTGGCGGCCCCGCCGCGTTCCCTCACCCGTCCGACGGCTTGGGCGCCCGCGGGTTGCGTACGCGGGCTGACGCACAGCGACGCACCGCGACTCACAGGGACCTTTTGCTGCTCCTAGGGCCGTTCGGAACCACTTCATGGCAGTCGGCAGGTGCACACTGGACAGCGGGACGAGTGCCTGACTGCGGGGTGATGCAGATGCAGAGCCGCTTCCGGAGCGATCGGCGGCTGACCGTACGGATGACGGTCACGCTGTTCCTGCTCGGACTGTTGTACGTGGCCTTCATCGCCGCGTTGATCGCGTTGCTGAGGTCCTGGGTGCTGGTGGTCGTCCTGGTCGGGGCGATGTTCGTGGCGCAGTTCTGGTTCTCCGACCGGATCGCGCTGTTCGCCATGCACGGGCGGGTCGTGGAGCGCGAGGAGTATCCCGAGCTGCACGCGGTGGTCGACCGGCTGTGCGCGATCGCGGACATGCCGAAGCCGGTGGTCGCCGTGTCCGAGATGGACATGCCGAACGCGTTCGCGACCGGGCGCAATCCCGACCACGCCGTGGTCTGTGTGACCACGGGCCTGCTACGGCGGCTGGAGCCGGCCGAGCTGGAGGGTGTGCTCGCGCACGAGCTGTCGCACGTGGCGCACAAGGACGTCGCCGTGATCACGGTCGCCTCCTTCCTCGGCGTGATCGCGGGCCTGATCGTGCGGTTCGCCTTCTACTCGCAGGTCTTCGGAGGCGGCCGCCGGGACCAGAACACCGCCGCCGTCTTCGCCGCGGTGCTGGGTGTCTCGGCCGCCGTGTACGCGATCAGCTTCCTGCTGATCCGAACGCTGTCCCGGTACCGGGAGCTGGCGGCCGACCGGGCGGCCGCGCACCTGACCGGGCGCCCGTCGGCGCTGGCCTCCGCGCTGACCAAGGTCACCGGGGACATCGCCCGCATCCCGACCAAGGACCTGCGCACGGCCCAGGCCTTCAACGCCTTCTACTTCACCCCGGCGACCGGGAAGGAGCCCGGCATCGAGCGGTTCTTCTCCACCCACCCGACCCTTCAGCAGCGGCTGGACCAGCTCGGACGGATCTCCGCGGAGCTGGGCGAGGCGGCCGCGCCGGGCAAGGCGGGCTGAGCATGGGGCTGCTGGACATCCTGCTGGGCCGTACGAAGCCCGTCGCGCCCGACCTCGACCGGCTGTTCGCGCTGCCGTCGGCGGCGGTGACGCTCCAGGCGGCGGCCGGGTTCACGCCGACCGGCGGCGGCGCGGTGTGCTTCGCCACGGTCGAAGGCGCGGCCTTCGAGCAGACCCACCGGGAGGTCCAGGCCCTTCTGGACGCGGACGCCGACCGCACCGGTCCGCCGGTGGAGCTGAGGCAGGACGACTACGGCTACTCCTGGCTGGTCTCCCGGCGGACCCCCGACCAGCTGCCCCAGCTCGTCAACGATCTGCACGCGGTGAACAGCTCGATGGAGGTCAACGGCTTCGGGCCGCAGCTGCTGTGCTCGCTGGCCGGGTTCGAGTACACGTCCGGCAACCAAGGGGGCAGCGGGCGGGACGGGGGCCGCGCCGGGCGGCGGCTGGCCCTCGTCTACCTCTACAAGCGCGGCACCTTCTATCCCTTCGCCCCGCTGCCCGGTGCCTCTCAAAGCCGGGACAGCGCGCTGGAGTTGCAGGTGAAGGCGGCGCTCGCGAACGATCTCAGGATCGAGCCGGATCTGAGCCGCTGGTTCCCGGTGTGGGGTGCCCCCGGCCTGTGACCGGCGGCTCCCCCACGGCTCACTTGCTCTTCTCGCGCTGCTGACGACGGGCCTCGAAGGGGCGCTCACGGCGGTAGCGGCGCTCCCACTTGGCCTGCTGGTCACGGCGCTCGCGGTACTGCTGGTAGGTGGCCGCCGCCCCCGGTGCGGCTCCCGTGCCCGACGACGCCGAGGACGAACGCCGTCCGTACTGGGCATACAGGAAGACGAGGACGACGGCGGCGAGCCACCAGAAGTGGTGGGTGAACCCCAGGAGGACGAGGACGACGATTCCGGCGATGAGGATGGTGCCCATGACGGGCCTCCGTGGCGTGGGTGAGTGGTTGTGCCAACGCTGTCCGACGGGCCGCTGGGGGTGGGCGGCCGTCGTGGGTGCGTAGAGAGTAGCCCTGAGTCCACCGGCTGGTACCGGTCCTTCGAAAAGCGGTGGTGGGCGCCTCCGGAACGCGTGTCCAGCGTAGGGAGGCGGTTACGGGCCGTGCATCCCCTTTTCGCCGCGGCGGGTTCTCGCCAGGGTGGCCGTACGGCTCAGCGCGTACGGGAACGAGGTGCTCGCGCCCCGCTCGCGGGCCGGGGGTCCGTGGGACCCGGCCCCGGACGCGGGCCGTAGGGGCCCCTGGGCCGGGGGCCCGTGGGACGGGGGCCGGTGCGGGTCGCGGGCCGGCCCGGGGGCCGGGGGCCTGAGCACGGGGCGTGGGGGGCGGTCACCGGGTCGGTGCCGTTCGGCACGGGCGCCGTCGGGGCTGACGCCGTCGGGGTGCGTCCGTGTCGTGCCATCGCCTCTCCCGCCTTTTCGCGACGGCTCCGCGCACCGTCCCAGCCTCAGTGAAGGCCGGATGGAGACCGTCCGCATGCCGGGTACGGCACTCCGGGTGACGGGACGCCGCCGACGGACGGGTATCGCCGGGCGCCCCAGGACACAAGGCGCCCGGTTCGACGACTCCCGCGCGTCAACGGGTCAACGGGTCAACGGGTCAACGGGTCAACGGCTGTACCGCATCAGCGCCCGCACCATGTGGCAGGTCGTGTCCGACGGCGGATGGACGCCGATCTGCTCCGCCGTGCTCCGTATCGTCTCGTTGCGCGCCTGGTTCGGCAGATACACCCCGGAGTCGAGCAGGGCGATCGCGAGGCGCATCGCCTTCAGACGCCGGTTGTGTGTGACGTACCACTCGCGCGGGCGCCCCGGCGGGAGCGGGCGCTTCTCCACCGGTGCGTACGGCAGGTCCATGAGGACCGGCCTCCTGGCGGTGGACTGGGTCGGCCTCGGCTTCGGCCTGGTTGCGGCAGCGGGCACGGGCATCCTCCTGTCGCGGTCAGGGAGCCGACCGGAAGCCCCGGCCACTCCCTCGAACACTGCTTCCAGTCTACCGCCCGGCACTGACATCCAGGGAGCTTGCATGGGTCCTTAAAGCCCAGCTCAGAAAGGAAATTGCCGCACTGTCACACCAGCTCCGCGAGGGGCGCGTGAGGCGGCATCAAATTCGAACAGGGCCCCCGGCTGTGCGCAGGAGCGGGCACGGGGGACGAGGAAACTCGACTACCGTGCGGGCCATGGAAATCTGGATCAATCCGGCCTGCTCGAAGTGCCGCAGCGCCCTCACCCTGCTCGACGCCGAGGGCGCCGAGTACACGGTCCGCCGCTACCTGGAGGACGTCCCGACCGAGGACGAGATCCGGGAGGTACTGACACGGCTCGGCCTCGAACCCTGGGACATCACCCGCATCCAGGAGCCCGACGCCAAGGAACTCGGCATGAAGGAGTGGGCGAGGGACGACACGAACCGCGACCGCTGGGTGCGCGCGCTCGCCGAGCACCCCCGGCTCATCCAGCGGCCGATCATCACCGCCGACGACGGTACGGCCGTCGTCGGCCGCACGGACGAGGCGGTACGGGACGCTTTGTCCCGGTGACCCCAACTCCCCTGTGACCCAAGTTACTTCGATGACTCCCGCAACCGCTGAGTAACCCCGTTCGGGATCTCGTACATAGCGGCGTACCTATCGCGACCGGCCGCCGGCAGCGGCGGCCGGGAACAGGAGGCGCGCATGTCGCGTAGGAGAACCCTCAGCCCCAAGAAGAAGATCGCACTGGCGGTCACCGCCCTCGCCGTGGCCGGCAGTGGGGCCTTCGCCCTCGCGGCCACCTCGAACGCGGCCAATGTGCAGAACGCGTCCACCTCGACGGTCTGCAAGGGACTGGCCACCGCACTCGGCAACAACGAGTCGTTCATCGCCGGCCAGAAGGCCAATCCGGACGCCCAGTCGGCGGCGCGGATCGCCAACCGCGAGGCGGTGGTCGCCCAGATCAAGCGCCAGCAGGAGGCGTCCGGCTGCCAGGTCGGGGAGTCCATCCAGGCGGGCGGCGCGGCTCAGGCCGGGGGCGCTGCGCAGGCCGGAGGGGCGGCGCAGGCCGGGGGGTCGGCTCAGGACCCCCAGGCCGGCCAGTCCGCGTCCGCGTCCGCGCCGGCGAACACGGCCCCCGCGAACGGCGCCGGGAACAACGGGAACGCGGGCAACGCCGGGAACGCGGCCTCGGGCCAGCAGGTCTGCAAGGGCTCGACCGTGACCCTCTCCGGTGAGGCCGGCGCCCCGGCCGCGTCCAGCAACCAGTTCCCGTCGGGCACCAAGCTGAAGGTCACCAACCTGGACAACAACAAGTCCACGACGGTGACGGTCACTTCGGTCTCCGGCAGCTGCGTGCTGCTCAACAACGCGGCCTTCGAGCAGGTCCGCGAGCCCGGCAAGTTCCTGATCCGCCGGGCGCTGATCGAGAAGGTGGGGTGAGGTCACCCGCTTAGGAACTCCAGGAGGCGGCGGTTCGTGGCCGACGGGTTGGTGTACGGCAGGGCGTGGTGAGACACGTCCGGCAGCAGGTGGGTCTCCACCTTCGGCAGCAACCCGGCGGCCCGGGCGGCCACTTGGCGGGGATCATGGGTCCTGCTGTTCGCGGCCACGAGCAGCAGGACCCTTGTGTGCAGCGAGCGCAGCGCGGCGGCGCTCGGGCGCGGGCCCGTCACCGGGCGGGCCGTCGGGAACCCGGCCGTCGCCTCCTGGAGCCGCAGCCACTCGGCCGGCGGCACCCCGCCCGTCTCCCACTCCAGGAAGGCCCGGATCCTGCGCGCGGAGGGGCGCAGGAGCAGGGGCAGGGCGTGCAGGAGGTATCCGGCCCGGAACCCGGCGAAGCACTGGGTCGGGTCGAGCAGGGCGAGGCGGGTGACGCGGCCGGGGGCGTGCAGCGCGTAGTGGAGAGCGATCCAGCCGCCGTACGAGTGCCCGGCCAGGGCGGCCGGGCCGGTCCCCAGCCCGTCGAGAACCGCGTCGAGCCAGGCCGTCAGGTCGGCGACGGTACGCAGCGGGCGGCTCGGGTCCGGGACGCTGCGGCCGGGGTCGCCGATCAGGTCGACCGCGTGCACACGGAAGGTCCGCGCCAACTCGGCCGCGTTGGCGTACCAGGAGGCGGCCGTGGCGCGACCGCCGGGCAGCAGGACGAGCGGCGGCCCGTCGGCCGGGCCGCAGGTGTTCACGTGCGTGGCGCCGAAGACGGTGGCGACGGTGCCCGATCGGGTGCCGGCGGGCCACTGGGCCAGCACCCTGTCGTACGCCGCGTGGAAGTCCGCCGGGCCGTGGGCCTCGTACACAGAGGAGTCCATGAGCGCCTATTCTCTCGCTGAGCGAGATATTTGGCCAGCGGGATTCGGAGACACCGGGGTGAGCATGGCGGGACAGGCACAGCAGGGGCCAGAGATGGAGATCGTCCATCTGCTGCGGGCGGTGACCGTCCAACTCGGGCTGCACAGCGCCCGGTTCGCGAGCGGCAACGGAATGCACCCGACCGACGTGCGCGCCCTGATCGCCCTCATGGACGCGTCGCGCGTCGGGGAGGACATGACGGCGGGCCGTCTCGGCGCGCTCCTCGGGCTCAACTCCGCGGGTACGACGGCCCTCGTCGACCGGCTGGAACGGCTCGGACATGTGCGGCGGGTACGCGACGGGCGCGACCGGCGGCGGGTGCTCGTCGAGGTCGACGAGCGGGCGGTGCAACTCGGCTGGGCGTTCTTCGGCCCTCTGATCGGGCAGGCGGTGGAGTTGCTGAAGGGGTACGACGAGCGGGAACTGGCGGCGGTGAGGGGCTTCCTGGACGGCGTCCGCAAGGCCGCGGCCGACCAGGCCCGGCCCTCCCCGGCCCGCTGACGCGGCGCCGCCCCGCGCCCCATGCCCCGCGCCCCGGTCCCAAGGGGACGGACCGGTCACCACACGGCGCACGGGACACGGCCCGGGTAACACGGGGTTCACACCGGGGCAATGGTCGGGAAATCGCCTCTTGACAGGCTGCCGGGCAGGAAAAAGCGGCGCCGAGGCGCCGCGGCACCCGCAAGTGCGCCGAGACCCGCCCCCGAAGGAAGTGGCCCGTGAGCTTCAAGGCTGAGTACATCTGGATCGACGGCACCGAGCCGACGGCCAAGCTCCGTTCCAAGACGAAGATCCTGGCCGACGACCTCAAGGGCGCCGAGCTTCCGATCTGGGGCTTCGACGGGTCCTCCACCAACCAGGCCGAGGGACACTCCTCGGACTGCGTGCTCAAGCCGGTCTTCTCGTGTCCCGACCCCATCCGCGGCGGCGACGACGTGCTGGTGCTGTGCGAGGTCCTCGACACCGACATGACCCCGCACCCCTCCAACACACGGGCCGCGCTGGCCGAGGTGGCCGGGAGGTTCGCCGCGCAGGAGCCGGTCTTCGGCATCGAGCAGGAATACACCTTCTTCGACGGCTCGCGTCCGCTCGGCTTCCCGGAGGGCGGCTTCCCGGCCCCCCAGGGCGGTTACTACTGCGGTGTCGGCGCCGACGAGATCTTCGGCCGTGAGATCGTCGAGGCGCACCTGGAGAACTGCCTGAAGGCGGGCCTCGGCCTCTCCGGCATCAACGCCGAGGTCATGCCCGGTCAGTGGGAGTTCCAGGTGGGCCCGCTCGCCCCGCTGGAGGTCGCCGACCAGCTCTGGGTCGCCCGCTGGCTGCTGTACCGCACCGCCGAGGACTTCGGTGTCTCCGCCACCCTCGACCCGAAGCCGGTCAAGGGCGACTGGAACGGCGCCGGCGCGCACACCAACTTCTCGACCAGGGCGATGCGCGAGGGCTATGACGCGATCATCACCGCGTGCGAGGCGCTCGGCGAGGGCTCCAAGCCCCTGGACCACGTCAAGAACTACGGCGCCGGCATCGACGACCGCCTGACGGGCCTGCACGAGACCGCCCCGTGGAACGAGTACTCCTACGGCGTCTCCAACCGCGGCGCCTCCGTCCGTATCCCGTGGCAGGTCGAGAAGGACGGCAAGGGGTACATCGAGGACCGCCGCCCGAACGCCAACGTCGACCCGTACGTGGTCACCCGGCTGCTCGTCGACACCTGCTGCACGGCCCTGGAGAAGGCCGGCCAGGTCTGACCGGCGCCCGACGGCTCCCGAGGGGGCGCCCGCCGTCCGGTGGGCGCCCCCTCGTGTCGCAGACCGTCCACCCAGTGGGGCGGCTCCCGGGGACGGAACTCCGGGCCACTCCCCGAGACGGATCAACCCACAGGCCGGGGGCGGTGTGCCCGGTCACGTTCGCGTCAAGGGGGCGTCCAATGCGTGAGAGAAGACTGCTCCCGGGCGCGGCTGTCTGCTTCAATGGGGCCATGGCCAGCTTCCAGGAGTGCAGCGCGACGGGTCGCCATGACCTCGAGCCCTTCTGGCCGTCCCGTCAGCACCACGACTTCGACCGGGTGTGTTGTCGCGCGCGGAACGCGCGGGCCCTCTAAAGCCGGCACCCCGGCCTTCGGCCAGCGCGCACGACGTACGTCCTCGACGGCCCCGGCCACGAACCCGCGGTCGTCGGCCTCCCCGACGAACTCCTCGCGCGAAAGAGCTGACCTCTCATGGCGACCCCTCGTTCTCTGCCGACCGCCACCCACAACGCCCCGACCGCCCCCTCGACCGGCTCCGCACGGCACCGGTTGCGTGCCGTCGACCGGGACGAGATCGCCGGTGTGCCGGACTTCCTGCCGCCGGGCGCCACCTGGCTGCCGGCGCCCCCGCACTCCCTGCCCGAACTGCCGGGCCGCCCGCCGATGATCGGCTATCTGGTGCTCGTGCCGGCCGACCAGCTGCCGCCCTTCGCCCCGGTCGCCGTGCCCGCCCCGGCGGACGACCACCATCCGGACCGCGCCCGGACGGACGGCACCCCGGCGGGCGACGCCTGGGCCGAGCGGACCACCGACCGCACCGCCGGGGATCCGCTCCTCCGCATCGACACCGCGCGGCGCACCGCCGAGGTGGCCGGACGGCCGCTCGACCTCACCTATCTGGAGTTCGAGCTGCTCGCCCATCTGGTGGCTCATCCCCACCGGGTGCACACGCGGGACCAACTGGTGAGCACGGTCTGGGGCTACGGGCATGTGGGCGACGGACGCACCGTGGACGTCCATATCGCCCGGCTGCGCCGCAAGCTCGGCGCCGAGCACCGCCAGGCGATCCAGACCGTACGGCGCGTGGGCTACAAGTACACACCGGTCCGCTGACCCCGCCACCCCGGATCTTCTGTCAGCAGATCCGGGTTCCGCCCCGCGGAGCGGCCGGGCACAGTCGTCGGCATGAGACTTCTGGTGCTGGGCGGTACGGAGTTCGCGGGGCGGGCGGTCGTGGAGGCGGCCCTCGGCCGGGGCTGGGAGGTGACCGTCTTCAACCGGGGACGGCACCGGCTCCCGCCCGGAGCAAGGGAGCTGCGGGGTGACCGCACCGCGCCCGGCGGGCTCGCGGCGCTCGGGCGAAGCCCGGAGACCGGCGCATGGGACGCGGTCGTCGACACCTGGTCGGCGGCGCCGCGCGCGGTGCACGAGTCCGCCCGGCTGCTCGCCGGCCGGGCCGGGCGGTATGTGTATGTGTCGAGCTGCTCGGTCTACGCCTGGGCCCCCTGCCCCGGCTACGACGAGGGCGCTCCCCTTGTCCAGGGGGCGGCGGCCGACGCGGAGCAGACCGCGTACGCGCAGGACAAGCTCGGCGGGGAGCTGGCCGCCGCGGCGGCGTTCGGCGCGGAGAGGTCCCTGCTGGTGCGCTCGGGGCTGATCCTCGGGCCGTACGAGAACATCCACCGGCTGCCGTGGTGGCTCACCCGGATCGCGCGCGGCGGCCCCGTCCTCGCCCCCGGGCCGCGCGATCTGCCGTTGCAGTACATCGACGTTCGCGATCTCGCGGAGTGGATCCTCGGCTCGGTGGAGCGGGAGCTGAGCGGGCCGTACAACCTCATGAGCCCGCAGGGTCACACGACCATGGGCGAGCTGCTGGAGGCGTGTGTACGGGAGACCGGCAGCGATGCGCGGCTGTGCTGGACCGCGCCCGAGGTGATCCTCGACGCGGGGATCGAGCCCTGGACGCAGCTGCCGGTGTGGGTGCCGCCACACAGCGACGCCCATGCGGCCCTGCACAGCGCGGACGTGTCGCGGGCGGTGCGGGACGGGCTGCGCTGCCGGCCTGTGACGGAGACCGTGGCCGACACCTGGGCCTGGCTGCGCGGCGTCGGCACGAACGCGCCCCGGCGGTCCGACCGTCCGGCAGTGGGCCTCGATCCCGCGGTGGAGGAGAAAGTGCTGGCCGGTAAAGGCAAAGGCGGCGCCGAACACTGAATTGAATTCAAAAAAGCGCGGATACCCTCCTCAACTCCCGGTGAAACAGGGGCTTCTGTGACCCTTGTGCCCGAAATGACCTCAACTACTTCTCAGTTTTTTCCGAGGCTTCTGAACACCCACGGGACCCCCTTCGTATGAGAGGACGCCGCTTCACCCCTGTCGGGCGCCTCCGCCCCGAAAGGAAGTCAGAGGAGTTCCATGGGACGCAACACTCGAAAACGCCGTACGCCGCTGGCCACGAAGGCCATAGCCGCCTCGGCTGCCCTAGCGCTCGGTGGGGGCGGGCTGATCTGGGCGAACTACTACGCTTCGGCGCACGAGACCAACAACGCTTGGGGTGGTAACCAGACCAAGGCCGCGAGCGCGCAGGCGGCCACCATCTCGTGCCCGGACGTCGGCCAGAAGCTGACGAACGTGCCGACCGCGGCACGCAATGGCGTGGCCGCGGAGCTCGCCAACCTCGACAAGCAGATCACCGAGGCCTATGCCCGGCTCGCCTCCTCGCGCCAGGCCCAGGCGAACGACGCGAGCTTCGTGCAGAACGCGATCGTCGGGCCTCTGAAGGAGAAGCGGGCCGCGACGATCGACCGGATCAGAATCGACATCCAGCGCGTCGGCGGGACCTTCAACCAGTCGCTGTCCCAGCTCGCCGCCTGCACGACGCTGACCGCCAACCAGACCACCGCCGGCCAGACCAACGGCGGCCAGACAAACGGCGGCCAGCAGAACGGGGGTCAGCAGAACGGCGGCCAGCAGAACAACGGCCAGCAGAACAACGGCGGGCAGCAGCAGGGCAACGGCGGCCAGGCCGGCAACGGCCCGGTGGCGGCCGACTTCGTCGACATCACGAAGGTCGCCCCCAACGTCCAGGGCAGGCCACGCCAGTTGGCCAACGCCTCGACCGGTACGTTCATCACCCGGTGCGGTGTGAACGCGAACAAGAACCACAACACCGACAACGTGATCGTGGCGCCCGGCGTGGCCAACGGCGCGCACCACCTGCACGACTACGTCGGCAATCAGAAGGTCAACGCGTTCTCCAGCAACCAGACGTTCCTCCAGGGCGGCACCAGCTGCCAGAACAGGAACGACCTGTCGGCGTACTACTGGCCGGTGGTCCGTGTCCAGGACGGCACGCAGGACTTCGACCAGAACGCGGACGGCGGCGGCAAGGAAGGCAACGTCGGCCGGATCCTGACCCCGGTGCAGGCCCAGATCAAGTACGTGGGCAGCCCGGCGAGCAAGGTGGTCGCGATGCCGCAGTTCCTGCGGATCATCACCGGTGACGCCAAGACCACCACCAACGGTCTGGCGAACGCCAACGCGCACTGGAGCTGCACCGGCTTCGAGAACAAGGTCCAGCTGACGACGCAGTACCCGATCTGCCCGCAGGGCAGCAACGTGGTCCGCACGTTCGCCTTCCAGAGCTGCTGGGACGGCCAGAACATCGACAGCGCCAACCACCGTACGCACGTGGCCTTCGCCGACCCGGCGAGCGGCGTCTGCGGGAACGGCTTCAAGGCGATCCCGCAGCTGACGATGCGCCTCGTGTACAAGATCAACCCGCCGACCATCCAGAACGGCCAGGTGAAGAACGCCTACGCGGTCGACGGCTTCCCGGACCAGCTCCACAAGGCGGCCACCGACCACGACGACTTCATCAGCGTCACGACCGGCGGCCTGGCGAACAAGATCGCCAACTGCATCAACTCCGGGCGGCAGTGCCAGTGACCCGCTGAGGCGGTGACACCGACACGGTGATCCACTGAAGAAGGCCGGTGGCGGGATCTCCCGCCACCGGCCTTCGACGTGTGT
This sequence comes from Streptomyces sp. NPDC093261, assembly GCF_044753645.1. Taxonomy (NCBI): domain Bacteria; kingdom Bacillati; phylum Actinomycetota; class Actinomycetes; order Kitasatosporales; family Streptomycetaceae; genus Streptomyces; species Streptomyces sp. NPDC093261. Next base: position 475,479 of record NZ_JBIVNO010000001.1, read on the forward strand.
GCCGCATCGCGGCCGGACCTTCACCGTGCGGGCCCGCGGCGGCCGGACCTTCGCCGTGCGGGCCCGCGGCGGCCGGACCTTCGCCGTGCGGGCCCGCGGCGGCCGGACCTTCGCCGTGCGGCCCCGCGGCGGCCGGGCCGCGGGGCCCGCGGTTCAGCCGCTGTGCCCGGCGTGGGCGTGGTGGTTGACCCCGATCTCGACATCGCCGCCGAGCGTGCCGCGCAGCGCCTTGACCACCCCGTCGTCCCCGACGGCGACCCACTTGCGGCCCACAAGGTAGTAACCGCCGTAGTCCTTGGCATCGTTGATCCACTCGCGCTGCCCCCGGTCGGTGGCGAAGGTGGCGAGCACGAACTTGCCGTCGGAGTTGGTGCAGATGGCCTGCCGGATCTCGTCGGCGTCCGTCTGGATGTTCGGCTTGCACCGCACGTCCGCCGCCAGGTCCTCCAGGCTGCCGGTCGCGGTCGCCGGAACCTTGCTCTGGGCAGCGCCCGACCCGCCCGACCCGCCCGACCCGGCGCAGCCGGTGAGCACCAGCAGGGCGACGGCCGCACCGGCCGCCAGCTTCTCGCGCGTCCTCATGTCTTCCTCCGGTCGTTCCGACCCATGCCACTGGAAGCCCCCACGAGGGCCCTGCCCTTCCGTACGGCTGTGGCGCCTCCCGTACTCAACGGCCCCCGGACCTCTGCGGGATCACCACCCAAATCCGCTGCCCCCACCGGCACACATGTGCGAAGGTGGGCCGTCTGGCACTCGGATCGAGGGGGAAGCGTGAGCACACAGGACTGGGACAGGCGCGTGGCCGCCGCATGGGCGACCTTCGACGACTACGCCGAGGAGGACGCCGAGGACTTCCGTGCCGTGATCGACGCCCTTGTCGCCGAGCTGCCCGCCGGCAGTCCGCTCGGCCCCTTCGAGCAGGCCTGCGCCTGGGACTCGACGGGCCACTCGGACAAGGCGGTGCCGCTGTACCGGGAGGCGCTGGCGCGCGGTCTCGACGGCTACCGGGGCCGCCGGGCGAAGATCCAGCTGTCCAGCTCGCTGCGGAACATCGGGCAGGCGGAGGAGGGCGTCAAGTTGCTCACCCCCGAACTCGACGGCCCGTCCGACGAGCTGGACGACGCCGTGCGCGCCTGTCTGGCCCTGTGTCTGTCGAGCCTGGGCCGTGACCGCGAGGGGCTGTCCCTGGTGCTCGGCGCGCTCGCGCCCCATCTGCCGCGCTACCAGCGGTCGATGGCGGCCTACGCCCGCCTGCTGGTCGCACCTGGGAGCTGAGGGTTCCGCTGCCCTGGCGGCGGCCCTGGAGCCTCACCGGAACCGCCCCCGTGTCCAGGTGACCAACCACCGCTTCGCTCGTTCTGCTGAACGTGCAGTCACACGACGTCGCCTCCCACCCCGCACCGGCCTGCGGTCCGGTCATCGACGTCGAGCAGGCCGAGGCCACGCTCGTCGAGCACTATCCCCGGCTCGTCCGGCTCGCCTATCTGGTGCTGCCGCCGGGCCTCGGCCGCAACCGGCGGGTGCTGACCGCTCACGCCCTGGTCCAGCGAGCGCTGCCCCGGGGGCGCGCCCTTGCGGCCGTGATCCCGTCCCAGAGCGGGGGCCGGCACAGCGCGGGGGCATTCCCCCGCACCCGCGAAACCGGCGGTGCCGGGGGAGCCGGGGGCCCGGCGGAGAACCTCGACGGCGGCCCCGGGTACGCGCTGCTGCGGCTGCGTGTGGTGCGCGCGGCACTGGAGGCGGGCCGGCCGCTGCGGTGGGCGGCCTGGCCGAAGCGGTCCCAGCTCCCGCCGTTGCTGCCCCAGGTGTGGGGGCTGCGGCTGTTCCCACACTCGGGCGGCGCCGATGAACTCGCCCTGGACCAGCGGCTGTCCGCACTGTCCGCCCCGGCCCGCGCCGCCCATGTGCTGCGCGGTCTGGAGAAGCTCCCCGAGGACGAGGTGCGCGGGGTGCTGGCCGCGGCGGGCGTCGCGGACCCGAGGACGGCGATCCGCGAGGCCGCGGCCCTACCGACGCAGGACGCCCTGCTGAACTCGCCCGAGTTCGACCCGTGTGCGCTCCAGGCCCGGCCCACCGACCTGATGCGGCGCCGGCAGCACACCAAGGCCGCGCTCGCGGCCGCGGCGGCCGTCGCGGTGTGCGGCGCGCTGCTCGCGCTGCCGACCGGCGGCTGGGGCCCGGACGGCGCGGCCGCCCCCTCCGACGCGCAGAACCCGGCCGCGCGGGCCGCTCTGGATCCGGCCCGGGTGACACGCGTGGTGCCCACCGCCTGGCGGACCTCGGCGCGCACCGACTTCTCCGTGTGGCCCGCCCGCGGCGCTCTGACCGGCGACCGGAGGCTGCTGCGGCGCGCGCTCGCCGTCTGGGCGCGGCCCGGGGAGACCGTGCGGGTCTCGGCCACCCCCGGCACCCCCTCGGGCGGCCCCGCCGGCCCGCCGCAACTGCTGTACGCGGGCCAGGTCGACGCGGCCCGTGTGGTGATCTTCTACGACGGTCTGCGCATCGTGCGCTACGCCGAGCCGAAGGACGGCACGGACGGGGCCGCGCTCGACCTCGCGCGGGCGGACGCGGCGACCGGGGCCGAGGCGGAGGCACTGGTGCTGGACCGCGCCGACGGCAACGTCCGCTATCTGACGGCCCCCTGGGTGCGCGCCGCGGCGGAACGGGACCTGGTGCGGCCGTCGTCGGTCGCGATGGACCTGCGTCCGGCGGACGGAGTGACCGCGCCGCTCGCGAGCCCGGCCCAGTCGAGCGGCTCGTGCGCGTCGTGGAACGTGCTCCAGCTGACGGACGGTTCGGGTACGCGGCTGCTGGCCGACCTCGGCGAGCTGATGCCGGCGCATCTCACCGTGGGACGGCCGGCGGGCCCACGGGAGGCGTCCGGGACGGCGGCCCTGCGCACCTGGGCGCCGCTCGCGTGCTCGCTGGCGGCGGTGCGCTCGCAGGGCGTGCGGGCCGTGAACGCGTGGGAGTACGCGCGGCAGTCGCTGCCGGACGGGTCCGGGGCCGCGGAGTGGGTGTGCACCCGGGCGGACACCTGGCGGGGCGACGACCCGCGGGTGCTGGCGCAGTTCCGCACCCCGGGCGGGCGGTCCGGAGTGGTCGCGGCACAGGCCGAGGGCGTCGCGGCGTGCGGGGCGAAGGATCCTCATGTGCTGGCCGGGGTGTTGTGGAAGTCGGCGGAGGGCGCCTGGTACCTGCTCGCCGCGGGCAGTGAGAACACCGCGTCCATCCGGACGACCGGCGGGGTGAGCGGGTCCGCGCGGGGGAACCTGCTGACGGTGCGCACAAGGCAGGGGGCCCGGGCCGGGCTGAGGGGCACCCTGACCGACGGAAGGACGGTCGGCGGACTGCGGTGAGCGCGCCGACCGGTCGACGGATCACGGGGGTCCGGTGAGGGTGGCGTGCCGGAGATGTGAACACACCAAAGGGATCCGGCCGCTTCAAGGCCGAATCCGATCGGTAAGGTGTTCGTATGACTACCGGGGTACGCCGCAGAATGGGAGTCGAGGAGCGGCGGCAGCAGTTGATCGGCGTCGCACTCGAACTGTTCAGCCAGCGCTCCCCGGACGAGGTCTCCATCGATGAGATAGCGTCGGCCGCGGGCATCTCGCGGCCGCTGGTCTATCACTACTTTCCCGGCAAACTCAGCCTGTACGAGGCGGCGTTGAAGCGCGCCGCGGAGGATCTGGCGTGCCGGTTCGGGGAGTCGCACGAAGGTCCACTGGGGGCGCGGCTGCTGCGGGTGATGGGCCGCTTCTTCGACTTCGTGGACGAGCACGGACCCGGTTTCTCGGCGCTGATGCGCGGCGGCCCGGCGGTCGGCTCGTCGACGACGAACGCCCTTGTCGACTCGGTGCGCCAGGCCGCGTACGACCAGATCATCGCGCATCTGGAGATCAAGGATCCGCCCGTGCGGCTGGAGCTGATCGTCCGCTCCTGGATCTCGCTCGCGGAGTCGACCGCGCTGATCTGGCTGGATGGCCGGCGCATCCCGCGCGCCGAGCTGGAGAGCCAGCTGGTGCACGACTTCGGCGCGCTCGCGGCCGTCAGCGCCGCCTACGACGAGGAGATGGGCGCCCTGGTGCGCCGCATGCTCGAGGACGAGCCGGCCGACGGGCCCTTCGCCGACCTGGTCGCCCGGCTGATCGCCCTCGCGTCCTGACGGCTCAGGCGTCGAACTTGCGGTATGACGGGTCGAGGTCGCGCACCTCGGCCGAGGCGTGCAGCGCCAGGCGCCCGGTGGGCTTCAGATACCGGCGCAGCAGCTCCAGCGCGGTCTCGGCGAGCCGGGCCCTCGTCTCCTGGGTGCGCCCGGCCAGCAGGCCGATGGAGAGGTGCACGACGGCGTGCCCCTCGCTGTCGGGGCCGACCACGGTGTCCTCGGTCCGGCGGAACTGCGTCTTGCAGGCCTCGGGCTTCGCCGCCGCGATCTCCACGGTGGCGGCGTGGAGCGCCCGGGCGAATCCGGGACGGTCGAAGTCCTCCGCGAGCCGGGCCGAGTAGTCGACGGTGATCTGCGGCATGGGCACTCCTGTTCTACGACGACATGGCTCACCTTAGTTCGCCGTGGTGCCCGCCCCGAGTTCCGCCGCACGCACGGGTGGGGCCGGGCCCGCCACCGGGCCCGGCCCCACCGTGGAGGTGCGTCGTCACGCGCCCCGGGAGAACACCGCCACCGTCCGCGCCGGGACGGTGAAGGTGCCCGTGGCCGCCGCGTAGGAGGAGGTCTTCACCACCGTGTCCGCGCCGGCCGCCTGCACCGGGTGCAGCCGCAGTCGCGTCCCGGCGAGGGAGCCGATCCGCTGCTCCTGCCGCTCGGGCGTCGCGTTGAACACCACGACCAGGTCACCGATGACCATGGTGATCACGCCGGGTGTCTCGTCCTTGCCGGACAGCGGGAAGGACAGGTGGTCCTGCACCTGCGCGGCCGTGCCGAGGGAGAACGCCTTCTCCGTCGTACGGATCCTCAGCAGGTCCCGGTAGGCGGCGGAGGCGCCGTCGATCTGCGGGCAGCCCACCGTGACCGTGCCCAGCAGCGGCTTGGCGTAGCTCCACTTGGACTGGTTGTCAGCCGCCGTCGGCAGCCCGCGTCCGAAACCGTTGCCGTCGGCGCAGTCCCAGTGGATGGCGTTGAACCAGTCGCCGCTGTCGAAGGAGTTGCGGTCCAGCGACTTCGAGCGCAGCAGGTCGGTGCCCGCCTGGGAGAGGGCCGGGCCCTGCGAGAGGGCGGCCGTGGCCATCGCCAGCACCTGCATCCGGGCCCGGTCCGAGGCGCTGGTCGAGGCCGGCAGCTTGTAGGTGAGCGCGTCGAAGAGGGATTCGTTGTCGTGCGCGTCCACGTAGGCGAGGGCGTCCCCGGGGGCGTCCGCGTAGCCGGCGGGGGCGCCGTTGTAGTCGATCTCCGCGCCGGTGACCTGCCTGCCGTCGTCGTCGGTGAAGCGGTACTGCGCGAGGTTGCCGGTCAGGCCGACCTTGATGAGGTCCTGGTAGTGCAGGAGCCGGGCCTTCTGCTCGGCCGGAGTGCCGTTGGCGGTGGACGAGTTGGGGTCGGTGTACAGGCCGGACGCGAAGCCCTGGACGCCCGGGTCCGCGTCGAAGGGGCTGCCGCCGCGCACGGCGTCACGGGCGCGGTCGGAGAAGGTGGCGATGCCGGTGCCGGCCATGTTCTTCTGGGTGGCCTGGACGAAACGGGCGTCGTCGGCCACCTCGCCGAAGTTCCAGCCCTCGCCGTAGAGAATGATCTTCTTGCCGTCGACCCCGTCCTTCGCGAGGGTCAGCGCGTCCAGTGCCTTGCGCACCGCGAGGATGTTGGCCTTCGGGTGGTGGCCCATGAGGTCGAAGCGGAACCCGTCGACCTTGTACTCCTTGGCCCAGGTGACGAGCGAGTCCACGACCAGCTTGCCCATCATGGCGTTCTCGGGCGCGGTGTTGGCGCAGCAGGTGCTGTTCGCCACCGAGCCGTCGGCGAGAAGCCGCTGGTAGTAGCCGGGCACGATCTTGTCCAGGACGCTGGTGTCCGCCTGGCCGCTCGCCGCCGTGTGGTTGTAGACGACGTCCATCACCACCCTGAGGCCGTCCTCGTTGAGCGACTTGACCATCGTGCGGAACTCGACCGTGCGCCGGGTGCCGTCGGGGTCCGTGGCGTACGAGCCCTCCGGGACCGTGAAGTGGTACGGGTCGTAGCCCCAGTTGTAGGCGTCCTTCGCGGCGGTGGCGGCGATGCACGCCTGCTGCCGGTCGGAGTCGGCGGCGTAGGAGGCGAGATCGCAGTCGGGGGTCTTCTGCTCGGACTTCCTCTCGGGGATGGTCGCGATGTCGAAGGCCGGCAGCAGATGGATGTAGGAGGTGCCCGCCTTCGCCAGCGCGCGCAGATGCCGGGAGCCGTCGCTGTTCTTGTCGGCGAAGGCGAGATAGGTGCCCTGGTCCTTGGCCGGCACGGTCCTGTCCGCGACGGAGAAGTCCCGGATGTGCAGCTCCTGGATCCGGGCGTCCCTGAGCGGCACCGCCTTCGGCTTCCTCAGGCCCGACCAGCCGCTCGGAGCGAGGGACCGGTCGTTCAGGTCGACGACGAGGCTGCGCGCGGAGTCGGCGGTCAGGGCGAGGGAGTACGGGTCGGTGACCTTGTTGGTGACGATCTTCCGGACGCTGGGCGCCCACACCTTCACGACGTACCGGTAGGGCTTGTTCTTCCAGGACGCCGGGCCGGTGACGGACCAGACTCCGGTGGTGGCGTTCCGCTTCATGGCGGCCGTGGAGCCGCCCAGCTCGAGCCTCACCGACTGTGCGGTCGGCGCCCACACGGCCAGCGTGGGACGGCCGTGGTGGAACGTCGGCCCGAGGTCGGCCTTCGTCGCGTCGTACACATCATCGAGTACGCCGGCGATCTGGACGCCCGTCGCCGCCAGCACCGCCCCGTTCGCGGCCCGCTGCGAGGCGACGATCTGGCCGTTCAGGGCCTCGCGCACCCGGTCGCGGTCGCGCGGGTCGACAGACCAGGCGGTGTAGTCCTTCAGGTACGGGAACTTCGCCTTCTGGGCGTCGGTGAGCGTGGTCCTCGTCAGCCGCAGCCAGCGCTCGTCGTCACTCGTCAGTGTCCCGTCCTTCACGGCGATCGAGCCGTCGTGGGAGTAGACGAGCTGGGTGGAGGCGGCACCGTCGACGCCGTTCCAGGCGAGCGTGTTCCGGTCGATCCACACCGCCTTGGAGGCGGTCAGGTCGAGAGCGGCCGCGCTGCCCGGGGGCTGCGGCAGCAGGTACTTCTCCTGGCCGTTCAGCAGCCATGCCTCGTAGCCGTTCGACTTCAGGTCGAGCGACTGGTCGGCGGGGAGGTCCTTCTCGTCACCCTTGTGGATGATGTAGCTGAGGCTGGTGGCGCCGTCGGCGAGCGGCACCTCGAAGACCGCGCCGTACGCGTCGGTCCGTACCGGCTTCAGCGGGCTCGACCAGTCGGTGGGGTGGGCGGCGCCCGTCCAGACGTGCAGGCCCCAGCCGTCGTAGTTCCCGTCGGCGCGGTGGTAGTGGAGGACGGCCTTCGTCCGGTCCTGCGGCGGGTAGTCGGCCGTCGGCTTCTCGGTGAGGACGGTCTCCTTGCCCTGCTCGACCCAGACCTCGCCGGTCTTGGTGACGTCGATGGTGCGGTCGGTGGAGACGTCCTTGTCGCCGTTCCTGTCGATGACGAGGAAGCCGACGCTGGAGGCACCTGGCTTGAGCTTGACGTAGGCGAAGGCGCCATAGGCGTCGCGGCCCACGAAGGGGTGGCTGTCCGGCCAGTTCGTCGCCTCGCCGTCGGCGAGGTCGCCCCAGGCGTACAGGCCCCAGTTGCCGTAGTCGCCGTCGGTGCGCTTGTAGTGGACGATCACATAGTCGCGCGAGGAGGCGGTGGGAACCTGGGGGGCCGGCGGGGTGCCGGTCGTGCTGTCCGCCGTCGCGCTCGCCGTCCGGCCCGCCGAGTCGACCACGACCGCCTTGTAGCGCAGGGCGGTTCCGGCCGGGACGTTCCTGGCGAGGGTCTGGGTGACCTTGTACGGGGCGTGGTCGGCGGAGCCGAGGGTCCTCCAGGGGCCGTTGCCGGTCTGGGAGGCGAAGACGACGCGGTCGAGCTGCCCGCCCTCGACGTCCGCGGAGAGCTCCACCGTGCCGGTGGCGCCCGCGTCCGGGGCCTTCAGGGTGATCGTCGGCTTGGAGGCCGGAGCACCGAGCGGGCGGGCGGCCTTGAGAACCACGGCGGAGTAGGCCGGGACGGTGACGGTGACCTTGCGGTCGGCGTCGCTCCGGACCGAGGCGTCCGTCCCGTGGATGCCCCGGAACGTCATGTCCGCGGAGCCGGTGGCGAAGGCCGCCGTCTTCTGCTGGTCGGCGTTGTTGAGGGCCACGAGGTACTCGGTGCCGTCGGTGCCGGTGCGCGAGAAGGCGTAGATGCCCGTGCCGTCGGCCGCGTAGCGCTCGGTCTGGACGCCGTCGGCGAGGGCGGGGTTGGCCTTGCGGAGCGTGGAGAGAGCGGCGATCTGCCGGTAGAGCGGCGCACGCGTGTCGTACGCGTCGCTCGCGTGGGTGCGGTCGGTGCCGATCTCGTCGTCGTCCAGATAGTCCGCGACCTTGGAGGCGAACATCGTCTGGCGGGCGTCCTTGTCACCGCCGGAGCCGGTGAAGCCCTGCTCGTCGCCGTAGTAGACGACCGGGTTGCCGCGGCTGAGGAACATCACCTCGTTGGCGAACTCGTCCTTCTTCAGCAGCTCCGCGTCGGACGCCTTCGGGTTGTCCTGCTTCAGGAAGTACCCGATCCGCCCCATGTCGTGGTTGCCGAGGAAGGTGACCTGCTCGTACGCGTTGGCCTTGTCGGTCGTGTACTTGTAGTCGTCGGCGAAGACACCCGCGAGTTTCCGTGCGCTGCCGCCCTGGGAGGCGTACTCCCGGGCCGCCTCCTGGAACGGGAAGTCGAGTGTGGCGTCCAGGCGGCCCTGGGTGACATACGGCGAGGTGATCGACGGGTCGGCGGAGTAGACCTCGCCGAACATGAAGAAGTTCCTGCGGCCGTGCGCGGCGGCATACCGGTCGAGCGCGGTCGCCCACTGCGTCCAGAACTCCATGTTCACGTGCTTCACGGTGTCGATCCGGAAGCCGTCGACGCCGAAGTCCCGCACCCAGCGCTCGTAGATCCTCTCCATGCCGCTGACGACCTCGGGGCGCTCGGTCCACAGGTCGTCGAGACCGGAGAAGTCGCCATAGGTGGCGTTCTCGCCGGCGTAGGTGGAGTCGCCGCGGTTGTGGTACATCGTCGGGTCGTTGAGCCACGACGGGACCTTGATGTTCTTCTTCGCGGCGGGCACGACGGGCGTACGCGGGAAGGACCCGGTGCCGGTCTGCGGGAAGCCCTTCGTGCCGTCCGCGTAGTCGGCGTCGTCGAACGGGCGGCCGTCCTTGGTCAGATACGGGAAGGCGCCCTTGGAGAGGTAGTCGTGCGAGGCGCCCTCGTAGTCGACGACGTCGGCGGTGTGGTTGGTGATGACGTCGAAGAAGACCTTCATGCCCTTGGCGTGGGCCTTGGAGATGAGGTTCGCCAGGTCCTTGTTGGTCCCCAAGTGGGGGTCGACCTGGGTGAAGTCGGTGATCCAGTAACCGTGGTAGCCGGCGGAGGCGTCGGCGCCGGTCCCCTGCACGGGCTGGTTCTTGAAGATCGGGGCCAGCCAGATGGCGGTGGTGCCGAGGCCCTTGATGTAGTCGAGCCTCCGGGTCAGGCCCTTGAGGTCGCCGCCCTGGTAGAAGCCCTTGTCCGTGGGGTCGTAGCCGGTGGCCAGGCGCGAACCGGTCAGCCCACCCCGGTCGTTGGAGGTGTCGCCGTTGGCGAACCGGTCCGGCATCACGAAGTAGAACTGCTCACGGGTGTCGTCGTGCCGGGCGGGCTCGGCCGCGAGCCGCGCATCGGAGGGGGGCGCGGGCGGGGTGGCCGCCCTGGCGGCGAGGGGCGGGAGGAGCGCCGCGGCGAGCGCGGCGACGGTGAGGGCCGTGACCCTTCTCCGGCTGGGGGTACGGCGCCTCGGGGGCGCCGGCCATCTCGGTATCACAGGCGTGAACTCCTTGCGAGTGCGGCTCAATTGGGTCCGACCCCTGCGCCGCGGGACGGCTGCGTCGCCGGGCGCCCGCGCGACCGTACCGCCGACGAAAGCCTTACAGCAAGAGTTATGAAACTCATGGCAAGTGGTTTCAGAGCCAATCTCGCCCGGCCGTCGGTTCCCGTGTCCGGTACGGCCGTTGACACACGGACTCGGCCCGGTGCCCTTCGGCGGGTCTGCCGGAGGGCACCGGGCGGGCCGGTCAGCGGGTCAGCAGCTCGACTTCCCGGCATAGAGGGCGAGCGCGGTGTTCGGGGCGACGGACGCCTCGAACCAGCCGCTGCCGTTCACCGTCACGGACCTGTTGCCCTGCACATCGCAGTAGGTGCCGGCGGGCAGCGAGGTCTCGAACCACCGGTCGGCCGTCGTGCTCTCGTGGTTGATCACCACATAGCCCTTGGTGCCGCGGCCGAACGCGATGAGGTTGTTGCCGTCGTCCCACCACTTGGTGACCGCCTGGCCGCGTGTGGCGTTGCGGAAGGCGACCATCGACCTGATCTCGGGCCAGGCGTGCTGGCACTTCCAGCCGTCCTGCCAGCATGCGTTGACCGCACCGCCGTTGGGCGGGCCCGCGTCCGCGTCGGACCACTCGTAGCCGGAGTTGATGTCGGGGGCGCCGTAGGGCCAGGCCAGCATGAAGACGTTGGCCAGCGTGTAGTTGGCCCCGTCCTTGTAGTTCAGGGTCGAGCCGTTGCGCTCGGTGTCGTGGTTGTCCACGAAGACCCCGGCGACCGAGCTGCTCAGATAGCCCCAGCCCTCGCCGTAGTTGTTCAGATAGGCGAGCTTCTCGCTGTTGAAGACCCGCTTGAGGTCGTAGGCGTAGCGGAACTCCTGGACGTCGCCGTTGCCCGTGTACTCACTCGGCTGGACCGCCTCGCCCGCGCCGTAGATGACCTCCTGCTTCCAGTACGCGGACGGGTTGGTCAGCCGCGACTTGATGTTGGCCAGGTCCTCGGCCGGGATGTGCTTGGCGGCGTCGATGCGGAAGCCGTCCACCCCGAGGGTGAGCAGGTCGTTCATATAGCCGGCGATGGTCTCGCGGACGTGCTCCTCACCGGTGTCGAGATCGGCGAGGCCCACCAGCTCGCAGTGCTGGACGTTCCAGCGGTCCTGGTAGTCGGTGACCTGGGAGGTGCAGTCGTCGAAGTCGGCGTACGAGTACAGGCCGGGGTAGTCGTACTTCGTGTACGACGAGCCTCCCGTCCCGGTGCCGCTGCCCGCCGACATATGGTTGATGACGGTGTCCACGACGACCTTCAGACCCGCCGCGTGGCAGGTGCCGACCATGTTCTGGAAGGCCGCGCGGTCGCCGAGGCGGCCCGCGATCCTGTAGCTCACCGGCTGGTACGAGGTCCACCACTGGGGGCCCTGTATGTGCTCGGCGGGCGGGGAGACCTGGACATAGCCGTAGCCTGCCGGGCCGAGGGTCTTGGTGCACTCCTTGGCGACCGAGGCGTAGTTCCACTCGAACAGGACCGCGGTGACGTCCTTGGTGCCGGGTGGGGAGGCGTATGCGGTCCCCGTGGGGACGGCGAGTGCGACCGACGCCGCCGCCGCGAGGGCGAGGGCGCCGGAGAGCGTTCTCCTGGGCATGTGGGGGTCCTTCTCCGTTGAAGGATCTACTGGGGGGAGGTCCTGGCGGACCCCGAGATCCCTGAAGGGAATTACTGCAAGTTTTCAACTAGTTGCAGTGCAGCAGACCGTACGAGTCCCGACCTCGACGGTCAACCCCCCGGACATGCTCCTGTCACATACGCGAAATAGAGCCGGGTTGCGGCCGGTTGACGCCGCATCACCCGACGCGGGCAGACGACGGGGCCCGCCGTCCCGGACGGACGACGGGCCCCTGAAACCCGGTGAAAGGCTTGCGGCGGATCAGCCGGCGGTCCACCACACGGTGGTGTCGGCCGGCACCTTGGTCTCGCTGTTCGTCTCCGCCACCTCACCGCTGGCGACCAGGACCCTGCCGTACGACGGCACCGCGACCGCCTCGGTCGTGGTGTTGGCGACACAGACGAAGTCCCCGCGGCGGAAGGCGAGCACGCCCTCGGGCGCCCTCAGCCACTGCACCGAGTCGCCCGCGCCCAGGCCGGGCTGCTCGCGCCGCACGGCGAGGGCGGTGCGGTACAGCTCCAGGGTCGAGCCAGGCACCCCCTGCTGGGCCTCGACGCTGAGGTCGCCCCAGCTCGCAGGCTGCGGCAGCCAGCTGCCGCCGCTGCCGAAGCCGTATGACGGCCCGGTGCGGGTCCACGGGATCGGCACCCGGCAGCCGTCACGGAAGCCGTCCTGGCCCTCGCCCCGGAAGTACGCCGGGTCCTGGCGCACCTCGTCCGGCAGGTCCACGACGTCCGGCAGGCCGAGTTCCTCGCCCTGGTAGACATACGCCGAGCCGGGCAGCGCCAGCATCAGCAGAGTGGCCGCGCGAGCCCGGCGCAGGCCCAGCTCCCGGTCGCCGGCCGTGCGGATCTGGGTCCCGAGGCCGGGCTCGTTGGCGAAGCGGGTGGCGTGGCGGGTCACATCGTGGTTGGACAGCACCCAGGTGGCGGGGGCGCCGACGGGGCGCATCGCGTCCAGGGTCCGGTCGATGACGGCGCGCAGCTGCTCCGCGTCCCAGTCGGTGCCCAGGTACTGGAAGTTGAACGCCTGGTGCAGTTCGTCCGGGCGGACGTAGAGGGCGGTGCGCTCGACGGTCGGGGTCCAGGCCTCGGCCACGAAAATACGTTCGCCCGCGTATTCGTCGAGGATCGTCCGCCACTGGCGGTAGATGGCATGGACACCGTCCTGGTCGAAGAACGGCATGACATCGTTGCCCAGCAGCTTGAGCTGGTCGTGGCTGCCGAGGTCGGGCAGGCCCGCCGCCTTCACCAGGCCATGGGCGACGTCGATACGGAAGCCGTCGACCCCCATGTCCAGCCAGAAGCGCAGGATCGAGCGGAACTCGTCGCCGACCGCGGGGTGGTCCCAGTTGAAGTCGGGCTGCTCGGGCGCGAAGAGATGCAGATACCACTGTCCGGGAGTGCCGTCCGGCTCGGTGACCCGGGTCCAGGCGGGGCCGCCGAAGATGGACTCCCAGTCGTTGGGCGGCTGCTCGCCGCCCTCACCCCTGCCGGGGCGGAAGTGATAGCGCTCCCGCAGCGGGGAGCCCGGCCCCTCCGCGAGCGCCCGCTTGAACCACTCGTGCTGGTCGGAGGAGTGGTTGGGGACCAGGTCGACGATGATGCGCAGTCCCAGCCCATGGGCGTCGCGGATCAGCGCGTCGGCGTCCAGGAGGTTGCCGAACATGGGGTCGACGGCGCGGTAGTCGGCGACGTCGTAGCCGGCGTCGGCCTGCGGCGAGGCGTAGAAGGGGCTGAGCCATACGGCGTCCACGCCGAGGTCGCGCAGATACGGAAGTCGGGAACGTACGCCCTCCAGGTCGCCCATGCCGTCGCCGTTGCTGTCGGCGAAGCTGCGCGGATAGACCTGGTAGATCACCGCGTCACGCCACCAGTCGCGGTGGGTGGCGACGGTGGCGAGGGCGGTGTTCGGGGCCGGGTCGGCGGAGTGCTGGCTCATGGCGTCCTTGATGCGGTGGGGGTCCCCCCGGTCGAGCGAAGCCCAGAGCGGAGGAGAGGATCGGGTCATGGGGCTTGGGCAGGGCGGAGGTGACTGGGCGGCCGCGGTGACAGCGGGGTCGGATCGACACCGCGGCCGCCACCCGCGCGGATCAGGCACGCGGGAACCCCGGGAGGGTGGTCAGCCCTTCGTGCCGCCCGCGGTGAGGCCGGTCACCAGGTTTTTCTGGACAAGGTAGAAGAACACGGACACGGGTATCGCGATCAACACCGCGGTGGCGGCCATGTAGTTCCACTGCGCGTCGTGCTCGCTGACGAAGGTCTGGAGGCCGACGGCGAACGTGTACTTCGAGTCGTCGAGCATGAAGGTGGTCGCGAAGGCGACCTCGCCCACGGCCGTGATGAAGTTGTAGAAGGCCGCGACGGCCAGCCCGGGGCGGGCCAGCGGCAGGATCAGCCGGAAGAAGGTGCCGAACGGACTGAGCCCGTCGACGCGTCCGGCCTCGTCTATCTCGAAGGGGATGGTGTCGAAGTACCCCTTGAGCAGCCATGCGCTGTACGGCACGGCCGTGGTGCAGTTGATGACGATCAGCGCCCAGTAGGTGTCGATGAGATCCAGCTCGCTGAAGATCTCGTACATCGGCACGATCAGGATGGCCATCGGGAAGGCCTGGGTCAGCAACAGCACCCACATCAGCTGCTTGTAGCCGGGAAAGCGCATCCGCGAGACCGCGTAGCCGGTGGTGGCGGCGACGAAGACACCGATCAGGGTGGTGCCGACGGCCACGATCATCGTCGACTTGAACCAGTCGAAGAAGCCGGTGTGCTGGAGCACGAAGCTGTAGTTGGAGAAGGTGACCTTGCCCAGGATCTTGCCCGGGTGCAGGTAGTCGTCCTTCTCGGGGCCGAGGGACAGGAAGATCAGCCAGGCCACCGGGGCGAGCGCGATCAGGCTGGCGACGGCGAGGCCGCCGTGCAGCAGGGCGGTGCCGACCGGGCCGCGCTCGCCGCGCCGGCGGGTCCGGCGCGAGGGCTGGGCGGCGGTGGCCGGTGCGGCCGCTGTCTTCTCGAGGGTCGTGGTGCTCATGGCGGCGGCTCCTGCGGCGTCAGACGGCGAGCTGGTCATTGCGCTTCAGCCAGCGGAAGTAGAAGGAGGTGAAGACGGTGATGATCGACAGCAGCAGTACGCCGTACGCGGCGGACTGGGCGAAGTCGCGCGGCTGCTGTCCGAAGCCCAGGAAGTAGGCCCAGGTGACGAGGATCTGGGCGTCGGGGGCGCCGGTCGGGCCGAACAGCAGGAAGATGATGGCGAACTGGTTGAAGGTCCAGATGATGCCGAGGAGTACGACCGTGGAGCTGACGGACCTCAGCCCCGGCAGGGTGACGTGCCGGAAGCGCTGCCAGGCGCTCGCGCCGTCCATTTCGGCCGCCTCGTAGAGCGAGGAGTCGATCGACTGCAGGCCGCTGAGCAGCGAGAGCATCATGAACGGCACACCGCACCAGGTATTGACCATGATCGCGGCGAAGCGCTGCCAGAAGGTGTCCTCCAGCCACTGCGGCTCGGGCAGGTGCAGGGAGTGCAGCACCTGGTTGAGCACGCCGGAGTCGGAGAGCATGATCCGCCAGGAGAAGACCGTGACGAAGGTCGGCACGGCCCAGGGCACGACCAGCAGCACCCGGTAGAAGGTGCGTCCGCGCAGCTTCTCGTTGAGCATGAGCGCGAGGCCCAGGCCGAGGACGTAGTGCAGGGCCACACAGGCGACCGTCCAGACGACGGTCCACAGGAAGTGCGACCAGAACCGGTCGTACGACAGCGGGCCGAACAAAATGTCCTTGTAGTTGCCGAGCCCGATGAACTTGTACGTGGCCGCGATGTGGTTGACGCCGATCGTGCGCGCCGAGTTGAGGCTGTTGGCGTCGGTGAGGGTCAGGTAGAAGCCGCGGATCAGCGGGTAGCCGACGATCACGGCGAGTACGACGACCACCGGGGCGATCATCGCGTAGGCGTACCAGTACTTCTGGTAGCCGTTCTTGAGGCGCTGCCCCAGCCCGGGCCGAGGCCCGCGGTCACCGCGGCGCTTGCCGGTCGCGCGGTCGATGGCGACAGTCATGGTTCGACACCTTCAAAACGATCAGGGGTTGGGCCGGGCACAGGGCGGTGGCCGCCGGATCCTTCCCCCGGTGGGGGTCCCCCCGCTCGGGCGAAGTCGGGAGTGGGGGGAGATCCGACGGCCACAAGGGCTCACTTGCTGAAGTCGGGAACCAGCTTGGCGATGGCCACCTCGGCGTTGCTCAGGCCCTTGTCCAGCGACTCCTTGCCGCCCGCGATCTTGGGCAGCTCGGTGTCGAGCGGGCCCCACAGCGAGCTGTACTCGGGCAGCGCCGGGCGCGGCTGGGCCGCGCTGAGCACGCTCTGGTAGCCGGCGATCCCGGGGTCGGCCTTGACCTGGGCGCTGTAGGCGTCCTCACGCGTCGGCAGCGTGGAGTTCTTCAGCGCGATGGTCTCCTGGGACTTCGCCGAGGTCATGAAGTTCACGAACTTCAGCGCCGCGTCCTGGTGGGCCTTGTCCGAGCCCGCGTACACGGAGAGGTTGTGGCCGCCGGTCGGGGCGCCCGCCTTGCCGGAGGAGCCGGCCGGGACGGGGGCGATGCCGAGGTTGGACTTGTCCGAGAAGGCCGAGCCCTTGTAGAAGTTCGTGATCTCCCAGGGGCCCTGGACGATCGCGGCGACCTTGCCGTTGACGAACGCGTCCTGAATGTGGGCGTAGGCGTCGGCGGTGGTGTCGGCGGCGTGCAGGCCCTTGCCGGAGAACAGGCTCAGCCAGGTGCCGTAGGCCTTCTTGGCGGGGGCCGAGTCCACGGTGATCTTCTTGGCGGAGGCGTCGACCGTGTCGGTGCCCTCGCCGTAGAGGAAGCTCTGCGCGTAGTAGGCCTGGGTGGAGCCCCAGTAGCCGTCGACACCGGCCTTGTCCTTGACCTTGGCGGCGTCGGACTTCAGCTCGTCCCAGGTCTTCGGCGCCTCGGTGATCCCGGCCTTCTTGAAGAGGGCCTTGTTGTAGACCAGCGCGAGGGTGTCGGTCACCAGGGGCACACCGTAGGTCTTGCCCTGGTACTGGGCCTGCTGGATCAGGCTGGACCGGAACTTGTCCTTGTCCGCGAGGGCCTCCGTGCCGTCCAGCGGCAGGAAGTAACCCTTCTTCGCGAAGGCGGGGGTCCAGCCGACCTCGGAGCGCAGCACGTCCGGGGCGCCCTTGGAGCCGGCGGCGGTGTCGAACTTGTTCTGTGCCTGGTCGAAGGGGACGTTGACGTACTTGACCTTGATCTTCGGGTTGGCCTTCTCGAAGTCCGCGACCAGGGTCTTGTACGTCGGCGCCTCATTGGTGGCGTTGGAGGTGTCCCACCAGGTGATGGTGACCGGACCGTCGGACTTGCCGCTGCCGCTGTCACTTCCGCCGCAGGCCGTCGCCGCGAGGGCAACGGACGCCACCAGCGCGGTGGCCGCTATGCCACGCCGCATGAGTTCTCCTTGAGGGTGAAAGCCCGTCTAGGTACAGGTGGCGGTCCCGTCCGCCGCCCCTGCCGACTGTGCCGACCGCGCCTTTGCCGCCGCCGGGCGACGTGAACGTAACAGCGATGCAACCGGCGCGAAAGACCTTGCAGAAAAAAAGTGCAAGGACTGACTATGGTTACCTGTCCGTGATCTCGCTGTGAGGGTCGGTACACCCGGATTCCGGCCTGATCTGCGGGACAGGGACACTTGTGCAAGACTCTGCAAGCTCTTGCCACGCGGAGTACGCGCGGGGATCATCCCCTTGCGGACACGGACGCCGAACACGATCACGAGGGAGCGCGATGACGCAGCAACCCGCAGGGGGCCGGTCAACCGCCCGGACCCGGCGTCCGATTGGTGGGCAAGCCGAGACGCGACCGGTACAGTCCAACCACGTGACCACACGGCTTGCCGACATCGCGGCGCAGGCGGGGGTCAGCGAGGCGACCGTCAGCCGTGTCCTCAACGGGAAGCCGGGCGTCGCCGCGACCACCCGCCAGTCCGTCCTGGCCGCGCTCGACGTGCTGGGCTACGAGCGTCCGGTACGGCTGCGCCAGCGCAGCGAGGGCCTGGTCGGCCTGATCACCCCGGAGCTGGAGAACCCGATATTCCCGGCCCTCGCCCAGGTCATCGGCCAGGCGCTGACGCGGCAGGGGTACACCCCGGTGCTGGCGACCCAGACCCCCGGCGGCTCCACCGAGGACGAGCTGACGGAGATGCTGGTGGACCGCGGGGTGGCGGGCATCATCTATGTCTCCGGACTCCACGCGGACACCACCGCCGACATGCAGCGCTACGAGCGGCTGCGCGCCCAGGGCGTGCCCTTCGTCCTGGTGGACGGCTTCTCCCCCAAGGTGCAGGCGCCCTTCATCTCCCCCGACGACCGGGCCGCGATGTCGCTGGCGGTCACCCACCTGGTGTCCCTGGGGCACACCCGGATCGGGCTGGCGCTCGGGCCCAAGCGCTTCGTACCGGTGCAGCGGAAGATCGAGGGCTTCGTCCGCACGATGCAGGACCAGCTCGGGCTGTCTCCCGAGGACGTCGAGTCGCGGCTGATCCAGCACTCCCTCTACACCCTGGAGGGCGGCCAGGCGGCGGCGAGCGCGCTCATCGAGCGGGAGTGCACGGCGGTGGTGTGCGCGAGCGACATGATGGCGCTGGGCGCGATACGCGCGGCGCGGCAGCGCGGGCTGGAAGTCCCCAGGGAGATCTCGGTGGTGGGCTTCGACGACTCCCCGCTCATCGCGTTCACGGACCCGCCGCTGACGACGGTCCGCAAGCCGGTACCGGCGATGGGACAGGCGGCCGTGCGGACGCTGCTGGAGGAGATCGGCGGGACGCCCGCGCCGCACAGTGAGTTCGTGTTCATGCCGGAGCTGGTGGTGCGGGGATCGACCGCCTCGGCCCCTGGGGACCGGAGTCGTTCCTAGGCAGGAGGCCCCGGGCCCCGCGGGGGTCCCCCGGGTGGAGAACATGCGACCGGAACCCGTCCAGGGGATGATCGGCAGGGGAAGTCTTTTCTGGCAGACTCTGTGCCTATGGGTGACAGGACCGTGACGACAGTGGAAGGCCGGGGCCCGGCCGCGCCACAGGACGTCACGGACGAGACGGAGGACCGCGCGGGACCGAGTCTCCTGCGCAGGCTCCGCGCGCCGCGCCGCCCGCGCTTCTGGTTCGAGATCCTGCTCATCGGGGTCAGTTACTGGACGTACTCCCTGATCCGCAACGCCGTACCGGAGCAGAAGGCGCAGGCACTGGCCAACGCGGGCGGGGTGTGGCGCCTCGAACACCATCTGGGGATAGCGGTCGAGGACTCGGTCAACCACGCCGTCAACTCGGTGACATGGCTGATCGTCGGAATGAACTACTACTACGCCACACTGCACTTCGTGGTGACGCTCGGGATCCTGGTGTGGCTGTACCACAGCCATCCGGGCCGGTACGCGGCCACACGGCTCGCGTTGTTCGCCACGACGGCGGTGGCGCTGCTCGGCTACTACTTCTTCCCGCTCGCGCCGCCCCGCCTGATGAGCGGCGGGGACTTCGTCGACACGGTGGTGGTGCACCACACCTGGGGCTCGATGGCGTCGGGCGATCTGAAGCACATGTCGAACCAGTACGCGGCCATGCCGTCGATGCACATCGGCTGGTCGCTGTGGTGCGGCCTGACGCTGTTCGCCCTGGCCACCGTGAACTGGGTGCGGGTCCTGGGCCTGCTGTACCCGGCGGTGACACTGACGGTGATCGTTGCCACGGCGAACCACTTCTGGCTGGACGCGGTCGGCGGGACGCTGTGTCTCTCGGCCGGCATGGCGACGGCCTGGCTGTGGTACGGCGCCCTGCCGTACGCGCTGCCGCGCCGGGTGGGGGTGGGCGGCCCGGTGCTGCTGCCCGCGGAGCCGTGAGGGGCGCCTGAGCCGCCTCGCTCGCCGTCACGAACCGTGGCAGACCGCCGAGGACGAACCATGGCAGACGCCGCCACGCGCCGCGGCAGGCCGCCGCCCCGAACCATGGCAGACACCGTCACGCGCCGTAGAAAAGCTCCTCCACCACGGTCCTGGCCCTGCGCGTCGTCCGTCGGTAGTCGTCCAGCATGTCGCCCGCGTGCCCCGGTCCGTACCCGAGATAGCGGCCCACCGCGGCCAGCTCCCGGGCCTCCGTCGGGAATGTGTCGCCCGCCCGCCCCCGTACCAGCATCACCGCGTTGCGCACCCGGGACGCGAGCACCCACGCCTCGTCCAGGATCGCCGCGTCCTCCTCGGACAGCAGTCCCGCCCGGCGGGCGGCGGCGAGGGCGGCGCGGGTGCGGGTGGTGCGCAGGCCCGGTTCCTGCGAGCCGTGCCGCAGCTGGAGCAGCTGGACCGTCCACTCCACGTCCGACAGGCCGCCCCGGCCCAGCTTCGTGTGAAGCGCCTTGTCCGCGCCCCTCGGCAGCCGCTCGGACTCCATGCGGGCCTTCAGCCGCCGGATCTCGCGCACGGCGTCGCCCTCGAGCCCCGCCGCCGGGTAGCGCAGCGGATCGACCAGCTCGATGAAGCGGCGGCCCAGGTCCTCGTCCCCGGCCACGGGCTCGGCCCGCAGCAGCGCCTGCGACTCCCACACCAGCGACCAGCGCCGGTAGTACGCCTCATACGACGCCAGGGTGCGCACGAGCGGCCCCGACTTGCCCTCGGGCCGCAGTCCCGCGTCGATGAGCAGCGGCGGGTCGGTGCTCGGCAGCTGGAGCAGCCGCCGCATCTCCGCCACCACCTTGTTGGCGGCCTCGCCCGCCTCCCGCTCGTCCACGCCCTCCTGCGGCTCGTGCACGAACAGCACATCCGCGTCGGAGCCGTAGCCCAGTTCGTGTCCGCCGAAGCGGCCCATGCCGATGACGGCGAACCTGGTGGGCAGGGTGTCGCCCCAGCCGGCCCGCACGACCGCGCGCAGCGTGCCCGCGAGGGTGGCCGCCGTCAGATCCGAGACCGCGCCTCCGACCAGGTCGATCAGCTCGCCCTGGTCGGAGGGCGCGGGGGCGTCCGGGCTCCCGTACGAGCCGACGATGTCCGCCGCGGCCACACGGAACAGCTCGCGTCTGCGGACCCCGCGTGCCGCCGTGACCGCCTGCTCGGCGTTCTCGGCGCGGCGGACCGCGGCGAGGATCTCCTGCTCCAGATGGGCCCGCCGGCGTGGTTCGAGCCCGCCGCCGTCGCCGTCGCCGAGCAGGGCCACGGCCTCGGGCGCGCGCATCAGCAGGTCGGGGGCGAGTTTGCCCGCGGACAGCACACGGGCGAGGTTCTCGGCGGCGGCGCCCTCGTCCCTCAGCAGCCGCAGATACCAGGGGGTCTTGCCGAGCGCGTCCGAGACCTTGCGGAAGTTGAGCAGGCCCGCGTCCGGGTCGGCGGAGTCCGCGAACCAGCCCAGCAGGACGGGCAGCAGGGTGCGCTGGATGGCGGCCTTGCGGGTGACGCCGGAGGCCAGCGCCTCCAGATGGCGCAGCGCGGCGGCCGGGTCGGCGTAGCCGAGCGCGACAAGGCGCTCCCGGGCCGCGCCGGGGCTCAACCGCGCCTCCCCGGGGGCGAGTTGGGCGACCGCGTCGAGCAGCGGCCGGTAGAACAGCTTCTCGTGCAGCCGCCGTACGACACCGGTGTGCCGCCTCCACTCGCGCCGCAGCCCGTCCACGGGGTCGATGCGCAGGCCGAGGGAGCGGCCGAGGCGCCGCAGATCGGCCTCGTCCTCGGGGAGGAGATGGGTGCGGCGCAGCCGGTAGAGCTGGATGCGGTGCTCCAGGGCGCGCAGGAAGCGGTACGCCTCCTCCAGTTGCACGGCGTCGACGCGCCCGACGTAGCCGCCGGCCGCGAGCGCCTTCAGGGCGTCCAGGGTGGTGCCGCTGCGCAGCGAGGTGTCGGTGCGCCCGTGCACCAACTGAAGGAGCTGTACGGCGAATTCGACGTCCCTGAGGCCGCCGGGACCGAGCTTCAGCTCGCGCTCGACCTCCCCGGCGGGGATGTTGGCGACCACCCGGCGGCGCATCTTCTGCACGTCCGCGACGAAGTTCTCGCGCTCCGCGGCCCCCCAGACGAGGGGGGCGAGGGTGGCCACGTACTCCTCGCCGAGTTCCACGTCACCGGCCACCGGGCGGGCCTTGAGCAGGGCCTGGAACTCCCAGGTCTTGGCCCAGCGCTGGTAGTAGGCGAGGTGGCTGCTCAGGGTGCGCACGAGCGGGCCGTTTCTGCCCTCGGGCCGCAGATTGGCGTCGACGGGCCAGATGCTGCCCTCGACGGTCGTCTCGGAGCAGATCCGCATCATGTGCGAGGCGAGCCGGGTCGCGGCCTGCAGGGCCTTGCGTTCGTCGGCGCCGGTCGCGCTCTCGCCGACGAAAATCACGTCCACGTCTGAGACATAGTTGAGCTCGTGGCCGCCGCACTTGCCCATCGCGATCACGGCGAGCCGGCAGAGCGCGGCGTCGTCGGGGGCGGCGGTCCGGGCGATGGCGAGGGCGGCACGGAGCGTGGCGGTGGCGAGGTCGGCCAGTTCGGCGGCGGTCTGCGCGACATCGGTGGTGCCGCACACATCGCGTGCGGCGATCGACAGCAGACAGCGGCGGTAGGCGACACGCAGGGAGACGGGGTCGGTGGCCTCGGCGAGCTGCCGTTCGAACTCCTCCACCCCGGGGTGGAGGTCCTGGGGCTCGTAGGTGACCAGGACGTGCCAGTCGCCGGGATGGCGGGCGAGGTGGTCGGCGAGTGCGGCGGAGGCTCCGAGGACGCCGAGCAGCCGGTCCCGCAGGGGCTTGGCCGCGATCAGCGTGTCGAGCAGCTCGCGCCGGGCGGTGGGGGCGGGCTGCGCCTCCAGCAGCCGGACGAGCCCGTGCAGCGCCAGATCGGGGTCGGCGGTCGCGCCCAGGGCCTCGAGCAGCACCGGATCGGCCCTTATCGGCGCCAGCTCGACGCTCTCCAGGAGCCGCTCGGCGGCGGAGGGGTCGGTGAAGCCGTGCCGCAGCAGCCGCGTGAAG
Source organism: Streptomyces sp. NPDC093261 (assembly GCF_044753645.1). Lineage (NCBI taxonomy): Bacteria > Bacillati > Actinomycetota > Actinomycetes > Kitasatosporales > Streptomycetaceae > Streptomyces > Streptomyces sp. NPDC093261. Next base: position 498,186 of record NZ_JBIVNO010000001.1, read on the forward strand.
GTACTGCTTCTGCGTCCTTGGGGCACGGTCATCCCTTGGCCTCCCGAGCGTCGATCAAGGTCCTGCGGCTTTGAGCCTAGCCCCAGTCCCCGACGCGGGCGCCGCGCGATGCGCGGGGATCGTGTCCTCCCCGCCCGGGTGGCTCGGGCCGCGGGGCCCGGCGGGCGTCACCTGGTGCGGGAGGTGCCCGCCCACCAGCCGGCGCATGGCCTCCGCCGAGCGGACCGCCGCGTCGCCGCAGCAGTTGTTGAACAGGACGTGGACCTGTGCGGCCCGCTCGGCCAGGGCGTGGATGCGCGGCACCCACTCCCCCAGTTCGCGGAGGGTGTACGCATGGCGGAAGCGGTCCTCCTTGGAACCGGTCCCCCATGCCGGGCTGCGCCCGTGGAAGCGGACGACGGAGAGCGCGGGCGTGGTCACGGGCGTGACGGGCGGCAGGGAGGTGGGCAGCCGCTGGGCCGTGTCCACGGCCACGGCGGTGGCCTCCAGGTCCGCGAGCAGCGCCGCCGTGGCGGTCCGCCGGCTCTCCTGCCACCAGTCCGGATGACGGAACTCCACGGCGAACGGCCAGCCGCGGGCCCGCTCCCGGCAGCGGCGTACCGCCTTCTCCGCACGCGGGCCGGGCGCGAGCGACGGAGGGAACTGGAACAGCAGGGTTCCAAGCCGTCCGGCCTCCCGCAGCGGTGCGAGCGCCTCGGCGAAGCGCGCCCACACCTCGTCCAGCAACCCCGCGTCACCGCTGTCCGGCGCGGGCGCCCGCCGGCGGGTGAGGGCCGGGCGCAGATCCGCGGGCAGCGCGGCCGGCCGCGTCGGATGCCCCGTCAGCAGCGAGAAGGCCTTGACGTCGAAGACGAAGCCGTCCGGGGTGCGTTCGGCCCACAGCCGGCCGGTGCGCGGGCCGGGCAGCGCGTAGTACGTCGAGTCCGCCTCGACCACGGGGAACCGCTCCGCGTAGAACCTCAGCCGTCCCTCGGCGTCGCGCCGCCCGCGTGGATACCACCCGCTCGCCATCAACGCCCGGTCGGTCCAGGAACACGTCCCCACGAGGATCTCACCCATAAGCCGCGGATACCCGCCCGGCGCCGGGTCAGCCGGGCGGCTATGGCGCGGCAGCAATTCACCGGCTCTTCATCCGCCGGGTGAGGCGGCGTGAGGGCACGGAGTGTTGGCGTGTGCATGCTCTATCCGCACCGCCACCCCGTACCCTCCCCCCACCGGAGGTTGAAGTGTCCGGCAGTTCCGTGTACCGCCGTACCCGCGCCGCCGTGGCGTCCGCGGCGGCCCTCGCCGCCGCAGCGTTCGGACTGTGGACCGGGCTCGGCGGCGAGTCCCCCGCGCACGCCGCGGGCGCCGTGCCGACCCCGGACCACGTGGTCGTCGTGGTCTTCGAGAACCACGCCTACAGCCAGGTGATCGGCTCCTCCAGCGCCCCGTACATCAACTCGCTGAAGTCCGGCGGCGCCAACCTGACCCAGTCGTACGCCGAGACCCACCCCAGCCAGCCCAACTACTTCGCGCTGTTCTCCGGCTCCACCCAGGGCATCACGGACGACAGCTGCTACACGCCCGGCTTCTCCTCCGCCCCGAACCTGGCCTCCGAGCTGATCGCCGCGGGCCGGACCTGGGCGAGCTACAACGAGACGCTGCCCAGCCAGGGCTCGACCACGTGCAGCAGCGGCAACTACGCGCGCAAGCACAACCCCTGGTTCGGTTTCAGCAATGTGCCGACATCGTCCGCGAAGACGTTCGCGCAGTTCCCGAGCGACTACTCGACGCTGCCGCAGGTGTCCTTCGTGGTCCCCAACCTGTGCAGCGACATGCACGACTGCTCGGTGTCGACCGGTGACACCTGGCTGAAGAACAACCTCGGCGCGTACGCCACCTGGGCCAAGACCCACAACAGCCTGCTCGTCGTCACCTTCGACGAGGACAACCGGCTCAGCGGCAACCGCATCCCGACGGTGCTGTACGGCCAGCCGGTCACGGCCGGGTCCAGCAGCTCCACCACGTACAACCACTACGACCTGCTGCGCACCCTGGAGGACACCCAGGGCCTGACGGCGCACGCGGGCAACGCGGCCTCCGCCAAGGACATCACCGGCGTCTGGGTGTCCTGAGGTGTATGTAGCGGACAGCCGCGCGGGTTCCCCCAAGCTCTCGAGCTCGCCCGAGCAGGGGGGACCCCCATCGGCGGCGTCCACGGACGGCGCCGTCCGGCCCTCCGCCGGGCGGCGCCGCGCCGCGGTCGCCCCCACGGTGCTCGCGCTCGGCACGGTCAGCCTGGTCACCGACGTCTCCTCCGAGATGGTCACGGCGGTGCTGCCGCTGTACCTGGTGGCGGGCCTCGGCGTGTCCCCGCTGGGCTTCGGGCTCCTGGACGGCATCTACAACGGCTTCTCCGCGCTCGTACGGCTGGCGGGGGGCCATCTGGCCGACCGGGACGGCGGGCGTCACAAGTGGGTGGCGGGCGTCGGCTACGGCATCTCGGCGCTGTGCAAACCGCTGCTGCTGCTCGCCCACACCCTGACCCCCATCGGCCTGGTCCTGGCCGCCGACCGCACCGGCAAGGGCCTGCGGACGGCGCCCCGGGACGCGCTGATCTCGCTGTCCAGCACGCCGGAGACCCGCGGCCGGGCCTTCGGTGTGCACCGGGCCATGGACACCGCGGGCGCGCTGCTCGGCCCGCTCGTGGCGTTCGTGATCCTGCGAGCCACGGTGGACGGGTACGACGCGGTCTTCACGGTCGGCTTCTGCGTGGCCCTGGCGGGCGTTCTGGTGCTGGTGCTCTTCGTCCCGGGCGGCGGCCCCACCGCGGAACCGGGCGACACGCGCGCCGCGGAACCCTCCGACCGCCCCGCTGCCACGGAACCCTCCGACCGCCCCGCCGCGGAACCCTCCGACCGCACGGCTCCCGCGGACGGCGCCCGCCCCACCCTCCGCGCCGCCCTGTCCCTCCTCCGCCGCCGCGGGCTGCGCCGGATCACGGTCTGCGCGCTGCTGCTGGGCCTCGCGACGGTCAGCGACTCGTTCGTCTATCTGCTGCTGCAACGGCGCCTCGGCGTCCCCGACCGCTGGTTCGCGCTGCTGCCGCTGGGCACGGCGGCGGCGTTCCTGGTCCTCGCCGTGCCGCTGGGGCGGCTCGCGGACCGGATGGGCCGCTGGCGGGTCTTCCTCGGGGGCCATGGTGCGCTCCTGCTGGCGTACGTCCTGCTGCTCACCTCCTGGCACTCGGGCGCGCTGCCGTACGCCGTGCTCGCCCTGCACGGCGCCTTCTACGCGGCGACCGACGGGGTGCTGATGGCCGCGGCCTCGGACAGCGTCCCGCAGCATCTGCGCTCGTCCGGTCTGGCCCTGGTGCAGACGGGCCAGGCGACGGCCCGGTTCGCCTGCTCGCTCGGGTTCGGGGCGGCCTGGACGCTGTGGGGCGACCGTACGGCGCTGCTGGCCTCGACCGCGGCGCTGGCGGTGTGCGCGGCGTTCTCCCTGACACTCCGCCCGCAAGACCCGGCACCCCTTTGTCCGGAAGGCACGGCATGACGGTCCGCACCCGCATCCTGGTCCTGCTCTCGGCGCTCGTGGTGCTCACCGGGGTCGCCACGGCCTCGGTGCTGCACGCGTCGGCACGCGCGGAGCGCAGGAACCAGCCCCAGGGGGGCGGCCCGTCCGTCACCTCCGGCACGGTCACCCTGACGCAGCCCGGCCGTATGGTGTTCCGCAACATGGCGTGGGGCCCGCACCGCGACGAACTGACGGCCGTCCCCGCCGCGGACCCCTCGGCCCCGCGCATCGCCTCGGGCGTCAAGTGCCTGCGCTTCCACGCCGCCTCGGGCACCGGAGTCTGCCTCCAGGCCGTCCACGGTCCGGTCTCGGACACCTACCGCGCGGTGATCCTCGACGCCTCCCTGCGCATCAGGGCCCGCTACGACGTCCCGGGCATCCCGTCCCGCGCCCGGGTCTCCCCCAGCGGCCGCTACGCCGCGTGGACGGCCTTCGTGGGCGGGGACTCGTACGCCGGGACGAACTTCTCCACCCGTGCGACGATCGTGGACACCCGCACGGGCGAGGTGACGCCGACCCTGGAGGCGTACCGCATCGTCAAGGACGGTCATGGCTACCGGGCGCCGGACGTCAACTTCTGGGGCGTGACGTTCGCGTCCGACGACCGGACGTTCTACGCGACACTGGCGACGCGCGGGAGGACGTACCTGGTCCGCGGCGACCTGCGCGCCCGGACCGTCACAACGCTCCATACGAACGTCGAGTGCCCCTCCCTCTCCCCCGACGGCACCCGCGTCGCCTTCAAGAAGCGCGTTGCGGGGCTCCCCAAGGACGCCCCCTGGCACCTGTACGTCCTCGACCTGCGCACCGGGCACGAGACCCCGCTTGCCGAGCCCCGCAGCGTCGACGACCAGGCGGTCTGGCGGGACGACCACACCCTGGTCTACGCCCTGCCCGGCGACTACGGGGCGGATCTGTACGAGCTGCCGGCGGACGGCACGGGCAAGCCGCTGCGCATCGACACCGCGGCGGTGTCCCCCGCGTACGTCCGCCGCGGCGACGGCTGACGGGCGCGCGGAAAGCGGCGGGCGGTGCCGTCGCCGGCCCCGGCTGCCGGGGCCGACGGTCCACGACCCGCCCGCCCTATCCGCCGAATCGGCGTGCCGCCGCGCGGGCACCAGCCCACGCCTCGGGAAGCTCCCGCTCCCGGGCGTCGGCCGCGGCCCTCTCCTGACCGTGCAGCACGCCCCAGGTGAAGCCGGGCTCGCCCGCCGTGTGCGCGGCGACCGCCATACGGCGCAGGACATGGCGGCTCACCACACTGTCGTGCTGGGCACCGCTCACCTGCTGTACGGCCTTGGCGCGCTTGCCGAGACGTCGCGCGGGCTTCCCCAGGGCCGGGCGGGCGGCCTCCGCGGCGTAGCGAAGCCTCTTTGCGGCCTTGCGGGCGGAGTGGATCGCGGCGTCACGCTCGGCCCCGGAGGGCATGCCGAGCGCACGGTCCATGCGCCGGGCGAGCCGGCCGTATTCCTTCAGAAGCGCCTTCACCAGGACTTTGTCGGGCTTGCCCGCCGACTTGGCACGCAGCGGCGGCGCGTCGGTCAGGCCCTTCAGCTTCTCCAGCAGGTCCAGATAGCGGGGCGAGGCGAGCGCCTCGAGGGTGCGTCGACGGCCTTCGGCCCGCTGCGCCACGTCCCAGGCCTTCAGCCGTGCGGTGACGGGGCCGAGGACCAGTTCGCCGGGCAGTTCCCGCACACCGGAGGTGACCCGCTCCCGGAGCACCTCGTGGTCGCGTTCCGCGCCGAGCTCGCCGGCGAGCCACCTCAGATCCCGTCGGATGGGGTCGGTGACCTCACGGTCGAGGACGGAACGGTAGGCGCGCAGGCAGCCCCGCAGACGGCGGGCCGTGGTGCGCATCCGGTGCACCGCGTCGGGCAGGTCGCGGCGGACAGCCGGGTCGAGGTCCCTGAGGGCTCCGACCAGCCCGTCGACGTAGGCGAGCACATGGTCGCCGGCCGACCTCGGGGCGAGATCGACGCGTGCGTCCGCCGTGTGCTCCAGGAAGGGCGCGGTCTCCGCCAGGGCGCGGACCACCTTCGAGGGGCTCTGCGCGCGGTCGACGCCGTGCTTGCGCAGCACCTTCTCGATGCCGTCCAGAAGCGCGGGGCCGCCGCGGTCGGCGAGTTCGACCTCCATCTCGGTCCACACCGCGTGCCCGCCGTCGTCGAGCAGTGAGTCGGCCCGCACCGCGTCCATGCTCAGCTCGGCCAGGACGGCGCCCTCGGCATCGAGGAGATGGCGCAGGGAGCGGGTGGAGCGGATCCGCATCACCGGTCGCAGCGGTGCCCCGCGAGTGCGGGAGAGGACCAGTTCCCGCAGTTCCCCCGGGGGGACGGTCTCCGACGACATCGGGGCCCGGATCTCCTCCCGGCTGTCGCCCGCCAAGGGCAGTTTCAGATGCCAGCCGGCATCCGTGCCGCCCGTCCTGCGCCGCAGGGACGCCCTGGTGCGGGTCAGTCGCAGGTCGCCGGTGTCGTAGTAGACGGCGTCCAGCTCCTGCACCCCGCGCTCCACGAGCGAGGCGACCTGGTCCACCCCGGTCAGGTCGGGCAGCCAGGAGATGTCGTCGGCCGCGGGTGTCGCGTACTTGCGTTCTGTCTCTCGTGTCGACTGGGCCATACAGTTCCCGTTGACGCAATCACACGGCTCAAACCGGCGCGTAGAGCGCTTTCCGGCCTTTCGCTGGGAGGCTGTCGGGCCGTGGCAGGTCAGGTGAGGCTCGCGGCCTGTTCCCTGGTGTCCCGGGGCGCCTTCTCCCGGCGCGGGAGCAGCAGCGGGGTGGCCAGGAGGAGGACTCCGGCGACCGCGATCGCTGTGCGGGGGCCGGTGACGGCGGCCAGCAGGCCCCACACGGCGGTCAGGGCGGCGATGGCGGCGCTGCTGCCGACCGACCACGCGGTCAGGGTACGGGCGACCCGGTCGGGGGCGGTGTGCTCGAGCCGGTAGGTGGCCAGCACCGGGTTGAACAGGCCACAGCAGGTCACCAGGCCGAGCTGGACGGCGATGATGAGGACGATCCCGGGGACTCCGGGCCGGACGAAGGCCAGTCCCACGGACCAGCACGCGCGCAGCGCCCCGGAGGTGAGGATCACCCGGCGCTGCCCGAACCGTGCCGCGAGCGGGCGCGCCAGGCGTGAGCCGACGAGGCCGCCGACGCAGGGGGCCGCGAAGGCGAGACCGTACTGCCAGGGTGCGAACCCGAGGCGGCCCAGCAGCAGTACGGCGAGCAGCGGCTCGGTCGCCATGATCAGACCGTTGACCACGAGCGTGTTGAAGAACAGAGGGCGCAGCACGGGGTGGCCGAGGATGTGGCGCCAGCCCTCGAGCAGGTCGCCTGCGCGCAGCCGCGGCGCACCGGTGCGCGCAGGGCGCGGTTCCGTCCCGCCGCCGGCGCGGATGCCCAGCGCCGAGAGCAGATAGCTGACCGCGTCGGCCACCAGGCTCGTCATCGGGCCGAACATCCCGATCGCGGCCCCGCCGAGCGTGGGCCCGACCATGGTCGCGCTCCACGCCGTGGACTCGAACCGGCCGTTCGCCACGAGCAGGTCCTCCGGCGCTACGAGCGCCTTCAGATACGCACCGCTCGCCGCGTTGAAGGCGATGTTGGCCGCGGCGACGACGACGGAGACGACGAGGAGCTGGGCGAAACCGAGCAGGCCGAGCGCGAACGCGGCGGGGACGCTCAGCATCGCCGCGAACCGGGTCAGGTCCATCGCGATCATGACCGGCCGCTTGCGACGGAACTCCACCCACGGGCCGAGCGGCACGGCGACCACGGCCCCCACCGCACGCCCTGCGGCGGACAGCGCCGCCACCTGGGTCGGCCCGGAGTGCAGCACGAGGATCGCGATCAGGGGAAAAGCACCGAACCCGAGCCAGGTGCCGTAAGAGCTGACGGCATACGCCGCCCACAACCACCCGAACCGCCGCCCCAGCGCCCGCCTGCCCGGCATACGCACCGCACCCCTACCGATCTGAACAGCCACACGCTGACCGTCGGCATCAAAGCGAGGAGCAGGCCGCCCGATCAAACAACCGACGGGACAGGAAAGCACAACCCTGCGTTGTGTCGTTACGCTGCCAGGCGTGGATCTTGATGCTGTGCGCACCTTTGTGGCCGCCGCGGACGCGGGGCGGTTCCAGGACGCCGCCGCCGACCTGTCGATCACCCAGCAGGCCGTCTCCAAACGCATCGCCACGCTGGAGAAAACCCTCGGCATGCGGCTTACGGCTTGGAGACGGCCCAGGGGCAGGGTCGCTGAGACGCCGTGGGGCCGACGGTCCACGACCGTCGGTCCCACGCGCCGAGTCAGCGGGAAACCCGCTGTGACGTGCGCCTACAGCACCGGCAGGTTCTTGCGCAGCTCGAACGCCGTGACCTCCGAGCGGTACTCCTCCCACTCCTGCTTCTTGTTGCGCAGGAAGAAGTCGAAGACGTGCTCGCCCAGGGTCTCAGCGACGAGGTCGCTGCGCTGCATCAGGGCCAGCGCCTCGCCGAGGTTCTGCGGGAGGGGCTCGATGCCCATCGCCCGGCGCTCGGCGTCCGTGAGGGCCCAGACGTCGTCCTCGGCGCCCGGCGGCAGCTCGTACCCCTCCTCGATGCCTTTCAGGCCCGCGGCCAGCAGGACCGCGTAGGCCAGGTACGGGTTGGTGCCCGAGTCGAGCGAGCGGACCTCCACCCGAGCCGATCCGGTCTTGCCCGGCTTGTACATCGGGACCCGGACCAGGGCGGAGCGGTTGTTGTGGCCCCAGCAGATGTAGGAGGGGGCCTCGCCGCCGGCGCCCGCCGTGCGCTCGGAGCCGCCCCAGATGCGCTTGTAGGAGTTCACCCACTGGTTGGTGACCGCCGAGGTCTCCGCCGCGTGGCGCAGCAGTCCCGCGATGAAGGACCGGCCCACCTTGGAGAGCTGGTACTCCGCGCCCGACTCGTAGAACGCGTTGCGGTCGCCTTCGAAGAGGGACAGATGCGTGTGCATGCCGGAGCCGGGGTGCTCCGAGAACGGCTTGGGCATGAACGTCGCCTGGACGCCCTGCTCCAGCGCCACCTGCTTCATGACCAGGCGGAACGTCATGATGTTGTCCGCCGTGGAGAGCGCGTCCGCGTAGCGCAGGTCGATCTCCTGCTGGCCCGGCGCGCCCTCGTGGTGGGAGAACTCGACCGAGATGCCCATCGACTCCAGCATCGTGATCGCCTGGCGGCGGAAGTCCATGCCGACGTTCTGCGGGGTGTGGTCGAAGTAGCCGGAGTTGTCGGCCGGGGTCGGGCGGCTGCCGTCGAGGGGACGGTCCTTCAGCAGGAAGAACTCGATCTCCGGGTGGGTGTAGAAGGTGAAGCCCAGGTCGGAGGCGCGGGCGAGGGCGCGCTTGAGGACATAGCGCGGGTCCGCGAACGACGGGGAACCGTCCGGCATGAGGATGTCGCAGAACATACGGGCCGTGCCCGGAGCCTCGGCCCGCCAGGGCAGTACCTGGAAGGTCGACGGGTCCGGCTTGGCGATCATGTCGGACTCGTAGACCCGCGCGAAGCCCTCGATGGCGGAGCCGTCGAAGCCGATGCCCTCGTCGAAGGCCTGCTCCAGTTCGGCGGGCGCCACGGCCACGGACTTGAGGAAGCCCAGCACGTCCGTGAACCACAGGCGAACGAAACGGATGTCGCGCTCCTCCAACGTCCGGAGCACGAACTCCTGCTGCTTGTCCATCTTCCGCTTCCCCATCCTTGCTGGTCAGGCCGCCTGTCGCCGATGCCACGGGAGAGACGGTCGGGCACCTGAGCATCCCACCACACCACCGTTTCGTGCGCGTTGCGGACCTTGATCGGCCGGCCGGCCCGCACCGAACTCCTCCGTACGGCAGGTGTTCCGCTCTGCCGCCCATCTTGCCTGTTCGTCGGCCCATTCGTCATGGCCGTCCACAGCCCGTTGTCCCCACTTGAATGTTGCGCCGATGGTGAACGCGCTGATCGCGGTCGAGAGGCGGTTGTACGGGGAGATCGCGCAGACCGGCCGGCGGACCTGGCGGGTGGCCGGACGCGTCGAGGAGACCGCGGACGCCGCCACTTCCGGCTCCGCCCGGGCGACGACGGTCCCGTCCCGGACTTCCACGCCGGGCCGTACGTCTCGGTCCGCGTCAGGGCCGTCGGCAGGGCCCCCGGTCACGGCCGCCGGTCAGGGCCCCCGGTCACGGCCGCCGGTCAAGGCCGCCGGTCAAGGCCGCCGGGAGATGGTCGGCAGGAGCCGTCCCGTCGGGTCCGCGGGGCGCGGGTCCGCGGGGGCATGTCCATGACCTCCGCGACCTCGCGGGTCGTGGGGCCGGACTCATCGGCGACGGCCGGCCCCATCAGGCCACGTCGTAGGGCCGGACTCATCGGCGACGGCCGGCCCCATCAGGCCACGCAACGCGAGGTCCGTGGAGCGCAACAGTCGCGCGCTGCAAACAATCGCATCTCTCGTTCAAATTATCGGAACGAAAGCCGCTTCTTAAGTCATTCGCGTGTCCGGTCTACGTTCCGGCCGCCCGGCCCCATTACCATCAGCCGTCCCTAACGTCCCTCCCCACAAAGGACTGGCCATGGGTTCCGCCAACAAGACCGGCTCCGCCGGCCGCAAGGTCCGGATAGAGGAGATGCGTCGAGCAGAGCGCGCCCGCGAGCGGCGCAACCGGATCCTCACGATCGCGGCGAGCGTGGTCGTCGTCGGCGCCCTCGTCGTGGGCGGGGTCGTCCTCATCCAGTCGCAGAACGGCGACAAGGCCGCCGCGGCGAGCGACGCGAAGGGCGGGACGAAGGGCGGGACGAAGACGAAGAAGGGCGAGACGGGCCACTTCGTCACCGGCGCGGACGGGGTCAGGACCTGGAAGGGCACCCTGGGCCGCACCCACACCACCAAGCCCGTCACCTATCCCATGGAGCCCCCGGTCGGCGGCGACCACAACCCGGTGTGGCAGAACTGCAACGGCGATGTCTACACCAAGCCGGTCAACAACATGAACGCCGTGCACTCCCTGGAGCACGGCGCGGTCTGGGTGACGTACAACAGCAAGGCGGCCAGGAGCGACGTCGATGCGCTCGCCGCCAAGGTGCGGAAGACGCCGTACACGCTGATGAGCCCCGTCGAGGACCAGAAGGACCCGATCATGCTCAGCGCCTGGGCCCACCAGCGCACGGTGAAGAGCGCGAACGACCCGGCCGTGGACAAGTTCCTCGCGACGTTCGTCCAGGGCGCCCAGACGCCCGAGCCGGGCGCCGCCTGCACGGGCGGGCTGGGCCAGTGAGGTACATCGGCTGGATCGCGGGCGCCGCGGCGGCGGCACTCGTCGCGGCCGGGGCGATCACCTACGCCGCGGCCGAGGACACCCCGCCCACGACGAAGGTGCCCACCGCCGACTCCGCGGACGCGGGCTTCGCACGGGACATGGCCGTCCATCACCAGCAGGCCGTCGAGATGTCGTACATCGTGCGCGACCGCACGAGGAACGAGGAGGTGCGCCGGCTCGCGTACGACATCGCGCAGACGCAGGCCAACCAGCGCGGCATGCTGCTGGGCTGGCTCGATCTGTGGGGGCTGCCGAAGGTCTCCGCCGATCCGCCGATGACGTGGATGGGCATGGGTGACATGCCCCCCGGCGAGGACGGCGCGCTGATGCCGGGCATGGCGACCAACACCGAGCTGAAGAAGCTGAACACGCTTCAGGGCAGGCAGGCCGAGATCCTCTACCTGCAACTCATGACCGACCACCACAAGGGCGGCATCCACATGGCCGAGGGCTGTGTCGCCAAGTGCACGGTGGGCGTGGAGAAGAAGCTCGCCCAGGGCATGGTCGACGCACAGCAGTCGGAGATCGGGCTGATGGCGACGATGCTCAAGGAGCGGGGCGCCAAGCCGCGTGACCAGCGTGGTCTTCGACTGAGTCGGCCCGCCACCGGATGACGGTGCGGCTCCGGACATGCATGCCGTCGATCACCTGCGGTCCGGTCCGCGCGGGCGGTCGGCCGGACTTCTTGCGCCTCGGCAACAGCGGCCCCGGCACTGCCCGCCGCTCGTCGGTCACGCCTCCACGCGACCACGAACCAGGCGAACCAGCGACCGCGGTCCACTGCCGGCGTACGTTCCGTGCGGCGCCGCGAGGAGGTCGCGCGTCTCCGCAAGGAATCCGCGACGATCGCAACATCCCCGCAATCAAAGGGAGTTCCGCCAAAGCTGGTCAAATGCCGCGTATGCGCGCCCACTTGGCGTCTTCTTGGCCTTTTCATTCCCCTGGCATGAACCGTTCATCGAAAGAGTGGCCCCCACCGTGTGATCCATTCATCGCGCCGTCACCGCACGGTCGTCTACGCGGATCATCACGGCCACACCGTGCGACGCATCGCATAGCAGGGGGTTTTATGAGATCCAACCGCGCCACGGCGCGCGCCGGGGTGAGCTTGGCAGCGACACTGCCGCTGCTCACCGGCGCACTGGCGCTCGGCATACCCGCGGCGCATGCCGCGGACAACCCCGGCCGGGCCCCGCTCGCGGGCACCAAGCCCGCGTGGGCCACGGCCAAGGCGGACAAGGGTGCCACCGCGAACAGCGCCCAGCTCTCGGCCCGCGTCTACTTCGCCGGCCGCGACGCCGCCGGCCTCGCCGCCTACGCGAAGGCCGTCTCCGACCCGACCTCGCCGCTCTACGGCAAGTATCTGAACGCCAAGCAGACGCAGGCGCGCTTCGGTGCGACCAAGGCCCAGGTGGCCGCGGTCACGTCGTGGCTGAAGTCGTCGGGCCTCAAGGTCACCGCGGTCACGCAGCACTACGTCGCCGTCACCGGTGACGTGGCCGCCGCCGAGAAGGCGTTCGGCACCCAGCTGCACAACTACGCCAAGGGCTCCAAGACCTACCACGCGCCGTCGAAGGCGGCCTCCGCGCCCGAGGCCCTCAAGGGTGCCGTCCTGACCGTCACCGGCCTGGACAACGCCCCGCACAAGGCGAACCACAGCGATCAGCTGCCGCCGCCGGACGCCGTGTTCAAGAACGCGGGACCGTTCTCCTCGTACTACGGCTCCAACACGGCCACCACGCTGCCGGACGCGTACGGCACCAAGATCCCCTACGCCGTCCAGGGCTACACGGGCACGCAGCTGCGGGCCGCGTACGGCGCCGGGACGTACACCGGCAAGGGTGTCCGGATCGCCATCACCGACGCCTACGCCTCGCCGACCATCGCCTTCGACGCGGCCACTTACGCGAAGAAGCACGGCGACGCCGCGTACAGCACCAGCCAGCTGCATCAGGTGCTGCCGAACGGCTACACGAAGACCAAGGAGTGCGGGGCCGCCGGCTGGTACGGCGAGGAGACCCTCGACGTCGAGGCCGCGCACGCGGTCGCCCCCGGCGCGGACATCACGTACGTCGGCGCCGCGTCCTGCTACGACGACGACCTGCTGGACTCGCTCAGCAAGGTCGTCGACAACCACCTGGCCGACATCGTCTCCAACTCCTGGGGCGACATCGAGGCCAACCAGACGCCGGACCTCGCGGCCGCCTACGACCAGGTCTTCCAGTTCGGCGCGGTCGAGGGCATCGGCTTCTACTTCTCGTCCGGCGACAACGGCGACGAGGTCGCCCACACCGGGACGAAGCAGGTCGACACCCCGGCCAACTCGGCGTGGGTGACCGCGGTCGGCGGCACCTCGCTGGCCGTCGGCAAGGGCGACAAGTACCTGTGGGAGACCGGCTGGGGCACCGAGAAGGCCTCGCTGTCCGCGGACGGCAAGAGCTGGGTGAACTTCCCGGGCGCCTTCACCTCGGGCGCGGGCGGCGGCACCAGCAAGACCGTGGCGCAGCCGTACTACCAGAAGGGCGTGGTCCCGAACGCGCTGGCCACGGCGAACAACGCCACGGGCAACCGCGTCGTGCCGGACATCTCGGCGATCGCCGACCCCAACACGGGCTTCCGGGTCGGCCAGACCCAGACCTTCCCGGACGGGTCGCAGCAGTACAGCGAGTACCGGATCGGCGGCACCTCGCTCGCCGCGCCGGTGATCGCGGCCGTCCAGGCCCTGGCGCAGGAGGCGCACGGCGGCAAGGCGATCGGCTTCGCCAACCCGGCGATCTACGCCAAGTACGGCTCGAAGTCGTTCCACGACGTCACGGACAACCCGACGGGCTCCGGCCTCGCGGTGGCCCGCGTCGACTTCGTGAACGGCCTCGACGCGAGCGGCGGTCTGAGCACCTCCGTGCGCAGCCTCGGCAAGGACAGCTCGCTCCAGGCCGTGAAGGGCTACGACGACGTGACCGGCGTGGGCTCGCCCGCCCCGGGCTACGTCGACTCGTGGCGCCGCCACTGACCGGCGGTCCCTTGCGGTGACCCGCGTCGCGCCCGTCCCCTCTCGCGGGGGACGGGCGCACGTGCGTACGCGCACCGGGACCGGCACGGGCGGGACGGTTCCACCCGTCGTCGCCGGCGCGGCAGGTCCCCGGGGCGTGGCCTCCCGGCGGGCCTGGCCGGCGCACGACGGCTGCCCGCGGGCGGGACCGGACTGTCGCGTGGGGTGGGCCACAGCCCATTGTGTCGCTTTGACGATTACACTGGGCGGGTGCCTCAACTTCGCCTCGCCCTGAATCAGATCGACTCGACCGTCGGAGATATCGCCGCGAACAGCGAGGCGATCGTCCGCTGGACCCGGCACTCCGCCGACCAGGGAGCGCACCTGGTCGCGTTCCCGGAGATGGTGCTGACCGGGTATCCCGTCGAGGACCTGGCCCTGCGGTCATCGTTCGTCGAGGCCTCGCGCGCGGCGCTGAAGGACCTTGCCGCACGGCTGGCCGGCGAGGGCCTCGGGGAGCTGCCGGTCGTCGTCGGCTATCTGGACCGCGCCGAGACCGCCCAGCCGAAGTACGGCCAGCCGGCGGGCGCCCCGCAGAACGCGGCGGCGGTGCTGCACCGCGGCAGGGTGGCCCTGACCTTCGCCAAGCACCATCTGCCCAACTACGGCGTCTTCGACGAGTTCCGCTACTTCGTGCCCGGCGACACCATGCCCGTGGTGCGGCTGCACGGGATCGACATCGCGCTCGCCATCTGCGAGGACCTGTGGCAGGACGGCGGCCGGGTGCCGGCGGCGCGCAGCGCGAAGGCCGGGCTGCTGCTCTCGATCAATGCCTCGCCGTACGAGCGCCAGAAGGACGACACACGCCTGGAGCTGGTGCGCAAGCGGGCGCAGGAGGCCGGCTGCACCACCGCCTACGTCGCCATGATGGGCGGCCAGGACGAGCTGGTCTTCGACGGGGACTCGATCGTCGTCGGCCCGGACGGCGAGGTGATCGCGCGGGCACCGCAGTTCGTCGAGGGCTGCGTGGTCCTGGACCTCGAGCTGCCCGCGGCGCAGCCGGACGCGCCCGACGGTGTCGTCGACGACGGACTGCGCATCGACCGCCTGCTGCTGTCCGAGGAGCCGCTGCCGGCTTACGAGCCCGAGCTGACGGGCGGGTACGCGGAGCGGCTGGACGATGACGAGGAGGTGTACTCGGCGCTGGTGACGGGCCTGCGGGCCTATGTGGCGAAGAACGGCTTCCGGTCCGTGCTCATCGGCCTCTCCGGCGGTATCGACTCGGCCCTGGTCGCGGCGATCGCGTGCGACGCGGTGGGCGCGGAGAACGTGTACGGGGTCTCGATGCCGTCCAAGTACTCCTCCGGGCACTCCCGGGACGACGCGGCGGAGCTGGCCCGGCGCACGGGGCTGCACTTCCGTACCGTCTCCATCGAGCCGATGTTCGGCGCCTACATGGACGCCCTCGGGCTGACCGGCCTGGCGGAGGAGAACCTCCAGTCCCGGCTGCGCGGCACGCTGCTGATGGCCATCTCCAACCAGGAGGGCCACATCGTGCTGGCGCCCGGCAACAAGTCGGAGCTGGCGGTGGGCTACTCGACGCTGTACGGCGACTCGGTGGGCGCGTACGGCCCGGTCAAGGACCTGTACAAGACATCGGTGTTCCAGCTCGCGCGCTGGCGCAACCGTGCGGCGGCCGAGCGGGGCCAGACGCCGCCGATCCCGGAGAACTCGATCACCAAGCCGCCGAGCGCGGAGCTGCGCCCGGGCCAGGTCGACACGGACTCGCTGCCGGACTACCCGGTCCTGGACGCGGTCCTGGATCTGTATGTGGACCGGGACCAGGGCGCGGACGCCATCGTGGCGGCGGGCTTCGACCGCGACCTTGTGGTGAGGACGCTCCGGATGGTCGACACGGCCGAGTACAAGCGCCGCCAGTACCCGCCGGGCACGAAGATCTCGGCGAAGGGCTTCGGCAAGGACCGCCGGCTGCCGATCACCAACCACTGGCGCGAACACGCGTGACGGCTCCGCCGGGGGCACCGTGGTCTCCACCGTGCCCCGGCCCGCGCTCAGCCGCGCACGCTCTGCGGATACTCCTCCGGTACATGCGTCGCCACCAGGCGTTCCCGCCCGGCCACCGGAAGGCTGCGGCGGCGGTCCACCGCGTAGGCGACCCCCGCCACCACGAGGCCCAGCACCGCCAGCCCCGCGCCCGCGAGCGCCGGGGAGGTGACGCCGAGACCCGCGGCCAGCGCGAGGCCGCCGATCCAGGCGCCGCCCGCGTTGGCCAGGTTGAAGGCCGCCTGGTTGGCCGAGGAGGCGAGGGAGGGGGCGGCGGACGCCTTCTCCATCACCATGAGCTGCAACGGGGAGCCGGTGACGAACGCGGCCGTGCCCAGCAGCGCCACGGCCAGCGCCGCGCTCCACTCGGCGTGCATGAGCAGCGGGAACACCCCCAGCACCGCGGCCAGGGCGAGCAGGCCGCCGAAGAGGGTGCCGCGCAGCGAGTGGTCCGCGAGCCGGCCGCCCACCAGGTTGCCGATCGTCGCGCCGACGCCGAACAGGGCCAGGAGCAGGGTCACGCTGGCGTCCGCGTAGCCCGCCGCGTCTGTCAGCATCGGCGTGATGTAGCTGTACGCGGCGAACAGCGCGCCGAAGCCCGCGACCGTGGTGCCCAGCGCCAGCCAGACCGGCAGGGAGCGCAGGGCGGCGAGTTCGCCCCGCAGGCCGCCGGCCGCCTCGTGGGTGTGGTCGCGCGGGATCAGCAGGGAGAGCGACACGATCGCGGCCAGGCCGATCGCGCTGACCCCGAGGAACGTCGCCCGCCACCCCAGGTGCTGGCCCATCAGGGTGGCGACGGGGACGCCGGCGATGTTCGCGACCGTGAGGCCCATGAACATCAGCGAGACCGAGCGGGCCTTGCGCTCGGGGGCGACCAGGCCGGTCGCGACGACCGCGCCGACGCCGAAGAAGGCGCCGTGCGGCAGTCCGCTCAGGAAGCGGGCGGCGAGCAGCGCGTCGTAGCCGGGCGCGAGGGCCGACAGTGCGTTGCCCACCACGAACAGGGCCATCAGACCGATGAGGACCGTGCGGCGGGCGAGCCGCGAGGTGACCGCGGCGAGCAGCGGCGCGCCGATCACCACGCCCAGCGCGTACGCCGAGACCAGGTGCCCGGCGGTGGGGATGGATATGTGCAGGTCGTCCGCGACGTTGGGCAGCAGGCCCATCATCACGAACTCGGTGGTGCCGATGCCGAAGGCGCCCACGGCGAGGGCGAGCAGGGCCAGGGGCATGAGGGACCTTTCAGAGCGGAGTTCCGTACCGGATGCGAGCCATAAGTTCAAGTACGGAACAAAGTCTCTCACGCCCGGTATTCCGGCGGCCAGGGCTCTGTGTTCGGCAGCTCGGGACGCCACGCGCCGGGGCGCCCGGGACCCCATGTTCCGGGCAGCCCAGAACCCCGCGTTCCGGTGCTCAGGACCCCGTGCCGACCTTCACGCGGGCCGCGATCGGAAGGTGGTCGCTGCCCGTGCGCGGGAGGGTCCAGGAGCCGACCGGCTCCACGCCCCGGACCATGATCTGGTCGATCCGCGCCATCGGGAACGACGCGGGCCAGCTGAAGCCGAAGCCGCTGCCCGCCGCGCCCTGGGTGGAGCGCATCTGCGAGGTGACGGCGTTCAGGGCACGGTCGTTCATGGTGCCGTTGAGGTCGCCGAGCAGGATCACCCGGCTGAGCCGCTCGTCGGCGATGGCCTCGCCGAGCGCGTCCGCGCTGGTGTCGCGCTGCCGCGCGGTGAACCCGGCCGCCAGCTTGACCCGTACCGAGGGCATATGGGCGACATAGACGGCGACCCGCCCCTCGGGCGCCTCGACGGTGGCCCGCATCGCGCGGGTCCAGCCCAGCTTGATGTCCACGGCCCGCACATCGGCGAGCGGGTACCTGCTCCACAGGCCGACCGTGCCCTGCACCGAGTGGTACTTGTACGTCGGCGCCAGCGCCCGCTCGTAGACCGGGACCGCGGAGGCCTTCAGCTCCTCCAGCGCCAGCACGTCCGCGCCGGAGGCGGCGACCTCGCGGGCGGTGCCGGCCGGGTCGGGGTTCTCGGCGTTGACGTTGTGGGTGGCGACGGTCAGATCGCCGCCGCTGCCGGTCTTGTCGCCGAGCAGCCCGCCGAAGAGGTGCAGCCAGACCGCCGCCGGCACCAGCACGGCGATCAGCGCGGTCGCCGACCTCCGCACCAGCGCGAGGATCAGCAGCAGCGGGACGCCCACGACACCGAGCCACGGCAGAAACGTCTCGGTGAGACTGCCGAGGTTGCCGATGTCGTTGGGGATCCGCGCGTGCAGCAGCATCACCAGCGCGAGAAGGACGGCGAGAGCTGCCGACACGATGCCGCGGCGCCAGATGCCGCGGTCGCCGCGCAGGCTCTCCAGCAGGCGCCGGAGCCGGGATCCTGGGCGGTGCGGATCCGTGCCGCCGCTACCCGTCTCCGTCATGTACGCCTGCGCCATACGTCGCCTCACACCTTGCCGTGCACACCGTCTCCCCCGGTTACGACCCTAGGGGATGATCGGCTCCGTTCCTGCCGTCCCATGACGGCCGTACGCGGACGAAGACGGAGAAGTCGGCTGCGGGAGTTCCGGTGACGGACGCGAGAGAGGCTTCTGTGACAAAACGCGCACACAACGGCTACGAACTGACGGGCCGTAGCCCTTCCAGGACCGTGTCGACGACCCGCTCGGCAAGGCCCTCCTCCAGCTCGGCGCCGGGACGCAGCACGGACCGCACCAGCAGGGGACCGACGAGGATGTCGTTCATCAGCTCGATGTCCACGTCCCCGCGCAGTTCACCGTTCTCCTGTGCGCGGCGCAGGACTTCCAGCCCGAGCCGGCGCCGGGGGGCGACGACGGTGGAGTGATAGGCGGCCCAGATCTTGGGGCTGCTCTTTATCTGGGCGTTCACCGTGCGCAGGATGGCCGAGGAGCGGCTGGCCAGGCCGCGGCGCCGCAGCGACTCCAGGAGCGCGACGAGGTCCTCGCGCAGGGAGGTGCCGGGCAGTTCGGGGCCCTCGGGCTCGACGGCGCGCAGCACGTCGACGAAGAGGTCCTCCTTGTTGCTCCACCGGCGGTAGATGGTGGCCTTGCCGACACCGGCGGTGCGGGCGATGCGCTCTATGGACAAATCCGCGAGGGGCACACCCTCCTCGACGAGCTTCATCACACCTTCGATGATGGCCCGTTCGACGGCCTCACTGCGGGGGCGTCCGCGTACGGGGCAGTCCCGGTGGGGCCGGCTGTCGGCGAGGCTCACGTTCGACTCCGTCCTTGCTTCACTGAGGGTCATTCTCCCCCCGTGCGCGCCCGCCGGGCACCGACACCCCGCCGGTGCCCGGTCGATGACGTGCCGTCAGTGGTCTGCGGCGACCAACTGCGCCTCCTCCTTGCCGCTCTGTGCCGCGGGCGTCTTCCCGGGCAGGAACAGCGCGACCACGATCGCGCCGATCACCGCCACGCCCGACCCCCACAGCGCCGTCACATGCATCGCGTGCAGGAAGGCGTCGTTGGCCGGGGAGACGAGGGCCCTGCCGTTCGGGCCGAGCTTCGCGGCCACGCCGAGCGTCGCCTCGATCGACTCGCCCGCGGTGTGCCGGACACCCGCCGGGAGGAAGGAGAGCTTGTCCTGGATGCTGTCGCGGTACGTCGTCGACAGCACGGAACCGAGCACGGCGATGCCGAGCGCGCCGCCGACCTGGCGGAAGGTGTTGCTGAGCGCGGACGCGGAGCCCGCCTTCTCGCGCGGCAGCGCCTGCATGATGACGACGCTGGTCGGGGTCATGATGTGAGCCATGCCGGTACCCATGAGGAAGAAGACGACCTCGAGGATCCAGATCGGCGTGTCCGCCTTGAGGGTGGCGAACGCGGCGAGCATCGCGGCGATGACGATCATGCCGGCGGTGGTCGTGGCCCGGTTGCCGAACCGGTCCACCAGCAGCCGGGCGCGGGGCGCGAAGATCATCTGCGCGGCGGCCAGCGGCAGCATCAGCAGGCCCGTCTGGAGCGCCGAGTAGCCCCGGACGCTCTGGGTGTAGAAGACGGAGAAGAAGGTCACGCCCATCAGCGCGAAGAAGACCAGCGCGATCGCGGCGATGGCGGCGGAGAAGACCTTGTTCCGGAAGTACGTGACGTCGATGGACGGATGGTCGCTGCGCTTCTCGTAGATCACGAAGAACGCGAGGACGGCGAGACCGGCGGCGATCGTCGCCAGCACCTTGGCGTCGGTGAAGTCGGCGAGCTGGCCGCCCTTGATGATGCCGTAGACGAGCAGGACCAGGCCCACGACCGACAGGACCACGCCGACGGCGTCGATCCGGCCGGGGCGGGGGTCGCGGGAGTCGGGGACCAGCCAGATCATCAGGGCCAGCGCGAGAACCACGATCGGCACGTTGATCAGGAAGACGGAGCCCCACCAGAAGTGCGCGAGCAGCACACCGCCGGTGATCGGTCCTATCGCGATGGCCAGGCCGACGCCGCCGGCCCATATGCCGATGGCCTTGGGCTGCTCGTCACGCTCGAAGACGTTCATGAGGACCGCGAGCGTCGCGGGCATCACGAAGGCCGCGCCGAGACCCATGAGCGCGCGGAACGCGATGAGCTGGGCCGGGGAGCCGGACTCGGCCGCGAGCGCCGAGCCCGCGCCGAACACGGCGAGACCGGCCAGCAGCGTCTTCTTCCGGCCCAGGCGGTCGCCGAGGAGGCCCGCGGTGAACAGCAACCCGGCGAACACGAGGGTGTAGGCGTTGATGGCCCACTCCAGCTCGCTCTGGGTGGCCCCGAGACCGGTCGGTGCCGGGCTGGAGATCGTCTTGATGGCGACGTTCAGGATGGAGTTGTCGAGCACCACGATCAGCAGGCTGAGCATCAGTACGCCGAGGATGGCCCACCGGCGCCGGTGCACCGCCTCCGGCACCCGCCGTTCGACAGAGGCAGCTGGAGTAGTCATGGCGCTGAGCGTAGGCCATTTATGAAACGGAACCGTCTCGTATCGAAATTCTTTGCGGAGACCTTGAACTCTTTACGTGAAGCTTAGAGACCGGTCGGACGTGGCGGGGTCCCGGGCCCGTCTCCCGGTGCGGGCACGGCGCATCCCCCCCACTAGCCGCCCGTGGCACGAAGTGCCACCATGGGGGTGATCCGGGGACGCCGAAAGGGCGCCTCGAGATGACCGAAGGAGCCGTTGCGATGACGCAGCTTCCGGCTGCCCAGGAGCAGTCCGCCCAGGGCGCGCTCAGGCCCTCCGACAGCAGCAAGGCGCTGTACGGGGGAAAGAGCACCCGCCGTATCACCGTGCGCGACATCACCGCCGCCAAGGAGCGCGGCGAGAAGTGGCCCATGCTCACCGCCTACGACGCGATGACCGCGTCCGTGTTCGACGAGGCCGGCATCCCGGTGATGCTCGTCGGCGACTCGGCGGGCAACTGCCACCTCGGGTACGAGACGACCGTACCCGTCACCCTCGACGAGATGACCATGCTCTCCGCCGCGGTCGTTCGGGGCACCCGGCGCGCCCTGATCGTCGGCGACCTGCCCTTCGGCTCCTACCAGGAGGGCCCGGTGCAGGCGCTGCGCTCGGCCACCCGCCTGGTGAAGGAGGCCGGGGTCGGCGCGGTCAAGCTGGAGGGCGGCGAGCGCTCCCACCGCCAGATCGAGCTGCTGGTGGAGTCCGGCATCCCCGTCATGGCGCACATCGGCCTGACCCCGCAGTCCGTCAACGCGATGGGCTACCGCGTGCAGGGCCGCGGCGAGGAGGCCGCCGCCCAGCTGATGCGGGACGCCAAGGCGGTCCAGGACGCGGGCGCGTTCGCGGTGGTGCTGGAGCTGGTGCCGGCGGAGCTGGCGGCCGAGGTCACGCGCGCGCTGCACATCCCGACCGTCGGCATCGGGGCCGGTCCGGAGACGGACGCGCAGGTGCTCGTGTGGACCGACATGCTGGGTCTGACCGGGGGCCGGGTGCCGAAGTTCGTCAAGAAGTACGCCGATCTGCGCCAGGTCATGGGCGACGCGGCGAAGGCGTTCGCCGAGGACGTCGTGGGCGGAACGTTCCCGCTCGAGGAGCACTCGGTGCACTGAGCGCCCGCCGGGTGCGCTGACCGACCCACTGCGGGCCGTTTCAGGCCGGCCGCGCAGTTCCCGGCGCCCTCCTGACGGGGCGCCCCGACAGCCCGCCGATCTTCCCCCGTCGGCGGGCTGTCGCGCGTGGTGGGAGTCGTCGGGGAAGTGTCGGCGGTCGTAGGCGATCCTGTCGGCGGCCTGTAGGCGGTTTGTCGGTGGTGGCTGACACCTTGGTCGGCATGACGCGAATCGACAAGAACCCCACCGACGCCGCTCCGGACGCGGCCGTCACCGTACGGGGGCTGGTCAAGCACTACGGTGAGACCAGGGCACTGGACGGCGTCGACCTCGATGTGCGCGAGGGCACCGTCCTCGGCGTGCTCGGGCCGAACGGCGCCGGCAAGACCACCCTGGTCCGCTGCCTGTCCACCCTCATCACCCCCGACGCCGGCCACGCCACGGTCGCCGGCTACGACGTCGTCCGGCAGCCCCGCCAGACCCGGCGCGTGATCGGCCTCACCGGCCAGTACGCCTCGGTCGACGAGAAGCTCTCCGGCTTCGAGAACCTGTACATGATCGGCCGGCTTCTCGACCTGTCCCGCAAGGAGGCCCGGGCCCGGGCCGAGGGGCTTCTGGAGCGGTTCTCCCTCACCGAGGCCGCCAAGCGCCCGGCGCGCACCTACTCCGGCGGCATGCGGCGGCGGCTGGACCTCGCCGCCTCCATGATCGGGCACCCGGCCGTCCTGTACCTGGACGAGCCGACCACGGGTCTCGACCCCCGCACCCGGAACGAGGTGTGGACCGAGGTCAAGCGGATGGTCGCCGAGGGCGCGACCGTGCTGCTCACCACCCAGTACATGGAGGAGGCCGAGCAGCTGGCCTCCGAACTGACCGTCATCGACCGCGGCAAGGTCATCGCCGGCGGCCGCATCGACGACCTGAAGTCCAAGGTCGGCGGCCGTACGCTGCGCATCCGCCCGGCGGACCCACTGGAGCTGCGCCCGACGGCCACGGCGCTCGACGAGTTCGGCCTCACCGGCCCCGGCAACGCGACCGTGGACACCGAGAGCGGCACCGTCCTCGTGCCGATCCTCAGCGACGAGCAGCTGACCGCGGTGGTCGGCGCGCTCACCGCCCGCGGCATCACGCTCGCCGGCATCGCCACCGAACTGCCCAGCCTGGACGAGGTGTTCCTGTCCCTCACCGGCCACAAGGCCAGTGCCCCGCAGGACGCGTCCCCCGCCCGCGAGGAGATCGCCGCATGAGCACGGCCACCATCACCGCTACCCCCGCACCGGCCGCCGACGGCCGCATCGGGCTGCGCGGCAATCTGCGCCACATCGGCGCCCTGGTCCGCCGCAATCTGCTGTGGATCCGCCAGGACCCGGAGTCGATGTTCGACGCGGTCCTGTTCCCGATCGTCTTCTGTCTGCTGTTCGTGTTCGTCTTCGGCGGCGCGATCGCCGGAGCCGACAACCGCCACGCCTACGTGAACTACGTGGTCCCCGGACTGATGGCGATGATGGGCATGAACATCGCCCAGGGTGTCGGCACCGGATTCAACGAGGACTTCCAGAAGGGCGTGATGGACCGCTTCCGGTCCCTGCCCATCAGCCGCGGTTCCGTCCTGATCGCCAAGATCACCGTGGAGATCGGGCGGATGCTGGTCGCCACGGCGGTCCTGCTCGTGGTGGGCTTCCTGCTCGGGCTGTCGGTGTCGAACGTACCCGGCCTGTTCGCGGCCATCGGCCTGTCGATGGTCTTCGGCTTCGGAGTCATGTGGATCTTTCTGACCCTGGGCGTCGTGATGAAGAGTGCCCAGGCCGTCCAGGGAATGGGGTTCCTCGTGCTGATGCCGTTGCAGTTCGGTTCGTCGATCTTCGCCCCGACCAGGACCATGCCGGGCTGGCTCCAGGCCTTCACCGACTACAACCCGCTGTCGTCGCTCGCGGACGCGGCCCGCGGGCTGATGAACGGCCATGAGCCGGTCGCCCATGATGTGCTGATGACCCTGGGCTGGTCGGTCGTCCTCACGCTGGTGATGGCTCCCATCGCCATCCGCAAGTTCACGAACAAGACCTGACCTGCCGCGCGGTACACCGGTCCGCGTCAGACGAGGGCGGTGGCCTCCTCAGCGGAGAGGCCGCCGCCCTCGGCGTACGCCGCCTCGTACACCGCGTCGCCCAGCACGGCCCGCGCGTCCGCCTCCGCCCTGGCCCGCGTCTCGCGCTCCATCGTCCCCAGGAAGTGGCCGAGCGGCAGCAGACCGTCGGCGGCACCCAGGCAGACCGCCGCGTCCCGGGCGCGGCTCCCGCCGTCGGCGCCGGCGAGCGCTATCGCGGCGGTCGTCAGGTGAATCGACGTCAGATGCGGCGCGATCACCAGCGCCATCCGGTCCCCGGCCCGCTCGAGCGCCTGCCGCACCGTGGCAAGGGCCTGCGGGTACCGCTCCTCCAGCACATCCAGCCAGGCCTCCAGACCGAGCACGATGCCCTCGAAGACCGGAAAGGCGAGGGCCCTGAACTCGCTGCGCAGCAGGCGCAGCTGCTCGCGTGCCTCCGGTACCCGGCCGGTGCGGCTGAGCCACCACGCCAGGGACAGCCGGGCGAACGGATTGGCGTCGTGCGTCGTGTCGTGGACCTCCTCGATGACCTCGCGCAGCAGCCGCTCCCCCTGCTCGCCCTGCCCGGCCTCCAGCAGCACACTGCCGAGACGGGCGCCGAGCACGGCCATCTGGGAGCGGGCGCCGAGCTGTTCGGCGTACTCCTGGGCGGCCCGGTAGTCGTCGGCGGCGGGCAGGTAGTCGCCGCGCCGTTCGCGGGCCTCGCCGCGGGCGGACAGTGCCTCGGCCGCGCCCCAGGCGTCCCCGAGCCGGCGGAAGATCTCCAGTGCCTCGTCCGCGTCCCGGGTCGCGTCCCCCGCCCAGTGGCTGCGGTTGGCGAGGATATTGGCGCGAATCTGCAGGACCTGGGCCAGCTCCCAGGTGTAGCCCAGTTCGCGGCAGGTGCGGACGGACTTGTCGAGGAGCTCACGCATACGGTCGACGTCACCGCTGAGCACGACGGCGTAGAACCACAGAAAGCCGGGAAACCGGCAGGTCTGCGGCTGGCCGGGGCGGTAGGTCTCGCTGACGACCCGCAGCTTCTCCCGCGCCGCCGGCGTGTCCCACGCCTGGACCTCCGTGTCCATGCAGGCCAGATGGACGAGATGGGCGCCGCGGCGGGCCTCCTGGAGGATCTCCGGACGCATCGGGGGCGGGGCGGCGGTGCACTGCTCGAGGAGGTCCGGCACCGGCCGGGCGGGCGCCGTGAAGGGATCGGGGCCCAGCGCGATGACCGCGGTGGACCAGCTGCGGGACTCGACGCGCTGATCGCGGATCTGCCAGTACCAGGCCAGGGAGTGCAGCAGGCACAGCGCCTCGTGCTCGTCGCGGTCGGCGACGGCACGGCGCAGGGCGGTGCGCAGGTTCTCGTACTCCACCTGGATCCGTTCGACCGCCGCGCGCTGGGCGGAGGAGCGCAGCAAGGGATCCGTGGTGCGGGCCAGTTCGCGGTAGTACGTGAGGTGGGCGCGCTCGGCACTGGGCCGGTCGCCCGACTCGTCGAGCCGTTCGCCCGCGTACTCGGCGACGGTCTCCAGCAGCCGGTAGCGCATCTCCCCGTCGCCCGAAGGGGCCGCCACCACCAGGGACTTGTCGACGAGCGAGCCGAGCAGCTCCAGTGCGGCGGGGCCGCACACGGCCTCCGCGGCGGTGAGGTCGCAGCCGCCGGCGAAGACGGACAGCCGGCACAGCACCGCGCGCTCGTCCGCGTCGAGAAGGTCCCAGGACCAGTCGACGACGGCCCGCAGGGTCTGCTGCCGGGGCAGCAGGGTACGGCTGCCGGAGGTGAGCAGCCGGAAGCGGTCGTCGAGCCGGTCGGCGATCTGCCGCGGTGACAGCATCCGCAGCCGGGCCGCCGCCAGTTCGATGGCGAGCGGCAGTCCGTCGAGGCGGCGGCAGATCTCCGCGGCGGCCGCGGCGGTGTCCTCGTCGGCGTCGACCCGGAAGCCGGGCCGGGCGGCGGCGCCGCGGTCGGCGAGCAGCCTCAGCGCATGCGGCTGCGGCAGCGGCTCGACGGGGCGCAGCGACTCCCCGGGCACGCCGAGCGGTTCGCGGCTGGTGGCGAGGACCGTCAGCTCGGGACAGTGCTGGAGGAGGTACTCGACCAGGCGGGCGGCCGCGTCCACGACGTGTTCGCAGTTGTCGAGGATGAGCAGCATACGGCGGCGCGCGAAGTGCTCGGCGAGCCGCTGGAGCGGGTCGTCGTGCCGGTCGGTGACGGCGCGCATCTCCTCGGCACCCGCGCCGCGCAGCACGGTCTCGCGGGCCCCGACGGCGGTGAGCACGGCCTCGGGCACCGCCTCCGGGTCGTCGACGGGCGCCAGCTCGGCCAGCCACACCCCGTCCGGGACCTCCTGCGCCACGGCCTCGGCGGCCTCCTGCGACAGCCGTGTCTTCCCGGCGCCGCCGGGTCCGAGCAGGGTGACCAGCCGTGCGGCCGCGAGGTCCCCGCGCAGGGTCTCGATGTCGGTGTCCCGCCCGACGAAGGAGGTGAGGCGGGCCCGGAGGTTGCCGCGGTGCGGGGTGGCGGCGCTCGCCTTGCCGAGGGGCGGGGCGGCGGCGCCCGCCTTGCCGAGGGGCGGGGCGGCGGTTCCCGGGACCCCGGCGTGCGGGGCTGCGGACGGTGCGGGTGGTGCCGGGTCGCGCGGCACCTGTCCGCGCAGCAACTCCTCGTGCAGGGCCCGCAGTTCCGGTCCCGGGTCGGACCCGAGGCGGTCCGCCAGCAGCCGTCGTACGGCCTCGTAGGCGGCCAGGGCCTCCGCCGGGCGGCCCGCGTCGCGCAGCGCGCGCAGCCGTAGCGCCTGGAGGGACTCGTCGAGCGGGTGGAGGTCGCACAGGGTGGTCAGCTCGGGCAGGTGGTGCTCCCCGTCGCCGAGGGCGAGGGCCGCGGTGAGACGGGCGCGCCGCGCGTCGAGACGGCGGGTCTCCCAGCGGGCCGCCTCGGCGGTGCGGTCCGGGAGGTCGGCGAGGGCGGGTCCGTGCCACAGGGCGAGGGCGTCGTCGAGCACGACCGCGGCCTTCCCGGGGTCGCCGTCGCCCAGCGCGCGCAGTCCGTCACCGGCGAGCCGCTCAAAACGGTGCAGATCGACGTCGTCCGGGGCCGCCGCCAGCCGGTAGCCGCCGTCCGCCGACTCCACCGCGTCCGGCCCGAGCGTCCGGCGCAGCCGCCCCACCAGGGCCTGTAGCGCGCCGGTGGCATCGGCGGGCGGGTCGCCGTCCCACACCTCGTCGACGAGCAGGCCGACGGGGACCGGGCGGCCGGCCCGCAGGGCGAGCACGGTCAGCAGGGCACGCAGCCGGGCCCCGCCGACCGGGACGGTCGTGCCGTCGGGGCGGAGTGCCTGGGTGGTGCCGAGAATGCGATAGCGCACGGGGTTCATTGTCTCCGGTGGCGAGGGGAGGACCGCCCGGGCGGGGCCCCCGCCCGGCGAAGCCGGGAGCGGGAAGGAGTAGTCGGGAGGGCGGGCGAGCCGGTCACGGTCCTGGCGGGGCGCCGCCGGACACCTCGAGGTCGACGAGGGCGCCCGACCGCCCCTGGCCGAACCACTTCGGACAGCGGTACACGGTCTCCAGCGAGCGCTCGCCGGGCACGGGCACCCGCGTGCGCGAGCCGGGCGAGACCGGGGCCCAGGTCTGGTGCACCAGCCGGATCGCACGCACATGGCCGGTCGTCTCGGCCCAGCGGTCGCTGTGGCGCTCGACACAGAGCAGTCCGCGCCGGCGGCCGTCCGCCTTCGCGGTCACCCCGGACACCGCGGCGACCAGCCCGTCCGCCGCCCGCGCCAGCCGTGGCGCGCCGGTCGCGTCGACCGCCCCCTCCGCCGGCCCGGCCAGGGTGCTGAGCGGGTCGCTCCAGCCTCCCCCGAGCACGTCGTCGGCGTCCATGAGCAGCAGCGGCCAGCTCACCTCCTCCCCCACGGCGAAGGGCGTGCCGCAGCACTCCATCTGCCAGTCCGCGTAGAACACCTGCCACATCCCCACACCCCCACCTTTGCGGAACTCGGTCCGCGGGGCGAGACGTTTTCCCGGTGTGCCGGGTACGGTCGGGCCGTCCGTACCGCCTCTTACGCCCAGGGAGCCCCATGACCACCGCCGCCACCCGGCGCAGCGACCGGAGGATCAGCCCCGTCTTCGTCGGGCTGCTGGCCGTGACGTCGGTCACCGGCTGGGCCACCTGGACCGGCTTCGCCGCCAGGCCGGGAGTCGCCGTCTTCCTGTTCGTGACGGCCGCCTGGATCGTGTCGCTGTGTCTGCACGAGTACGCGCACGCGCGCACCGCCCTGCACAGCGGTGACATCTCGGTCGGCGCGAAGGGGTATCTCACGCTGAACCCGCTGAAGTACACCCACGCGCTGCTGAGCATCGTGCTGCCGGTGATCTTCCTGATCATGGGCGGGATCGGTCTGCCCGGCGGCGCCGTCTTCATCGAGCGCGGCCGGATCCGGGGCCGCTGGCGGCAGAGCCTGATCTCGGCGGCGGGCCCGCTGACGAACGTCCTGTTCGCGGTGGTGTGCACGGCCCCGTTCTGGCTGCACGCGCTGGACGGGGTGCCCGCGGAGTTCCAGTTCGCCCTGGCCCTGCTGGGCCTGCTCCAGGTGACGGCCGCGATCCTGAACTTCCTGCCGGTTCCGGGCCTGGACGGCTACGGGGTGATCGAGCCATGGCTGCCGTACGGCGTCAAGCGCCAGGTGGAGCCCTTCGCGCCCTTCGGGCTGCTCGTCGTGTTCGCGGTCCTGGGGATCCCGTCGGTGGGCGGTGCCTTCTTCGACGGGATCAACTCGGTCCTGAACGCGCTGGGCATCGACGATCTGCACAGCGCCTGCGGCTGGGAGCTGTACCGCTTCTGGCGGCCCGCCCCCGAGGGCTGCGTCAGCCCGTGACCGACCGCCCCCGGCCGCGTCCGCGGCGCACGTAGAACCAGGTCATGTTGGACGACACGCCCGCGAGCAGCACCCAGACGATCCCCAGCCAGCTGCCCTGGACGAAGGAGACGACGGCCGCGGCGACGGACAGGACGCAGACGGCGAGGGCGTAGAGAGCGAGGCGGGGCATGGGGGTCGGCTCCTGACGGACGGACGGTGCGGTCGTGGCGCGTCCAGTGTCCCCCATGCCCGGGGTTCGCTAGACGTCGGTCACCCTCAGCCCGGCGTGTGCCTTGTACCGCCGGTTGACGGAGATCAGGTTCGCCGTGAGGGACTCGACCTGGTGGGCGTTGCGCAGTCGCCCGGAGTAGATGCCGCGCATGCCGGGGATACGGCCGGCCAGCGCCTGCACGATCTCGGCATCGGCGCGCTCCTCGCCGAGGACCATGACGTCGGTGTCGATCCGCTCGATCTCCGGGTCTTCCAGGAGGACGGCGGACAGATGGTGGAAGGCGGCGGTGACGCGCGAGTCCGGCAGCAGCGCCGCGGCCTGCTCGGCGGCGCTGCCCTCCTCGGGCTTGAGCGCGTAGGCGCCCTTCTTGTCGAAACCGAGCGGGTTGACGCAGTCGACGACGAGCTTGCCGGCCAGGTCCTCGCGCAGGGACTGAAGGAGCGGGCCGTGGCCCTCCCACGGCACGGCGACGATCACGACGTCGCTGCGGCGCGCGGTCTCGGCGTTGTCGGCGCCCTCGATGCCGTGGCCGAGTTGTCCGGCGGCGGCCTGGGCGCGCTCCGTGGCACGGGAGCCGATGATCACCTTCTGGCCGGCCCTGGCGAGCCGGTAGGCGAGGCCCTTGCCCTGCGGCCCGGTACCGCCGAGCACGCCGACGACGAGCCCGGAGACGTCGGGAAGGTCCCAGGGGTCCTTGGCGGGGGCCTTGGGTGCACTGTCGCTAGAGGTCATGGGCCGACTCTACGTGCGCCGCGGTCCCGTTCGCCGCTCAGGTGAGGGCCACCACGGGGATCCGGCGGAAGGTGATCGTCTCGTAGGCGCCGAAGTCGCCTGTCTCGTAGAGCAGGCCGACGGTGGCGGCGTCGACGCGGACCAGGTCGGAGTACGCGGCGGGCAGTCCGTCGACGGTGTACGCGGCCCGCCAGGTGGTCCCGGCGTCGGCGGAGACGCGCACGGTCATCAGGGCGCGGAAGGCGGGGTCGGCGGGACCGGAGAACAGCAGAAGATCGGGGTCGCGCAGATGCAGGACGCTGCCCTGGCAGACGGGCGCGACAAGGCCCGCCTGGGGACGGAAGGGCTTGACGAGGGTGCGGCCGCCGTCGGCGGAGTGGGCGTCGGCCCGGTTGCCGGGGGACGGGGAGTCGTTGCGGGTGTTGAGGTAGACGCGTCCGTCGGGGAGCTCGGCCGCCGTGGTCTCGTTGACGTTGATGTAGCCGTCCGTGTTCTCGTCCAGATAGCCGAGGTACCAGCTCGCGCCGCGGTCGTCGCTGAGCAGACAGTGGCCGCTGTTGTACCTGGCCTCGGCCCCGGTGTCGCCGCCGGTGGGCGTCAGGGTGTGGTTGCCGGGGACGAGGACGCGGCCCGTGGTGAGCTGGAGGGCGTGGCCGGGGGTGGTGGCGTACCAGCGCCAGCCCTGCTTCTTGACCTGCCCGGTGATCTCGCTCGAGGCGGACCAGGTCAGCCCGTCGTCGTCGCTGTGCTGCACCCAGACGCGGCGCCCGTCGGCGGCCTTGACCTTCCCGCGCAGAATGGCGTCCTCCGTCGCGCTCGCCGCCGCGCGGACGTGGACGAGCAGGATGCGGCCGGTGTCCAGGACGACGGGCGCGGGGTTGCCGGCCGTCCCGGTCCCGTTGCGGGCGACGGCCTGGAGCGGGCCCCAGGTGCGGCCGCCGTCCGTGGACCGCTTGAGCACGATGTCGATGTGCCCGTGGTCGGCGTTGGAGGTCACCCGCCCCTCACAGAAGGCGAGGAGCGTGCCGGCCCGGGTCGCGACGATGGCCGGGATCCGGTAACCGGCGTATCCCTCGCGGCCCGCGCGGAAGGGGACGGATCCCGCGGCGGGGCCGGCGGGCTCGGGGGTGTCAGGGGTCTCGGCGGGGCCGGCGGGCTCGGGGGTGTCAGGGGTCTCGGCGGGCCCGGGGGTCCAGGAGGTCTCGGCGGACCCGTCCGCTGCTTCGGTCTTCTCGCTCTTCTCGGTCATGCGGCTCCTCGGGCAAGGCGGCTGTGGAGCGTGGCGCGACGATCGTGAACCATGGTTCGGCTCCCTGCCCGAGTCGGGCGAATTCGGGGTGAACTCCGGGTCACGAGTGGCCGTTTGCGGCAGGATGCTTTCGTATGGACGCCGTACGGGTCGCGTTGTTGCGGGAAGTGCTCGCCGGGACCGAGTGGCCGGGTGCCACGCGGCGGTTCGCGGGGGCCCTGCGCGGTTCCGTGGTGTCGCACGGGGGCGGGCTGCTGCTGGTCGGCACGGAGGAGTACGAGCCCTGGCACCTGGCCGCGCACCTGGTCGACGAGGCGGCCTGGTCGGGCACGCCCGAGCTGTCCCCGACGCTGGTCCGGCACGCGGCGCGGATCTCGGACCCGGCGCATCTGGCGGTGGGGCTCGGACGGTTGTCGGCGGCGCGGCGCGGGGAGACGCTGCTCGTGGTGTCGCCCGCCGCGCCCGAGGCCGGGCTGCTGGAACGGGTCCATGACGCGCGCCGGGCCGGGGCGACGGTGCTGGCGCTGGAGTCCGGGGACCGCGATCTTCAGGCCCTGGCGCACGAGGCGCTGACGGTGCCGGCGGACACGGACCTCGATCTGGACACGGTGCAGCACCTGGTGAGCGCGGCGGCCGGGGAGAACGTGCTGCCGGCCCCGCGGGGTCGCCGTCGCTTCCGGGACCGGCTCTCGCGTCTGGCCGACCATCTGACGTCACCGCCGCCGCCACGGTGGTGAGCGACGGGAAAACCGGTTGCCCGGCTGTGCCGGGTCGGCTGTGGCCCGTCGTGACCCACGACGCCCCCGCTCCCCCCGCGACAGCAGCCACACCGCCCCCGGCGCCCCTGGACGCCCCGGGGCCCGAGGCCGGCGGCGCCTCCCCCGCGAGCGGCTCCCGGCTGCGTGCCCTGCTCCCCGGCCTCGCGCCCTGGCGCAGCTCGGTCAGGTCCGCTCGGGCGGCATGGCGGCGTGGCGGGGTGTGCGTGCCTCGGTCTGGTCGGGCGGGGTGCTGTGCACCGGCGCGGTGGCCCTGCCGGCCCTGTGCCTGCCGGGCCTGATGGGCTATGACGCCCGGACGAACGAGCACGCGTTACGGCTGAGGGCCCAGCGGGCGGGAGAGGCCGTCTGAGGCCGGCCGGGCGGGGCCTGCCCCACCCGCCCGGCCCCGCTCGGTCGCCGTCGCCCTCGGTCGCCGTACCGCTCAGTCGTCCTCTCGCTCCCCCGCGGCCGCGTCGTGCCACCGGGGGTCCGTGTCCCACTCCTCGTTCCGCTCGCGCGCGATGTCCATCGCGTGCTGCGCCTCCTCGCGGGACGCGTACGGACCGAAGCGGTCCTTCGCCGGGCACTCGGGGCCCTCCTCGACCTTCCTGTGGACCAGGCAGTAGTACCACTCGCCCGGTTTCCCGGCCGTCCGCTTCTTGAACAGCGCCATCGCAGGAGCTCCTTTCCCCAGGGCCCATGTTCCCGTACGCGCGCTGGATAGACTCGCCGGCATGTCTGGCCAGTCGCTGCTCGTACCAGGAGAGCTGTCTCCCACCCGTTCCGTTCCAGGAAACATCCGGCGCCCCGAATACGTGGGCAAGCCCGCGCCGACCCCGTACGCCGGGCCCGAGGTGCAGACGCCCGAAACCATCGAGGCGATGCGCGTCGCCGGGCGGATCGCGGCCCAGGCGATGGCGGAGGCCGCGAAGCTGATCGCTCCGGGCGTCACCACGGACGAGCTGGACCGGGTCGCGCACGCCTACATGTGCGACCACGGCGCCTACCCGTCGACGCTCGGCTACCGCGGTTTCCCCAAGTCGCTGTGCACCTCGATCAACGAGGTCATCTGCCATGGCATCCCGGACTCCACGGTCCTGCGCGACGGCGACATCATCAACCTGGACGTGACGGCGTACATCGGCGGCGTGCACGGCGACAACAACGCCACCTACCTCGTCGGCGACGTGGACGAGGAGTCCCGGCTGCTGGTCGAGCGCACCCGTGAGTCCCTCAACCGCGCGATCAAGGCCGTCCGGCCGGGCCGCCAGATCAACGTCATCGGCCGGGTCATCGAGTCGTACGCCAAGCGGTTCGGCTACGGCGTGGTGCGGGACTTCACCGGGCACGGGATCAACTCGTCGTTCCACTCCGGGCTGATCATCCCGCACTACGACAGCCCGCACGCCACCACGGTGATGCAGCCCGGCATGACCTTCACCATCGAGCCCATGCTCACCCTCGGCAGCCACGAGTACGACATGTGGGACGACGGCTGGACCGTGGTGACGAAGGACCGCAAGCGCACGGCCCAGTTCGAGCACACGCTGGTCGTGACGGACACGGGCGCGGAGATCCTGACTCTGCCGTAGCACCCCGTCCGCGCCCGTCCGCGCCCCGGAGCCCGCTCCCTCCACGGAGCGGGCTCCGTCATGTGGAGAGGTCCCGGCATCGTGGGTACGGTCTTACCGACAGCCCGTCGGTAAGACCGAGGAGGCCCCATGAACGCGCCGGACCCGTCCCGCACGGCGTTCTCGACGCTCCTGCGCACCGCATCCCTGGACCACCACCGGGAGGCGAGCACCTCCGCCTTCATCACCGGTCTGCTCGGCGGCGGTTTCGGCGTCGAGGCCTACGCGCGCTACACCGAGCAGCTGTGGTTCGTCTACGAGGCCCTGGAGACCGGGGCCGAGCGGCTGGCGGGTGACCCGGTGGCGGGCCCCTTCGTACGGCCGGAACTGTTCCGGCTGGCCGCGCTGGAGCGGGACCTCGCGCATCTGCGCGGCCCCCGCTGGCGGACGCGCCTCGCCCCTCTGCCCGCGACCCGCACGTACGCGGCCCGGGTGCGGGAGTGCGCCGAGCGATGGCCCGGCGGGTATGTGGCCCACCACTACACCCGCTATCTGGGAGACCTGGCCGGCGGCCAGATCATCCGCGACACGGCGGAGCGGACCTGGGGATTCACCCGGAAGGGCGATGGGGTGCGGTTCTATGTGTTCGAGGGGATCCCCAACCCGGCGGCGTTCAAGAAGACCTACCGGGCGCTGCTGGACGGGATCCGGGCGGACGACATGGAGAAGCAGCGGGTCGTCGCCGAGTGCCGGCAGGCGTACACGCTCAACACGGCCGTCTTCCGGGCCCTGGGCGAGGAGTTCCCGCTGAGCGCGTAGCGTCCGTCAGCGCTCCAGGAACACCCGTCCGCCGACCTCCACCCGGCCCTCGGGCTGCGGTGCCGTCAGGATCTGCGAGCCCGCGCCCTGGGTGATGTTCAGCGCCCGGCCCAGTCGCGCCGTCAGCAGCAGCGCCGCCGCGCCCGTCGCCTCGTCCTCGTCGATGCCGTCGTCGCGGCCGGGGAAGCCGCGCGCCCGGACCCGGCCCGCCGCCTCGTCCTCCCATGCCCAGGCGTAGATCCACTCCCCTGGCGGGGGGACCTCCAGCGCATCCACCTCGGCGGCCGTCGCGTACTGCTTCAGCGTGCGCGGCGGCGCCCACTCGGGGAGGGCCTCGATCCAGCTGAACTCTCCGTCCAGGCGTGCCCCCACGACCCCGGCCGGGGTGACGAGTTCGGGCACGTCGAGCAGCCAGGCCGCGCCCACGCAGGGGTGCCCGGCGAACGGCAGCCGCAGCGTGGGGGTGTAGATGTCGATGACGCCGCGCTCGGGATCGTCGACGAACACGGTCTCGCTGAAGCCGAGCTTGGCGGCCAGCGCCTGGCGGTCGCCGCGCTCGGGAACCGTCGAGCCGTCGCGGACGACACCGAGGGCGTTGCCGTAACCGCCGCCGGGTCCGCAGAAGACACGCAGCACGTCGTAGTCAGTCACTCCGGCATTCAAACATCCCCCCGGGAGGCGGGAGTGCCGACCTGGATTCCCGGACCACCCCACCTCCACTTGACCTTCCTTTGGCTATTCCTTGGGGTTCCCTTTGAGGCGGCGCAATCAAGCCGCATCCGTGATCTTTCCCTGCCGGCCGAATCGCGACCTGGGGGCCTGGGTTAGGTAAGGCTCAGGTAACTTAGGTAAGCCTCACCACACCGCACGGACCCTCTCCGGGCGGTGTGTCCTTCGTTCGCCCTCTTGGAGCATGTATGCGAGCCGTCCGACTCCCCGTCGTCACCGCCGTCGCCACCGCGGCCGTCCTGACCGCCGTCACGGCCTGCACCGCGAAGAGCGACGCCAAGGACGGCGACGCGATCCAGGTGACGGCCGCCGACTCCACGTGCGACACCTCGGCCGGGTCCGTGCCGGCAGGCCAGGTCACGCTGAAGATCGAGAACAAGGGCTCCAAGGCCACCGAGGTCGAGATCGTCTTCCCGGACGACCGGATCGTCTCCGAGAAGGAGAACATCGGCCCGGGCACCAAGTACACGCTGACCGCCGAGATCAAGGCCGGTTCGTACGAGATCGCCTGCCGCCCGGGCATGCAGGGCCACGGTGTGCGGCAGAAGCTGACCGTCACCGGCGGCACGGTCGCCCAGCGGAACCCGAAGCTGGACAAGGCCGTCGCCGACTACCGCGCCTACGCCCAGGAGCAGGCCGACGCCACCGTGCCCCTCGCCGAGACCTTCGCGAAGGCCATCAAGGCCGGCGATCTCGAGGCCGCCAAGAAGGCCTACGCGCCCTCGCGCCTCGGCTGGGAGCGCACCGAGCCGGTCGCGGAGTCCTTCGGTGACATCGACCCCAAGACCGACACGCGCGCCGACGGCCTGGAGCAGGGCCGGAAGTGGACCGGCTGGCACCGGCTGGAGAAGGCCCTGTGGCAGGACAAGAAGGTCGGCGCCGAGGAGAAGACCCTCGCCGGCCGGCTTGTCACCGACCTGAAGGACTGGCAGACCCGGGTCGGCAAGGCGGAGATCACCCCGACCTCCATGGCCAACGGCGCCAAGGAGCTGCTCGACGAGGTCGCCACCGGCAAGGTCACCGGTGAGGAGGACCGCTACTCGCACACCGACCTCGTCGACTTCAAGGCCAACGTCGAAGGCGCGCAGAAGGCGTACGAACTGCTGAGGCCGGTCGCGGCGAAGAACGACTCCGCGCTCACCACCGAACTCGACAAGCAGTTCACCTCGCTGAACACGCTGCTGGACAAGTACCGCATCGACAGGAACGGGTACGACTTCGTCTCCTACGACAAGGTCACCAAGGACCAGCGCAAGGAGCTGTCGGACGCGGTCAACGCCCTCGCGGAGCCGCTGTCCAAGCTCGCCGCCGCGGTCGTGAAGTAGGAGACGGACATGACCGAGACCCAGGGCGGTTCCTCCCCCTCCCGCCGCGCGCTGATCGGCTGGGGCGGCGCCGGGCTCGCGCTTGGCGCCGCCACGGCCGGCGGTGCGGTGGCGGCGGTCACGGCGGGCAACGACGTGGATCCGGCCGCCGCCGAGACGGGCGCCGCGGTGGACTTCCACGGCGCGCACCAGGCGGGCATCGCCACCCCCGTGCAGGACCGGCTGCACTTCGCCGCGTTCGATGTGAAGACCGACGACCGCGCGGAGTTCGTCCGGCTCCTCAAGGACTGGACGGCGGCCGCGCGGCGGATGACCGCGGGCCGGACGGTCGGTGAGGGCGCCTACGGCGGGCTCGCCGAGGCCCCGCCGGACGACACCGGTGAGGCGCTGGGCCTCAAACCGTCACGGCTGACGCTGACGATCGGCTTCGGACCGTCGTTCTTCGAGAAGTTCGGGCTGCGGGACAAGCGGCCCGAGGCGCTGGTCGATCTGCCCGCCTTCCCGGGCGACAACCTCGACAAGTCCCGCACCGGCGGCGACCTGTGCGTCCAGGCCTGCGCCGACGACCCGCAGGTCGCCGTGCACGCGATCCGCAACCTGGCCCGCATCGGCTTCGGCAAGGTCGCCATCCGCTGGTCCCAGCTCGGCTTCGGCAAGACCTCGTCGACCACCCCGGACGCCCAGACCCCCCGCAACCTCATGGGATTCAAGGACGGCACCCGCAACATCGCGGGCACGGAGACGGACCGGCTGAAGAAGTCCGTGTGGGTCGGGGACGGCGACGGTGACCGGAACACGGCCTGGATGAGCGGCGGCTCGTATCTCGTCGCCCGGCGCATCCGCATGAACATCGAGACCTGGGACCGCACTTCGCTCCGGGAGCAGGAGGACGTCTTCGGCCGCGACAAGCGCGAGGGCGCCCCCGTCGGCAAGGCGAAGGAGCACGACGCGCCGTTCCTGAAGGCGATGAAGCCCGACGCCCATGTGCGGCTCGCCCACCCCGCGTCCAACAACGGGATCACGATCCTGCGCCGCGGCTACTCCTTCACCGACGGCACGGACCGACTGGGCCGCCTGGACGCGGGCCTGTTCTTCC
The DNA here is from genome assembly GCF_044753645.1 of Streptomyces sp. NPDC093261. Classification (NCBI taxonomy): domain Bacteria; kingdom Bacillati; phylum Actinomycetota; class Actinomycetes; order Kitasatosporales; family Streptomycetaceae; genus Streptomyces; species Streptomyces sp. NPDC093261. Next base: position 535,630 of record NZ_JBIVNO010000001.1, read on the forward strand.
TCGCCTACCAGCGCGACCCCCGCAAGGGATTCATCCCGCTGCAGCGCAAGTTGTCGGCGTCCGACGCGCTCAACGAGTACATCCAGCACGTGGGTTCGGCCGTCTTCGCCGTCCCGCCGGGCGTCCGCGACAAGGACGACTGGTGGGGCCGGACCCTACTGACCAAGGAGGCGTAGTCCGTGTTCTCCAACTATCTGATCGGCCTGCGCGAGGGGCTGGAGGCGTCGCTCGTCGTCTGCATCCTGATCGCCTACCTCGTCAAGACCGGCCGCCGGGACGCGCTGAAGCCGATCTGGATCGGCATCGGCATCGCGGTCGCCCTCGCGATGGGCTTCGGCTGCGCCCTCGAGTTCGGCTCCCAGGAGCTGACGTTCCAGGCCCAGGAGGCGCTCGGCGGCTCGCTGTCGATCGTCGCCGTCGGCCTGGTGACCTGGATGGTGTTCTGGATGCGGCGCACCGCCCGGCATCTGAAGTCGGAGCTGCACGGCAAGCTGGACGCGGCCCTCTCCATGGGCACGGGCGCGCTGGTCGCCACCGCGTTCCTGGCCGTCGGCCGGGAGGGCCTGGAGACCGCGCTGTTCGTGTGGGCGTCGGTGCACGCGGCCGGCGACGGCACCCCGCGTCCGCTCGTCGGCGTCGCCCTGGGTCTCGCCACGGCGGTCCTGCTGGGCTGGCTGTTCTACTGCGGCGCACTGAGGATCAACCTCGCCAAGTTCTTCACCTGGACCGGCGGCATGCTGGTCGTCATCGCCGCGGGCGTGCTCGCCTACGGCTTCCACGATCTCCAGGAGGCCGACTGGCTCCCGGGGCTGACGCACCTCGCCTTCGACATCAGCGGCGTCATCCCGCCGGACAGCTGGTACGGCACGCTGCTGAAGGGCGTGTTCAACTTCCAGCCCGACCCGACGGTCCTCCAACTCACCGTGTGGGCCCTGTATCTGGTCCCCACGCTGGCGCTCTTCCTCTCCCCCACCGGGTTCGCCCCGGGCAAGGGCAGGCAGAAGGCCACGCCTCCGCCGGTACGCGACCAGGTCTGACGGGGCGCCGGCCGCCGTCGGCGGTGTCACGGTGCGGACGCGACCGGGGAACCCGCCGCTCACCGCTTGCCCCGTCCCGGTAGGGTTCGCCTCCGGGAAGGGGAAGGTGAAGGTCACTCATGAGCAGGGATCGCGGGGTCGGCGGGGATCGCAGCCCTCGGACGCTTCGTAGTCGCAGCCTTCGGGCGCTTCGTGGTCGCGGCCCCCGGACGCCTCGTCGTCACAGCCGCTTCGCCCTGGCAACAGCGGTGGCCGCCGTCGTCTCCATGACGGCGAGCGGCTGTGTCGTCGTCCACGGCGAACGCGAGGTCGTGCCGACGGCGACCAGGCCCGAGGCGGCCCGTGCGCTCAAGGACTTCCTCGCCGCCTACAACAAGGCGGACAAGACCTACGACCGCGCCCAGGACGCGGACCGCGTCACCGGCGCCCTCGCCGACATCGACGCCGGCAAGCTGGAGGCGGGGCACAGGACCAACCCGGACGGCAACCCCGGCCATGTCCCGCTGAAGCTGACCGACGCCACGTTCACGATCCCGAAGAAGGCGGGGTGGCCCCGCTGGTTCGTCGCCGACGCCCACGCCAACAAGGGCAGCGCGGACGCCCATTGGCTGCTGGTCTTCACCCGCACCGACCCCGACAAAGTGTGGGCGGTGTCGTATCTGACCATCCTCGCGCCGGGTGACGTGCCGACGTTCGAAAAGGACAAGGACGGCTGGGCCAAACCCGTCACCGCGGACGACGCGGCGCTCGCCGTGCGGCCGCGCGGTCTCGCGGCGGCGTACGCGTCGTATCTGAGGAGCGGCGGGAACACGTTCGCACCCGGTCCGCACACCTCGCAGTTCCGGGCCGGCCGGCTGGCGAGTGCGAAGAGGCCCGGTCTGGCCCGGCAGTACCTCGACCAGCCGCTGACGGGCGGCGCCTACGCCCCGCTGGGACTGCGCACCACCGACGGTGGCGCGCTGGTGTTCTTCGCCACGCGCCGCTACGAGAAGCAGACGGCCGCGGCGGGCGTGAACATCACCATCGGCGACCCGAGCGTCAAGGCCCTGCTGACCGGGGAGGTCAAGCAGTCCCTGACGCTGGAGTTCGTCTCCAACCAGGCGGTGCTGGACCCGACGCGGGGTCAGGTGAAGTTCCTGAGCCGGGTGGAGGGGCTGACGGGCGCGAAGGGGGAGTGAGGGCTCAGCGCCCGTGCGGCCGACCCGCGAGCTGCTCCTCGAGGCTCAGCGCCCGTGCGGCCGACCCGCGAGCCGATCCTCGGCGGCGTCCCCGGCGTGACGCGCGCAGGCGTCCGTCAGATGCTCCAGCAGGCTCAGCGGATCCGGCAGCGCGTGCTCCGGTCCCCGTACCCACTCGACCGTCAGCTCACCGGGCAGCCGCGCGGGCGGGAGGAGGACATACGAGCCCCGGCAGTGCCAGCGCAGGCCCGGATGCTCGTCCATCGTCTCCGGCTGGCAGTCCAGCGCGCAGGGCCACCACTCGTCCTCGTCCTCGGGGGTGCCGCGGGTCAGCGTGAAGAACAGCATGCGGCCGTCACCGGTCGTGGCGACCGGCCCCACCTCCACGCCGGAGGCGAGCAGCGCCTCCAGGGCCTCCTCGCCGGCCTCCCTCGGGACGTCCAGCACATCGTGCACCATCCCGGTCGCGGTGATGAAGTTCGCCTGTGGCTGGTGCCTGACCCAGCGCTCGACCTGCGCGCGGTCCGTCGTGGACTGGGTCTGCCAGGCGAAGGAGACGGGGTGCCGGGCGGGCGTGGGACAGCCGATGCGGTCGCAGGAGCAGCGGTAGCCGAGGGGGTGCGCGGCGGGCGCGAGCGGCAGCCCCGCGGCGGCGGCAGCCAGCAGCATCGCCTCACGGCCGCCGTCGCCGGCGTCCTCCTGGAGACGGGCGGGACGGCGTCCGCGCAGCCACTGGGAGATCCTGCCCTGCCCGCCCGTGCGGCGGCCGAACTCAGCGCTCATCTATCCCTCGCCTCACTGCCGTGGTCGGGACGCATGTCCCATGGTCCCACCATCCTGCGCCCCGGGTGACCGGAGCCCCCATCCGGGGTAGGTGGGGCGATGCCAGCCGCGGGCCGGTATCAGGGACCATTGCGGGATTTGTCCCCATGCACGCGACGAAAGGGAGACCGACGCGAGTGTCCGGCCGCACTCGCGTGCGAGCGGGGCTTCCGTGGCCTGCGGGGCCCGGTGCTGGTGGCGGGAGCAGGGGTACGGCGTCCTCCGGTAGCCCGTCTGGGGTCAGTCCTCGGGTGGTGGGGGCCAGGGGGCGCCCCAGTTCGTGTCGCGGGCCGCCCGGTAGAGGCCGCCGTGGCGTTTGGTCACCGTGTCGCGGTGCAGGGACTCGTCCGGGCCGCACAGGTCGAGGAGCACCTGGCCCTTGCGGATCTGCGGCCGGCGGACGACGCGGGAGGCGGCCGGGTGCACCGGGAACCGGGCCGCTGCGACATAGCTGAACTTCTCGTCCTCGTACGCCAGCGAGCCGCCCTTGACCTGCCGGTGCAGCGAGGAACGGCTGACCCGGGCCGAGAAGTGGCACCAGTCCTCGCCGGGCACGATGGGGCAGGCCGCGCTGTGCGGGCAGGGGGCGGCGACCTGGAAGCCGGCGCCGATCAGCCGGTCGCGGGCCTCGATCACTCGGGCGTAGCCGTCCGGGGTGCCGGGTTCGACGACCACGACGGCCTGCGCTGCGGTCGCGGCGGCGTCGACGACCGCGGCACGGTCGGCCTCGGTCAGCTCGCCGAGAACGTAGGAGACCGTGACGAGATCAGTGCTCTCCAGAGTGAGCGCCGATCCGATACGAGAGCGGCGCCACTCGGCGGCCTTCAGCGCCGGGTTGGCGGCGGCGATCTCCCGGCCCAGCGCGAGCGCGGGCTCGGCCCAGTCGAGCACGGTGACCGGGCGCTCCCCGTCCCAGGTGGCGCTGACGGCCCAGGTCGCCGCCCCGGTGCCGCCGCCGATGTCCGCATGGCTCCCCGGCGTCCATCCGGGCACGGCGTCGGCGAACGCCTCCAGCGCCGCGGACACCGCCTCGAATGTCGCGGGCATACGGTACGCGGCATACGCGACCACGTCCGAACGGTCCCGCAGCACGGGCGCATCGGTCGGGGTGCGCCCCCGGTAGTTGGCGATCAGCCGCTCCACGGCCTGCGCGGCCTGCGTGGGCGGCAGCCCGTCGAGCAGTCCGGCCAGGGCGGCGCGCAGGGTGTCGGATGGGGAGACGGGGGCGTTCACCCGCCGATTCTCTCAGGTGCCCCGGACCGCCCGCGCCAGCCGATCCGCCATCGCCACCCGCACCCGGTGGTCCGGGTCCCGGCGGCGGGGGTGGACCGTGTTCGCGAGGAGGACGAGGAAGGTGTCCGTCGCCGGGTCCAGGACCAGGGACGTGCCCGTGAAGCCCGTATGGCCCGCCGCGCCCCCGCCCGCCAGAGCGCCCATGAACCACGGCTGGTCGACCGCGAAGCCCAGGCCCGGCGGGGTCAGCATCAGATCGACGAGGTCGGGACCCAGGATGCGCGCGGGCCCGTAGGAGCCGCCGGAGAGCAGGGCGCGGCAGAAGACGGCCAGGTCCCGTGCCGTCGAGAAGAGGCCCGCGTGGCCGGCGACCCCGCCGAGCGCCCAGGCGTTCTCGTCGTGGACCACCCCGCGCAGCATGCCCCGGTCCGCCTTGGCCCATGGGCGCCGCTGGTCCTCGGTCGCCGCCGCCTCCGGGCTCGGTCCGAAGCCCGTCGCCGTCATCCCGAGGGGCCGGGCGATGCAGTCGTGGACGAGCACGTCGAGCGTGTGCCCGGTGACGCGTTCCAGGACGTACTGAAGGAGCAGCGGATTCAGGTCCGAGTAGCGGTAGGTGCCGGGCGCGCCGACCGGGGCCTCCGCGCGCAGCAGCGCGAACCGGTCCGCGTCCGACGGGCAGTCGTACAGCGGGAGTTCGGGCCGCAGCCCGGAGGTATGGGTGAGCAGTTGCCGTACGGTGATGCCGTGTTCCGCCGCCGCGTGGAAGTCCGGCAGATACGCCGCCACGCGCGCGTCGATGCCGAGCGTGCCGCGCTCGAGCTGCTGCATCGCGGCGACCGCCGTGAACAGCTTGGTGAGCGAGGCCAGATCGAAGGGCGTGTGCACGGTCATCGGCACCCGCGCCTCGGGCGGCAGCTCGACACCCCGGTCCGCCTCCGCGTCGTAGGCGGCGTACCGGACCGCCCAGCCCGCCGCCTCCGCCACGGCGATCACCGGGCCGCGTCCGGCGATCACCACGGCACCCGCCGCCCAGGGGCGCTCCCCGCCGACGGCGTCATGGAGGTCCCGTACGACCAGACGCAGTTCCTCCGGATCGAGCCCGGCCTTCTCCGGGGTGTCGATGCGCAGTCTCGGTGCGCTCAGCTCTCCTCCCCCACGTTCTCCACGCCCGCGCGGGTGCGGGTGTGCCAGGGACGGCACAGTGCCACGAAGCAGGTGACGGCCACCAGTGCGGCCGCCAGTTGGACGACGGCCATCGGGACGGCGGTGTGCTCGCCGGCGATCCCGACGAGCGGCGAGGCGCCCGCCGCGATGAGGAAGGAGGTGGTCCCGAGCAGCGCGGAGGCGGAACCGGCGTGCTGCCGGGTGCGCATCAAGGCCAGCGCCTGGGTGTTGGGGAGGGTGAAGCCCATCGCCGACATGAGGACGAAGAGGGCCGTGGCGACCGGCGCGAGCCCGACGGGGCCGAGGGCGCCCGTCGTCAGCAGCAGCAGCGCGGCCGTGGCGAGGGTGACGACGGTGAGGCCCGTCGCCAGCACCTTGTCGAGAGCGACCCGGCCGACCAGGACCTTGCCGTTGATCTGCCCGGCGACCATGAGGCCGACGGAGTTGAGGCCGAACAGCAGGCTGAAGGTCTGCGGGGAGGCGCCGTAGATCTCCTGGATCACGAACGGGGAGGCGCTGACGTAGGCGAAGAGCGCGGCGAAGGCGCAGCCGCCCGCGAGGGTGTAGCCGGTGAATGCCCGGTCGACGAGCAGGCCCCGCAGGGAGCCCAGGGCCGCGCCCGCTCCTCCGCCGTGCCTGCGGCTTCGCGGAAGCGTCTCGGGCAGCCTCGCCCACACGAGAGCGGCGAGCGCGACCCCGACGGCCGTGAGGACGACGAAGACGCCCCGCCAGTCCGTGAAGCGCAGGATCTGGCCACCGATCAGCGGCGCGACGATCGGCGCGACCCCGGAGATCAGCATGAGGGTGGAGAAGAAGCGGGCCATGGCCACGCCGTCGTACAGATCACGGACGACGGCACGCGCGATCACGATGCCGGCCGCGCCCGCGAGCCCCTGCACCAACCGGAACGCGGCGAGCGCCGCGATCGAGGGGGCGAGCGCGCACAGCGCGGTGGCGACGACATAGACGGCCAGCCCCGCGAGCAGAGGGCTCCGCCGTCCCCATCTGTCGCTCATCGGGCCGACCACCAGCTGGCCGACGGCCATGCCGGCGAGGCAGCCGGTGAGGGTGAGCTGCACGGTCGCGGCGGGCGCGTGCAGGGATGTGGTGACCTCCGGCAGCGACGGGAGGTACATGTCCATGGCCAGCGGGGGTGTGGCGGTGAGCCCGCCGAGGAGGAAGGTGACGAGGAGCCCGGTACGGCGGAGCGCGGCACCGTCCTGGGCGGGGGGCGCGGCCGGGGCCATCGGCGCCGTGGCGGTGGGCGGTGGTGCGGCGGGGGCCGTCGCCTCCGCCCCGGGTATGTGGTCTTCCGGCTCGTTCCGGTGACGCGTGGTGCGGCCACGCTCGGGCATGAGCCCCTCCCTCTCCTCGCGTTCCGCCCCCATGTTCTCAGCTCCTGGAGGGCGCCAGGAGAAACCGGACGGCCGGTGGGCGCTCCGGGCGCCCCAGGCGGGCCGTCACTCCGTTCAACCTACACAAGCGGAATTTGAGCCTCCGAACCATGCGGGCATATAGCGGGCTTATGCTCAACACTCCTCCACCAGAGCTTCACAGTTGGAGCACTGGGGTTCCGGAGACCACACCAGGGGGGAGGCGGCAGCCGTTCCGCGGACCGGCAGGGGGTGGACCCCGCCCGGGACCGCGGGGTGCGCACGGATCGCGGAACGGCTGCCGCCCACACGCCGATGGCGCCGGTGCCGCCCCTCGTCCGTCTACGACGGCTCGTCAGCGCCGGTGCCGCTCCTCCTCCGTCTACGACGGCTCGTCAGCACCGGTGCCGCCCCTCCTCCGTCGCCACCCGCCGCCGGCGCCCCCGCAGCGCGTACGCCCCGCCGGCCAGCAGCGCCACCACGCCCGAGGCCCCGCCGGCCAGGCCCCACGACGAGCGGTCGTGCGCGGTGGCGGCCCCGGCCGAGGCGGCATGCGCCGGTCCCCCCGGTGAGGGCGTCGCCTTCGCCCCGCCCTCGCTGAGCGGCTCCACCAGCGCGCCCACGGCCCCGGCGGCCCCCGCGTGCCCGAAGCCCCAGTCGAGCAGGGCGGCGGTCTCCTCGTAGACACCGTTGCCGCCCGGCCGGGGGTGCATCACGGTCACGAGGAGGGTGCGGCCCCCGCGGGTGGCGGCTCCCGTGAAGGTGTTGCCCGCGTTGGTGGTGTAGCCGTTCTTGACGCCGATGAGCCCCTTGTAGGTGCCAAGGCCCCATGCACCGGTGAGCAGGCGGTCGGTGTTCTGGATCTGGAAGGTCTTCCTGCCGCCCGCCGGGAACTCGGCGGTCCTCGTGGCGCAGTATCCGCGGAAGTCGGCGTTCTTCAGGCCGTGACGGGCGAACAGCGTGAGGTCGTACGCGGAGGACAGCTGTCCCTTGTGGTCGAAGCCGTCGGGGCTGATGACATGGGTGTCGAGGGCCTGGAGGTCCTCGGCCCTGGCCTGCATCTCGGCGACGGTCTTCGCGAGGCCGCCGTTCATATGGCTGAGCACGTGCACCGCGTCGTTGCCGGAACGCAGGAAGACACCGAGCCACAACTGCTCGACGGTGTAGGTGATTCCGGGCTTGATGCCGACCAGGCTGGACCCGGCCGGGACGTCCGCGAGTTCGGCGTCGGTCACCTTGTGGGTGAGAGTGCGGTCGAATCTGCCCAGCACGGTGTCCGCGAACAGCATCTTCAGCGTGGAGGCGGGCGCGAGCCGCTGGTGCGCGTTGTACGAGGCCAGCACCTCGCCGCTGTCGTGGTCGGCGACGAGCCAGGAGCGTGCGGTGAGGTTCTTCGGCAGGCCCGCGGCGGCCCCCCGCACCTGAACGCCGGAGCCGCCCAGACGTGTGCCGCCGATGGTCCCGGGACGCTCGGGGCTCGCGGAGGCGGGCGCGGCGACGGTCAGCGGCGCGGCGGCGGTGAGCCCGAGAACGGCTCGCCGGGACATCCGCGCGGCACGCGGGGAGGGCGAAGAGGAATCACGCACCCCGGGACCGTACAAGGAAGCCTTCAACAGCGGACAGCGGGACCCCAAAGCGGCGGCAAAACCGAGGTCATGGCAAGGTCACCCGCGCCTGCCTCCCGCGCCCTCACCTGTGCGGAAGCGTCAACACCGAGTCCGCGTGGAGCGTGACGCGCACCGGTGCGAAGGTGGTGGCATCCACCGGCGACTCCCCGCTCCCGGGATTGCGGACGTAGCGCGGATGAGCGCCTCCGCTGATCTGCCAGCGGAGGCGGTGACCGACGGCGAAACGATGGGCGGTGGCGCTCATCGCCACGGTGACCTGCGCGGGCGCAGGGCCGGTCGTCCGCGGCCGGCCCAGCCCGTCGCAGACGTTGACGGAGCGGCCTTGCGGGTCCACGTCGCACAGGCGGGTGAAGACGTCGGCGTCGCCGGTGTCCGTGGAGATGCTCAGCCGTGCGGAGACCGGGCCCAGGAGGTCCAGGGGCTCGGTCAGTGGCGGGCCGGTGAAGGTCAGGACGTCGGCCCGGGCTTCCAGGGCCCGGTTGTCGCGAGGTCCGGCGGTACGGGAGAGCAGAGGGCCGCCGAGGGACGGGGTGGGGTCGGCCGGGTCGTAGCGAAACGCCGTCAGCGGCGCGGAGTCCGTGGGGGCCTGCCGGGTGAGATGGCCGTCCGGGGCGGGGTACCACGAGGCGGCGGCCGGGGCCGGCGGCCAGTCGTCGAGGTCCCGCCACGCGTTCTCGCCGCCGAGGTGCACGCGCACCGCGGTGGGGCGCAGGCCGGAGGGGTCGGCGCACAGATGGGCGCGCAGCCAGGCGAGGCTCTCGTCGAACACCTCGGGCCACCCCTGCCGCAGGGCGGACGTGTGGGTCCAGGGGCCGACGAGCAGGGCGGTCTCGCATCCGGCCCGGCGCAGCCGGTCGTACTGCTCGAAGGTCTGATCGGCCAGCACGTCGTGCCATCCGGTGATCAGGCTCGTGGGCACGGCGGTCCGCTCCGCCGACTCCGCGGGCGACGCGCCGCGCCAGTACGTGTCGCCGGCGTCCGGATGGGCCATCACCTCGTCCAGCCAGGGCACCTCGCCCCCGAGGGCCGACGCGTACGCCCCACGCAGCGGCCGCGCGGTGGTGAGGGAGCGCAGACGGCGCTGCAGGCGCAGTGCCGCCCTCAGAAACGGTGCCATGCCCTGGTGTTGGTAGGTCATGCCCACACCGACGGCGAGGGCGTTCTCCAGGCGTAGGGCACCGTCCGCGTAGAACAGGGCGTAGGGGTCGTGCAGGCCCACCTGCACCACCATGGCCTTCAGTTCCGGCGGTGGATCCGAGGCCAGGGCCCACTGCACATAGCCCAGGTAACTGGGGCCGACGGTCCCGAGCGTTCCGTCGAACCAGGGCTGCTCACGCAGCCAGGACACCGTGGCCCGGCCGTCGGCCGCCTCGTTGCGCCACAGGTCGAACGTGCCCCCCGAACCACCGGTGCCGCGGCAGCTCTGAAGGACGACGTGAAAGCCCTGTTCGGCGAAGAGCAGGCCGTACATGGGACCCCACGGCAGGCCCCGGCCGTAGGGCGAGCGGACCAGGAGGGTGGGGAAGTCCCCCTCCGTGCGTGGGAAGTAGCGGTCGGTGATCAACGGGCTGCCGTCGGCGGCCGGCACCACCAGCCCCGGCTCCCATCCGGCATCGTGCCGCTTCGCCGGCAGGCCTCGCCAGGTCGCCCGCATCATCCGTGAGGACAGCGGCGGCTTTCCGGCCGGTGGCGCCCAGGGCGGCCCGGCCACGGCACCGGGCATGCGTGATGACATCGTTCCCCTCCTTCATTGCGTACCATGTACGAGAATAGAGGATGCTTGGATGACCTTCGCAAGTGCCGCCGCACCGACCGGCGATGGCCGCACCAGCCGGCTATGGCCGCGCCTACCGGCGATGGCCGCACCGGCCGGAAAGCCGCACCGACCAGGGAAAGGAGCGCGAGACCGTGCCCCGTGACGGAGGATCCGGCGCCGCGGGCGTCAGCCCGGAACAGCTCTGGCTGCGTCCGACCGAACCCCGCAGGGGCCGCAGGCCCTCCTTCAGCCGCGCGGCGATCACCGCGGCGGCCGTCGCCCTGGCGGACGCGGAGGGACTCGAAGCGGTCACCATGCGGCGGGTCGCCGCCGAGGTCGGAGCCGGCGTCATGTCGCTCTACAGTTACGCCCCCGACAAGGAGACGCTGCTGGAACTGATGGTCGACCACGTCAGCGGCGAACTCCCGACGACGGATCCCCTCACCGGCGACTGGCGAGCCGACCTCAAGGCGACGGCCCACCTCCAGCGCGCTCTCATGCTGCGGCACCCCTGGCTGCCCGCCGCCCTGTCCACCCGCCGTACCCCCGGCCCCCACACCCTGGCCTTCCTGGAACGCGCCCTCGCCGCCCTGCGGCCCTCCGGACTGGACGGTGCGGCGAGGCTGGAGATCTTCGCCCAGCTCACCGCCTTCGTGGCCGGGCACGTCGGCCATGAGATCGCCCAGGCCGCGGCCGCGCGATCCCCCGACCGGAGCGCGGCCGAGGCTCGCTACCTCGCCGCTGTCGCCGCGGACGGCCACCACCCGGAACTCGCCGAGGCCCTCGCCGCCCCCGGTCGCCCCCTCACTCCCGAGGCCACCTTCACCCGGTTCCTCAACCGCCTGGTCGACGGCCTCGACACCGACTGAACGAACTACCGGCCCGTGCCCGCCGTTTCCTGGCCCGCTCCCCCTGGAACCCCTCCCCTTCCGAGGACCCGGTCGACCTCGGCCACCTGGCCGGGCGTGAGCGGCCCCTTCGCGATCGCCCCGCGCTCTCCTCCGCCTGGCGCCGGCGCCACCCGAACGGCACGGTGGACAGGCCGGACGGACCGGGCCGGTGGGACGGTGGGAAGACGGGGAAACCGTTCCTGCTGTCCGGCCCGGGAGTGATCGTGAACTGTATCGACCGACGCGACGTGGGGCTGCTGCTGCTCCGGCTGGGCACCGGCGGTGTGCTCGCCGCGCACGGCACGCAGAAGCTGTTCGGCTGGTTCGGCGGCGGCGGTATCGCGGGCACCGGTCAGTTCATGGAGTCGGTGGGCTACTACCCGGGCAAGGCATCCGCGATGGCGTCCGGGCTCACGGAGACGGGCAGCGGTGTGCTGCTGGCGCTCGGCCTCGCGACACCGGCGGCGGGCGCGGCGGCGGCCGGCGCGATGACGGGGGCGGCGGCGGTGCACGTACCGAACGGCTTCTTCGCCCAGAACGGCGGCTACGAGCACCCGGCGACCCTCGGCCTCATGGCGACGGGCCTGGCGGTCGCGGGGCCGGGCCGGCTCTCCGTGGACGCGCTGTTCGGCCAGGCCATGAACCGCGAGTGGATGGTCCCGGCGGCGTTCGCGGTGACGGCGGCGGTCACGGCACTGGTGATCGGGGCGCGGAACAGGCGGCTGCGGAGGAATTCGGCGGGGAAGCAGGAGGCCCTGTTCGAGGAGTAGCGGGCGGGGCGGGGCGACGGCCCCTCGGGACGGGCGTCCCTACGAGCCGGCGGGCGGGCGGGCGGTTCTACGAGCAGGTGGGCCGTTCTTCGAGCAGGTGGGCGGTTCTACGAGTGCGTGGGCGGTTCTACGACCAGGTGGGCGCGCGTCCCTACGAGCCGGCGTACGGGCCGGCGGCCGCCCCGGACCCGGCGTTCCGGGAGTCCGCGTTCCCGGACCCCGCGTTCCCAGGCCCCGCGTTCCCAGGCCCCGCATCCGGCGCGCCCAGCGAGCGTGTCGTGACCCGCTCCAGATGGGCCGTGAACACCTCGCGCGCGTCCGGGGTCATCGTGCGCAGCGCCACCAGGGCCGTGATCACCACGTCGCACAGCTCGGCCTGGACGTCCTCCCAGCCGTGCGTGGTGCCCTTGCGGGGGTTCTGCCCGGTGGCGCCGATCACCGCCTGGGCGACCTCGCCGACCTCCTCCGACAGCTTCAGGACCCGCAGCAGCAGCCCCTCCGCGCCGTCGTGCGTACGGTGCGCGTCCAGCCAGGCGTGCAGCCGGCCGATCGACTCCCAGAGGTCCGCGGGTGTGTCGTGCTCGTTCATGTCTGCAGCCTGCCATGCGGGCCGCCCCGGCCGGGAGCGGGCCAGGGGTGGTCCGCCGAACGTCTTCGGACGGTGGCGCACCCGGGAGCGGACTCACCGGCAGGAGGAGCATCGCAGGCGCTGTGGACCCACTGGGCGAGCCACTGCCGGCCATGACACTGGAGGATCGTTTCGGCACCGCCTCGCCCCGCAGCCGGGCGATGAACGACAGTGAAGTGTTCGTGTCCAACTGGCCAAGTGAGCGTTCCTGCAAGGGCGTTGATACTTACCCGACTGATACGATCAACGGACTTTCAGCAGGCTGGTATCGCGTCACGTACGCGCAAACGGGGGACAGTCTCGCAGGCCCCATCGCGAAGGAGTAGCCGTTGGTCCGCCGATAAGGCCCGCGGCCCGCGATACGGGGCCGCGGTCGTGTGGCCGGCAGTTACTTCCGCGAGGCGACTTGAAGAGAGTCTCATGACGTCACTGATCAAGGATCCGCTCCTGTGGATCCTGCTGGTAGTACTGATCGCTGCGGGTGTCGCAGTGAATCGAGCCCGGAGAACCAACATGGCGCTCCGGAAACAGAACGCCGATCTACGCACCGTCCGGGACGGACTCCACACGGAGACCCAGAGGCTGCACGGCGAGTACGCGGCACTGCGGGCCGCCCAGGAGCGCGCCCTGGCGGAGGTGCGCGGCGACGCGGAAACGGAGACGAAGGACGTTCTCAAGGCGTGGATGCGCAGCCTGCAGGTGCTGGCCGATCAGCAGCAGCGCTCCATCAGCGATCTGGCGCGACTGAAGTACGGCAATGATCCGCAGATCCTCGCGGACCTGATGACGATCGACCACACCAACAGCCAGTTCGGCCGGCGTGCCCAGGGCATCGCCGCCCTGTGCGGCGGCTGGCTGGGGCGCCGCGAGACCGCCGCGTCGGTGTACGACGTGGCCCGGAGCGCCACAGGCCGTATCAAGCACTTCGACCGGGTGAGGATCCACAGCCGGGTCAATGTCCATGTCGCCGCCACAGCGGTGGAGCCCGTGGCCGTCGTTCTCGCGGAACTGCTGGACAACGCCACCAACTACAGCGCGCCGGGCACGCCCGTGGAAATCAACATCCAGGCCGTCCCGACCGGTATCTGCCTGATCGTCGACGATGCCGGTCTCGGGATCAGCCAGGAGGAGAAGGACCGTGCCGCCGCTCTGCTGAGCCCGGCGGCCCCCATCTCGATCACCAGCCTCGGCAACCCGCCCCGCGTCGGATTCGCCGTCGCCGGAGTGCTCTCCGACCGGTACGGCTTCAAGGTCTCCGTCGACTCCGTATCGCCGTACGGCGGTGTACGCGCGGTCATCCTTCTGCCGGAGAGCCTCTTGACCAACGAAGCCCCCGAACCCGCGGCCGAGACCGACCTGTCCGCCGACACCGACGCACCGGCGGTCGCGCCCCGCGTCGCCCGGATTCCGGCCGCGGTGCCGATCATCGGGACGACGGCGGGCGGACTGCCCAAGCGCCGCCGTGCGGTCGCGGTGGTTCCGCAGCCGGCCGTCGCCGAGCCGGACCCGGGGCCGGTGTCGGAGCACAACAGCGAGGTGACCGCGTCGCGTATCGGGGCCTTCGCACGCGGAACGCTGCGCGGGCGGGACACGACCACCACGGAAGGAACTCAAGAACAGTGAAGCCCGATCTGTCGTGGGTGCTCGACGACGTGTTGACGGTGAGCGGCGCCCGCCATGCGATCCTCGTCTCGGCCGACGGCCTGCTCCTGGAACGCTCCAGCGACATCTCCCGGGACGACGCCGAGAAGAACGCCGCAGCGATGAGCTCGATGCAGTCCCTGAGCCGGGCGGTCGCCCCCTTCGTGGCCGGCGGCAAGGGGGTCTGGAAGCAGACGCTCATGGAGTACGACGGCGGCTGGATCTTCCTGATCGCGGCGGGCAGCGGGTCCTATATGGCGGTCTCCGCCGCCCTGGACGTCGACATGGAGCTCATGTCGATCCGTATGCAGCAGCAGGTGAAGGCACTGGGTGTCGCTCTGAGTACACCGGAGCGCCAGAGCGCTGGTGCCGAGGCATGACCATGCCCGGCGAGGAAGCTCCGGTCTCCAGCGAACTCGTCCGCTCCTACGTCATCACCGGCGGCCGGCGGCTGCCCTCCGCTGAGGACCTGTCGCTGCACACCCTGGTCACCCTGGCTCCCGACCGCGAACTGCCCCTGGGGGCCGGCCCGGAGGTGCGGGCCATCTGGGAGCTGTGCGGCGGTGGCTATCTGGCCGTGGCCGAAGTGGCCGCGCACCTGGGCCTGCCGGTGGGTGTCGCCCGTCTGCTGCTGAGCGACTTAGCCGAGCAGGGACACCTGTTGCGCCGCGCCGCGCCGCCCCCTGCCCAGGCCGTCGACAGAGACCTGATCGAAAAGGTGCTGTATGGACTCCAAACCCGTTTCGCCTGAGGGCCGCTATGTCTCGGGCGCGGTGACCACCACCGCGAAGATTCTCGTGGTCGGGCACTTCGCCGTGGGCAAGACCACGTTCATCGGCTCGCTGTCCGAGATCGCCCCCCTGCGCACCGAGGAGAAGATGACGCAGGCGTCCACCCATGTGGACGATCTGCGCGGCGCGCCGGACAAGTTGACGACCACCGTGGCCCTGGACTTCGGCCGTCTCACCCTCAGCGACGAGGTGGTGCTGTATCTCTTCGGCACGCCTGGTCAGCAGCGGTTCATGCAGCTGTGGGAGGACATGGCCCGCGGCGCGATGGGGGCACTGATCCTGGTCGATCCCGTCCGGCTCGCCGACTCGTTCCCGGTGATCGAGCTGGTCGAGAAGTACGGCCTCGAGTACTCCATCGTGGTGAACAGCTTCACCCCGCACACCCGGTACGAAGAGGACGAGATTCGTGAGGCGCTCGATCTCCTGCCCGACACGCCCGTCTCGTACTGCGACGCCCGCAAGCGGGAGTCGTCGGCCCAGGCACTGATCACCCTCGTCAGGCATCTCCTCGTCCGGTCGGCCTGAGCCGACCGCCTTTCGCCCCCACGGCCCGGAGCGCGAGCGCTCCGGGAACTCAAAGGAACACCTCATGGACTTTCAGCAATCGGCCGCCGTATCGGGCGTCCCTGCGAGATGCCCCATGCACGGCCAGGACTTCGCGGACGACCCCCACCACGTGTATGACGCCTTGCGCGCGTTCGGGCCGGCGGCGCCGGTCGAACTCGCCCCGGGCGTGGACGCCACCCTCGTCACCGATTACCAGGCGGCGCGGACCGTCCTGCAGAACACCACGGACTTCAGCCGGGACCCCCGTCGCTGGAAGGCCCTCAACGAAGGCCGGATAGCCCTGGACAACCCGGTTCTGCCGATGATGGCGTACCGTCCCAACTGCCTGTTCACCGACGGCGCCGTCCATCTCCGGCTGCGCAAGGCCGTCACCGACAGCCTCGACCGGCTGAACATCGGCAGGATCCGCCGTGATGTCGAGCCCATCGCCGCGTTCCTGATCGACCAGTTCAGCGAGCGCGGGCGCGCCGACCTCCTCAACGACTACGCCAAGCTTCTGCCGCTGCTGCTGTTCAACCGGCTCTTCGGCTGCCCCGCCGGCATCGGTGACCGGCTCACCAGCTCGATGTCCGCGATCTTCGACGGCAAGGACGCCCTCAAGGCCAACGAGGAGCTGACCGCCTGCCTGATGGAGCTGATCACGCTCAAGCGGCGTGAACCCGGGGACGACGTCACCTCCTGGCTCATCCAGCATCCCGCCGGGCTGAACGACGAGGAGCTCAAGGACCAGCTGGTCATGCTGATGGGCGCCGGCGTCGAGCCCGAGCGCAATCTCATCGGCAGCGCCCTGCTCCTGCTGCTGTCCAGCGGCTCCTCGGCCCGCGGCGCCGGCATGCTGACGGAGGAGGCGCTGGACCACGTCCTGTGGAACAACCCGCCGATCGCCAACTACGCCACCCACTATCCCGTTCACGACGTGGACCTGGGCGGCGTTCCCGTCGAGGCGAACACCCCCCTGGTGATCAGCTTCGGGGCGGCCAACAACGACCCCGCGCTCCGGGACGCCCGTCAGTCCCTCAGCAAGGGGGCGCACCTGGCCTGGGGCGCCGGGCCGCACGCCTGCCCGGCGAAGTCGCCGGCCACGGTGATCGCCCTGACCGCGATCGAGGCGATCCTCAACGCGCTTCCCGACCTCGCCCTCGATGTTCCGGCGGACCAGCTCCAGTGGCGCCCGGGCCCCTTCCACCGTGCCCTGGCCGCGCTGCCCGTCCGGTTCACCCCGACTCCCGGCACCCGGGTGGCCGCACTGCACACCCCCGTGCAGGCCACTCGGACGGCGACGACGGAGCCGCCCCGGGCCCACGCCGCACCGATTCCCCGTCAGGAGACCAGGCCGGCCAGGAAGGGATTCTGGAGCACTTTCCTCGACTTGTTCCGCGTGTGAGACACGGAATGTGACAGGGGCAACACTCAGCGGGGCATGACTTCAGGCCATGGAAGGGTAGATTCCGCCGGAATCACTTCGGTAACGCCCCGCCAAAGGAGCTCCGCGTGACCGCTGTTGACGACATAGGTGGCATATCCATCGACCGCCGCGCCGTCATCTCAGTCCTCCGGCGTCTTCGCTCCACCGACGGACAACACAACCCTCTCCCCGTCTGGGCAGAACTACGCGCGATGGGAGACGTCGTCCCCGCCCCCTGGGGCGGGTACTTCGTCACCGGTTTCGAGGCATGCAGCCAGGTCCTGCGCGACAGGAACTGGCTGGTGCCCGACATCGCCTGGCAGGAGCGCCGGCCCGACCCGGAGCGCTGGCAGGCCCTGGCCACCCAGGAGATGAGCCACGCGCTGTCCCGGCTCAACGCTCCCGCCCACACCTGCCAGCGCCGCGCTCTCGGCAACCTTTTCGACCGTCAGACCCTCGAGAGCATGCGGCCCGACATCGAAGAGCACGTCGAGCGGATCCTCGACGACCTCGACGAACGGTTGCGAGCCCACGGCGACGCCGACTTCGTCGCCACGGTCAGCGAGCAGCTGCCGGTCCACACCGTCGGGCGCTGGCTCGGCATCCCCGCCGAGCACTTCGCGCACATCCTGGACATCACCCACCGGCAGGTCCACGCCCAGGAACTCCTGCCCACCAGCAGCGAACTCGCCGTCTCCGCCGAGGCCACCCTCCAGCTCCGGGAGTACTTCACCGGCCTCGTCCGCCGGCGCCGCGACCGTCCCGGCAACGATGTCGTCTCCGGGTGGATCCGCTACTGGGACGCCGAACTGCCCGACGACCAGGCGACCGCGGACCGCCTCCTCTACTACCTCACGATGTTCATCACCATCGCCTCCCTGGAGACGTCGGCGACCCTGCTCTCCAACGCCGTACGGCTCCTCCTGGAGAACCCTGCCCGATGGGACTGGCTGCGCCGCCACCCCGACCACATCGACGACGCCATCGACGAGGCCCTGCGCTACGACCCGCCCATCCACCTCAACTCGCGCATCGCCGCCGACGACACCGTCCTCGCGGGCGTGCCCATGGCCAAGGACACGATGGTCCACGTCCTGTACGGCGCCGCCAACCACGACCCCCGCCGCAACGAGAACCCCCACACGTTCGACATCCTCCGCAACGGCGCCCATCTCACCTTCGGCGGCGGAGCCCACTACTGCCTCGGCGCGGCCCTCGCCCGGCTCGAGGTCCGAACCCTGCTGACCAGCCTGCTGAACCGATTCCCGAACCTCCGACTCGCCGCCGGCCCCACCTACGCACCCCGCATGGTCTTCCGGCGCGTGACCTCCCTGAAAGTGACGACATGAGCGTCCTGCCCACCCACGCCAGCCAGTCCCTCAAGACGCTGCGGACCGACCGGCAGGGTCCCGTGCTGTCCATCGAGCTGAACACCCCCGACCAGGGCAACACGGTCACCGAGACCCTGCTCGACGAGCTTCTGGCCGTCCTCGACGCCCAGGACACCGGCACCCGGGTCATCGTGCTCTCCGGCGCCGGCCCCGACTTCAGCCTCGGGGGCGACCGCACCGAGTACGCAGAGCACCTGGCCCAGGATCCCGCGGGCAGCGGCATCCGCGCCTCCGGCGCCAAGGCCCGCCGCGTCTGCGCGGCCCTCGCCGACAACCCGGCCGTCACCATCGCACGCGTCCAGGGCAAGGCCATCGGCGCGGGCCTCGCCCTCGCCCTCGCCTGCGATCTCAGGGTCGGGGCCGACACCGCGACCTTCCGGCTCCCGGAACTCGCCCTCGGCCTCCCCACCGCCTGGGGCGGCCTCCTCCCCCGGCTCCTGAACGAGGTCGGCGCGGCCGGCGTCCGCGAACTCATCCTCACCAGCCGCGCCTTCACCGCCCACGAGGCCCGGACCCTGTCGATCCTGCAGAACGTCGTCCCCGAAGAGGACCTCGACGCGGCGGTGACGGCCTGGTCCAAGCCCATCCTCCGCCGCTCCCCCGCCGCCCTGCGCGTCAACAAACTCCTGCTCAACGCCCACGCCGCAACCACCCGCCTGGCCGACGCCTCCACCCTCGACTCCGAACTGCTGGCATCGGTCCTCGCGGAAGCCGGGTACAACCGCGGCGGACGCCGCACCGGGCACCTGGTCTGAACCGCCTCCACGGCTGGGCGGGGGCCCTAGTCCCCGCCCTCCCTTTCCCTTCCCCTTCCCCAGGACCGCCCGCCATCGCGCTCACGCCCGGACCGCATCGGACTCTTCCCGGCCTCCTTTTCCGCTCACGAGCTCGGCGACACCGGCTGCCAAGCGGACTCGACTTATCTATGCTGATGGGGGCTCAGACGGGGTGGGGGGCGATGGCGGCACCGGGGGAGACAGGGCCGGAAGTGACTGCGGTCCGCAATGAGTTCGCGCTGGAGCGGTACCGGTACATCCTTCAGCAGATCAATGCGGTGAACGAGAACGCCCACCGCTTCCTCGCCCTCTATCAGACGCTCGCCACCGCACTCGTCAGCGGGGCCCTGGCCCTGTTCGTCGGCTACCGCAGGTGGAATGTGCCGCCCGCCACCGCACGGGGCGGGGTCATCGGACTGCTGGTCCTCGTCACGGTGGTCGCCGCGTTCACCGGCACGCTCATCGTCGTGGGCGCCCTGTCATGGCTCGACTTCCGCAACGAAGAGTGCGACATCACCGACGAGGTGGTCGGACCGGGCTTCCGCAAACGCCCGCGTCCTGGCAACTTCCTGCGCTGGTACGAGACTTACGTGCTGCTCTTCATCCTTGTCTCGCTGATCACCATGTGGGTGCTCACCACGCTCCTCCTTCTGCCGGCAATGAGGTGATCGTCCCCAGTGCCCGAGCACGACTACACCAGCGCGCCTCTGTGGCGGGACACCCTCGCCGCACGTCCCGGCGGCGACATCCACGGCGAACAGCGTGAACGACTGCGCACGTCGTACGTCGAACTACGGCGGAAGGCAGCCGTGCTCCTCAAGGAGAACGAGCACAGCATGCCCGACTTCACGGTGCACGACATCAGCCATGTGGACGCGCTGTGGGAGACGGCCGATCTCGTGTGCGGTCGTCAGGTGACGCTGAATCCCGCCGAAGCGTATGTGCTGGGCTGTGCCTTCGTGCTGCACGACGCGGCGATGGGGGCGGCCGCGTACGGGACGAGCGTGCGCGAGACCCTGGGTGAGAAGCGGTGGCGCGACCTGGTGTCGGTGGCCTACTACCGCCGAGAGGGATGCTGGCCTGATCAGGAGCAGCTGAACGCACCACCCACCGAGATCGCCAACGCCTGCCGGGCGACCGCGATCCGCGAAACGCATGCGGAGCAGGCACGGCGCCTGGTCGACCACCCCTGGCGCTCCAGTACGGGCAACGAGATCCACCTCATCGAGGAGGTCCAGCTACGTGAGGTGTACGGCCCGCTGATCGGCGAACTGGCGGCCAGCCACTGGTGGCCGGTGGACCGGCTCGCAGGTGAATTCCGGCATACGATCGGGTCATTGCCCTGGCAACCGAGCGAGTGGACCATCGAACCGCTCAAGCTGGCCTGCGTGCTCCGGCTGGCCGACGCGACCCAGATCGACAGCCGCCGGGCTCCGACACTGCTGTTCTCCCTGCGCAATCCGCAGGGTGTGGCGCGCGAGCACTGGCGGTTCCAGGAGCACATCAGCCGCCCGCATCTCAGCGGCGACCGGGTGCGATACACCTCGCTGCGCCCCTTTCCCTCACACGAGGCCGCTTCCTGGTGGCTGGCACTGGACTACCTGCGTGGTATCGACCAGGAGCTGAAGTCCGTCGACTCCCTGCTGCACGACCTCGGCCGTGACCGGCTCGCCGCTCGCGCGGTCACCGGAGTCGACTCCCCCGAGCGCTTTGCCGAGCTCTTCCGCGTGCAGGGGTGGCGCCCCATCGACGCGGCCATCAAGATCACCGACGTCCCCGCCCTGGTCAAAGGCCTCGGCGGGGAGCAGTTGTACGGGGACGAGCCCGAAGTCGCGGTGCGAGAACTGATCCAGAATGCCCAGGACGCCGTCCAGGCCCGCCGGGCCCTGCAACCCGGTTTCGCGGACGGGCGCATCGAAGTGCGGCTGACCGAGACCGACGGGTGCTGGTGCCTCGAGATCCGAGACAACGGCATCGGCATGGACGAGGAGACCCTCATCCACGGCCTGCTCGACTTCGGCAAGAGCGGATGGAACACCACGAGCATCCGCAACGGGCTCCCAGGACTGGCCGACGGCGGTTTCCAGCCCAGCGGCCGGTTCGGCATCGGCTTCTTCTCCGTCTTTCTCCTCGGCGACCAGGTCGAGCTGATCACCCGCCGCTACGACTCGTCCACCCAGGACGCCCGTCGCCTCGCCTTCGACGGCCCCTCCCATCGCCCCCTGCTCACGCCGCTGCCCACACAGGACTGGGTTGCGGAGGGCACGACCGTGCGCGTCAGACTCAAGAAGAGTCCCAACGACGTACGTGGCCTCCTCTACCTCACCGACGACGATCGGCTCACCCAGTTGGTCCAGCGGCTGGTTCTGGAGAACGCGGTGCCCGTCCACACCTGGGAACCCGGCTCCACCAGACCGGACATCCTCGCCCCGTTCACGCTGGCCACGGGATCACCGGACGAGGTCTTCGACCGCCTCTACCCTCCCGCGATCGACAACCGGCGCGTCGGAGAGGAGAAGCAGCGTCTCCAGATGCGTGACGACTTCATCGCCCGGGCCACCGAGCTGCTGGACGCCAAGGGAAGGCGGATCGGACTGGCCACCCTCTGGAACGACATGTACTACCTGTCACGGCGCAATTTCCAGGGCATCGTCACGGTGAACGGTCTGCTCGCCGACGAATCGATCTCCTTTGCGGGATACCTCGCCGGTCAGCCCAGCCGGGCCTCACGAGACCGGGCGAGCCTCGTCGCGAACCAGGACCAGGTCCGGCTGTGGATGCGTCGGCAGGAACACCAGCTACGGGACAACGGGCACTTCGGGGACCCGGTCCAGCTGGAGTTGGCCCATACCCTCAACAACGCGTTCCACACACTCACCGACGACGTCGCCTTCGCCCTCACGGCGGAGGGCGTCCTGCGCCCCGCCGACCTGGCCGACTGGGCCGCACCCAAGGACGAGGTCTTCATGGCCTTCGGCGTGCCCCTCACCTGGCGAAGCCGGCCCCCGCTGGCCTTCCACTACCTCTCCGGGCAGACAGTGCTGCTCCCCGACAACTGGATCATCGTGGCCGTCAAGGTCATGACCCCACCGCTGTCGGAGGTCTTCCCGGACGTCGAGAACCGTGACTCCGCCTACGAGTCCGCGCGCAACGACACCACACTCACCTGGCAGAAGGAGTGGTGGCGCTTGTCGGGCGGCCTGTACGGACTCTTCCTGCGGGGCCTGTGCCAGGCCTGGTCGTGCACGATCGAGTCCCTGCTGGCACCAGTCCAGGAACGCAACTGGTCGGACACGCGCCATCTGGACGACGAGAGCCTGGGCCCGGTGCAGGGCTACCTCCTCACCCGACCCCAGCCCTGAACGGCCGAGCCGAGCAGAAGACCCCGCTTCTTGCGCGGGTCAGGGATCGGGCGGCAGACGAGTCGGGCTGGACGCCGGGTTCTGTTCCGCTCAGGAAGCGATCACGCTCTGACGTGCGGCGTCAACACGATCCTGCTCCCAGGCGCGAGCCTTCCGTTCCGGCGTCTTCGGCGGCTTGATCGAGCTGTTGCCCTTGCACGGGTGCGGTACAGCCGCTTGTCCTCGACCGCGGCCAGCTCGTAGCGCGATCAAGATCCGGCCCTCTTGAGGCGTCTCCAGCGGATGAGCCTGCAAGCCAACGAGAGGGGGAAGTCGTGGAGTTGGATACGTCGTTCCCAGCGGACGGCGAGGCGCTTGACCTGGTGGAGCCGGGTGAAGGTCTGCTTGACGACGTAGCGGAAGCTTGCCCAGGCCCTTGATGTGCGGGGGAACCCTTGCGGGAGATCACCGCCTGGATGCGGCGGACTCGGAGCTCACCGCGCACAGCCTTCGAGTCGTCTGCCTTGTCCGCCCAGGAGGCACTCCGGCCGCCGCAGGGGCCGGCTGGGTCGTCCGGCGACGGACCGGGATGCCGTCGACGAGGTCGAGGGTCCGGGTGATGTCGTTGACGTTGGCGGCGGTCGTGATGACGTGCAGCGGGGTGCCCTTGCCGTCGTAGACCAGGCGGTGCTTGCATCGAGGCCCGCGCCGGCCAGCGTCCTCGACCGATCACCCAGTCCCCGAACGGTTGAGGGGCCATCAGACGGAGCCGATCAGAACCCGGGTTGACCTTCACCTTGGGGGAGCCCACAACATCGGTGGGGCCGGGCGACGTGCTCGGCATGAGGAGGAGCGAGCATGGGGTTGCTGACCATCGGGACTTTCGCGAAGGCGTCCCGGCTGTCGCCGAAGGCGTTGCGTCTCTACGACGAACTCGGCCTGCTGACCCCCGCTCGCGTCGACCCGGTGACCGGCTACCGCCTCTACGCACCGGAACAACTGGACCAGGCCCGGCTGGTCGCCTGGCTCCGACGTCTGGGGATGCCCCTCGCCCGCATCCGGCGCGTCTGCACGCTGGAGGCAGTCCCGGCGGCCCAGGAGATCCGCGCGTTCTGGGCCCAGGTCGAGGCCGACACCGCCGCACGACGGGACCTGGCCACCTTCCTCATCGACCACCTGTCCGGGAAGGACCCTGCCATGCCCCCGACCGCCAAGCCCCTGGGAATCCGTTACGCCGCACTTTCCGACACGGGCCTTGTCCGCCAGAGCAACCAGGACACCGCCTACGCCGGGTCCCGCCTGCTCGCCGTCGCCGACGGCTGCGGCAGCGGAGGAGCCCCCGCAAGCGCCGCCGCCATCGACGCGCTCAAGCACCTCGAAACCGACAGCATCCCGGCAGGCGACCTCCTCAACCTCCTCGAAGACGGCATCGAACAAGCCAAACAGGCCGTGCACGGCATCGCCGAAACCAGCTCTTCACCCGAAGAGACAGGCACGACACTCACCGCAATGCTCTGGACCGGATCACAGCTCGCCCTCGTCCACATCGGCGACTCCCGCGTCTACCTCCTGCGCGACGGAAAACTGTTCCAGATCACCCACGACCACACCATGGTCCAGTCGATGGTTGACGAAGGACGCCTCAGCCCCGAGGAAGCCGCCTCCCACCCCCAGCGGTCGCTGCTCACACGCGCCCTGGGCCAAGGAACCGACGCCACCACCGACATGCGCCTCCACGACGCCCAGCGGGGAGACCGATACCTGCTCTGCTCCGACGGCCTGTCGACCGTCGTGCCGACCGAAGAAATCCACCGGGTTCTCTCCGAGATCAGCGAGCCCGAACACGCCGTCCGCGAACTCACCGCCCTCGCCAACGGCTCCGGCGGCCCCGACAACGTCAGCTGTGTGATCGCCGACGTGACGGAGCTCCAGGAGTAGGAGCGAGCGGCATGCGGTCCGAGCTGCACCAGATCCGCTCTCAAGAACTCATCCGTGAAGCCGACGAGTACCGACTCGCCCGACAGGTAAGAAGAGCCAAGCCGACTCCCCGAGCCACAGCAGCCGGCGCATCACGACCGACCCCACGGCGGCCAAGCCAGCAGGCTCTGCTCCTGGGACTCTTCAGGGACTTCCAGCGCTGTCCGAGGGACTTCCGAGGGACTTTTCGCCGCCTGACGCAGCAAGGCCCCGAAAGATCGGAAAGGGCCTCCGACGCAGGTCAGAGGCCCTTGCTCAGGCGAAGCCGCAGGTAGCGGCAGACGAGTCGGGCTGTACGCCGGGTTCTGTACCAGGGGGTCCTCGCGGGCCCCTCGGTGACGGCCATCCATCTAGGGCCGGCGTTGCCGCCGGCCTCGTGCGGTCTACCCGCGGACTCGGGCGGGCAGCCCTCCGACGTCCGCGCAGGGCGCCTTTTACGGCGGCCCCTTTTGACCTTGCTCCGGGTGGGGTTTACCTAGCTGCCCAGGTCACCCTGGGCACTGGTGGTCTCTTACACCACCGTTTCACCCTTACCGAGGACCGAGGTCCCCGGCGGTCTGTTTTCTGTGGCACTGTCCCGCGGGTCACCCCGGGTGGCCGTTAGCCACCACCCTGCCCT
Organism: Streptomyces sp. NPDC093261; assembly: GCF_044753645.1. Taxonomy (NCBI): domain Bacteria; kingdom Bacillati; phylum Actinomycetota; class Actinomycetes; order Kitasatosporales; family Streptomycetaceae; genus Streptomyces; species Streptomyces sp. NPDC093261. The sequence continues at coordinate 560,617 of NZ_JBIVNO010000001.1, forward strand.
GTGGAGCCCGGACGTTCCTCGGGGAGGTCACAAGACCTCCACGCGGCCGTCCGCCCGGCTCGTCTGCCGTGGTGACCATGATACCGGGCGCCGCGACCTCCCGGTCCGGCGGTCAGCGGCGCTCCGCCGTCTCCGGCTCGAGGGCGAAGGGTTCCGGGAGGGCGGTTCCGGGACGGCGAGCGGTTTACCGAGGGGGATCGTGCAGTGCCGGCGGTAGTCGTCATGCTCCGGGTCGCCGAACAGGGTGACCGAGGAGGCGTCACGGTCGACCAGCGGATGGAGCGGGATGCCGCCGAGGGACGTAGCAGCGCCGTTCGCCCTCGCGGCCGATCCCGGGCTTGGTGGACGTCATCTCCAGGACCATCGTCACGCCGTCGCACGGCATCCAGGAGCCGGTGCCCCGGAAGATCCGCGGCTCCCGAGGGGCGAACGTGCCGTCGCCGGTCCGGAAGGTGCGGGGCCCGGGTGCGGAGGCTTCTCCCCCGCGACACCCCGCGTAACCTGGCGCGAGTCCCGCCGTCCGGTACCAAGGAGTATTCGTGCTCGTCCTGCTGCCGCCCTCCGAAGGCAAGGCCCCCTCAGGGAGCGGTGCCCCGCTGGATCTGGAGTCGCTGTCGCTGCCCGGGCTGACCGCCGCCAGGGAGGCGGTGCTCGGCGAGCTGGTGGAGCTGTGCTCGGGGGACGAGGACAAGGCGCGCGAGGTGCTGGGGATCGGCGAGGGCCTGCGCGGGGAGATCGCCAAGAACGCCGGGCTGCGGACGGCGGGGGCACGGCCCGCCGGGGAGATCTACACCGGTGTGCTCTACGACGCCCTGGACCTCGGCTCGCTTGACGCGGCGGCCGCCCGGCGCGCGGCCGGGTGCCTGCTCGTGTTCTCCGGGCTGTGGGGCGCGGTCCGCGTGACGGACCGCATTCCCTCGTACCGCTGCTCGATGGGGGTGAAGCTGCCCGGCCTGGGCACGCTCGGCGCGTACTGGCGTACGCCGATGGCCGCCGCCCTGCCGGAGGCGGCCGGCGACGGGCTGGTGCTCGACCTGCGGTCCTCCGCATACGCCGCCGCGTGGAAGCCGAAGGGCGAGGTAGCCGGGCGGACGGCGACCGTGCGGGTGCTGCACTCCCGGATGGTGGACGGGGTGGAGAAGCGGTCGGTCGTCAGCCACTTCAACAAGGCGACGAAGGGGCGGATCGTCCGCAGTCTGCTGACGGCGGGGGCCGTCCCCGCAGGTCCGGCGGACCTGGTGGAGGCCCTGCGGGACCTGGGGTACGTGGTGGAGGCCGAGCCGCCGGGCCGGGCGGGGAAGGCGTGGACGCTGGATGTGGTGGTGACCGAGATCCACTGAGGTACCCCCCACGGAGGACCGATCGTTGCAGCATATGCAATGACCTTTGCGCAGAGTGCTTTGCCTGGGCAGGATGAGGCCATGGCCTCGTCCCTGCCCTCGTCGCCGTCCGCGCTCTCCGTCCTCGACGTCGCGCCCGTCGTCCCCGTGGTCGTGGTGGCGGACGCGGCCGATGCCGTACCACTCGCGCGTGCGCTCGTGGCGGGCGGGCTGCCGGCGATCGAGGTGACGCTGCGGACCCCGGCCGCGCTGGAGGCGATCCGGGCGGCCTCGGCCGACGTCCCGGACGCGGTGGTGGGGGCGGGCACGGTCCTCACGCCCGGGCAGGTCGGCGACTGCGTGGCGGCGGGCGCGCGCTTCCTCGTCAGTCCGGGGTGGACGGACGTGCTGCTGACGGCGATGCAGGGGTCCGGGGTGCCGTTTCTGCCGGGCGTCTCGACGACGTCCGAGGTCGTCGCGCTCCTGGAACGGGGCGTCACGCAGATGAAGTTCTTCCCGGCGCAGGCCGCGGGCGGCACGGCGTATCTGAAGTCGCTGGCCGGACCGCTCCCCCAGGCGCGCTTCTGTCCGACGGGCGGGATCGGGCCGGGGAACGCCCCGGAGTATCTGTCGCTGCCCAACGTCGGTTGTGTGGGCGGGACTTGGATGGTTCCTCAGGACGCGATCGCGGAGCGGGACTGGGTGAGGATCGAGGGGTTGGCGCGGGAGGCGGCGGCGTTGCGGGGGTAGCGCACCGCCCCAAGAGCCCGGGCGGAGTGCCGCCGACGGGTGCTCAGCGCAGGTGCGACGTGTCGTTGAGCAGCCGGACGCTCGCGTTGCCGTCCGCGTAGTACGCCACCGCGGTCAGCGAGGCCGCCGACAGCTCCATGCGGAACAGCGCCTGCGGCGGCGCCCCGAGGGCGAGGCGGACCAGGGTCTTGATCGGCGTGACATGCGAGACGAGCAGGACCGTGCGGCCCGCGTACGAGGCCACGAGCCGGTCCCGTGCGGCGGCGACCCGGCGGGCGACGGCCGCGAAGCTCTCGCCGCCGCCGGTGGGTTCGGCCTCCGGGTCGCGCAGCCAGGCGTCCATGTCGTCCGGGTACCGCTCCCGGACCTCACCGAAGGTCAGGCCCTCCCAGGCGCCGAAGTCGGTCTCCCGCAGTCCCTCCTCGATGCTCACCTCGCACCCCAGGCGGGCGGCGGCGACCTCGGCCGTCTCACGGCACCGGGCGAGGGGCGAGGAGACGACGGCCTGGACGGTCCCCCTCGCGGCGAGCACACCGGCGGCCAGTTCCGCCTGGCGGCGGCCGATGTCGGAAAGCGACGGATCACTGCCGCCGCTGCCGGAGAACCGCTTGAGCGCGGTGAGCGGGGTCTCGCCGTGCCGCAGCAGGACGAAGGTGGTCGGAGTACCGAGGTCGGGCGGGGCGGAGGCGACATTGCGGGCGGCCCGCACATCGGCCGACGCGGAGCCGTCGGCACGTCCGGTCTCCTGCGCCACGGGCACCGCTCCCTCGCGGGACGCGGCCGGGGCGGCGGGGGCCGTGCCGGCGGTGGCGGCGGCCGGGGCGGCGGGGGTCGTGCCGGCAGTGGCGGCGGCCGGGGCGGCGGGGGTCGTGCCGGCAGTGGCGGTGGCCAGGGCCGCGCGGGCCCGGGCCGCGCCCGCGGCCGCGTCGCCCGGTGGGCCGGCCGGCTCGGGGTCCGTGACGGTGTGCGTGTCCAACTCCGCGGTGGAGCGGGCCTGTTCCCACCGCTCCCCCCGGCTCCCGGCGTCCATCGCCTCGTTGGCGAGCCGGTCCGCGTGCTTGTTCTGCTCGCGCGGGATCCACTCGTAGGTGACCTGCCCGGCCGGGAACAGGGCGGCAGCCTGCATCGCCAGCGGCCGCATCGCCGGATGCCTGATCTTCCAGCGGCCCGACATCTGCTCCACGACCAGCTTGGAGTCCATGCGGACATGCACCCGCGCGGCCGGGTCCAGCTCATGGGCCGCGCTCAGCCCGGCCAGCAGCCCCCGGTACTCGGCGACGTTGTTGGTGGCGGTCCCGATGAACCCGGCCCGCTCCACGAGCGTGTCACCCGTCGCCGCGTCCCGCACCACGCTGCCGTAGCCCGCGGGCCCCGGGTTGCCCCGGGAACCGCCATCGGCCTCGACGACGAACTCGCGCACGTGCAACGCCTCTTACAGGCCGGACTCGGACGTGCGCACCAGGATGCGGCGGCAGTTCTCGCAGCGGACGACCGTGTCGGGGGCGGCCGCGCGGATCTCGTTCAACTCGGTGATCGCCAGCTCCTGGCGGCAGCCCTGGCAGGTGCGCTGGTACAGCTTGGCCGCACCGATGCCGCCCTGCTGCGCGCGCAGCTTGTCGTACAGCTTCAGCAGATCCGCGGGCACCGAGCCCGCGACGACCTCGCGCTCCTTCGACACCGACGCGGCCTCCCCGTCGATCTCCTCGAAGGCCGCGTCCCGGCGCGCGGTCGCATCGTCGATCTTCGACTGCACCGACGCGACGCGCTCGGTCAGCTCGGCCACCCGCTCCTGCGCGGACTCGCGGCGCTCCATCACCTCCAGGACGACGTCCTCGAGGTCGCCCTGCCGCTTGGCGAGCGAGGCGATCTCGTGCTGGAGGTTCGCCAGGTCCTTGGGGGAGGCGACCGCACCCGAGTCGAGACGCTGCTGGTCACGGGCGGCGCGCTGGCGCACCTGCTCCACGTCCTGCTCCGCCTTGGTCTGCTCGCGGGCGGTGTCGCTCTCCTCGGTCTGCGCGGCCACCAGCAGGTCGCGCAGCTGCGTGAGGTCCTTGGTCAGCGACTCGATCTCGGCGTGCTCGGGCAGGGACTTCCGCTTGTGCGCAAGCTGCTGCAGGCGTACGTCCAGGGCCTGTACGTCGAGAAGTCGGATCTGGTCGGCGGGCGCGGCGTTCAGTTGGGGGCTCCAGGGGTCTTCGTGGGGTTGGACGACGCCGCGTGGGCGGTCCAGGGGTCGGTGACCGTCTTCGAGACATGGACGCGCAGGTCCCATCCGTGACGGTCGGAGATCTCGTCGAGCTGGGCGGCTGCCAGCTCGCACCAGGGCCATTCGGTGGCCCAGTGCGCCGCGTCGAGCAGCGCGAGAGGCCGGTGGGCGCCGTCGGCCATGAACTCGGACGCGGGGTGGTGGCGCAGGTCCGCGGTGAGGAAGGCGTCGACACCGGCCGCGCGGACGTCGTCGAAGAGGCTGTCGCCGGAACCGCCGCTGACGGCGATCGTGCGGACCAGTGCCTCGGGGTCACCGGCGACCCGGATGCCCTGCGCGGTGGCGGGCAGCCGCTCGGCGGCGCGGGCGGCCAGCTCGCGCACGGTCAGGGGGTGCTCCAGCTCGCAGACCCGGCCGAGGCCCCGGCGGCCCTCCGGGTCGGTCGTGTCCGGGACCAGGGGGCGCACGACCCGCAGGTCGAGCGCGCCGGCGAGGGCGTCGCTGACGCCGGGGTCGGCCCGGTCGGCGTTGGTGTGGGCGACGTGCAACGCGATGTCGTTCTTGATGAGGGTGTGCACCACGCGGCCCTTGAAGGTGGAGGCCGCCACCGTCGTCGTACCGCGCAGATAGAGGGGGTGGTGGGTCACGAGCAGGTCCGCGCCCAGCTTCACCGCCTCGTCCACGATCTCCTGGACGGGGTCGACCGCGAAGAGGACCCGCGAGACCTCCTGGCCGGGATCGCCGACGACGGTGCCGACCGCGTCCCAGGACTCGGCCCGCTCGGCGGGCCACAGGGTCTCCAGCGCGGCGATGACTTCAGACAGACGGGGCACGGGGAAAAGGCTACCTGCCCCAGGTCGGTGCCCGACCGGCCGCGGACGATTCTCCCAGGCCGGACACTCCGGGTCGGCCGGGCAGGTCACGGGGCCGAGTGATCCGGACATCCCGGGTACCGGCCCCGGGGCCACCCGACTGCCGAACCGGTGACGGGGGTTGCGAACGGCTGTGGTGTGCGCCCCGTCGTGCAGCACACCCGCCCCGGTTTCCTCAGGTATTTGGCCGCACGAACACCCTTATGTGTGAAGCGGCCGTCCGTGCAGGTCACGTCCGTGCGTACGAAAACTAGCTTCGTCGCCGGAGGTGACCGAACGATGACGGCCTGTGCCTTCGAGTCCGCCACGGCGGACGGGAGTGAGTCGGCTGCCCGGCCCGGATGCGTGATCACCGCGGACGGGTCCTACGCGGCCCGCCTCGCCCTGAGCGGCGAGTCCTGGTACCCGGAGCGCTGGACCCTGGACGGCCCGGAACCGTACGCCGTACCGCTGCCCGGCAGCCAGCCGGAGGAGCCCGGCACCGAGGTCCAGCCGCTGGCCGACGGCCGGGTGCTGATCCACCGCCTCGTGGCGGGACGCCACCTGTTCTCGCTGCTGTACCCGGCCGGAGCGGGGACCGGCGAGCTGCCGCTCGGCGCGGTGGACGACCCGGGCGAGGGGGGCCGGCTGCGGCTGCTGCCGCCGGCGCCGACCGGGGACCGGGCGTTCGCGCTCGCGGTGGGCCCACGCTCCACGGCGGTATGGCTGGTGGCGGGCGGGGCGGCCGGGCCCGAGCGCCTGGCGGAGCTGCCCGGCCACTGCTCGGGCGGGGTCTGGCTGGACCGTGCCGGCCGGACGCTGGCGCTGGACCGCACACCGGACGGGGGCCCCACGAAGACGGTGGTGGTGGATCTGGCGCGGGGCGGGGAGGTGTCGCCGCTGCTGCAGATCACGGACGGGAGCAACGACCGGCTGCTGCTCGCGGATCCGGACAGTGGGCTGCTGCTGATCCGCTCCGACGCCCCCTCCCCGGGCCGGGAGCGGCTCGGCTGGGGGGTGTTGGGGAGCACGCTGCCGGTGCGCTTCCCCGACTGCCTGCGCCTGGACTGTCCGGTGACCCCGTTCGCGATCCAGCCGGGGCAGGTGCTCACGCCGGAGAGCTGCGCGGTGGCGCTGAGGGTCGACGGGGCGGACGGCAGCTGGGTCGCGGTCTGGCGCCCCGCGCACCGACGGGTCCTGCATCTCGCCGCGCCTCAGGGGTGGTTGGCAGGAGCGGGGCTGTGGACCCGGGAGGGCGTACTGCGGCTGCCGTTCACGACGGGTGCGGTGAGCTGTGGGGTGGCACGGCTGGAACCGCCCGTGACGCCGGTCGAGTCTCCCGTGCGGGAGCCGGTGCCGGGCGCACCGGCGCCGGTGCGCCCGGTGCCGTTGCAACAGGCGCCACTCCCACAGCCACCCCTGCGACAGGCGCCACTCCCACAGCCACCCCCGCGACCACTCCCACAGCCACCGTCCCAACGGACACCACTCCAACAACCACCGTCCCCACAGACACCACCCCGACAGACACCACCCCGACAGGCGCCCCCGCAGCAGCCGGCCCCGCCACCACGCTCCCGCAGGAATCCCGCATCGACCGGGGCCTCCCTCCGCCGCACACTCACGTGGCCCCGTCCCGGCACCGGCAGCACCGGCAGCACCGGCAGGTCACGGCCCCCGGGAGAACCCCTGCCCGCGGCCGAGACCACCCCCGCAGCCCCCGGAAAGGCAAGGGTCACACCCCCCGACACGACCGTCGCGTCAACCCCTGCCACGGCTGTCACCGCGGCCCGTTAGACTCGCCCGGCTGTACGAAGGATCATGTTGACGGGGTGAACACTTCTCATGAACGACACCAGCACCGCATCGCCGCTGTCCGCCGAGGCCCAGGACCCCCTGGGACACGGCCGGCACCGTGGCCCGGTCTCCGCCGAGGACCACGAGGCGGCTCCGCACGGCCGGCACCGCAAGCCGTCCGCGCAGTCGAAGGAATCCGGCACCGCGGCCTGACCGGCACGAGGGAGCGCGCGCCGATGGCGTCCACCACGGTGAGTGCGCCGGTACCACGGTGAGCGCGGCGGTCGCCGCATCGGACCCGGCCCCCCCGTCGTATGACGGGCGGGGCCGTTCCGTGCGGGGCTCCCCCGATCCTCGGGCCGCTCGCGATCCTCGGGCCGCTCGGTCGGGGGACGCGTTACGGGTCCTGCCCCGGCACGGCCCGCAGACCAGGGGCCTGTTCGTGCTGTGCCGGGACCCGCACTCCCCGCCCTTCTCGCCCGCCGACGAAGACGAGAACTTGGGCGAGGGCGAGCTGTTCTTCCGGCGCCGTCTGCCGCAGCTCGCCCACCCGCCGCCGGCCACCGACGGCAGGCCGCTCAACGATCCGCCGCCGGCCACGGACGGCCCGCCGCTCAGCCATCCGCCGCCGCCCCCGTGTGCCTGAGCCCGAGCACCTCGGCGGCCGCGAACGTCTCGCCCGGGGGCCGCTGGGCGTAGTGCGGGGTGAGCAGCGCGTCGAGTTCGTCGTAGGTGAAGACGTCCTGCTTGGTGTCGAACCTGGCCTGGATGCGGGGTCGTTCGACGACCGCGACCATGCCGCCGTGCACGACGAGAAGCTGTCCGTTCACCAGTGCGGCGGCCGGGGAGGCGAGATAGCCGACGAGCGGGGCGACATGCTCGGGGGCCAGTGGGTCGAGGCCCTCGTCCGGCCGCCGGACACCGGCGAAGACGTCCTCGGTCATCCGGGTGCGGGCGCGCGGGCAGATCGCGTTCGCCGTCACACCGTAGCGGGCGAGCGCGAGGGCGGTGGAGGTCGTGAGCCCTACGATCCCACCCTTGGCCGCCGCGTAGTTGGGCTGCCCGGCGGAACCGGCGAGGAACGCCTCCGAGGACGTGTTCACGATCCGCCCGTACACCGGGCCACCGGCCGCCTTGGCCCGCGCCCGCCAGTGCGCGGCGGCGAACCGGGTGGTGTTGAAGTGGCCCTTGAGATGGACTCGGATCACCGAGTCCCACTCGTCCTCGGACATCGAGAAGACCATGCGGTCGCGCAGGATGCCGGCGTTGTTGACGAGGATGTCCAGCGGGCCGAACTCCTCCACGGCGAAGTCCACCAGCGCACGGGCCTGTTCATGGTCCCCGACGTCCCCGCTGTGGGCGGCGGCCCGGCCGCCGGTCGCGCGGATCTCGGCGACGACCTCCTCGGCGGGTGCGCCGGAGGCGGCGCCGGAGCCGTCACGTCCGGGCTGTCCGTGGTCGTTGACGACGACCGACGCGCCGAGCCGGGCCAGTTCCAGCGCCTCGGCCCGGCCCAGGCCCCGCCCGGCGCCCGTGACGATCGCGGTCCGTCCCTCAAGGGGCCGTGACGGCGGTGACGGCGGTGACGGCGGTGACGGCATGGATGACGGTGACATCAAGCTCGTTTCCCTTCACGGAGGTTCAGATCTCGATGCACGTACGCAGTGCCGTACCGGTCCGCATCTGTTCGAGCGCCTCGTTGATCCCGGCCAGCGGCACCCGGTGGGTGATCAGGCCCTCCAGATCGATCCGGCCCGCCCGCCACAGCGCGATGGTCCGCTCGTAGGAGCGCAAAACGTCTCCGCCGCCGTACAGGGAGGGCAGGATCCGCTTCTCGTCGAAGAACAGCTCGAACATGTTGAGCTGGAGGAAGTCGTCGAGCGCCCCCGCGCCGACGACGACCAGGGTGCCGCCGCGCCGGGTGTTCTCGTACGCGGTCCGGGCGGTGGCCGACTTTCCGACGACCTCGAAGACATAGTCGAAGCCCTCGCCACCGGTCATCTGCTGCTTGGCGTCGGGCAGCCCGTCCGGGGCGACGGCACCGGTGGCGCCGAACCTCAGGGCCGCCTCGCGACGGGAGGCGACCGGGTCCACGGCGACGATCTCGGCGGCTCCCCTGAGCCGGGCGCCCTGGATGGCGGAGATGCCGACGCCGCCGCAGCCGATGACGGCGACGGACGAACCGGCCTCCACATCGGCGGTGTTGAGGGCGGCGCCGAGTCCCGTGGTCACCCCGCAGCCGATCAGGGCCGCGACGTCGAAGGGCACGTCGTCGGGGATGGGCACCGCACAGCCCGCGTCGACGACGACCTCCTCGGCGAAGGTGCCGGTGCCCGCGAAGCCGAACACATCGGGGGGACCGCCGGCGGCGCGACGGAAGTTGGGGATGCCCGCGTTCATGAAGCCGGCCAGGCACAGTTCGGTCTGCCCCCGTTTGCAGGCGGGACACGCGCCGCAGGCGGGCAGCCAGCACACCACGGCCCGGTCGCCGGGCCTGACCCGGCTGACGCCCTCGCCGACTTCGAGGACCTCGCCCGCGCCCTCGTGTCCCGGCACGAAAGGAGCCGGCTGCGGCAGGACACCGTTCATCGCGGACAGGTCCGAGTGGCACAGTCCCGTGGCGCGTACCCGGATCCTCACCTTGCCGGGACCGAACCCCGCCGCCTCGATGTCGTCGAGCACCTCCAGCTTGTCCTGGCCGATCTCGTGCAGTACGGCTGCGCGCATGGTGCGGCTCCCCTCGGAGTACGGAACTCGGGAGTTCGGGAGTGCCGACCGGTGGTGTCGGCACTCGGGCGCCGACCGCTCGGGTGGGCACCCAGGGCCCGCTGAGCGACGGTGCCGGCACCCAGGCCCGCCGAGCGACGGGGCAGGCACCCGGACAGTGCCGGCACTCAGACGTGCTGAACGACGGTATCGGCGAGGACCGGCACGTCCCGACGCTCGACGGCGCTCACGGCCACCCGTACCGCGCCGTCCCCCCGCCACATGCGGATGCGCAGAGTCTCGCCGGGATACACGACCCCGGCGAAGCGCGTGGCGTAGGAGCGCACCCGGGTCACATCGCCGCCGAGCAGGGTGTCGACGACGGCCTTGAGCGTGATGCCGTAGGTGCACAGGCCGTGCAGGATGGGCCGCTCGAATCCGGCGAGCTTCGCGAACTCGGGGTCGGCGTGCAGCGGGTTCCAGTCGCCGGAGAGGCGGTAGAGGAGGGCCTGGTCTCCGCGGAGGGGCCGTTCGACGGTCCGGTCCGGTTCGCCGGAAGGCGCGTCGAGGGAGCGGGAGGGTCCCCGGTCGCCGCCCCAGCCGCCCTCTCCTCGTACGAAGATCCGGGCGTCGTTGGTCCACAGCGGGCCGTCGGCGTCGGCGACCTCGGTGCGCATCACGAGGATGGCCGCCGTGCCCTTGTCGTACACGGCGGCGATGCGGTCGGTGGCGGTCGCGGTGCCCGCGACGGGGAGGGGGCGGTGCACGGTCAGGGACTGGCCGCCGTGCAGGACGCGGGAGAGGTCGACCTCGACACCGGGCATGGAAAGTCCGCCGGTCACACCGGGCTTGCCGCCGCCGGCGACGGTGGCGAAGCTCGGCAGGACGTGCAGCCGGGACTCCAGGGTGTAGCGCAGCTCGTCGGGGTCGGTGGCCGGGCTGTCCTTGTCGGGGTGGGCGCCCGCGCCGATGCCGAGGTGGTACAGCTGGACGTCCTTGTGGTCCCAGGTGATCACGCCGGAACGGGGCTCCGCGGCGAGGGCCTTGGCTGCGTCGATGGGCATGGGGCTCCTGACACTGGCGGGTAGGACCCCGGTGCGGCCGTCCGCACCGTCGGCCGCACCGGGGTCGTCACGGGGCCGCGGGAACCCGCCCGTTCTAGAACGCGTTCCAGTACGACGCCCCCTGTATAGCCGAGGGCCCCTCGCTTGTGAAGGCCCCTGACGCTCCGTCAGTTCCATGGACGGCACCGCGCCGGTCCCGCCGGCCGTGACATTTGTCCCGCCCGATCCCGTACACGCGCATCTGCCGGGCGGACCCCCGCCGTCGGTACCGTCGGGGACATGACGAAAACGACCGGGACACCGCCCGCCGTGTCCTTCACGGGGGCGGTCAAGACCTACGGCGCTCTGCGCGCCGTCGACGGCATCGACCTGGAGATCGGGGTCGGCGAGACGGTCGCCCTGCTCGGCCGCAACGGCGCCGGCAAGTCGACCACGATCTCGCTGCTGCTCGGCCTGAACGAGCCCGACACGGGCACGGTGGAACTGTTCGGCACCGCCCCGGAACAGGCCGTGCGCGCGGGCCGGGCGGGTGCCATGCTCCAGGAGGCGCGGGCCGTGCCCCGCGTCACCGTCCGGGAGCTGGTGTCCTTCGTGGCCGGACGCTACCCCGACCCGCTGCCCGTGGCCCGGGCGCTGGAGCTGGCCGGGATCCCCGAGCTGGCCGGGCGGCGCGTGGACCGGCTCTCCGGCGGCCAGACACAGCGGGTGCGGTTCGCGGTCGCGCTCGCCGGGAACCCGTCGCTGCTCGTGCTGGACGAGCCGACGGCGGCCCTGGACGTGGAGGCGCGGCACGCCTTCTGGGACTCGATGCGGACCTACGCGCGCAGCGGTCGCACCGTCCTGTTCTCCACGCACTATCTGGAGGAGGCGGACGCCCACGCCGACCGGATCGTCGTCATCGACCGCGGCCGGATCGTGGCGGACGGCACCGGCGAGGAACTGCGGCGGTCCGCGGGGGGCAACCTGGTCTCGATCAACCTGGCGGGCCGTGGCACCGACGGACTGGACCTGCTGCCCGGCGTGCGGTCGGTGGAGGTGCGCGGGGGCCGGGCGCTGCTGCGCACCGACGACTCCGACGCGACGGTGATCGCCCTGGCCGGGCTGGGCGCGATACGCGGCCTGGAGGTCGCCCCGGCGTCGCTGGACGACGCGTTCCTGGCCCTGACGGCACGCGAGAGGGAGACGGTGTGATGGGGGACTATCTGCTGCTCGAGGTGCGCCGGACCCTGCGCGACGTCGGCTTTGTGATCGGCGGAGTCGCGATGCCGGTGATGATGTACCTGCTGTTCACCAACATCGGTGGCAGCGACGGCGCCTGGAAGACGGCGTCCATGGTGAGCATGGCGGCCTACGGCGCGGTCGGCTCGGCGCTGAACACCGGTGGCGGGGTCGCCGAGGACCGGGCCATCGGCTGGCTGCGGCAGCTGAGGGTGACCCCGATGACCCCGCGCCAGGTCGTCGTCGGCCGGGCACTGACCGGTGGGGTGACGGTCCTGCCCGCGATCGTCGCGGTGCTCCTGGCGGGCGGCCTGGTCAACGGGGTGCGGCTGGCCGCCTGGCAGTGGGCGGCGATCGCCCTGCTGCTGTGGCTGGGCTCGGTGCCCTTCACCCTGCTCGGGCTCGGCAACGGCTACCGGATGACCGCGCAGACCACGGGCGTGACCAACATGGTGTGCAATCTGGGGCTCGCGGTGCTCGGCGGTCTGTGGTTCCCGGTCGCCCTGTTCCCCGGCTGGCTGCGCACCGTGTCCGCGTACACCCCGACCCATCGCTTCGCGCAGCTCGGCACGGCGGTCGCCGACGGGCACGCCCCGGCGCTCGGCACGATGCTGGTGCTGGCCGTCTGGCTGCTGCTCTTCGCTTCGTACGCTGTCCAGTCGTACCGCCGGAGCGCGGCGACCAGCTGAACGGGGGGAGAGATGTCCTGGATGCGTAAGGTCTCACGGGGATGGGACGCGTGGCGGTCGACTGTGCGGGAGGCCCGGGAGCACCAGCGGTGCTACCAGGAGGACAAGACCCGTCTGAAGGCCGAGTACCGGGCGGCGCGCAAGGCCGGGAAGGCCCCGGAGCACCCGGGCCCGCCGCCCAGCGGCTTCACCCTGCTGCCCTGGCTGCTGATGGGGATGGGGGCCTTCTCGAACATCTTCCAGGGCAAGACCCCGAACCCGTGGATCGGCGGAATCGGCCTGTTCACCTTCAACTCGCTCTACATCTACGTGGCCTTCCGCGCCTTCACGAAGGAGACGCGCGAGGCCCGCTCCACCCGGGTGGCCCTCGGCCTAATGGCCGTGGTGACCTGCGGACTCGCCATCGGCTACGGCGGCACCTGGCTGCTGTTCTTCCCGCTGCTCGGGCTCGCGACGGGCGCGGTCCTGCGCGGGCACCTGCGTGCCTACGGCACGGCGGTCGCCGTGCTGGCGGGGGTGGTCGGCGGTGTCCACGACGGCTGGAACGGCATGAACATCGCCTACGCCACCTGGATCTCGACCATGGTGACGGCCGCGATCCTCTCCCTGTCCGAGGCGGTACGGGATCTGCGCGCCGCCCGCGAGGAGCTGGCCCGGCGCGCGGTGGAGGAGGAGCGGCTGCGCTTCTCCCGCGATCTGCACGACCTCCTCGGCCACACCCTCTCGGTGATCGTCGTGAAGTCGGAGGCGGCCCGCCGTCTGGCCCCCCGGGACCTGGACGCGGCGCTGGTGCAGGTGACGGACATCGAGTCCGTCGGCCGGCAGGCGCTCACCGAGATCCGCGAGGCGGTGACGGGCTACCGCGAGGGCAGTCTGGCCGGGGAGCTGGACCGGGCCCGCTCCGCCCTGGCCGCCGCCGGCATCGAACCCCGCGTACGCCGCTCGGGCGCTCCCCTGGCCCCCCAGACGGAGGCCCTGCTCGGCTGGGTGGTGCGCGAGGCGGTCACCAACGCCGTGCGCCACAGCGGTGCCGCCCACTGCGGGATCACCATCGAGGGCACCGCCGAGCGTGTCCGTCTGACGGTCGACGACGACGGGGCCGGGACGTCCCTGCGGCCCGCCCCGGAGGGCGTGGGCGGCACGGGACTTCAGGGCCTGACCGAACGCCTCGCGGCGGCGGGCGGCTCCCTGCGGGCCGGCCCGTCGCCGCGCGGCGGCTTCACGGTCACCGCCGAACTCCCCGTGGACGGCGAGCGCCCCGCCGAGCCGGTGGAGGTGCCGCTGTCTACGGCGCCCAGGGCGAGGTGACCGACCAGCTCACGTCGTCCGTCCACGAGGTCGCGCCGTCCCAGGCGTTGGTGCCGCCGTCACTCGCTATGTAGAGGCCGTAGTCGTAGTGGCGCAGATATCTGCTCGGGTAGTTGGAGGACGCGAACGAGGTCCCGGTGCCGCTCTTGCCGGCGACCGGGCAGAACGTGGCGTCGGCCCGGAACAGCGCGGTGCCGTTCATGGGCTGCCGGTAGAGCCGGTAGTTCTGGTGCCGTAGGAAGTCGCCCGGGTAGTTCCGGGACTCGAAGGACACACAGGAGCTGTCGGCGAGGCCGCGGCGGACGATCCAGGTGGCGTCGTTCTTGTCCAGGCTCGGGCTGCTCGACGTCACCGGGGAGATGACCGCCGCGTCGTTCTGGTGGCGGATGTAGTCACCGGTGCAGCAGGAGGTGGTCGCGCGCAGCGAGATCTCCGCACCCGGGGTCAGCGAGCCGGTGGAGCCGGTCGGGCCGCCGTAGCCGGCGGAGACGATGTTCGCCTGCACGGAGTCGTCGGCCGCGTCCGTGGGAATGCCGGCGGTCATCACGCCCTCGAAGAAGGACCCGATGGAGCCGTTGCTGTTGTCGCCGCCCGTGCCCAGGACGATCGCCCCCTCCTGGTGCATCGGCGAGTAGCCGCCGCCGTTGACGCTCGGTTCGGGGCCGGAATACGTGGTCGTGAGAGTGCCGCTCTGGGCGTTGCCGTATTTCAGCGCGAAATGGTTCTGGCCGTTGTTCTTCAGCAGCGCGGTCACGAACGGCAAGGGCCCCGTGCCGGTGTTCGCCGTGTTCTTGCTGTAGCCGGAATCCGACTGGAACAGCCCGTTCTCCAGGTCGGCCTGTACCCAGGGGCCCTGGCCGTAGCAGGGCGCGAACCAGCACTCGGTGCCGAAGTTGATGGCGTCCATGTGCCCGTTGCCGGTGTCCATGTTGTTGGTCTCGGCGTTGCCGTAGTCGAAGCAGCAGCTGCCGTTCACATGGGTGCCGGAGGTCACCATGTACATCCCCTCGGCCTGCCCGTTCACCGCGACGCCCGAGGTGGAGTTGTCCCGGTAGCCCATGCCGGCCGAGATCTCCAGGCCGTAGACCTGGTGGCCGCCGACGGTCACCGGCAGCGCGTCCGCGGGCGCGCCGACATCGGCCGCGCCCGCCCCGCCGGCGCCCTCGACGGTGAGGTCGTTGTGGCGGGCGGACTGGTCGTAGATCTTGGTGATGATGCAGGTCGTCCCGGCGCAGAAGGAGTCCTGGGCGGCCGCGTCGGCGTAACCCCCGCTCGCCGACGGGCGGATGTCGGAAGTGACACTGTCGGAGGCGCGCCGCACCTGGTAGAGCGGGCCGTTGTACGCCGAGTACAGCGCCCGGACGAGGCTGTGCGCGGCGACGCAGGGCGTCCCGGCGGCGGCGTAGATGTCGCACGGGAGCGAGCCCGCGGCGGCGGCCCCGGGCGCGCCGGCGGCGAGCGTGACGATGGCTGCCGCCGCCGCGAGCAAGGCCATCACGGCACTGCGGAGTCGTAAGAACACGGTGTCGTCCTCTCGTTGTAGGGCGGTGCGGGGCGTTCCCGGTGGCGTGGTGCGGGTACCTGGTCGAAATACCGGACATTGTTCGGACGAGATACCGAACGATTCCCGTATCTGAAACTCCGAACAATGCGGGAACGCGGGATCGGCACAGAAATGACAAGGAGAAGTGCCGAATGCCGAGCCGATTGTTTTCCCGCCCATCCGCCCCGTCAAGACGCGGGGACCCCAACAGCCCGTGGTTTCCCTAGGATTGAGCCGTGAACGAGACGCCATGGGACCACCGGCCCGCCCCGTCCGTCCGTGTTCTGCTCGCGGAGGACCAGGGCATGATGCGCGGCGCCCTCGCGCTGCTGCTCGGCATGGAGGCGGACATCGAGATCGTCGCGCAGGTCGCGGCGGGCGACGCGATCGTGGACGCCGTACTGGCCCACCGCCCCGACGTGGCCCTGCTGGACATCGAACTGCCGGGCATGAGCGGCCTGGACGCGGCGGCCGTACTGCGCGAGCGGGCCCCGGACTGCCGGGTGCTGATACTGACCACCTTCGGCCGGCCCGGCTATCTGCGCCGCGCCATGGAAGCGGGCGCCGCGGGGTTCCTGGTGAAGGACGGCCCGGTGGAGGAGCTGGCCGCCGCGATCCGGCGGGTGCTCGCCGGGGAGACCGTCATCGACCCGGCGCTGGCCGTGGCGACCCTGAGCGCAAGGCCCAACCCGCTGACCGCGCGCGAGTGCGATGTGCTGAAGGCCTCCGTGGACGGGGCGACGGTCGCCGACATCGCCGCGAAGCTCCACCTCTCCGAGTCCACCGTGCGCAACTACCTCTCCTCCGCCATCGGCAAGACGGGCACCCGCAACCGCATGGAGGCGATGCGGGAGGCCCGGCAGCAGGGGTGGCTGTAGGGGCAGGCGAGGGGGCCGGGGGATGCCGGGGGGCCGGGGGAGGCCGGGGAACGCACGCCCCCAGTCCGTCCCCTGAGGGCGGATCCGCACGGCGGATCCTCAGGGTGGTCCCTGACGATGGATCAGGTCACGGGATGGTCAAGAATTCGTTAGCGGGCCAAAGCAACGGAATAGTTGCCCGTGCATACGAGGTTGACCCGGCAGATCTCGCACGCGGATTCCGTCGAACGACCTCGTCCGTACCTCTTCCCTTCCGGCCTGGAGGCCCCACCCCATGACGCACACGACGACCGACCAGCCCATACGGAGGCCGTCCGGCGCGATCGTGCCGGTGCTCGCCTTCGCGGGCATCGTGGTCGCGGTGATGCAGACGCTGCTGGTCCCCGTCATC
Source organism: Streptomyces sp. NPDC093261 (assembly GCF_044753645.1). Classification (NCBI taxonomy): domain Bacteria; kingdom Bacillati; phylum Actinomycetota; class Actinomycetes; order Kitasatosporales; family Streptomycetaceae; genus Streptomyces; species Streptomyces sp. NPDC093261. The sequence continues at coordinate 577,337 of NZ_JBIVNO010000001.1, forward strand.
AAGGACCTGCCCCAGTTGCTGGGCACCGCGCCCAGCAACGCCACCTGGGTCCTGACCTCCACTCTCCTGTCGGGCGCCGTGGCCACCCCGATCATGGGCCGCCTCGGCGATCTCTACGGCAAGCGGCGGATGCTGCTGGCCAGCCTGGCCGTGATGGTGATCGGCGCACTGGTCAGCGGGCTCACCGCCACCCTGCTGCCGATGATCGTCGGCCGTACGCTCCAGGGCTTCGCGATGGGCGCGATACCCCTCGGCATCGGCCTGATGCGCGACATGCTCCCCCGCGAGCGGCTGGGCTCGGCCATGGCCCTGATGAGCTCCTCGATCGGAGTCGGCGGCGGACTCGCGCTGCCCGCGGCGGCCCTGGTCGCCCAGCACTCCGACTGGCACGCCCTGTTCTTCGGCGCCGCCGGACTCGGCGCCCTCGCGATCGTCCTCACCCTGCTCGTCGTGCCGGAGTCCCCGGCGCGCGCCGGGGGCTCCTTCGACCTGCCGGGTGCGCTCGGCCTGTCCGCCGGTCTGGTGCTGCTCCTGCTGCCGATCACCAAGGGCAGCGACTGGGGCTGGTCGTCCGGCACCACGCTCGGCCTGTTCGCCGCGTCCGTCGTGGTCCTCGTCCTGTGGGGCCTGTTCGAGCTGCGCGTGGCCGCCCCGCTGGTCGATCTGCGCACCACCGCCCGCCGCGAGGTGCTGCTCACCAACCTCGCCTCCATCATGGTCGGCGTCTCGTTCTACGTCGTCTCGCTCGTGCTGCCGCAGCTGCTCCAGCTCCCCACCGCCACCGGCTACGGCCTCGGCCAGTCGATGGTCGTCGCGGGCCTGTGCGTGGCCCCGCTCGGTCTGACGATGATGTTCACCGCGCCGGTCTACGCCCGTCTGTCCGCCCGCTACGGCCCCAAGGTCACCCTGATCATCGGCCTGGTCGTCATCGCCGTCGGCTACGGCGGCGGCCTCGGCCTGATGGACGCCGCCTGGCAGACCATCGTGACCTCGGTGATCCTCGGCGCGGGCATCGGCCTCGCCTACTCCTCGCTGCCGGCGCTGATCGTCGGCGCGGTGCCGGCCTCGGAGACAGGCGCGGCCAACGGTCTCAACACCCTGATGCGTTCCATCGGCACCTCGGTCTCCAGCGCCGTCATCGGCATGGTGCTCGCCAACACCGCTCAGCATGTGAACGGCCTGGCGATCCCGACCATGCACGGCTTCCACGTCTCGTTCCTGATCGCGACCGGCGCGGTGGCGCTCGGCCTGCTGCTCGCCCTGTTCCTGCCCAGGCAGCGCCCCTCGGCCAGGCCGCAGCTCCGTGCGAGCAGCGAGGAGGACGCCAACCTGGAGCGGGCCGAGGAGATCCTTCGGGGCTTCCGCGGCCGGGTGCTGGACGCCGGGGGCTCTCCGGTCGCCCGCGCCAAGGTCACCCTGATCGACCGCCGGGGCCGCCAGGCGGGTGCCACGCTCTCGGCGGAGGACGGCAGCTATGTGCTGGCCGTGCCGGCGCAGGGTCCCTACGTCGTGGCCGCCCGGGCCGCGGGCCACGCCCCGCACGCCTCGTCGGCCACCCACACGGGCGACGACCGCCCGGTGGACCTGGATCTGTCGCTGCCGGCCGAGACCGTCTCGGCCTGACCGCCGCTCCCCCGGCCGAGACGGTCTCGGCCTGACCCCCGCTCCCCCGGCCGAGACGGTCTCGGCCTGACCCCCGCTCCCCGGCCGCACCCCCCGTCGCCACCGCGACGGGGGGTGCGGCAGCATGGGGCGCCTACAGGTCCGTACGGCGCCTTCGCCGCGGTACGCGCCTGCCCCCGCCTCCGACCGAAAGGACCCCCATGCCCGCGGCACCCTCCCCCGAGATCCTGGCCTCGTTCGAGGCCGCGAAGGGGTTCATGCCGCTGCGCGAGGGGCTCGCGCTGTACGAGGCCGCCATCGAGGCCGGGCGGCTGGGGCTGCCCCTGCTGGAGGTCGGCACCTACTGCGGGCGCTCCACGATCCTGCTCGCCGACGCGGCCCGCGCCGCCGGGGTCACGGCGCTCACGGTCGACCACCACCGCGGCAGCGAGGAGCAGCAGCCCGGCTGGGACTACCACGACCCGGAGACGGTCGACGCCGAGGTCGGCCTGATGGACACCCTGCCCACCTTCCGGCGCACCCTGCGCAAGGCGGGCCTGGAGGACCACGTGGTCGCGCTCGTCGGCCGTTCGCCGCAGGTGGCCGCGGTCTGGAACAGCCCGCTCGGCCTCGTCTTCGTCGACGGCGGCCACACCGACGAGCACGCGAACGCCGACTACGAGGGCTGGGCGCCCCATGTGGCCGTAGGCGGACTGCTCGTCATTCACGACGTCTTCCCGGAGCCGGAGGACGAGTTCACCGGGCAGGCCCCCTACCGCGTCTACCTCAGGGCCCTTGGGTCCGGCAGGTTCACGGAGGTCTCCGCCACCGACTCGCTGCGCGTCCTGAGGCGGACGCGGGCGGCGGGCGCGACGCGCGGTCAGGCTCCGGGCCCGCTCGACTCTTGAGGCGCCGGGGGCGTCTCGGCTCGCTCGACGGGCCTGAGACGCGCTTCAGGGCCGCCGAGGACGCTGTGAACCATATGAGCCTCTCGGCCTTCCGGTTGGACGATCAGGCCATGGTGACGCCGCACCCGGCACGGCTCGCCGGCCACGACTCCCCCCTGCTCCACCCGCGTCGTCGGGGCGCCGGCGGGATGTTCGACCGGTTCTCCGGGCACGCCGAGGAACTCTGGGGGCGAAGCGCGCCGGTCGGTTCGTCCTGATCGCCGGACACTGTGACGCGCCGAGGGCCCCGGCGGCGCCAGGACCCTGGGGTGCCCCTCGCCGCGGGCTCCGCCCGAGCGAGGACGCGGGGACGCCACAAGCACCACCGGCGCGAGAAGCGGGACGGCCGACAGGCGGAAACCAACCGCGGTCACGCCCGCTTCGCCCTCAGGCAGGCCATAAGGTGGCAGGCATGTCGTACGTTGGACCGGACTTCGATGCCCCCGGGCCCCGCCGCCGGCGTGGGCCGCTGATGGTCGCGGCCGCCGCACTGGTGCCGGCCGCCGTGCTCGGCTGGATGGTCTACGAGGCGGTGGCCGACAGCGGCGGCGGACCGGCCGGCGCGGCGCCCAGGACGGGCCCGCCCGCCGCCTCGGGCGCCCCGGGCGACGGCAGGCTCTCCAGTCCTCCCGCGATCTCCGCGGCCGGGTCCGGCTCACTCAAGGGCAAGGTCGTCCTCGTCGACCCGGGGCACAACCCCGGCAACTTCCGGCACACCGCCGAGATCAATCGCAAGGTGGACATCGGAACCAACCGCAAGGAGTGCGACACCACCGGCACGTCCACCAACTCCGGGTACACCGAGGCCCGGTTCACGCTGGATGTGGCGCGCAGGCTGCGCACGATCCTCGAACGGCAGGGCGCGACCGTGAAGTTCACCCAGGACGGCGACCGTCCCTGGGGGCCGTGCGTGGACGAGCGGGCGCACATCGGCAACGCGGCGCACGCCGACGCGGCCGTCTCCATCCACGCGGACGGCGCGGCGCAGGGCGACCGCGGCTTCCATGTCATCCTTCCGGCCTCGGTGCACCAGGGCCTGGCGGACACCCGCCCCATCGTGGGCCCCTCGCGCGATCTGGGCACCCGCATCCGGGACGCCTTCACCCACGTCACCGGCAGCCCCCTGTCGAACTACCAGGGCAACGGCACCGGTCTGGTCGTACGCAGCGATCTCGGCGGCCTCAACCTGTCCACCGTTCCGAAGGTGTTCATCGAGTGCGGCAACATGCGCGACAGCAAGGACGCCGCACGGGTCACCAGCGGAGGGTGGCGGCAGAAGGCGGCGCAGGGGATCTCTGAGGGAATCGTGAGTTTCCTGCGCGGGTAGCGCTCACCTGCACGGGCCCGGCGGACACGCCGGCCGGGCGGACGATAGTGTCGTCCCTGCGATGAGGGGCCGCCCGCGCGCTTCACACCGCGGCCCGAGGGCGACATGGTGACAGCGACGCCTCCACCGACGACGAGACGACAGACGAAGGACCCGAAGTGAATATCCGCTCCCTCACTAGAGGCGACGGCGTGGTGATCGGAGCAGCGGTACTGCTGTTCATCGCGTCGTTCCTCGACCTCACCGGCTGCGGCAGCACCGGCGCGCTCTGCGCCCAGGTCACCCTTCCCGACGCGTGGGACGACCTCGGCCTCGGGCTCGGCACGTACATGGCCGGGGTGATCGGGGGCGGGCTCGTCGTGTTCACCCGTCTGCTCCCCGCGCCGCGCAAGGTCGCGGGCCTGGAGCCGGGAGCCTTCGGGACCGCCCTGACCGTCGCCGCCGCCTGGGTGCTGCTGTGGACGCTGATCGACGCCAACGACGCGGGGGCCGGTCTCATCCTCGGCTTCCTCGCCGCCCTCGTGCTGGCCGCCGCGGCCATCGCCACCCCGCTCGTCCCGGCCCTCCAGGCCGCCCTCGTCCCCGCCCCCAAGCCCGCCGCGCCCCAGCCCTACGGCGCGCAGCCGGAGGCCGGCTACGGCTACCCGGGCGCCCAGCAGCCCTACGGCGGCCAGCCCCAGCAGGCACAGGCCTACGGCGGCCGGCCGCAGCCGGCGCCCGCCGCGGAGTTCTCCCCGTTCTGGTTCGCCGTCCCGGTGCCGCGCCCGCTGTACGCGGAGGACGGCTCGCCGGTGCCGATCGCCGAACTCGCCCCGGGCACCTGGTACCTGGCCGTCGAGCAGCGCGGCCCCGGCCTGGTCGCGCAGACGCAGGACGGCCGCCGCGGCGTGCTCCAGGACACAAGCGGCATCCAGCGCGGCTGAGTCGCGCGGCCGGACCGCTTCCGCACGGCCCCTCGCCCTTCCGGGCGGGGGGCCGTCGTCGTACAGTCGCACCTCCGGCAGCGCACTGACACACCGTCAGCCATGGACGTCTGGAGGCGCGATGCGGCTGGGACTGGCGCTCGGCTACTGGGGCCGCGGCCCCGCGGCGGACCACCTCACGCTGGCGCGGGAGGCCGAACGGCTCGGCTATGACTCCGTGTGGACCGCCGAGTCCTGGGGTTCGGACGCCTTCACCCCGCTGACCTGGATCGCCGCGCGGACGTCGACGATCGGGCTGGGGACGGCGGTCGCCCAGATGGCGGCCCGCTCCCCCACCGCCACCGCGATGCACGCGCTCACCCTCGACCACCTCTCCGGCGGACGCATGATCCTCGGCCTCGGTCTGTCCGGACCCCAGGTCGTCGAGGGCTGGTACGGACGGCCGTTCCCCGCCTCCCCGCTGACCGCGACCCGGGAGTACGTCGACATCGTCCGCCAGGTGCTGCGGCGCGAGGCCCCGGTGACGCTGGACGGGCGCTTCCACGGCCTGCCGTACCGGGGCGCGGACGGCACCGGTCTCGGGAAGCCGCTGAAGCCGATCACGCATCCGCTGCGGGCCGGCCTTCCCGTCCTGCTGGGCGCGGAGGGCCCGAGGAACGTGGCACAGACGGTGCGGATCGCGGACGGCTGGCTGCCGCTGTACTGGTCGCCGACGCGTCCGGAGGTGTACGAGGCGTCGCTGGCCGGACTGCGGGAGACCGGCGGGGAACAGGGCCCGCGCCCCTTCCGCATCGCGCCCATGGCCCGGGTCAGGGTCTGCGACGACGTGGCCGAGGGACTGCTGCCGGTGAAGGCGATGCTCGGCTTCTACATCGGCGGGATGGGTCACGCGGCCCACAACTTCCATGCCGATCTCATGGCGCGCATGGGCTACGAGGAGGAGGCGCACCGGATCCAGCGGCTGTTCCTGGAAGGCCGGCGGGAGGAGGCGGTGCTCGCCGTGCCCGACGCCTTCGCCGACGAGATCTCCCTCGTCGGACCGCGCGGGCGCATCGCCGAACGTCTGGAGCTGTGGCGCAAGGGCCCCGTCACGGACCTGCTGGCCCTGTCCCCCGACCCGCACACGCTCCGCGTGCTGGCGGAGCTGAACACCTAGAGCGGCCAGGGCACTTCGGGCCGCCGAGGGCGCCGTCGCGCGGCGCTGCGCGACGGCGCCCGGCCGGTGGCGGCGGCCCGGATCAGCCCCGGGCGAGCTGGGGCCCCGACGGCACCCGGTTGTGTACGGGGACGCCCGCGCTCTTCCCCGCTGCCTTCACCTTGCGGATGACGGCGTCGAAGGCGGCGACGGCCGACGCGTCGCCCTTGCGGAGCTTGCCCGGCAGATGCTTGAGCGAGTCGATGGACGCGCTGAGCGGTGCGAGGGCCCGGGCCAGCGCGGGATCGCCCTGGGCGTTGTGCCGCGCGCCCCTGAGCCGGTTGTAGACGAAGGTGCCCGCGAGGCCCGCCTTGAGCAGCGTGCTGCTGCGTCCCGCCGCGCCCTCGGCGAACGCACCGGCCTTCCACGGCTTCACGATCCACTGCTGGGCCGCCCCCGCCGCGAGGCCCGCGCTCAGCGTGAACCGGGACTTGGCGAGTTTCTGTCGCTGCGCCTGGGTGCTCGGGGAGGGCGAGGGGACCGTGACGTAGGCGGACACCTCCCGGGTGACGCTTCCGGGCCCGCAGGCGGCGGCGCCGACGAACAGGGTGCTGCACAGCGCGAGTGCGAGGGCTCGTATCGGCACGGGCACGGGGTCCTCCGGGTCCACCAGGGCGACTGCTCCACCGGCAGCCTCACCCGCCCCGCCCCGGCGCGCCGCCCCGGCGCGCCCGATCAGGTGAACCCCTTGTCCCACAAGGCCTTCGCGGCCCCGGCGCGTTTCAACGGAGGCCGACGGGCAATCCGAAGGGCATGTCCCCTCGATATCGCAACGGCGCCAATCAAGCCGGCACGGTCATAGCGGTCGTCGCCGATGTCATGGCCTTCATCCTGGGCCTGTGGATCCTGATGTACCTGCTGGACGCGAACCCGGGCAACGCCCTGGTGCGTTTCGTCCACGACACCGCCCAGTGGCTGGCGAGCTGGTCGCGTGACCTGTTCACCTTCGACAAGGCCTGGGCCCGCGTGGTCGCCGGGTACGGTCTGGCCGCGGTGGTCTACCTCTTCATCGGCCACGCCATCGCCAACCGCATCCAGCGCCGCTGAGCCACGCCCCCGAGCGCCGCTCGGCTCCGGTGACACCGCGCTCGCGTCCAGCGGCAAAGGCCTAGGCGCAGCAGTCCGGGTCCAGCCCCCTGGGCAGGCGCTCGCCGCCGAAGACCGCGCAGGTCGGCTCGTCGCCGCCGAGCGCCGCCACGGCCAGCAGGAGCGAACCCGCCGTCCAGGTGGTGAGTTCCCGCGGCCAGATGGCCTGGTCCTCGAAGACATAGCCGGTCCAGTACAGGCCCGTCTCCGGGTCCCTGAGGTGCTGGATGGACTGGAGGATCTCCAGCGCGCGGTCGGATTCGCCCATCGCCCACAGCGCCAGGGCGAGTTCGGCCGACTCGCCCCCGGTCACCCACGGGTTGGGGACGACGCAGCGCACCCCGAGCCCGGGCACCACGAAGCGCTCCCAGTCGGCCTCGATGCGCTCCTTGGCCTCCGCGCCGGTCACGGCACCGCCGAGGACGGGGTAGTACCAGTCCATCGAGTAGCGGCCCTTGTCCAGGAACCGCTCGGGGTGCCGTCGCAGGGCGTGCCGCAACGCGCCCACAGCCAGCTCCCAGTCCGGCTGCGGCTCCTCCCGCTGCTCGGCGATCGCGAGGGCGCAGCGAAGCGCGTGGTGGATGGACGAGCACCCGGTCAGCAGCGCGTCCGCGACGCCCGTGCCGTCGTCCTCACGCTTCCAGCCGATCTGCCCGCCGGGCTGCTGCAACCGGAGCACGAACTCCACAGCCGCGTACACCACCGGCCACATCCGGTCCAGGAACATGTCGTCGCCGGTGGCCAGGTAGTGGTGCCAGACGCCGACGGCCACATAGGCGACGAAGTTGGTCTCGCGGCCGCGGTCGGTGATGTCCTCCGGGTCTCCGTCGGCGTAGGCCGCGTACCAGGAGCCGTCCTCGTTCTGGTGCCGGGCCAGCCAGTCGTAGGCCCGCTCGGCCGCGGCGTGCTCGCCGGCCGCGTCGAGTGCCATGGCCGCCTCGACGTGGTCCCACGGGTCGAGGTGGTGCCCGCGGAACCACGGTATGGCTCCGTCCTCCCGCTGTGCGGCGAGGATCCCGCCGACGGTCGCGGCGGCCTGCTCCGCGGTGAGGACCCCGGGCAGGACGAGGTGTTCCGTCCGGGGAGTCGTCACTTGGCGGCCGCCTCGGCCTGCCCGGCGACGCGCGGCAGGTGCGGCTTGGTCGCGTAGGCCACGAAGCTCTTGCCGATCAGCGGGTTCAGGGCCTGCTCCGCGACCCGGGTGGCGAGCGGCTTCTTCATGATGTCCCAGACGAGGAGCTTGTGGTACGCGCGCACGGGCAGCGCCTTGTCGTTGTCGACGCCGAACGCGCACTTCAGCCACCAGTACGGCGAGTGCAGCGCGTGCGCGTGGTGCGTGCCGTAGGGCCTGAGGCCCGCCTCGCGGATCTTCGCCAGGAGTTCGTCCGCCTTGTAGATGCGGATGTGGCCGCCCTCGACCTCGTGGTAGGCGTCGGACAGGGCCCAGCAGACCTTCTCGGGGCCGTAGCGCGGCACGGTGATCGCGATACGGCCGCCCGGCCTGAGCACCCGGACCATCTCGGCGAGGACGCCCTTGTCGTCCGGGATGTGCTCCATGACCTCGGAGATGATCACGACGTCGAAGGACTCGTCCGGGAAGGGGAGCGCGAGGGCGTCGCCTTCCATGGCGGTCGCGGTGGCGCCCGCGGGGGCCTCACCGGCCTCCTCCATCGCGGCGAACCACTTGGCGACCTCGCGGATCTCCTCGCCGTTCTGGTCCAGGGCCACGACCTGGGCGCCGCGCCGGTAGCACTCGAACGCGTGCCGTCCGGCACCGCAGCCGAGGTCCAGGACACGGTCGCCCGGGGCGAGCGGGAACCGGGAGAAGTCGACGGTCAGCACGTAGCCCTGCTTTCGCGGTTGGAATCGACGTCGGACACTCGAGCGGCAGTCGCCCCGACGACGGCTTCACTGCCTGCGGAGGCGGCGGAGGGCGATCCCGCGCCCGCCGTCCCCGCCGCGGTCTCCATAGGGCCGGGAGGCGTGGCGACGGAGCGGCGGGCGGCCGGGCCGGCGGAGGCGGCGATCGCCTCGCGGTAGCGCACCGCCGTGCCCTCGGCCGCCTTGGCCCAGGTGAAGTGGCGCAGCACTCGCTGACGGCCCGCCGCGCCGAGCCTGGCCCTCAGTTCGGGGTCGCCGAGCAGCCGGCTCAGTCCCGCGGCGAGTGCGCCGGCGTCACCGGCCGGCACCGCCAGGCATGTCTCGCCGTCGGGCCCGGCGACCTCCGGTATGGCACCACCGGTCGTGGCCACCAGCGGCGTACCGGTCGCCATCGCCTCGGCCGCCGGCAGTGAGAAGCCCTCGTACAGCGACGGCACGCACGCCACCTCGGCCGAGCGCACCAGGTCGACCAGTTCGGCGTCCGAGATGCCCTTGACGAACTCGACGGCGCGTTCGAGCCCGTAGCGCTCGACCGCCTGCGCGACCGGGCCGTCCTGCGGGCGCTTGCCGACGACGACGAGGTGCGCCCCGGGGTGCTCGGTCCGCACCTTGGCGAGCGCCTCGATCAGGAAGACGAGTCCCTTGAGCGGCACGTCCGCACTGGACGTGGTCACGATCCGGCCCGGCACCTGCGGCACCGAGGGATCCGGCGAGAAAAGGTCGGTGTCGGCGCCGATGTGCACGACGTGGACGCGGTCCCGGTCAACGCCCAGGTGGTCCACGATCTCCTGGCGGGAGGTGCCGGAGACGGTGAGCACCGACGGCAGCCGGCGAGCCACCCGCTTCTGCATGCGGGTGAACGCGTACCAGCGCCGCACGGACGCCCGCCGCTTCCAGCCCTCGGCCGCGTCCAGCTCCAACTTCCGGTCCACGGTGATGGGATGGTGGATCGTGGTGACCAGCGGCGCGCCCACATCGCCCAACAGGCCGTAGCCGAGCGTCTGGTTGTCATGCACGATGTCGAAGTCGCCACGGCGGGAACGCAGATGGCGGCGGGCGCGCAGCGAGAACGTCAGCGGCTCGGGGAAGCCGCCGGTCCACATCGTCGCGACCTCGAGGGTGTCGATCCAGTCCCGGAACTCCTCGCGCCGCGGGGTGCGGAAGGGGTCGGGCTGGCGGTACAGGTCAAGGCTCGGCAGTTCGGTGAGGGACAGGCCCCGGAGGTCCTCGCCCTCGTCGAGCACGGGGTACGGCTGGGCGCCGATGACCTCGACCTGATGACCGAGCCGGGTGAGTTCGCGTGAGAGGTGCCGTACGTACACGCCCTGGCCGCCGCAGAACGGGTTTCCCTTGTACGTCAGGAGCGCGATGCGCAGCGGGCGGTCCCCGTCCGCGGCCGAGCCCTCCTCGGGACCTGCCTCCCTGGCCTCAGCGGTCACTCCCGGCCCCTTCTCCCTGCCATTTCCCGCGAGACTACGACGGGACGGTAATCTAGAACAAGTTACAGACTTGATCGTTGAAGAGGCTCTGAATCTACCGGCAGGTAAGGGCGGTGTGAGCAGTGGATCAGGTGATTCGCGCCACGGCGTGGGCCCCTGCCATGCTGTCTGATCACTCATTCTCACCGACTGTCACGGAACACGGAACGGGACCCATGCCAGCGGAAGCCAAGGTGCCATCCAGTACCGCGCGACCGGCGGCGCAGCCGGCCTCATCCCCACTCACCGAGCGGCAGGAGGCGCGCCGCCGCCGGATCCTGCACGCGAGCGCGCAGCTGGCCGGCCGGGGCGGTTTCGACGCGGTGCAGATGCGCGAGGTCGCCGAGTCCTCGCAGGTGGCCCTCGGCACGCTGTACCGCTACTTCCCGTCGAAGGTGCATCTGCTGGTCGCGACCATGCAGGACCAGCTGGAGCATCTGCACCGCACGCTCCGGAAGAAGCCGCCGGCCGGGGAGACGGCGGCCGAGCGGGTGGCGGAGACCCTGATGCGGGCCTTCCGCGCGTTGCAGCGCGAGCCCCATCTCGCCGATGCCATGGTCCGTGCCCTGACCTTCGCGGACCGGAGCGTCTCGCCGGAGGTGGACCAGGTGTCCCGTCAGACGACGGCGATCATCCTGGACGCGATGGGCCTGGAGGATCCGACCCCCGACCAGCTCGCCGCGGTCCGGGTGATCGAGCACACCTGGCACTCGGCGCTGGTCACCTGGCTCTCCGGCCGCGCCTCCATCGCCCAGGTGAGGATCGACATCGAGACGGTGTGCCGGCTGATCGACCTGACGGATCCGGCGGGCCAGGCCCGAGCGCGGGCATGAAAAAGACCTACGAGACAAGTTCTGACCGTCTTCTGATCTCTCGATCTTCCAACGTTTACTCGACCGTCGATGTCGGCCCAAGCGGAAATCGAAACTTCACGCCGAAGTCGGCTACTCCGGTTGAGTGTCTCCACTCATCCCGTAGGCACTTTTCAGTGTAGCTCCCGCACCTCGGGATGGAAGACCCCAAAAGAAGATTTTTTGAGCATTTCGGGCATCCGGCCCCCGGCCTCCGCCGCCCCTACTCCTCGGGCGGGAACACCGGCTCCCCGCTCCCCGTCAGCGTGATCAGGATCGCCTCCACGGGGCAGTTCTCCGCCGCCTCCAGAACCGGCTCACCCGCGTCGGCGTCCGGTTCCACGGGGTGGGACTGCCGGGCGGAGTCGAGACGGAAGGCGTCGGGTGCCCGGTGGACGCACTGCATGGAGCCGATGCAGAGCGTGCGGTCGACCTCGATGTGCCAGCGGTCGCCCATGCGCTACGCCTCTCCGTACCCGGCCGGCAGATGGATCGTCTTGTGCTCCAGGAACTCGCCGTAGCCCTCGGGCCCGAACTCCCGGCCCAGCCCGGAGTTCTTGTAGCCGCCGAAGGGGCCGAGCATGTCGAGGCTGAACGTGTTCACCGAGTACGTGCCGGTCCGCACCCGCCGGGCGATCTCGATCCCGTGTTCGGCGTCCGCCGTCCACACGCTGCCGCTGAGCCCGTACTCCGAGTCGTTCGCGATCTTCACGGCCTCGCTCTCGTCGCCGTACGGCAGCAGACAGATCACGGGTCCGAAGATCTCCTCGCGGGCGATGCGCATGGAGTTGTCGACTTCGCCGAAGAGGGTCGGCTCCACATACCAGCCGCGGTCCAGGCCTGACGGGCGCCCGCCGCCGGCGAGGACCTTGGCGCCCTCCTCCTGGCCGATCCGGATGTAGTCGAGGCTGCGCTGCTGCTGGCGCCTGGCCACCAGCGGGCCGACCTGGGTGGCCGCATCCAGCGGATCGCCGACCACGAGCGCGCCCGCCGCGGCGGCGAGGGCGCCGGCGAACTCGTCGTAGCGGGAGCGCGGCAGCAGGATGCGGGTCTGTGCCACGCACGCCTGGCCGTTGTTCATCCAGGCGGCCGGGACGATCCCCGCCACGGCCTGGGAGACATCCGCGTCGGGCAGCACCACGGCCGCCGACTTGCCGCCCAGCTCCAGGGTCACCCGCGTCAGGTTCCGCGAGGCGACCTCCATCACGCGCCTGCCCGCCGCCACCGAGCCGGTGAAGGACACCTTGTCGACGCCGGGGTGTCCGACGAGGTACTCGCTCACCTCGCGGTCCGCGGGCAGGATCGACAGCACGCCCTCCGGCAGCCCGGCCTCCCGGGCGATCTCGCCGAGGAGGTAGGCATCGAGCGGGGACTCGGGCGACGGCTTGAGCACCGCCGTGCAGCCGGCGAGCAGCGCGGGCGCGAGCTTGGCGGCGGCGACGAACTGGGGGACGTTCCAGGGCGCGACGGCCGCCACGACCCCGGCCGGCTCCCGCCGCACGAGGATCCTCCCGAGGACGCCGTCGCGCCGCTCCTCATGGGGGAAGGCCCGCGCGACCGTGATCGCCGCGTCCCAGACCATCATCGCGCCGAGCGCCTGCGCGAGGACGCTCCAGGAGTACGGGGAGCCGTTCTCGGAAGAGATCACGCGGGCGATCTCCTCGTGACGGGCGGCGACTCCGTCCTTGATCCTCGTCACGACCTCGATCCGCTCGTCGAGCGACGCCCTCGGCCAGGGGCCCTCGTCGAAGGCGCGGCGCGCGACGGCGACGGCCCGGTCGACGTCCTCGGGCGAGGCGTGCGGCACCCGGCCGATGATCTCCTCGGTGTGCGGGGAGACCACCTCGATCACGTCCCTGCCCAGGGGGTCGGTCAACTCCCCGCCGATGAACAGCTGTCCGTGTTCCACGAGCTCGGTCATGACCGGCTGCCTCCCCGGGACACTTGCTGACGATCCATCAGATGTCGTCGACACCAGAACTGTTACCAGTTCCGGCCGACGGAGTCCACGCACCGGTTCGATCGGGCTACTGTCGAAACGTGTTCTAGTTATAGTGGGCCGTAGGGCGGCGGACGGGGGAGCGCATGGCGTGGACGGCCGATCAGGGCGGGGGCGTACGCTCCCTCAGGGTTCCCATCCCGGACAACCCCCTCGGCCACACGCTGGTGTACGTCGTCGACACCGACCGCGGCCCGGTGCTGGTCGACACGGGCTGGGACGACCCGGACTCCTGGGACGCCCTCACCGACGCACTGACGACCTGCGGCACCTCGGTCGCGGAGATCCACGGCGTGGTGATCACCCATCACCACCCCGACCACCACGGCCTCTCGGGCCGGGTCCGCGAAGCCTCCGGCGCCTGGGTCGCGATGCACGCGGCGGACACCGCGGTCGTACGGCGCACCCGAGAGGCCCGCCCCGAGCACTGGTTCACCTACATGCGCGCCAAGCTCGCGGCGGCCGGTGCCCCCGAGGAGCACCTCGCGCCACTGCGCACGCCGCGCTCGCTGCCCGGCCTCTCCCCCGCCCTGCCCGACCGTGAGATCGTCCCCGGCGAGCTGCTCGACCTCCCGGGCCGCCGCCTGCGCGCGATCTGGACCCCGGGGCACACCCCCGGCCATGTCTGCCTCCATCTGGAGGAGGAGCACCCCGCCGGACTCCCGGGCCGCGGCCGTCTGTTCTCCGGCGACCACCTGCTGCCGGAGATCACCCCGCACATCGGCCTGTACGAGGACCTGGACGACACGACCGTGGTCGCCGATCCGCTCGGCGACTACCTCGACTCCCTGGAGCGCGTCGGCCGCCTCGCACCCGCCGAGGTGCTGCCAGCCCACCAGCACCCGTTCACCGACGCGCCCGCCCGCGTCCGGGAGCTGCTGGCCCACCACGAGGAGCGGCTGACGGGCCTGCTCGCCCTCCTCGGCACTCCGCTGACCCCCTGGCAGCTCGCCGAGCGCATGGAGTGGAACCGCCCCTGGGCACAGATCCCCTACGGCTCCCGCACCATCGCGGTCTCGGAGGCGGAGGCCCATCTGCGCCGACTGGTGAAACTGGGCCGGGCGGAGCCGGTACCGGGCACGGACCCGGTGGCGTACGCGGTCCTGTGAGGCCCTCGCGCCTCGCGGACCTTCCCTGGTACCAAGGCGTATGAACCCCATGGACCCCTTGGAGCACCTCCTCGCCGAACGTGCCTGCGAGCGCCTGATCCTCGACTTCGTCCACCGCCTCGACCTCGGCGAGCCCGCGACGGTGGCCGAGCTGTTCACGGCCGACGGCGGCTGGGAGTGGCCGGCGGGCGGGCGCCGGATCGAGGGCCGCGAGGCGCTGCGCAGGTACTTCGGCTCCCGCCCCGCCGACCGGCTCTCCCGCCGTCTGATGTCCAACATCCTGGTCACGCCTGCGTCCCCGGACACGGCCACCGCGACGTCGTACTTCACGACGTATCGCGTCGACGGGTACGACGGCGGCATGGTCCCGGCAGGACCGCCCACCCAAGTCGGGCACTACGAGGACACGTTCCGCAAGGTCGACGGTGTCTGGCTGCTTGCCTCCCGCGTCCTCTTCCTCCCCTTCGGCGGGGAGACGTCCCGGCTCACCCGCTAGTGCGCCTCTCACAGGGGCCTCCCAGGTCCGCTTTCACCGGCGGGTACAGTGGCCGGGTCGTTCTCACACCCGTACGGGGGGAAGCCGGTGCAAATCCGGCGCTGACCCGCAACCGTAAGCCGTCCCCGAGGCGGTGAGCCGGAACACCGCGTACGGAACGTGACCGGCTCACGCGCACCGGCGGCCCGCCGGTGTACGGCACCGTCGAGGTCTACGGAGCCGAGCCGCCCGGGGGATGCCCCGTGCCGCCCTGCTCCCGGACACCAAGGGAGAGGCATCCGCCCATCATGATCGTTCGCCGCAGCGCCGCGGTACTGGCCGCCATAGCCGCCGTCGCCGGGGCCCCCGCCTCGGCCTTCGCGGCCTCCCCCTCGCCGTCCGCCTCGCCGTCGCTGCCGTCCGGTCTCTACGGCACCGCGGACCCCACCTACGACGGTGTCTGGCGGCAGTCGCTCGCCCTGCTCGCCCAGCACACGGCCGGTGTGCGGCCCGCCGCCGCGGCGGTGGACTGGCTGACGGGCCAGCAGTGCGCGAGCGGCGCCTTCGCCCCGTACCGCCCGCAGCCGGCCGCGAAGTGCGACGCCAAGACGCCCGTCGACACCAACAACACCGCGGCGGCCGTACAGGCCCTCGCCGCGCTCGGCGGCCACGGAGCCGAGCGCGGCAAGGCGGTGGCCTGGCTGAAGTCCGCGCAGAACAAGGACGGCGGCTGGGGCTACACCGCGGGTGGCGCGAGCGACGCGAACTCGACGTCCGTCGTGATCGGGGCGCTCACGGCGGCGGGCGAGCGGCCCGAGGACGTCCGCAAGGACGGCAAGTCCCCCTACGACGCGCTGCTGAAGCTCGCGCTGCCCTGCGACGGCGACGGGGCGGGGGCCTTCGCCTACCAGCCCGACAAGAAGGGCGCGCTCACCGCCAACGCGGACGCCACCGCCGCGGCCGTGGTCGGCGCGCTGGGCAAGGGGCTCGCCGGGGAGAGGGCTCCGGCCCAGGGCACGGCCCCGGCGTGCGGGAAGGCCACCGATGCGCGCCAGGCCGCGCACAACGGCGCCGCGTACCTGCTCAAGGCCCTGGCCAGGGACCAGCACCTCACCTCGGCCCTGCCCGGCGCCAAGGACCAGCCCGACTACGGCAACACGGCGGACGCGGTGGTCGCCCTCGCCACCGCCGGTCAGGGCGAGCGGGCTTCCGGCGCCCTGCACTGGCTGGAGACCCACTCCGGGCCCTGGGCGCGGCAGAGCGGCCCGGCCGCGTACGCCCAGCTGATCCTCGCCGCGCACGCGACGGGCACCGACCCCCGTCACTTCGGCGGAACCGACCTGGTCACCGCGCTGAACGCGACGGGCCCGGCCCCGCAGGCGGCCGACGCCACCCAGAAGACCGACAAGACCGAGAAGCCCGGTAAGAAGGCCGACTCGGACTCCGCCTTCGGCGTGTGGTGGATCGTCGGCGTCTTCCTCGTCGCCGGCATCGGCATCGGCTTCCTGCTCAGCGGCCGCGGCAAGCGGCAGCAGCCGTGAGTCGCGTCCGTGCGGGCGCCCCGCTCCCGGCCGCACCGCTCCTGCTGCTGATGGCGGTGTGTGTGCTGCTCGGGAGCGCGGGCCGGGCCCAGGCCGTCGGCTACCGCTACTGGTCCTTCTGGGAGCGGAACGGCAACGCCTGGACGTACGCCACCCAGGGCCCCTCGGCCGGCCGCCCTTCCGACGGGGACGTACAGGGCTTCCGGTTCGCGGTGAGCGAGGACTCCGCGGACGCCACGAGGCCGCGCGGCAGCGCGGACTTCGCGACGATCTGCGCCGGCACGCCCGCCCGGGACGGTCACAAGCGCGTGGCCCTGGTCCTGGACTTCGGCACGGCGGCGGACGCCCCCACCGGCGAACGGCCGCCGGCCGAGCGCACGGCCTGCGCCCGCGTGCCCGGGGACGCGACGACGGCGGACGCCCTGGCCGCGGTCGCGGGCCCGCTGCGCTATGACACCAACGCCCTGCTGTGCGCGATCGCGGGGTATCCGGCCAAGGGCTGCGGCGAGCAGGTGAGCGCCGGGCAGGACCGGAACCCGGCGCAGGGCACGGCCCATCAGGGGCAGTCGAAGGCACAGGCGCCGGCGAAGGGCACGGCGCACCACGGCCCGTCGGTGGGCGTCCTCGCGGGCGCCGCCGCCGTGGCCGCGCTGGGCGCGGCGGCGGTGTGGCAGGCGCGCCGCCGGAGGGGCTGACGGTGGCGGCCCGTCCCGTGCGCGGCGGGCCGGCCGTGCATCCGGGCGCCTGGTGGCTGTGGGCCCTCGGACTCGCCACCGCCGCGACCCGCACCACCAACCCGCTGCTGCTGGCCCTCCTGGTCGCGGTGTCCGCCTATGTCGTCGCGGCCCGCCGCACCACCGCCCCCTGGTCCCGCTCCTACGCCGCCTTCGCCAGGCTCGGCCTCGCCGTCCTCGCCATCCGGCTGCTGTTCACCGTGGTCCTCGGCTCGCCCATCCCGGGCACCCACACCCTGTTCACCCTCCCCGAGGTCCCGCTCCCGCACTGGGCGCAGGGGATCCGCCTCGGCGGCCGGGTCACCGCGGAGAGTCTCGTCTTCGCCCTGTACGACGGTCTGCGGCTGGCCACGCTGCTGATCTGCGTGGGCGCCGCGAACGCCCTGGCGAACCCCGCCCGGCTGCTGAAGGCCCTGCCGGGCGCGCTGTACGAGGCGGGGGTGGCGGTCGTCGTCGCGCTCACCTTCGCCCCGCATCTCGTCGCCGACGTACGGCGGCTGCGCGCCGCACGCCGGCTGCGCGGCCGGCCCGACCGGGGGCTGCGCGGTCTGCTCCAGGTCGGACTTCCGGTTCTGGAGGGCGCATTGGAGCGTTCGGTGGCGCTCGCCGCCGCGATGGACGCGCGCGGCTTCGGCCGCACCGCGGCCGTCCCGCCGGCCGTCCGCCGCACCACCACCGCCCTCACCCTGGGGGGGCTGCTCGGCGTCTGCGCGGGCACCTACGGACTGCTGACCGCGGAGGGGGCCGCCTACGGGCTGCCCGTCCTGCTCGCCGGTCTCCTTGCCGCCCTCGCCGGGCTGCGGCTGGGCGGCCGCCGCTCGCCGCGCACCCGCTACCGCCCCGACGCATGGGACGCGCGGGCGTGGCTGGTCGCCGGCTCCGGGATCGCCGCCGCGGCGCTCCCGGCCGTCTGGGCCGCCTACGACCCCGCCGCCCTGCACCCCGGTGTCGTCCCCCTGGCCGCCCCGGCGCTGCCGCTGCTCCCCGCCGCGGCGGTGCTGCTCGGCCTGCTGCCCGCGTTCGTCACCCCCGCCCCCGAGGAGTCCGTGTGATCCGCTTCGAGAAGGTCTCCGTGACATACGACGGAGCGGCCGAACCCGTGGTGCGGGACATCGACTTCGAGGTCCCGGAGGGTGAACTGACGCTCCTGGTCGGCCCGTCGGGGGTCGGCAAGTCGACGGTGCTCGGCGCGGTCGGCGGGCTCGTCCCGCATTTCACGGGCGGCACCCTGCGCGGCCGGGTCACAGTGGCCGGCCGCGACACCCGCACCCACAAGCCGCGCGAACTCGCCGATGTGGTCGGCACGGTGGGGCAGGATCCGCTGTCCCACTTCGTGACGGACACCGTCGAGGACGAACTCGCCTACGGGATGGAGTCGTTGGGGCTCGCCCCGGACGTGATGCGACGGCGGGTCGAGGAGACCTTGGACCTGCTCGGGCTGGCGGGCCTGAGGGACCGGCCGATCGCCACCCTCTCCGGCGGCCAGCAGCAGCGCGTGGCCATCGGCTCGGTCCTCACCCCGCATCCCCGGGTCCTCGTCCTCGACGAGCCGACGTCCGCGCTGGACCCGGCGGCGGCCGAGGAGGTCCTCGCCGTGCTGCAACGGCTCGTCCACGACCTCGGCACGACGGTCCTGCTGGCCGAGCACCGCCTGGAGCGGGTCGTGCACTACGCCGACCGCGTCGTGCTCCTCCCGGCTCCCGGCGCCCGCCCGGTCCTCGGCACCCCGGCGGAGGTCATGGCGGTCTCCCCGGTGTATCCGCCGGTGGTGGACCTCGGCCGGCTGGCGGGCTGGTCCCCGCTCCCCCTGACCGTCCGCGACGCCCGCCGCCGCGCGGGCGCCCTGCGGGAGCGGCTGGCGGAGGCGGTACCCGCACCGCGCGAGACCGGGCGCCCGCGCCGGATCGCGCACCACGATCCGGTGCCCGTCCCCGCCCCGCGCCGCTTCCTGCGCCGACACACCCCGGCACCCGTCGCCGGGGAAGTCATGGGAACGGACACTCCCGCGAGGCCCCTCCCCGCCGCGGTCGTCGAGTCACTCGGCGTCCGCCGTGGCCGCGTCGAGGCCCTGCGCCATGTCGACCTCACCGTAGGCCCGGGCGAGACCATCGCCCTCATGGGCCGCAACGGCGCCGGGAAGTCCACGCTTCTCGCCGCGCTCGTCGGGCTCGTCGAACCGGCCCGCGGCCGGGTACGGGTCGGCGGCGCGGTGCCACACCGCACGGCCCCGCGCGACCTGGTGCGCCGTGTGGGCCTCGTACCGCAGGAACCCCGGGACCTGCTGTACGCGGACACGGTGTCCGCCGAGTGCGCGGCGGCCGACCGGGACGCGGGCGCCGCCCCGGGAAGCTGCCGGGCCCTGGTCTCCGAACTGCTGCCCGGCGTCGCGGACGCCACCCACCCGAGGGACCTGTCGGAGGGACAGCGGCTGGCGCTCGCGCTCGCCGTCGTGCTCACCGCACGCCCCCCGCTGCTTCTCCTGGACGAGCCGACGCGGGGTCTCGACTACGCGGCGAAGGCCCGTCTGGTGGCCGTGCTGCGCAGGCTCGTCGCCGAGGGCCACGCCCTCGTGCTGGCCACCCACGACGTGGAACTGGCCGCCGAACTCGCGCACCGCGTGGTGATCCTCGCGGACGGCGAGGTGGTCGCCGACGGCCCCGCCGCCGAGGTGGTCGTCGCCTCCCCGTCGTACGCGCCCCAGGTGGCGAAGGTCCTCGCCCCCCAGCGGTGGCTCACGGTCGCCCAGGTCCGGGAGGCACTGTCCTCATGAGCCGTCCTTCCCCGGATCCGGTCACGGCCTCCGCGCCGGGAGCCGGCACGCCCTCCGGGCCCGTCGCGTCCCCGCAGGCCCGTCCCGTCCGCCTCGGCCCCCGGTCCGTCGCCGCCCTCCTCCTGGTGAGCGTGGTCGGTGCCGTCGGTTTCACCTGGCCTCTGTTCGCCGACCCTGCCTCGGGGCTCGGCGCGCACGCCCAGGACGCCCCCTGGCTCTTCGCCGGGCTGCTCGTTCTGCTCGTCGCCGTCGTGGCGGCGGCGGTCTCCGAGTCGGGGCTCGGCCCGAAGGCCGTCGCCATGCTGGGCGTACTCGCCGCGACCGGCGCCGCCCTGCGGCCGATCGGCGCGGGTACCGCGGGCCTGGAGCCGATGTTCTTTCTGATGGTGCTGAGCGGGCGGGTGCTCGGGCCGGGCTTCGGGTTCGTGCTCGGCAATGTGACGATGTTCGCGTCCGCGCTGCTGACGGGCGGGGTGGGCCCGTGGCTGCCGTTCCAGATGCTGGCCATGGGGTGGTTCACGCTGGGCGCGGGGCTGTTGCCGGGCCCCGACCGTCTGCGCGGGCGGGGCGAGGTGGCGCTGCTCGCCGGGTACGGGTTCCTCGCCGCGTTCGCGTACGGCACGGTGATGAACCTGGCCGGCTGGCCCTTCATGGGGGCGCTCGCCTCGAGCATCGCCTACGACCCGCACGCCCCTCTCGCCACCACTCTCGCCCGCTTCCTGGCGTACTGCCTGGCCACCTCCCTGGGCTGGGACCTGGGCCGCGCCCTCCTCACGCTCGTGCTGACCTGCTTCCTCGGCCCGGCCGTCCTCAAGGCACTGCGCCGGGCGACCCGCCGTGCGGCCTTCGAGAGCCCGGTGGCCTTCGACCCGCACTAAGGGGTCCGCAACCCGCGCCGTGTCGCCGCCGAAGCCGAGGTGCGTGACCGGGGCATCCGCGAAAGGCTGAAGTCAGCGCCCGCCACGGCGCCTGTAGCGGAGCAGTCAGATGGCGACGAACAACCCGGATCGGCCGTCGGCGCCCACGGAACCGGCAGAACCGGCGGCATATCGCAGGCCCTGGCCGCATTCCTGGGCCGGCGACGGGGGACTCCTGCTCCTCAGACTGGTCTTCGGACTGCTGATGGCCGGGCATGGCGCCCGGAAGCTGTTCGGAATCTTCGGAGGCGAGGGCCTGACGGCCACCGGCGACTATTTCGCCTCCCTCGGTTTCCATCCGGGCACGGTCTTCGCCCTGGTCGGCGGTCTCTCCGAGTTCCTCGGCGGCCTCGGCCTGGCTCTCGGGCTGCTCACCCCGCTCGCCTCCGCCGCCCTGATCGGCGTGATGATCAACGCCATGGCCACCGTCACCTCCGCCCATGGCCTGTGGGAGACGGAAGGCGGCATGGAGTACAGCATCGGCATCGCCGCCGTCGCCCTCGCCGTGGCCGCCCTCGGGCCCGGCCGGCTGTCGTTCGACCGGTTCTTTCCCTGGGCCAGGGGCGGCTGGGTCCCGGCCGCGTTCGCCCTCGGCCTCGGCGGCATCGGCGCCGCGATCACACTCAGCCTGTGACGGGGCCCGGCTCACGGCACGTTACGCGTGCGACGCCGGTCACATCCCACCCTCCGCGCATGCGGCCTGGCTCACACTGCCCGGTTTCTCCCCGTATACCCGCTATACCCATTCCGTCACCCAAACCGTGACGAGCCCCACGTGACCACCGTCACCTACGACGCGGGGCCGTAGGTCAAACCGCCGCCATGCACCCATCAATGAGCCCCCTGACCTGCGCATTGAGACCCACGTCACACAGGGGGCCTTACTCGCGGATGCGGCCACAACTAGTAAAAGGGGGCATTGCGGACAGGTTTTCCACCTGCTTCTCTGGATGACGTCGCAGGGCGCCACGAACCCACCGGGTCGCGGCGCCGGTGCATACCCCCACCGCCTCCGCGTGGTTCCGGCATGTCTGCGACTCCCCGTCCCCAACGAATGAGGTTTCTCTGTGTCCGTCTCCTTCATCCGCCGCATCGCCTCCCCGAAGAAGGCCGTCGCCGCCACCGCCCTCGCCGCTGCCGCGGCCGGCCTGGCGATGACCTCGGCGCCCGCTCAGGCCGCCACCCCCGCTTCGGCCTCCAACGCTCAGGCGATCGCGCACCAGATGATCCCGGACGCCACGCAGTTCGCCGCGTTCAACAAGATCGTCTCCCACGAGAGCGGCTGGAACGTCCACGCCACCAACGCCTCCTCCGGTGCCTACGGCCTGGTCCAGGCGCTGCCGGGCTCCAAGATGGCGTCCGCCGGTGCCGACTGGAAGACGAACCCGGCCACCCAGATCAAGTGGGGTCTGAACTACATGAACTCCCGCTACGGCAGCCCCGCCGCCGCGTGGAACTTCTGGTCCACCCACCACTGGTACTGACAGAGCCGAACGCAGTGACTGCGAAGGCGGTGACCCCGATCCGGGGTCACCGCCTTCGGCGCGTTCGCCTCCCCGCTCAGGTGCGGCACTCGAACCACACGGTCTTGCCGCCCGAGGGTTCGCTCTCCACGCCCCACTTGTCGACCACCGCGTCCAGCAGAAGGAGCCCGCGACCGCCCTCAGAGTCCTCCGGCACCTCGGTCCGGGCCGACACAGGCGCGGAGAACCCGTCGGTCACCTCCACTCTCACCCCCTCCGTCTGCCGCAGCACCAGCACCGTGCACCGCCGGTCCGGCACATGGCGTACGACGTTGGCGACCAGCTCGGACACGCCCAGCTCAGCGGCATCGGCCAACTCAGCCATCCCCCATTCACACAGGAACGAGCGGACGACGCGCCGGATGTGCCGCGCCGAATGCTCGCCGACGGTGAGGCGCATGCGGTACCGGGTGGGGCGGGGCTCTAACAGCGCGGGGGGAATGTAGTCGTTCACGGCACAAGGTTGACCTGCCGCGACTACGCTGCGCTACAGACGGGATACAACCGGTGCCGCTGTGGACCGGGTTGTCGCGAGAGGGGGCTCCACGTGACCCACATCAACGTCCTCGACCCGGGCGCCTCACCGCTCGACTACTACGGGTTCGAACTGCGCCGCCACCGGGAGGCCGCGGGGCTGACCCAAAGGCAGCTCGGGGACATCATCAACTACACCGGTTCGCTGGTCGGCCAGATCGAAACGGCCAGAAAGCTGCCGACGGCGGAGTTCAGCGAACGGGTGGATGCGGCGCTGGGTACGGGTGGGTTGCTTTCGCGGCTGGTCGGGCTGGTGATGCGGAGTCAGTTACCGGCGTGGTTTCAACAGGTGGCGGAGTTGGAGGCACGAGCTGGGGAGATCTTCACCTTCCATACGCACCTGGTGCACGGCTTACTCCAGACGAAGGGGTACGCGCGCGCCGTCCTGGGCGCCCTGGAGCAAGCCGACCTCGACGACCGTGTCGCCGCCCGCCTGGCGCGGCAGCGCATCTTCGAGAAGGGCGGACCGCCGGTCTTCTGGGCGGTGATCAGTGAGGCCGCACTGCACCAGGCGACCGGTGGCCCAGGCGTTATGCGGAATCAACTGGCGCGCCTGGTTGCGTTCGAGGGCAATCCGCGGATCAACGTACAAGTACTGCCATTCTCGGCTGGAGCGCATGCGGGCCTGCAAGGCTCGTTCGACCTCTTCCGCTTCACGAACGATCCGGACATCGTCTACACCGAGGGCTACGGCAGCGGACATCCGACTGCTAATCCGGACACCGTCAAAGACTGCTCGCTCCGTTACGATCATCTTCAGGCCGCCGCACTCTCCCTCAGAGACTCGGCGGAGCTGATCCGGCGCGTAATGGAGGAACGCTATGGAGAGCAATGCGACTCTGGCGGGGATCCAGTGGCGTAAGTCCAGCTACAGCGGGGACCAGGGAGGCTCCTGCGTCGAATGCGCACCCCTCGGCGGCCTCGCCTGGCGCAAGTCGTCGTACAGCGGCGATCAGGGCGGCGAGTGCGTAGAGATCGCCGAGACCCCGTGCGCCACCGTGGCCGTACGGGACTCCAAGACCCCCGCCGGCCCGGTACTCGCCTTCCCGCCCGCCGCGTTCGCCACCTTCGTCGGCTGGGCCGCAGCCGCACGCTGACCTGGAGGGAGGATGTGGGCCAGGGACACTCGTGGCCCACGTCCGCCGCCCCCTAAAGCCGTTGGATGATCGTTCCCGTGGCCAGGCCGCCGCCCGCGCACATCGTGATCAGGGCGAACTCCTTGTCCGTTCGCTCCAGTTCGTGCAGCGCCGTCGTGATCAGCCGGGCGCCGGTCGCCCCGACCGGGTGGCCGAGGGCGATCGCACCGCCGTTCACGTTGACCTTCTCCAGGTCCTGGTCGAAGACCTTCGCCCAGCTCAACACCACCGAGGCGAACGCCTCGTTGATCTCCACCAGGTCGATGTCCCTCAGCGACATCCCGGACTTCCCGAGAACCGCCTTCGTCGCGTCGATCGGGCCGTCGAGGTGGAAGTGCGGGTCCGCGCCCACCAGCGCCTGCGCCACGATCCGCGCCCGGGGCCTCAGCTTCAGGGCGCGCGCCATCCGCTTCGACGCCCACATCAGGGCCGCCGCGCCGTCCGAGATCTGCGAGGAGTTGCCCGCCGTGTGCACCGCCGTCGGCATGATCGGCTTGAGTCCCGCCAGCGCCTCGAGCGAGGTGTCGCGCGGGCCCTCGTCCCGGTCGACCAGCCGCCACATGCCCTGACCGGCGCGCTGCTCCTCCTCGGTCGTCGGCACCTGGACGGCGAACGTCTCGCGCTTGAACCGCTCCTCGGACCAGGCGACCGCCGCGCGCTCCTGGGAGATCAGCCCGAGCGCGTCGACGTTCTCCCGGGTCAGCCCCCGGTGGCGGGCGATCCGCTCGGCCGCCTCGAACTGGTTCGGCAGGTCCACGTTCCACTCGTCCGGGAACGGCTTGCCGGGGCCGTGTTTGGATCCGGAGCCGAGCGGCACCCGCGACATGGCCTCGACACCGCAGCTGATCCCGACGTCGATGACGCCCGCCGCCACCATGTTGGCCACCATGTGCGCGGCCTGCTGGGAGGAGCCGCACTGGCAGTCGACGGTCGTCGCCGCGGTCTCGTACGGCAGCCCCACGGTGAGCCACGCCGTGCGCGCGGGGTTCATCGACTGCTCGCCGGCGTGCGTCACCGTGCCGCCGACGATCTGCTCGACGCAGTCGGCGGGGATGCCGGTGCGGCCGAGGAGTTCGCGGTAGGTCTCGCCCAGCAGATAGGCGGGATGCAGATTGGCGAGCGCGCCGCCGCGCTTGCCGATGGGGGTGCGAACGGCTTCGACTATCACGGGTTCCGCGGCCATGGGGGGTTTGTCCTCTCCTCGGTCACCCGCGCGGCGCGGGCGTCCCGGCCACCCGCCACGCAGAACTAGTACGCGTTCTAGTTCTGCTTGCAGTCTGCTGACCCGGACTCCCGGGCCGCAAGAGTCGTGCAGTCGCCGAAGTCGTGATCTGCATGAGTTTCGCACGCAATTGGATGTGCGGCGCCCCTTGCGACTTGTAGAACCCGTTACTACCTTCACGGCAATTCCTGATGGGCCGTCAGAAGGGTGGGTCCCATGCCCTGTCCCGCGCTGCCCGACGGGTTCGACTTCACCGACCCGGACGTGCTGCACCACCGTGTGCCCCTGCCGGAGTTCGCCGGGCTGCGCCGGGCGGAACCGGTCCGCTGGATCCCCCAGCCGCATGGTGTGGCCGGTTTCGCGGACGACGGCTACTGGGCCGTCACCCGGCACGCGGACGTCAAGTACGCCTCCACGCACCCGGAGATCTTCTCCTCGTACCTGAACACGGCGATCATCCGTTTCAACGAGCACATCGAACGCGACAGAATCGAGGCCCAGCGGCTCATCCTCTTGAACATGGACCCGCCCGAGCACACCCGGGTCCGCCAGATCGTCCAGCGCGGCTTCACCCCGCGGGCCATCCGCGCGCTGGAGGAGCGGCTGCGCGCCCGGGCGCGCGCCATCGTGGACAAGGCCCGCGCGCACCGGGGCCCCTTCGACTTCGTCACCCAGGTCGCCTGTGAGCTGCCGCTCCAGGCCATCGCCGAACTGATCGGCGTCCCGCAGGAGGACCGGGCGAAGATCTTCGACTGGTCCAACCGGATGATCTCGTACGACGACCCGGAGTACGCCGTCACCGAGGAGGTCGGCGCCCAGTCCGCCGCGGAGATCATCGCGTACGCCATGAACATGGCCGCCGAGCGCAAGCAGTGCCCGGCGAGGGACATCGTGAGCACACTGGTGGCGGCCGAGGACGAGGGCAATCTCGCCTCCGACGAGTTCGGCTTCTTCGTCCTGATGCTGGCCGTCGCGGGCAACGAGACCACCCGCAACGCCATCACGCACGGCATGCACGCCTTCCTCACCCACCCCGGCCAGTGGGAGCTGTACAAGCGGGAGCGCCCGTCGACCGCCGCGGAGGAGATCGTCCGCTGGGCGACCCCGGTGGTCTCCTTCCAGCGCACCGCCACCCAGGACACCGAACTGGGCGGCAAGCGGATCCGGAAGGGAGACCGGGTCGGTCTCTTCTACTCCTCGGCCAACCACGACCCCGAGGTCTTCGCCGACCCGGACGTCTTCGACATCACCCGGGACCCCAATCCGCACCTCGGGTTCGGCGGTGGAGGCCCGCACTACTGCCTCGGGAAGTCCCTGGCCGTCCTGGAGATCGACCTCATCTTCGGCGCGATCGCCGACACCATGCCGGGCATCCGGGAGGCCGGCGACCCGCGCCGGCTGCGTTCCGCCTGGATCAACGGGGTGAAGGAACTCCAGGTGACCGCGGGCTGACCCGCGCGGAACCACAGACGCGGGCCGCCGGCCTCCCGGCGCCGCCGGCCCGTCCCGTGGGAGGCAGGGGCAGTCCCCTACGCCCCGCCCCTGCCTCCCTCATACGCCCCGTACGGCGCACAAGCCCCCCGCACGGGTGAACGTCCCTCTTCCCCTCGACGTCTTCCCAGAGGCACAGTCGCCCTGCCCTCGCGATCGCCGAGCAGCTTCGCCCTCGCGACCGCCCTCGCCGAAGACGTCGAACGGAAGCGCGCCCGTGATCCCTGCCGAACTCGTGCCGGTCCGGTCCGAGGACACCGCCGCTCCCCGCGTCCGTTCCCTTCGGGCGTTCGGGACCCGGCATCGGACCCCGCTCCTCGCCACGCTCGCCACCCTGCCGCTGTACGCGCTGTGGTGGCTGTTCCTCGCCACCGGAGGAGGCGACCTCGCGGCCCAGGAGGCATGGGCCCGGTTCGCGGCCGAACACGGCGGATCGGCGTACGACCTCTCCTGGTACGGCGGGATGCACACCGCCGACTACAGCCTGATCTCCCCCTATCTGATGGCCGCCCTCGGTGTGCGCACCGTGACCGTGGTCTCCGGGGTGGCCTCCTCCTGGCTGGCCGCGGTGCTGATCGTGCGCGCCGGGGTGCGGCGGCCGCTCGGTCCGGCGCTGCTCGCCTCGCTGGCGCTGTGGTGCGATGTGGCCTCGGGCCGCACCACGTTCGCGCTCGGCGTCGCCTTCGGGCTGGCGGGCTGTGTGCTGCTGACCGGGCAGCGGCGGCTCGTCCCGGCGGCGGTGTACGCGGCGCTCGCGACCATGGCGAGCCCGGTGGCCGGTCTGTTCCTGGCGGTGCCGGGGGCCGGCTTCCTGTGCGTACGGGACTGGAGGCGCGCCCTGGCGCTGCTGGCGCCGCCGTGCGCGGTGGTCGCCACGACCACCCTGCTGTTCCCCTTCACCGGGGAGCAGTTGATGCCGGCGGACCGCATCTGGCAGCCGGCGGTGCTGGGGCTGGCCGTGACGGTCCTGGCACCGCGGGGCTGGCGTGTCGCACGCCGGAGCGGGGCCGTGTACGCGGCCGGGCCCGTGCTCGCGTACCTGATCCCCTCCCCGGTCGGGACGAACGCCGAGCGGCTCGCGGAACTGTTCGCGCCCGCCGTGCTGCTGGCGATGCTGCCGGCCGAGCCCCGGCTGCGGGGACTCCGGCGGGTTCTGCTGGTCGCCGCGCTGGTCTTCTCCGTCACCTGGGTGGGCCGCAAGACGGCGGGCGACCTGAGGGTCTCCACCACCGTGCCGGCCTGGGCGGCGGACACCGGCGGGGTACTGCGGGCCCTCGACGGGCTCGGCGCGGACCGGGCCCGGGTGGAGGCCGTTCCGGCGCGAAACCACCGTGAGGCCACCGTCCTCGCCCCGCATCTGAACCTCGCGCGCGGCTGGAACCGGCAGCTCGACATGGAGCGCGGCCGGCTGTTCTACGACGGCACGTTCTCGGCGGCCTCCTACCGCCGGTGGCTGGACCGCTGGGCGGTCGGGTTCGTCGTCCTGCCCCTGGCCGAGCCGGACGGGTACGCCGAGGAGGAGGCGCGGCTCGTACGCGAGCACCGCCCGGACTGGCTGGAGCCGGTGTGGCGGGACGCGCACTGGAGGGTGTACCGGGTGCGTGACGCGGTGCCGCTGGTGACGGCACCCGCGACGGTCCTGCGCACGACGAGCGCCGAGGTGGACGTACGGATGACGCGGCCCGGGACCACCAGCGTGCGGGTCGCCCACTCGCCGTGGCTGCACGCCGACGGCGGAGGCTGCCTCGCCCGCGACGGCGAGTTCACGCGGCTGACGGTCACCGCGCCGGGCGTCTACCGGATCAGCTCGGAGTACGGGCCTTCATCCCGGCGGGGAGGGTGCGGACCTGCGTCCGCGGGGGAACGTCCGCCGCCCGGGCGCGCGGCCCCTGGAGCAGACGGGCGAGTGCGAAGCCCGCTCCGACGACGGCCGCGCCGCCGACGGCGTCCAGCACCCAGTGGTTGCCGGTCGCCACGATCGCCGAGACCGTGAAGAGCGGGTGCAGCAGACCGAGGACCTTCATCCACCACCGGGGCGCGAGGACCGCGATGGTCAGCCCGCACCACAGGGACCAGCCGAAGTGCAGCGAGGGCATCGCGGCGTACTGGTTCGTCACCGCGGTCAGGGTGCCGTAGTCCGGCTTGGAGAAGTCCTGGACGCCGTGCACGGTGTCGATGATGCCGAGGTGCGGCATCAGGCGGGGCGGGGCCAGCGGGTAGAGCCAGAAGCCGACCAGGGCGACGAAGGTGGCGAGACCGAGCACCGAGCGCGCCCACCGGTAGTCGGCCGGGCGGCGCCGGTAGAGCACGGCGAGGACGGACAGCGGGATCAGGAAGTGGAAGGACTCGTAGTAGAAGTCGAAGAAGCCGCGCAGCCAGCCGACCTTGGCGAGGGCGTGGTTGACGCCGTGCTCGATGTCGATGCCGAGGAAGCGCTCGAGGCGGAGGATCCGGTCGCCGTGGTGCTCGGCGGTGGCCCGGCCCGCCGCGCTGTCGTCGCCGGTCGCCGCGAGCCGGACCTGGGAGTAGGCGGCGTAGGTGACGCGGATCAGCAGCAGTTCCAGCAGCAGGTTGGGGCGGGTGAGGACCCGGCGCGGAAACGGCAGGAGGGGGACGCACCGCCGGCGGGCGGGAGTGTGCGGCGCGTATTCCGTGGGGACGGGGACCCGGTAGGACGGGGAGGCGCGGGACAGGAACGGGACGAAGGTGGCCGCGGCGAGGGCCGCCAGCAGCACCGGGTTGTCGCGCAGCGGCTCGACCACCGTCATGTTCGGCACCATCGTCTTCGCGGGCAGCGTCATCACCAGGACGACGGCGACCGGCCAGACATACCGGTCCGAGACCCTGGTACCGACCCGGCCGACCGCCGCGAGCAGCACCCACAGAAGCTGGTGCTGCCAGCTCGTGGGCGAGACGGCGACCGCGACGCAGCCGGTGACCGCGACGGCGAGCAGCAGCTGCCCGTCCCGCGCGTACCGGATCGCGCGGCGCAGCCCTACGATCGCGACGGCGGCGCCCAGGAAGAGGAACAGGCCGATCTCCAGCGGCCCGGACAGGCCGAGCCTGAGCAGGGCGCCGTGCAGGGACTGGTTGGTGTGGTCGCCGGCCTTGCCGCCGAGTCCGGTTCCGGCCAGGTGGTGCACCCAGTAGGTGGAGGAGTCGTGCGGCATCGCGGCCCAGGCGAGCACGGTGCACACGGCGAAGGTGCCGGCGGTGGAGGCGGCGGCGCGACGGCGGCCGGTGCACCACAGCAGGGGCGCGAACAGCAGCACGGTCGGCTGGAGTGCGGCGCCGAGGCCGATCAGCAGGCCCCCGGCCCGCTCCCCGCGCACGACGAAGCAGCCCAGCAGGACCAGGAGCACCGGGATGATGCTGGTCTGGCCGAGATAGAGGGTGTTGCGCACCGGCAGCGACAGCATCAGCAGACTGATCGCCACAGGGGCGGCGAGCAGCGCGCTGCGCCGGGTCACCGGCTGGGGCAGGGCGCGGGCGACGATCAGGCCGAGCGCGACGACCAGGAGCAGCGTGCCGAAGGTCCAGCCCCAGCCGAGGGCCTGCTCGGCCGCCCGGGTGAGGGGCTTGAGGACGAGGCCGGCGAACGGCGTACCCGTGAACCGCGTCGAGTCGTACAGCGACCCGTTCACATGCAGGACCCCGTGCGGGCCGACCCAGGTCTCCAGGTCCGTCAGCCGGTCGCCCCGGGGGGTACCGAGGACGACGGCCATCTGTCGTACTCCGAGGACGGCGACGATCAGCCAGAGAGCCACCCGGGCCGCTCTCAGCCGCACCTTCGCCTGCTGCGGGGTCCCCGCTCCGAAGGCACCGGCCACCTGCCCGCTGTGCTCCACATTCGCCACGCCCCGTCGGCCCTCCCGCCCCGTGCGTCCCGTTCATCCTGTTCGTATGCACCTGTCCGGACTCTATGAGGTTCGCAGACCCCCTCATGAGACCCCGGCAACCCCCTCTTCATCTGAGGTCCGCCAGCCTTTTGTCCGCATGACGATAGCCGGGTGGCCGATCCGGTTCCCTCCGCGGTACGCGAGATGGATCACAAAGGTGACGGCATCCGGCCGCTCGCGAGCGCGCCGTCACCCCTGCGTAGACCGCGTTTGGCCACACTCCGGGACCGGCCCGTCGCCGTCCGTAAGGCCGACACGTACCCCTATGGTCACTTTTGGGCCCGTCACCGTGGGGGTCCACGGGCCCGCCGTACCCGGGCCCTGTCCCTGTCCCCGTCGAAAGGCAGGCGAGCGGAATCTTGACGACCGTCGCACCACCCACCGCACCCGTGTCCCCGGCCCGCCCCGGGCCCACCGTCACCGACCCCGCGCTGGTCAGGCGCGCCGTGAAGGCCGCCGCGCTCGGCAACGCGATGGAGTGGTTCGACTTCGGCGTCTACAGCTACATCGCCGTGACGCTGGGCAAGGTCTTCTTCCCGTCCGGCAACGCCACGGCGCAGCTGCTGTCGACGTTCGGCGCCTTCGCCGCGGCCTTCCTCGTCCGCCCCCTCGGCGGCATGGTCTTCGGCCCGCTCGGCGACCGGATCGGGCGGCAGAAGGTGCTCGCCCTCACCATGATCATGATGGCGGTCGGCACCTTCGCGATCGGCCTGATCCCGTCCTACGCGGTGATCGGCGTCGGCGCGCCGGTGCTGCTGCTGGCGGCCCGTCTGGTCCAGGGCTTCTCGACCGGCGGTGAGTACGCGGGCGCGTCCACGTTCATCGCCGAGTACGCGCCCGACAAGAAGCGCGGCTTCCTCGGGAGCTGGCTGGAGTTCGGCACGCTCGCCGGGTACATCGGCGGCGCGGGCCTGGTCACCCTGATGACGGCGCTGCTGTCCACCGACGACCTGGTGGCCTGGGGCTGGCGCATCCCGTTCCTGATCGCGGGTCCGATGGGGATCATCGGCCTGTATCTGCGGATGCGGCTGGAGGAGACGCCGGCGTTCGCGGCGGAGGTGGCCAAGGCCGAGGCGGAGCGCCCCAAGGTGCCGCTGCGCGAGATGATCACCGGACAGTGGAAGGCGCTGCTGCTGTGCATGGGCCTGGTACTCGTCTTCAACGTCACCGACTACATGCTGCTGTCGTACATGCCGAGCTATCTCACCAGTGAGCTGAAGTACGACGAGACCCACGGGCTGCTGGTCGTGCTCGGCGTGATGGCGCTGATGATGGTGGTGCAGCCGTTCGCGGGCGCGCTGACGGACCGGATCGGCCGCCGCCCGGTGATCGCCGCGGGCTGTGCCGGTTTCCTGTTCCTGTCGATCCCGGCGGTGCTGCTGATCCGCCAGGGCAGCCTTCTCGCGGTGGCGCTCGGCATGGGCGCGCTGGGGCTGCTGCTGGTCTGCTTCACGGCGGCGATGCCGGCGGCGCTCCCCGCCCTCTTCCCGACCCGGGTCCGCTACGGCTCGCTCTCGATCGGCTTCAACGTCTCCGTGTCGCTGTTCGGCGGTACCACCCCGCTGGTGGTGACGGCGCTGATCGGCGCGACCGGGAACATGATGATGCCCGCCTACTACATGATGGCGGCGGCCGTGATCGGCGGCGCCTCGGTGTGGTTCATGGCGGAGTCGGCGGGCCGCCCGCTGCCGGGATCGGCTCCCTCGGTGGAGCGCACGGACCGCTGACGCGCCGACGGCCGACAGCCGGCGCCGACACCCGCACCGACACCGGCACCGAATCGGGTTCCGGAGCGCGCGCTCTCCCGCAGCGACGGGGGCGCGCGCTCCCCCGTCTCCAGGCTTTCCGCCGATCCCCCGATCGGCTGACCCTCGGCGCCCCGTCGCCTTGTATCCGCTGACAGCGCACCCCGCCCCGGCTATATTCGTTAGGGAGGCTAGTTAGACGACCTAACCAGACCCGGGAAAGGGACGGTGCATGAGCACAGCGCAAGAGCTCTGGGACGACGTGGACGCGTACTTCACCACCCTTCTCTCCCCCACCGACGAGGTGCTCGCCGCGGCCCTGCGGGACAGCGAGGCGGCCGGACTCCCACCCATCAACGTCGCACCGAACCAGGGGAAGCTGCTCCAGCTCCTCGCCCAGCTCCAGGGTGCCCGCCGCATCCTGGAGATCGGCACGCTCGGCGGGTACAGCACCATCTGGCTGGGCCGCGCGCTGCCCGCGGACGGCCGGCTGATCACACTGGAGTACAGCGCCAAGCACGCGGAGGTCGCCCGCCGCAACCTGTCCCGGGCGGGTCTGGACGGGATCGCCGAGGTCCGCGTCGGCCCCGCGCTGGAGTCGCTGCCGAAGCTGGCCGAGGAGCACCCGGACCCGTTCGACCTGGTCTTCATCGACGCGGACAAGGCCAACAACGCGCACTATGTCGAATGGGCCGTCAAGCTGACCCGCCCCGGCAGCCTGATCGTCCTCGACAACGTCGTGCGCAGCGGCCGGGTCACCGAGACGGACAGCGACGACCCGAGCGTGCAGGGCACCCGCGCCGCGCTCGAACTGATGGCCGTCCACCCCAGGTTGAACGCGACGGCGGTGCAGACGGTGGGCAGCAAGGGGCACGACGGGTTCGCGCTGGCGCGGGTCGTGGACTGACGGGCCTGACGAGGCGGACGGATCCCTCGAGCCCCGTGGCCTACGCCTCGTGGTAGAAGCCCACGTTCACGCTGCGCGGCGCGGTGCGGTCGTGGATGACCAGTTCGCCCGAGCCGCCGCGCGGGAGCGGGACCGTGCCGCCGTAGGGCAGGGCCTGGGCGGGCTGTCCCGCCAGGGCCAGCGCCACCTCGGAGGACGGCTCGGCCAGGGAGCCGCGCAGCCAGCTCACCTGCCAGTCGCCCTCCGGGCCGCACAGGAACTCCAGGTGGACGCGCGAGACGAACAGCCAGTCGTCCGGCGTCACCAGCCGGCACACGGACGCGTCCCTGCCCACCCGCAGCACGGTGCCGGGGTCGCTGGGCGCGTCGGCCATCAGCATGCCGGCCGTCACCCCGGCGTCCGCCGCGGAGACCGAGGCCATGGTGAGTTCGAGCACGTGCGCTCCTCCTGAGTGCGGCGGTACAAGTGTCCTGCGGGCGAGCCCGGTTGGCGTTCCGCGGCGGAATGATAATTCGCCCGATCGCCGCGTCGGGTGACGTCCGGCACAATGGACCCATGACCGAGCGCAAGCCACCCGGCGCCAGCTTCGAGTCTTTCGTCGACAAACAGATCCGGGATGCCCAGGAGCGCGGAGAATTCGCGAACCTCCCCGGCGCGGGCGAACCCTCGGCCTCGGTCACCGACACGGTGTACGACGAACTGTGGTGGATCAAGCGCAAGATGCTCCGCGAGGGCCTCGCGGTCCTGCCGCCGACGCTGGCCCTGCGCAAGGAAGCCGAGGACACGCTCCTCGCGGCCGCGGCGGCCCCGTCCGAGCGGGTGGTACGCCGCATGGTCGAGGACCTCAATGCGAAGATCCGCGACATGATGTTCAAGCCCCCGCCGGGCCCGCCGCTCGGCCTCAAGCCGTACGACGTCGAGGAGGTCGTACGGCAGTGGCACGAGCGCCGGTCGGGCTCCCGGGGAGCGGACTGAGTCCCGACGGCCGCTCACCGGGCCGTATGCCGAGCGGGGCCGGCCCCGGAAACATGGTCCGGGTCCGGCCCCGCCTCCACCGGGCGGCCTCCTTCGGCCTTACGGCCGGCGCCTCACAGATTCAGCAGCCGCTCGACGGTCACGCGGTAGTCGCGCAGGGCGAGCCGGAGCTGTTCGGTGTCGGCGCCGGCGTGTGCGTCGTCGCCCGCGTCCTGCCATGACGCCTTCAGGGTCCGCCGCCGCGAGGCCACGGCCTCCGAGAGCCGTGCGACGACCTCCTGCGCCACCCGGTCGGCCTCCTGGACGGCGTCCCTCGGCTCGTCGACGAACTCGCCGATGGCGTGCTGCAGGCGCTGCGCGAACCGCTCGCACTCCTCCCGCGGCAGCAGCCGTATCTGTCCCGGAGCGCCCTCCGGCCGGAACGCCCCGGACTCCCGCGACCCGGCCGCTCCCGGATGGGCACTCTCCCGGTACCGGGCCCCCTCCGGGCTCAGGCCGGCGGCCTCGCGATACGTCTCCTCGGACCGCATGTCGGCCTCCTCCCGGTACCCGACGCCCGCGGGCCGCACATCGGCGGCGTCCCGGGGATCGGTCCCCTCCGGCCCCAAGTCCCTGCGGCGCGCGATCCCCTCGGACCGCACATCGGCGGTGTCCCGTCGCCCGGCTCGCTCGGGAGGCATCTCCCCCTCGGCCCGGCGTTCGTCGCCCCCGCCCGCTATCCGATCAGTCATCACCCTCAACTCCCCTTCGCATGCTGCCGATGGAAGCCCCACGGAAGACGGGACGGCCCCTCGGCGCGCCCGGCGGCGTGCCCGGCCGTGTCCGTGCCGGCCCCGGCCCGCTGCCGGCGCGCGGGGACGACGAGGTCCTCGAAGAGCACACGGGCCTCCAGCAGGGCCTCCCGCATCTCCTCCGTGCCCGCGCGGCCGTCGTCGGCTCCGCCGACCGGGGGCTGGGCCACACGGTGCAGCCGGCGGTAGCCGTGAACATGGTCGGCGTGGTGCACGGACAGCGCGTCCAACTGCTCCTCGTAGCGCCCGCCGTCGGGGAAGCCCAGCGCGCCCGCCAGCTCGGCGAGCAGCCGGTCCGCCTCCGCCACCGCGTCCCTCGGTGAGTCGACGAAACGCTCCTGGGCGGCCGTCCAGCGCGCCGTGTACCGCTCGCGCTCGGCCGGTTCGAGGGGCTGCTCCCGCAGCGAGCCGTACTTCTTCAGCCGTTCGGTGAGTTCCCGCTCGGCGGCCCTGGCGTCCCCATCGTGCCGGGCCACGGTGCGCTCGTACTCGGGCCCGAAGCGGCGCCTCAGCCCCCGCCCCCCTCGCGCACCCCGGGCACGCGGGGCGAGGGCGGCCGCGCCCGCGACGACGGCCGCCACGATCACGATCACGATCAAAGCGATGATCAGGCCAGTGGACATGGATGCCTTCCGTTCTCCCGGCCCGGCGGGCCGTCTTCCGGCCGGGTTGCCCGCAGGACGGCCGCCAAACGAGCCACACGCGACCGGAGGGCGCCCGGCGCCCTCACCGAGCGTGCGTCACGGCGCGAACAACCGACCCCGACGAGCTGGAGCGCGCGATCGCCGCCGAGACCGGCGCCGATCCGGCGCCGCCCGGCGGAGTGCTGCTGGTGGCGGGATACGGGGGCCGGCCGGCGGGGACCGCGGGCGTACGGCTGACGGACCCGGCCACGGCCGAGCTCAAGCGGTCTTCCTGGGCGGGGACATGCGCGGCAGGGGCGGGGCCCGGCTCCTCGTGACCGCCGCGGAGGAGCACGCGCGGGCGCTCGGCGCACGGCGGATGGGGTATGTCGAGACCGAGCCGCACAACGACGAGCCGTACGCGGACCACTGGTTCGGCAAGCGGCTGGCCCCGCTCCCGGAGGAGCACGGATCCGGGGTCTAGAGGGGCCGTCCGGGCGTTCTCGTCCTCGGGCCCGTACGGTCGTGCGGGCGTTCCGCGTCGCAGCCGCACATCTCGGCGTTCAGCTCCTTGACCAGGCTGCTCAGGTCGGTCGGGCGGTCCGGCCCCCACCAGTCGCCGAGCAGCTCGGCCAGGGACTCCTCACGGGCCTCGTACAGCCGCTCGGCGACCTCCCGGCCCCGCTCGGTGAGCAGCAGGTCGAGCCCCTCGCGCACCGCGAGACCCCGCTCCTCCACCTGCCGGGCGGCCTGGAGGATCACGTTCAGCGGGACCATGCTGCGCTCGGCGAGGATCGCCGGCTCGGCCCAGCCGTACTTCTTGGTCCGCAGCAGCAGCCAGCTCGCCCCGGGCAGCAGGTCGTAGCCCGCCCGCAGGGTGATCTTCTGGTAGATCTCGCGCCGCCCCTCGCGTGAACCGAGGACGGACAGCGCCCGGCACACCTCGTCGTACGACGAACGCTCCACCGGGTTGCTCGCCAGCGTCTCCGTCACGTCGGGCGCCGTCACCGAACCGCGCAGCCTGTCCTCGCGCAGGAACCACGACAGGACGAAGCCGAGAAGGGCGACCGGGGCGGCGTAGAGGAAGACGTCGGTGATGGAGGAGGCGAACGCGTGCAGGACGGCGGGCCGCACGGTGGCCGGCAGAGCGGCGATGCCGCGCGGATCGGCCTTCAGGGCGTCGGCGGTGATGCCCGCCGGGAGGGGGCGTCCGGCGAGCGCCGCCGCCAGCTCGCCGCCCAGGCGGCTCGCGAAGATCGCACCGAAGACGGCCACCCCGAAGGAGGCGCCGATGGAGCGGAAGAAGGTGGCGCCGGAGGTGGCGACGCCCAGGTCCTGGTAGCTGACGGAGTTCTGCACGATCAGCACCAGGACCTGCATGACCAGGCCGAGCCCCAGTCCGAAGACGAAGAAGTAGACGCTCATCTCGGCGGTGCCGCTGAACTCGTCGAGCTGGTGCAGCAGAAGCAGGCCGATCATGGTGACCGCGGTGCCCACGACCGGGAAGACCTTCCAGCGGCCGGTACGGCTGACGATCTGGCCGGAGCCGGTGGACGACAGCAGCATCCCGGCCACCATCGGCAGCATGTGCACCCCGGACAGGGTGGGACTGATGCCGTGGACGACCTGGAGGAAGGTCGGCAGGTAGGTCATCCCACCGAACATCGCGAAGCCGACGATGAAGCTGATGACGGCGGAGAGCGAGAAGGTGCGGACGCGGAAGAGCCTCAGCGGCAGAACGGGTTCGGCCGCCCGGCGCTCCACGAACAGGAAGACGACGAGCAGGACCGCACCGAGGACCGCCAGGCCCGTGATCTGCGGTGAGCCCCAGGCCCAGGTGGTGCCGCCGAGCGAGGCGATCAGGACCAGACAGGTGGCGACGGCGGCGATGAGGAACGTGCCCGGGTAGTCGATGACATGCCGCTCCGGCTTCCTCGGCATGCGCAGGACGGCCGCGATCACGACGAGGGCGACGATTCCGACGGGCAGATTGACGTAGAACACCCAGCGCCAGCTCAGATGCTGGGTGAACAGTCCGCCGAGGAGCGGCCCGAGCACGCTCGTCGTACCGAAGACGGCGCCGAAGAGCCCCTGGTAGCGGCCCCGCTCCCGGGGCGGGACGATATCGCCGACGATCGCCATCGACAGCACCATGAGCCCGCCGCCGCCCAGTCCCTGGACGGCCCGGAAGGCGATCAGCTCGGGCATGTTCTGTGCCATGCCGCACAGCGCGGAGCCGGCCAGGAAGATCACGATCGCGCCCTGGAACAGCTTCTTGCGGCCGTACTGGTCACCGAGCTTGCCCCACAGCGGAGTCGCCGCGGTCGAGGCCAGCAGATAGGCCGTGACCACCCACGACAGATGCTCCAGACCGCCGAGGTCGCTGACGATGGTGGGCAGCGCGGTCGCCACGATCGTCTGGTCGAGGGCCGCCAGGAACATGCCCAGCAGCAGCGCGCCGATGGAGACCAGGACGCTGCCGTGCACGCTCTCGTCGCCGGGCATGGTGCGGGGCCCGCCGAACGGGCCGCCGGGGCCGCCGGGTGACTCCGTCTCGGGCGCGTCCGCCGCGTCCGTCACCTCCGCAGCCTCTCCCGTCCTGTCCTGCGCGTCGCTGCTCATGAAGAGCCTCCTCCCGTGGAGGGTCGTCGACCTCCGGGACTCTCGTCCATCGTCCCTCCCATCGTGGGCGGTGCGGCCGGTTATGGCCTGTTGAGTCCCGATGGGAGGAGGAGGTTCCGGGGGCTCCCGGGAGATTCCGTGAGGGAGATCTGCATAATCTCTGGAATTCGGCGGGGAGGGGACCCACGCGTGAGCGGATCGAACGGACGGGGCTGCCCGGAGTGCGAGGCACCACGGCGGCCGGACGGGGCGCCGTCGTGCGGATGCACCCGGCGGGCGTCCGACGCGCTCAGGGACGCGCGGACGGCACAGGCGGCAGCGGCGGGGGACTTCGATCCGCTGCTGATTCGGCCGTATGTGGACCTGGGGGACACACCGGTGGGGCCGGAGGGTACGTCGGCCGGCAGGGGGTCTTCCCGGGAGGCGGCGGGGGGCGCGGCACGCGAGGACGCGGAAGTGGGCACGCCGGACGGGACGTTGCGCCGTCCGGGGGTATCGGAGGGGTACGAAGGGTCGGTCGACCGGACCACACGGCTCCCGGCGGCCGGGGCGGGGCAGTGCGGGGGCGCCGTGGACGAGACGGTGCGGCTCGGCGTCGTACCGGCGGCCGACGCCTCCGGGCAGGAGCCGCCCCGGCGTCGGCGGCGTACCGTGCTGCTCGCCTCCGGTGGCGCGGTCACGGTCGCCGCGGCGGCGTTCGTCGGGGGGCTGCTCTCGTACCATCCGCCGCAGCGGGACGGCGCACTGCCCGGGGACATCCGCGCGAGCGTCCCCGAAAAGTCGTCCCAGGGCGGGACCTCCGCACCGGAGTCCACGGTCGCACCGCCGCCCACGACGCCTACGGCCCCGTCGCCGAGCACCAGCCCCACGCCCTCCCTCTCGCGGTCGAGCGCGTCGGTGCCCCCGTCCGCCTCCCCGGCCCCGAGCCGGACGGCGACCGCCACCGCCTCGCGGAGCCCGGGCGGCGGCGGCCAGCAGTACCCGGTCCAGGTGCTGCGCCCCGGCGACGAGGGCCCCGGGGTGGATGAGCTGCAACTGCGGCTGCGGCAACTCAACCTCTACACCGGCGTCGTCAACGGCGTGTACGACGGCCAGGTGGAGTTCGCGGTCCGCAGGTACCAGATCGCCCGCGGCATCACCCAGGACGATCCGGGGGTGTACGGGCCGCAGACGAAGGCGGAGCTGGAGTCGGAGACCGGGACGGGGGCGGGGGCTGGGAAGGGGACGGGGGCTGGGACGGGGGCGGGGGCGGACAAGCCCTGACAGTGGCCGTCGGCGGGAGGCACCGGCCGGACCCCCGGCGCCGGGCCGTCGACGAGTATTACCGGCGAGCGCCCGAACCACGGGCGAGGACCACCGACGAGGATTACCGGCGAGCGCCCGGACCACGGGCGAGGACCACCGACGAGGATTACCGGCGAGCGCCCCGGGCAGCCGGCCCGGACCACCACCCGGGCAGCCGGCCCGCTCCCCGCGTCAGCCGATGTGCAGCCGGATCTCACCCTCCGGAGTGGCCTTCACGCGTACCTGCGTGAGGTCCCGGACCAGTGCGTCGGGACGGTGCAGCCCGGCCCGGGGGCCGACGCCGATCACCCGCATCCCGGCGGCGCGCCCCGCGGCGATGCCCGCGCCGGAGTCCTCGAAGACCACACAGTCGCCCGGCTCGACGCCCAGGTCGGCGGCCGCCTTGAGGAACCCCTCGGGGTCCGGCTTGCTCGCGCCCACGCACTCGGCGGTGATCCGCAGCTCCGGCAGGGGCAGCCCCGCGGCGGCCATGCGCGCGGTGGACAGCGCCACGTCCGCCGAGGTCACGAGGGCATGCGGCAGCCCGGCGAGGGAGGCGAGGAACGCGGCGGCGCCGGGAACCTCGACCACCCCGTCCATGTCGGCGGTCTCCTCGGCGAGCATGCGGGCGTTGTCGGCGTGGTTCTGCTCCATGGGACGGTCGGGCAGCAGTACGGCCATCGAGGCGTGACCCTGGCGGCCGTGCACGACCTTCATGACCTCGTCGCCGTCCAGCCCGTGCCGGTCGGCCCACCGCCGCCAGCACCGCTCCACGACGGCATCGGAATTGACGAGGGTGCCGTCCATGTCCAGCAGCAGGGCGTGGGCGGTGAGAACGGTCGTGGCCGTCATCGGCATGGCTCTCCAAGGCGCGGGGAGGGAGCCGGGTACGCCCCCAGGGGACAAGGCGGCCCCGCCCACCGGTCAGGGGAAGTGGGCGGGAGCCACTTTGTTCCTCCACGGTACAAAACGAGTCGCCATCACGCCACCGGCCCCGCGAAGCCTTCGGAACCCCGCCATCGGACGTTCACCGGCCGGCCATCGCCTCCGGCTCCGCCGCGGGAGTCGTCACGCCACCACGGCCTCGAACAGGCTCCACACCCCGAGCCCGAGCATCAGCAGCGCCGCGATTTTCGTGATCAGCTGCAGCGGCACCCTCTTCATCAGCGCCTTGCCGCCGACGATGCCGAGCCCCGCGACCGCCCACAGGCCGAGCACCGCGCCGAGGCCCACGGACAGCGGGTCGTTGTACCGCGCGGCGAGGTTCGCGGTCATGATCTGGGTGAGGTCGCCGCACTCGGCGACGAGGATCAGCATGAAGCCCGTCGAGAACACCTTCCAGAAGCTCTGGTTCTCCGGCCGGCGGATCTCCTCGTCGTCCTCGTCCTTCTTCAGCAGCAGTACGGCGGCACCACCGAGGAAGAGCACGCCGGTGATCCCGTGCACGATCTGCCGCGGCAGCAGCGTCAGCAGGCTGCCCGCCGCGACGGCGAGCACGACATGGAGCAGGAAGGCGGCGGAGACACCGGCGAAGACGTACGAGGCGCGGTAGCGCGTGCCGAGGACGAGCCCGGCGAGGGCCGTCTTGTCCGGCAGCTCGGCCAGGAAGATGACGCCGAAGACGAGCGCCAGGACGGTGATGCTGATCAAGATTCCTCAATCGGTCGGGGCTGCCCCGCCGAGAGTGCGTGATCTGCGCGGACACCTCGGCACGGCAGCACACGGTTCACCCATGCCGTAGGGCACGAGCGTGCACTGCTTGCCGAAGGTCTCGCTGGCCGGTCCTGTGACGAGGACCCGCCCCCGGGCGCCGGCTCAGACGTGCTGAGCAGTGTGTCGACGGTCCGGCGAAGAGCTACTCCCCTTCTGCGCCCTCCATGCTACGCGACCGCCGGGCGGGATCGCGGGGCCCGTAAGTCACGTCACACCCCTTGTTGCGTCATGCGCACGTCATTAGCTTCTTACCGAAGACACATCTTCCCGCAACGACCCCTCGCGACCATGTCCTGGTTCGCGCCCCAACCCCCCAACCCCGCACGGGAGTTCGCATGCCCAAGGTCTACGCGCGTCGACGCCTCAACGTACCCGCGGGCCCCCAGGTCGCCTGAATCCCCATTTCAGGCCATGGGCGGCAGGCCGCCCACGCGCGAGCACATCGGATCGACGACGACCAGCCCGACACGGCAAGAGCAACTCCCCGACTCCCCGCTCCCCGCATGTCATGCCCATGACCCCACAGGAGAACCTCATGCGCTCCGTCGCCCGAATATCCACTGCCGCCGCTTCCGCCCTCTCCCTGGCGATCAGCGGCCTCATCCTCGGCGTCAGTGCCGGCACCGCGCAGGCCAGCACCTGCTCCCACGCCTACCTGCCGCTGCCCGACTCCTACTGCACCCCCGGTTCCTACAACCCGGACGTGACGCAGTCGACCATCGGCTCCACGATCTGTGTCTCCGGCTGGACCAGCACCGTCCGCCCCTCCACCAGCTACACCAACGCTCTCAAGGCCCAGGGCATCACCGATTACGGCTACTCGGACACCAATATGTCCGACTACGAGGAAGACCACCTCGTGCCTCTGGAACTCGGGGGTGCCCCGAAGGACCCGGCGAACCTGTGGCCCGAGCCGCACTACGGCAGCCAGACCGCCTACTCCAAGGACGGCGTCGAGACCAAGCTCAAGAACGCCGTGTGCGACGGCCGGATCACCCTGTCGGCCGCACGCTCCGCCATCAGGAACAACTGGACCACCGCACTGCAGGTCACCGGTATCGGCTGAAACAAGGCACTGGCGGGTGGCACCCGACGCCGGGCGTCACCCGCCGGAGCCGCGCCCCTGGCCGCGGACCCGCTCCGCGCCGCCGTACGCGACCCCGGACGGCACGGACGTCCTGCGCGCGTACGCCGCCCAGGCCGACGCCCACCCCACCACCGTCCGCTGAAGCCACCGCCGTGACATCGGGCTCGTCCGGATCGTGATGGTGGACTCCCGGGCGGCGCGCGTCCTCGACGAAGGCGGCCGGGCGATGTCGGAGCCGGCGGAGCAGGAGTGGTCCGAGGAGCACCTGCTCGGCGCCCGGGGCGGCTGCGACCACCTCCCGGTACGCACCTCGCCGCCCTGCTCCTTCCCCACCTCGTCCATGACGCCGAGACATGGAACGCCCACCTGTGCCGCGGCGTACGCGGCGCCCGCCGGGCCCGCTTCGGCGAACACCTGCGGCGGCAGGGCGACTTGGAGCACCGATCCGCCTTCCCGGAGTCGTTCACGGCACTGGCGGGCCTCGTCGCACAGGCTCATGACGCTGACGCTGCGCGGGCGTTCAGCCCGCGCTGCGGGCCGTCCGGGCCCGCCCGGCCGGGGACGGAACGGCCCGTCTCGCGACCGTGGAGGAGGCGTCCTGACCTCCTGATGAGGGACGTACAAGGGACGTACGAGGGTCGCCCGGCGCGCCGGAGACGATACGGGTGGAGGTGCACACCGCCCGGGTGACACGCCTGCGGGACGCCCCCGGCGGCGGCCAGACGCTCACGCTGTCCACGGGCCGCACCCTTGTCACACCGCGCCCGTACCGTCTGATCCATTGTCAGGGCACGGCGCATCCGGGCCGGTTCGCGTTCGGAGTGTCCACGGAGGGCATGCGCTGGGTGACCGCGGCGGGGGGCCCGGCCGGGTGTGGACTCGGTGACGTTGTCGGACGCGGTGGCGCGCGCGGCCCTGCGTGCGGCCACGACGGAAGCGGAACCGGCGCCAGGGGTCCGGGGGCGCGTCGGTGGAGCGGAACCGGGACCGAATGTTGAAGTTGCAAGCAAGGTTAGGTTCACCTAACCTGGCGCCCAGTCGGTTCCCGTCCCCCAAAGACCATTCCGTTCGCGGACCGAAACCAAACCGAAGGAGCCCCCCACATGACCGCTCATCTCAATAGATCGCAGCCATATGCGATCGGAATCTTCAGGATCGTGATCGGCCTGCTCTTCGCCTGCCACGGCGCGGCCTCCGTCTTCGGCATCCTCGGCGGAGCCATGGGTACCAACGGCGGGACCGTGCCGATTGGCACCTGGCCGTTCTGGTACGCCGCGGTGATCCAGCTGGTGGCCGGCGTCCTGGTACTGCTCGGCCTCGGCACCCGTGGTGCCGCCCTCGTGGCGTCCGGCTCCATGGCGTACGC
Source organism: Streptomyces sp. NPDC093261 (assembly GCF_044753645.1). NCBI lineage: Bacteria > Bacillati > Actinomycetota > Actinomycetes > Kitasatosporales > Streptomycetaceae > Streptomyces > Streptomyces sp. NPDC093261. Next base: position 621,090 of record NZ_JBIVNO010000001.1, read on the forward strand.
GTACTTCGACGTCCACCAGCCGGCGGCGCTGTGGCCGATACAGAACGGCGGCGAACCGTCGGCGCTCTACTGCTGGGCCTTCCTGCTGCTGGTGTTCACCGGCTCCGGCGCCTTCGGCCTCGACCGTCTCGTCGCCTCCCGTACGGTGCTGGCCGAAGAGGAGCAGACCTCCCAGCCCATCGCGGTCTGACCCGCACCGCACGCACCTGCGGCGCCCGCTCCCGGTCCGGCGGGAGCGGGCGCCGTCCGTGTGGGGCGGTCACCGCGCGCGGAGGGCGCCATACGTGACGGACGGCGTAGGTGACGCGTAGGTGACGGACGGCGTACGTGAAGGCGGCGTACGTGAAGGCGGCGTACGTGAAGGCGGCGTATGTGAAAGACCGCGTGCACGCCACAGTGGCCCCCGCCGTCACTGCTGTCACAGCCGCCGCGTACGCTGTACGGCTGTCGAAAGGCCGCTCCTGCCGCTCCCCCGCGACATCGCGGCACGCAGTTGCCTCTGGGGAGTCGGACGGGGAGTTCCGGGTGTTGGAGAGTGTGGGGTCGCTGGCCGGCAGCCCCTGGATCTACCCGGTGGTGGCCGCGTCGGTCCTGCTGGACGTCTTCCTGCCCGTGCTGCCGAGCGGCGTCCTCGTCATCGCGGCGGCGACCGCCGCGGCCGCGGGTTCGGCGGTGGCGCGCGTACCGGACGTCCTCTGGCTCATGGTCTGCGCGGCGGCCGCCTCGGTCCTCGGCGACCTGGCGGCCTACCGCCTGGCCTGGTGCGGCGGCGCCCGCCTGCACCGTGCGGTCGCCCGCTCCCGTCGGCTGTCCAGCGCACAGGAACGGCTGGGCGACGCCCTCGCCCACGGTGGCGGCGCGCTGGTGATCCTCGCCCGGTTCGCGCCCGCGGGCCGGTCGGTCGTCTCCCTCGGCGCGGGCGCCGCCCACCGCCGGGCTCGCGACTTCGTGCCCTGGTCGGCGCTGGCGGGCATCGCCTGGGCCGCGTACAGCGTGGCGCTCGGCTACTTCGGCGGCCAGTGGCTGGGTGCGAGCTGGCTGGCGACGGGCGTCTCGGTGGCGGCCCTGTTCGCGGCGGGCGTGGCCGCGACCTGCCTGATGCGCCGCCCGGTCACGCGGGACTAGCAGCCCGGTCACGCGGGACTGGCAGAGCAACGGGACCGTACACGAGGAGGGGGTCCCGCGACCGGTCGCCTGCCGGAACGTCTCACACGCCGTGCGGCGCGGCGGGCGCGGCCTCGCGGCTGTGGCCCCGTACCTCCAGTCCGGCCAGCAGCTCCGCGGTGGCCGCGGCGACCGCGTCCACGGCCTGGTCGAACACCTCACGGTTGTGGGCGGCGGGCGCGCGGAAGCCGGAGACCTTGCGCACGAACTGGAGCGCGGCGGCGCGGATCTCCTCCTCCGTGGCATCGTCGGGGATGGCGGGCGGACGGAGCGTCTTGATGCTGCGGCACATGGGTCCAGTGTCGCGCGGTCCGCCGTCCACCGTCCGCCGAACGCCGGGGTACGGGCGCACGCTCACGCGCGCCACGCCCGCCCGTCGTTGATCAGACCGCGTGGGTCTTGGCCAGCAGTTCCAGGACCTCGGCCGTCGTGCCCGTCTCACCGAGGCGCGGGAAGATCCGCTCGACACTGCCCCGGTGGGCCTCGGGGTCGGCGTCGGACATCGCGTCGGTGACGAGCGTGACGTGGTAGCCGTGCTCGTAGGCGGCCCGCGCCGTGGACTCGACGCCGATGCTGGTGGCGATGCCGGTCAGCACGATCTGCGTGACCCCGCGCCGGCGTAGCTGGACGTCGAGGCCGGTGCCGTGGAAGGCGCCCCAGTTGCGCTTGGTGATGTGAATGTCGCCCGGATGGCCGGACAGTTCGTCGACGATGACGTCCCAGCCCTCGGGAAAGGAGTGGGCGCCGCGCTGCTGCTCGGTGCGGCCCGGCACGGCATCGGACCCGTCGGGGGCGAAGGAGACCCGGACCAGGACGACCGGGAGGTCCCGGGCCCGGAAGGCGTCCGCCAGTTCGGCGGTGCGGGCCACCACCTCGGGGCCACTGTGGGGCTGCGTGGGCATACCCGCGATGCCGTTCTGGAGGTCGATCACGACCAGCGCGGTGCGCGGTTCGAGCGTGGTGAGAGCCATGGCTCAGGCCTTTCGGGACGTGGGGGTGAGGGTGGACAGGGAACGGTCGAGCAGACTGACCAGCAGGAGCACTGCGGATCCCGCCGCCATGAACAGGGCCAGTTCGTGCAGCCCGGCCGTACCGGCGCCGTGGGCGAAGAACGCCGCGTCGGCGGCGGAGGCGCCCAGCGCGCCGAGGTACATGAAGGTGCGCAGCAGCCCGGCGGCGGAGGCGATCCGCTCGGGAGCGGCCTGCCGATAGAGGGCGTTCTGGTTCGCGAGCCCTATCAGGCCCTGCGGTACGCCCATGACGGCGCCGACGGCGAGCAGCAGCCACACCGCGCTGCCGGAGTTCAGCAGGAGCAGCCCGGCACAGGCCGCGACCTGCACGACGCCACCCACCAGCAGCTTGGTGCGGACCGCCTCGCGGCGCCCCGTCATCCAGGAGACGGTGAGCGCGCTCAGCGACAGCGGCAGCAGCACCAGACCGGCGCCGGCCGCGTGCAGCCCGCGGCCCTGCTCCAGCCACTGGGTGAAGCCGTACATGAACCCGTACGCGGTGGTGAAGCCGAGGAACTGGCGCAGATACGTGGCGAGCAGCGGGACATTGCCGCCGAGCACCCGTAGATCGACGAAGGGGTCCTCGGTCCGCACCTCCCGCAGGGCGAACCCGGCGGCGGCGACGGCGGCGGTCGCCGGCAGCCACCAGTGGGCGAGCCGCGGGCTCATCAGGAAGACCATGAGGGACAGGAGCGTGGCGGCGAAGAGCGCCATGCCGGGGAGGTCGACGGGGCGCCGCGCCCGATCGCGGGCCCCCGCCCTGGGCAACCACAGCGCGCCGAGGACCAGACAGGCCGCGGACAGCGGCACATTGACCGTGAAGATCGTGCGCCAGCCGCCCACGCCGATCAGGAAACCGCCGAGCGCGGGGCCCACGACGGCGACGGTCTGGTTGGCGACGGAGAGCGCGGTGAGCACCCCGGCCGGGCTGTCCCGGCCGGTGCGTTCGGCCTCGTTCCGGGTCAGCTGCATCGACGCCGGGTACGCGGCCGAGGTCCCGAGGCCGAGCAGCACCCGGGCGGCGATCAGGACACCGAGGGAGGGCGCGAGGGCGCCCATCAGCCCGGCGGCGCCCACCAGTGCCGTACCGGTCAGATACAGCCGGCGCGGCCCGTACATGTCGACGAGCCGCCCGATCACGGGCTGTCCCACGGCGGTGGCGAGGTAGAGGGCCGACACCAGCCAGGCGGTCTCGGCGGGGGGCGCCCCGAAGGCCACGCCGATCGGGACGAGCGCCACGGCGATCATCGACGAGTTGATCGGGTTCAGTATGGAACCCAGGATCATCGGGGCGATCAGCCGGCGGTCGAAGCCGGGCGGGGCGGGCCGCCGGTTCCGGGCGGCCGCGCGGTCGAGGTGGGACGTCACGGGCGCGTGAGCCGTTCCAGCAGGGAAAGCGCCTCGAGGACGGTGCGCCGCTCGTCCTCCGTGTAGCGGTCCTCCAGGGCGCGGGTCAGCCACTCCTGTCGCGCCTGCCGGTCGCCCTCGACGCGCTCGTGCCCGGCGTCGGTGAGGGTGATGAGCTGGCGGCGGCCGTCGGCGGGGTCGGGGCTGCGCCGGATGAGGCCGTGCTGTTCGAGGACGGCGAGGGTGGCGGCCATCGACTGGGGACGCACACCCTCGGCGGACGCCAGCGTGCTGGCGGTGGCGGCGCCGCCCTTGCCGACCAGGGTGAGCGCGGACACCTGGGACGGCGTCAGGTCCTCGTCCCCGGCGACCTCGCGGATACGGCGCCGCAGCCGGCTGAACACCACCCGCAGGTCACGGGCTGCGCGAGCGGCGGACTCGGAGACGCCTTCGGGGTTCTGGTCCATGCCGCCACCATAAATACTTCAGGTAAGCCTGTCCAGTTTCACCTGAGCAGTTTCACCTGCTGAAGTGGGGCCGTCACCCGCAATCACGTGGGGCCGTCACCCGTAATCAACGGGGCAGACCTCCGTTCGAGTGAAGAGAGGGAAGCGGCTCGCATCGCAAAATCGAACAGGCGTAGCATTGAGCCGTGGCTGCGAGCTATGACTTTCCGAGTGACCTCCTTGCCGGCCAGGAGGAGCTGCACCAGGTCCGGGCAGAGCTCCTGGCCCTGCTGAAACGACTCCCCTGGTCGGTGGAACCGCTGGACGCGTTCAGCGACGACAACGGCTGGCGCAAGGTGGAGCGCCCCGCCTCCCCGGGCTGGACCGCCGACGAACAGGCAGAGGTGGAAAAGCTACGCCAACGGGAGCGGGAACTCGCGGTCTTCGTCTCCTGCCACCGCTTCTGGTCAGAGGTGGCCGCCGAGAACACGGTGGACGCACGCATGCGCCTGAAGCACGCCCACGAGGCCGACCCCGACTCCAGCTCCGAGCCCGGATGAACGGCACGAGGAAGCCGTAGCCGAATCGAGGCACCCTGCGACCGGCGGGTTGCCTGGCGCCCGCCCTGCCGCCTCCGCCCCGCGCGACGCGGATAACCGCGACGCACCGGGTGAAGCCACGACCCGGCGATCCAACCGTCCTACGAGGCCGAGGTTCCCAGCAGGTGGTCGGCCCGTTCCGTGCGCAGATGGAGCGCCGTGCGGCCCCTGCGTTGGGTCGACACCAGACCCGCCCCGCGCAGTGTCCCCAGGTGTTGCGAGACCGCGCTCGGGGTGATGCCGAGGCGGACGGCCAGAGCCGCCGTCGTCAGGGGTTCGGCCAGGGCCGTGAGCAGTGCCGTTCTCGTGTAGCCCAGTACGGGGGCGAGAGCGGTCGGCGGCGACGGGGGCCGGTCCTCCCAGAGCAGACCGATGCCGACCGCCGGATAGCGGATCGACGCGGTCGTGACCGGGGACTCGTCGACGCCCACATGGGGCCAGTTGAAGACGCTGGGCAGCAGGACCAGGCCATGCCCACCGGAGTCCACCGTGCGGACCGAGTGCGGGGTGTGCCGGCCGGCCGAGTGCGGGGTGCGCCGGCCGTGCACCACCAACTGACCGTCGTCCCAGGCGATGTCGCGGTGCAGCTCGGAGAACAGCGCCTGAACGCCGCCGTCCACCAGGGTGAGCGCGCGCCTGCCGACATCGGCCTCCAGTATCGCGCGCATCCGGGCCCAGTACGGGGCGACCAGCAGTTCGTGGCAGCGGTGGAGTGCCCCGGCGAGCCGTGGCAGCACCGCCGCCGGAGCGGGGACCTCCTCACCCGGTACGCCCAGAACCGCGCCGTACTCCCGTCGGAAGAACGTCTCTTCCGTGGCGCGCAGCAGGTCCAGCTCCGTCGCCATCGACGGCAGCCGCTCCTGCGGCACCGGGAACAGGAACGACGGCAGCGGCCCGGCGAGCAGCGCCCGCAGCACCGGCAGTTCGCGCTCGCCCGCCAGCAACGGCCGTGCCCTGCGCACCCACGGCCGGTGCGCGGCGTGCCCGCCCGTGCCCAGCAGAACCCGCAGCGCCAGCACCGTCTCGCCCAGCGGTGACACGGCGAACCGCACCCTCGCGACCGACGCCGCGGTGAATCTGATCTCGACCGCCACCCAGGACGCCCCTTCGTGTAGCCATGGCTGAGGGCCCGTCAAGTAGCCGTGGCGGAGCCGCCCATCGTGTAGCCGTAGCTGAACGGTAGGCCACCGTCCCTCGCCGTCCCCAGGCTGCCCGGCAGGGAATTCCTCAGCGCGTACGACGGAACGAAACCGGGCTGCCACGTGCTCGGGGACGGCCCCGCCACGGTCTGTCTGCCCGGGGGACCGATGCAGGCCGGCGCCTGTCTCGGCGACCCCGGCGGCCTTTCCGCGCACCGGCGGCTGATCATGCCGAATCCACGGGGGCACAGGGCAGTCGGCGCAGCCGAAGGACCCCGGCACCTCCCGCTGCGACCGGCTCGTCGACTGGTTTCCGGTCTCGGTCGCAGGTCGGAGCAGGACGGGACCACAGACGGATGGCGCCGGCCCGGGCGGTTGCTAGCGTGGAAAGTGGTTCTGGCGCCCAGGGGGAAGGAGGCCGACCGATGGCAGTCGAACTCAACCACACCATCGTCGCCGCGCACGACAAGACGGCGTCCGCACAGTTCCTCGCGGATCTGCTGGGTTTGGAGGTGGCACCCGAGTACGGTCCGTTCGTCCCGGTGCAGATGCCGAACGGCGTGACGCTGGACTACATGGACACGGACGATGCGATCGCCCCACAGCACTATGCGTTCCTCGTCTCCGAGGACGACTTCGACGCGATCTTCGGCCGGGTCCACGAGGCGGGCCTGACGTACTGGGCGGACCCACATCACCACCGCCCCGGCGAGATCAACCACAGGGACGGCGGCCGCGGGGCATACTTCGACGACCCGAACGGACACAACCTGGAGATACTCACCAGGCCGTACGGCAGCGGAGAGGACTGAGACGCCGAAGCGGTGCCAGGGGCCGGAGGCCCTCGGGTGACCCCGCGCCCAGGGCAGTGCTCGGACCACGACTCCGCATGCACGGGCCCGAGGGTGTGGGGGACCGCGCCGTGCGTCGTCCCAGGAGTCAGGCAGGCCGGGGCACGATGCTCACCGCACGGTAGTCGTATCCGTCCTGTTTGAAGCCGGGGGCTTCCCATATGAGGTCTACCTGCTGCCCGGACGACAGTGTGTGGAACCCGCTCATCTGGATGTGGGAGTAGTGCCCCCAGCAGCCGCCGGGAGTCTCGGGCGAGTCGAGCACGCCCCACCCCTCCTCGTCGCGCCATTCGCGAACTGTCGCAGTCACCATGGGCGAAAGCCTACGGGCCTGTCTGCGCCGTCGAATCCGGCCACGACGTCGACCATGCCATGGAGCGGCACGGCAGCCTCGGCTGAGAGAACCTCAGCGACCCTCCAGGTTCTCGCCCTTGAGCACGGGCACGGCCTTGTTGCAGTCGGCGACGGCCGATCAAGGTCGCCCACGGCCTTGTTCACCCGGTGTCAGGATCGGGGGCAGTCTTGACACGGGCCCACCTTGCCGACTCACGCCCGTAGCGGACAGCCGCCAGCGTGAGCCCTGAAGCCAGGAAGCATCGCGTGATTGTGTCGTCATCGGTGATCAGGAAGCTCAGAAGCGGTATCACGACAGCTAGGTGCCAGTGCGGGTGATTCCACCGACTGTGCTTGTCTGTCATCTCGCCCCTGCCTCGAGCGGCACTCTAGAGGACATCTCATGTGGCGTCGCTGAGGCCCGTTGTGACGAGTAGGGCAAGCCGGCGCAAGCGCTGGTAGTACTGGATTCCTGCGGGATCGGTGATCTCAGGGATGACCCGGTCCAGGTCCTCGACGCAGCTTTGCAGGATGCGGCTGCGTTCTGGGTCGAGGGTGCCACCGTTGTTCAGCCACGTAAGAACGCAGCCAGCGGTGTCCGCATCGAGCATGACCATGTCCGTGCCCCCGAACTCGGCACCTCGCAGGCAGGCCGGGAAGGGGGCGTGGCGGTGTTCGCGCCAGAGAGGAGCTGCGTTCTATACCTGCTCGGATGATCTGCTCACCTGCACCATCTTGCTGCAACCGACGGTGAACCAGGTGTGCGTTCACGTGTTCGAACGGCGGTGGCAGATGAGAGTGCAGGCGATGCTGGCGAAAGCCAGAAAGCGGTCGGCTTTGTGTTCACAGCGTCGGTGGAGACGGCGCCAAGAGCGCGGACCTACGGGTCATCCGACTGCGCCCGGCACGGCTGCGCGACCCTGCTCACCGCGGCCGGCGTGGCGCCCCGCGTCGTGATGGAGAGATCCTGGGGCACAGCCAGATCGCTGTCACGACGAATGTGTAACCCCACGTCGTCCAGGACACGCAGCGCGAGGCCGTCAGCCACATGGACCGGCTGCTCACGAGGCGTCTCCAGCGCGAGTAGACCGGCGCAGATGTCGGATCCGGATGTCAAAGACCCCCAGCCGTGATCGACTGGGGGTCTTTGTCCTGGTGGGCGCGCACGGTTTCGAACCGCCGACATCCGCTTTGTGAGGGCGGGGGCATGGACCGACCCTGGCGCGCAGGTCACTCCGGCTCTGAAGAGCTCGCAGGCCACCGGCGCATCTCGACTGATGTGAGCCGCTGTTGACCGTGGTTGACCGCTCTGTCTGGCACGACTGTGGCATGCATTGGGAGCCCAGGCGCTTGGAAGACGCGGGCACATGTTGGTGTGGCGGTCAGCCAACCTGCCTCTAGCGCCGTGCCGGGCTACTGAGTGCCGTTGGCGTCCACCGTCGTTGCCCTCAGCGTTGGCGTCCACCGTCGTTGCCCTCAGCGTTGGCGTCCACCGTCGTTGCCCTCAGCGTTGCCATCACTGCCGTCGCCGACGGCGCGTGACCACCGCATTAGGAGTTCGGCTCGCGCCAAAGTGGCTGGCTAAAGTCGCGGAGCCGACCGCCCCACTAGGAACCGGAAAGCATCAACTGACACAGATCCGTCAAGCCTCATCTGAAGCTAGACCTTTGATCACAGAGCGAGTGATCACAGAGCGAACGGCTCGTAGGCCAGTGCTCGGTCCACAACCTTCTGGGCCGTCAGTTGCGGATCGAAGTCCCAGAAGACGTAGTCACTGATGTGTGGGCAGCTGAGTCCGCGTTTGAGTGCTGCGATGATCTGGGCGGCTTCTGCCTCGTCGGCGTAGTCGGCATCCATGAGCCGCTGAACGAGGACGATGCCTTCCTCCCGGCTCATGTTCCGCGGTGTCGTCATGCCGCCTCGCTGCCGGGCTTCTGCCCGTGTTCGAGGTAGACCGGTGCTGCTTCGTTTCGGGCTTCGGCAGCTGCGAGGATGCGTCGGGCCAGTCGCGGGATCGTGCGCTCGGCGATCTGCTCCGAAGAGACGAACGCGAAGCTCTTCAGCTCCTCGGGCTGCAAGGTGATCGCTGCCAGGTCGTCCTGGCTGAGCTGGCCGCCGTCGAACAGGTAGAGCACCTTGTCGCTCTCGGTCTCGTTGGGGGCCCAGTCGACCGCGAGCAGGCGCCCGACGGGCGGTGTGATCCCCAGCTCCTCCCGGACCTCACGAATGGCGGCATGCAACGGGGACTCGCCGGTCTCGACGTACCCGCCGGGGATCTCCCAGTAGTCCTTGTAGGAGGACTCCACCATGAGGACCCGCCCGGCGGCATCAAAGAAGAGCGCACCCGCTGCCATACGCGGGTGCGCCATCTTCGCTCCGTGTGCATCCGGCGCCATGCAGCCGAGAGTACCCAGCTCAGACGACATGCAGCCTCTTCGCCAGATCCGCCAGATTGCGGCTCGGCCGGCCTCGCTGGTTCCGGACCCAGGTGAGGACGGGCTCACGTGCCACCCGGGGTGGTGTCCTGCGGCGGAACAACTTCCGGCGGATCTGGCTCCGTGCCCTCGCAGCGACCGGCCTCGATGGCGTCCGCTTCCATGATCTGCGGCACACCGGCAACACCCTGGCCGCGACCGGTGGCGCGGCCACCCGGGAGCTGATGCATCGCATGGGCCACTCGTCCGTGCGAGCAGCGCTGATCTATCAGCACCTCGTGAACGGCCGCGACCACCAGATCGCCGACTACGTCGACGGTCGGATCAGGAGGGAGAAGCAGCCCCCTCACGGCCTATCTGGCACGTAAGTGGCACGACGGCTGCGAACGGCCGGGAAAGATCAAGGCCCAGGTCGCCGGGATCTCCCCCGCTGACCTGGGCCTTCAATGGGTCCTGAGACTGGTGGGCGCGGACGGTTTCGAACCGCCGACATCCGCCTTGTAAGGGCGGCGCTCTACCGCTGAGCTACGCGCCCAGGACGAGTCGACAGCCTACCTTGCCCTGGGGGATACCCCGCAAACCCGTATTCCGGGGGGCGACCGGGGGGCTAGCCCCAGTAACGATCCGGTGGTCCGCCGCATCCTCCCGGCGACCGCGGGTGCGTACGGTCGTAGGGCATTCGGTTTTCGGCTCTCAGGGGGACAGTGCCATGGCTCGTACGGTGATGCACAGGGGACGTACGCGGTGTGCTCGGGCGGTCGTCCTCGCCGGTGTCGTGGCGGCGCTCGTCACGACGGTGGGCGCGTGCGGGGACGACGCCGGGTACGACCCGCACCCGGACCACCGTTCCTTCGCGCTCCGAGGTCGGACGCTCACCGTGGATTCCGACGACTCGACGCTGGAGATCGTTCCGGCCGACGTGGACAAGGTCGAGGTCACGCGGTGGTTCCGGGGCACGGTCGTGGCCGGTGGGGACCCTCGGGTGACCTGGGCCATGCGGGACGACCGGCTCGTGCTGCGGCTGAAGTGCTCCGGCCTGCTCGCGGACTGCTCCGCCAGACACCTGATACAGGTGCCGCGCGGGGTCGCCGTCCATGTCGAGGAGGACGACGGCAGTGTGCGGGCACAGGGCTTCCGGGAGGCGCTGAGCATCCGGACGCGCGACGGTTCGGTGCGGGTGACCGACTCCTCCGGGCCGCTGACGCTGCGGAGCGGCGACGGGTCGATCCGCGCGACGGGCGTGGACTCGCGACGTGTGGACGCCACGACGAGGGACGGCTCGGTCCGCCTGGAACTGAGCGCTGTGCCCGACCTGGTGCGGTCCAGCAGCCAGGACGGCTCGGTGACCATCACGCTGCCGCCCGACAGGTACCGCGTGACCACGGGCTCCCGGGACGGCTCGGTCCACGTGTCGCTACCGCGAGATCCGGCCAGCTCGCATGTGATCGAGGCACGGACGTCGGACGGGTCCGTCAGCGTGCGGGAGGCGGAGTAGCCCGGCGGGGAGCAGCGAGGAGGGAAAGGGCAAGGATTCGGACGTACCGTGAACCGACCGGCCCGTGTGTTCGTCCTCAACCGGTGGGAGAATGACACCGGCAGGGCGGATGACAGCACGGGAGAGGGATGTGACGGCCACACCACCACGGGCCACACCACCACAGCCGTGCACGCCTTTTGCGCCATGCGGGGCTGACCGTTCCACCACCGGTGACCCCAGCACCTTGCCGTCGCCCACCCCGTCGTCGGGCGCGGTGCCGTCGCCCACCCCGTCGTCCCGCATCTCGCCGTCGGGCACCTTGTCGTCACGTACCTCGCCGTCGCCCACCCCGTCGTCGGGCGCGGTGCCGTCGCCCACCCCGTCGTCGGGCGCGAAGCCGGCCGCCGGTTGTGCTGTCACGTCCCGGCCGGTCCGGGGCCGGGCCACGCGTCCGGTGGTCGCGTCCGCGGTCCGTGCCGGCGGCCCTGTCGGCGCTGCCACCGCCGTTCGTGACGCCCTCGCTCTTCTCGCCCTTCCCCTCGTGGCCGCGCTGGTGCTTCCCGCGGCGTTCGCCGGGGGCGGGACGCGGCGGTGGTTCGGGGGACGGGCCGAGGGGCTGCGGGCCGAGGCGCAGGCCGCCAAGGACGCCGCGGCGGCCGCGTTCTACGAGCTCGACACCGCCCAGCGGGATCTGAGGATCTCCATCGAGACCATCACCGCCGTCGACGACTCCCCCGCCGCCCGCCGCATCATCGCCGACTTCGAGGCCCTCGGACGGCGCATCGACGAGGTCAGCCACCGGTACATCGAGGCCGTTGACGCGCACGATCTCGACCGGGTCGATCTCGAAGCCTCCGCGGCCTCCCGCGCCCGGGCCGATCTTGTCGCGGCCAAGGACCAACTCGGCCGGGTCAAGCAGGAGCTGGATCGTTTCGGCGAGAGCCTCGGGCCGCTGCTCGGCAAGGCCGAGACCCAGCTGGCCCGGATCGCGCCGGCCGTGGAGCGCGCCCGCCAGGCGCTGATCGCCGCCGGCAACGCCCTGGACGGCACCCGGGCCGCCGGGCTCAGGGCCGACGACCTCGCGGCCCGGCTGGCCGCCCTCGCCCCGGAGCTGACCAAGCTCAACCAGGGCGCGGGACAGCATGGCGTGGCGCAGACCCTGGAGCGCGCCGAACGGGTCACACGGGAAGCCGAGACCGTACGGGTGGAGGCGGCGCGGCTGCCGGAGCGGGCCGCCGAGATCGATCATCGACTGGTGTCCCTGCGCACCCGGGCGCAGGCGCTCACCACGCGCGCCGGGCAGGTGGAGCCCGTGCTGAGCGAGCTGCGGCGGCGGTTCACGGCCGCCTGCTGGCAGGACCTCCAGCAGGTGCCGGAGCAGGCCGCCGGGGCCGTGCGGCAGGCGGAGCAGAAGCTGAACGAGGCACAGGCGGCGCGGGACGCCCAGCGCTGGGCGGACGCGGCGTCGCTGCTGTCGACCGTACGGGCGCTGCTGAACACGACGGACGAGGCCGTGTCCGCCGCCGGGGACCGTCTGGCGAGGCTGAACGCGGTGCAGAAGGATCCGCAGCAGGAGATCGAGCGGACCCGGTTCGCGGTCCGGGACGCTCAGCGGCTGGCCATGGCGGGCCGGACGACGCCCGACCCGCGTCACGCCCGCCCGCTGGACGACTCCGTGGCCCGGCTGGACCGCGCGGTCGCCACACTGGAGGGCCGTCACCCCGACTACTGGCACTTCCTGACGGAGACCGAGGCGGTGCGGCAGACCGTGGCCCGGGTGGTCACGCAGATCCGGGAGGAGCGGGGGGCCGGTCACTGAGGCCGTCCCCCCGAAGGGAGCGGGGGGCCGTCACCGCTCGGGGCCGGCCCCCGCTCCGGGAGGCACCGGTCAGGTGCGGTAGGCGTAGTACGCCGCGTTCGGGTACGACGCGATGATGCTCGCCACCGACCTGTTGTAGGTGTTGGTGGAGTGATACGTCACGTACGGCACGCCCTGGGGGCTGCGGTAGGTGACGATCATGGAGTGGTCCTTCGACCCGTCCTTGTTGAAGTCCATCTGCAGCACGTCACCGACGTCCAGCTGGTAGACGTTGGCGAGGCTGGTGACCCGCTTGGAGGACAGGGCGAACCAGGAGAACTCGTTGACGCCGACGAACGAGTCCGACTGGATCTCGGAGTTGCCGAACCACTTGTGGAAGTCCGTCCCGTCGCCGGGGACGTGCTTCCAGCCGCCGGCCTTCAGGGACTGGCTGACGAAGTTGGTGCAGTCGCCGCCGTCGGCTTCCCCGTTGAAGTTCGGGTAGTCGGGGTTGTAGTGGTTCCAGTACTTCTGCGCGTACGCCGCCATGGCCTTGTAGTCGTAGCCGGTGCCGGAGAAGTTCTTCGGCTTGGCGGGCGCGGGCCACGAGGTGGCCGAGCGGGGCGCCTCGGGCGGACCGGCGTCGGCGGCGGTCTGCGGCGCCGCGACGGCCGGCTTGGCCACCTGGTTCACCGCGAGGTAGCCGTCGTCGGTGTCACGAATACCGGTCAGCTGCCAGTCGCCGTGGCGGTCGGCTTTGAAGGTCAGCTCGTGGTGGGCCTGGAAACCAGTGGTCTTCGGCTCGGTGCCCTTGGTCTTCGCGTACGTCAGGGTCGTGGTCTCGGTGACGTCGACCGTGGCGCGGCGGCCCTTCACCTGCGTCGCGTCCAGCTTGACGCTGGTGGTGCCCGCGCTGTACTTCTCGCCCAGCTTCGCGAGGCGGGACTTGCGGCCGCGCAGCTCGGACAGCGCGGAGTCCTGCTCGTGCGACTGGGTGCCGGACAGGCGCACCTTGCCGGAGAAGCCGGAGGTCAGCTGCCGGCGCCCCTCCTCCTGCCCGCTCTTGGCGTCCACCAGAGCGTTGGTGCGGTCGGTGAAGACCGCGTCGGCCAGCCGCTGGAAGGTGGCCTTGGTCGCCGGGTCCACCGTCGGATCGTCGGTCACCGCCGCGCCCGCGCTCCAGTTGGGCAGCAGGGCCACTCCTGCGACCACCGAGGCGGCGGCCGCGGTGACTATCGTGGTCCGGCTCCGCTTACGGCTCAATCTTCTTGATTTCAATGGTGTTTCCCCTCTACGCCGGTACACCTACCGGTGGACGGCATCTTCGCACGGTGCATGCGGCGGTTGTGAAGAGGGGATGCACAAGTGGAACCAAGGTATTACAGGGGTCACTTGACCACCGTCGACCAGTCCGGCGACTGCGCCGGGTCCAGGGCGCGCAGCCGCTGAAGGGTCTCGGGCCTCTGCACGTCGAGCCAGTCGGCCAGCTCCTTGAAGGACACGCACTTGACACCCTTCTTCGTGCACACGTTCTTCACAACCTGGTCGACGGCCTTCATATAGATGCCGCCGTTCCAGTCCTCGAAGTGGTTGCCGATGAACAGCGGCGCGCGGCTGCCGAAGTACACGCGGTTGAATCCGTTCATATACGAGTTGACGGCCATCTGCTCCCACTGGGCGTACTTCGTGGGGTCGCCGTGGACCTCGCCGTTGGACTGGTTGTAGAGGAAGTTGAAGTCCATCGACAGCGCCTGGACCTTGTCCGTGTACGGGAGCAACTGGAGCGGGAAGTCCCAGATGCCGTTCTTCTTCGCAGGCCATATCTGGAAGTCGCCCGGGGAGCTGGCGTCGTAGCGCCAGCCGTAGCTCCTGATGGCCTTCAGCAGGTTCGGCTGGCCCTCCAGGCAGGGCGCGCGCCCGCCGGTGACCTCCTTCTTGAAGTCGAAGGGCAGGGCCGGGATGTCCTTGTAGCCGGTGTTGGTCTTCCAGTTCTCGACGAACGAGTAGAACTGGTCGATCTCGCTCTTCCACTCCTCGACGCTCCAGTCGCCGCCACCCTTGGCGCCGCAGAAGTGGCCGTTGAAGTGGGTACCGATCTCGTTGCCCTCGTCGTACGCCTCGCGGAGCTGCGCCAGCGTGGTGCGGATGTGCTCGTTGGTGGCGTAGTCGATCGCTGCGGCGCCCACCGGGTGCTGCGGCGGGTGGTAGAGGTGCTTCTTGTCCTTGGGCAGCAGGTAGATGCCCGTGAGGAAGAACGTCATATGGGCGTTGTACTGCTTCGCCATCTCGCGGTAGTGGGAGAAGAGATGGTCGTCGCCCTCCAGGGCGCCGTCCCAGGAGAAGACGACGAACTGGGGCGGTTTCTCACCGGGCTTGAGCGGCACCGGCTTCAACTCGCCCTTCTGCGGGCCGGTGTACGAGGTGGAGCCGTCCCCGAGGATCTTCGTCTTGCCGTCCCACTTGGGCTCCGCGGTGGCCTTGGCGCCGCCCTTGCCCACGTCCTTGCCGGAACCGGCGGAGGCGGTCGCGGCGGTGCTGTCCGGCCGGGACACCGCGAGGAAGGTGATCGTGACGGAGGCGACGGCGAGGAGCACCGCCAGGGTCACACGACCGTTGATCCGGCCGTTGATACGGGAGAAGCGGGACGGACGTGCTCGGCGGCGACGAGCGTTTCTCGTGGTCATGGGCGGCTCGTTCTGCGAGGAGGGGGCGGGCGCGTACGGTGTGTCGGCCGTCGGGGTCAGCCGAGCGGTCTCAGGGCGTTCGACCAGATGCCGTAGGGGACCGGGTCGGCGGCGGTGCCGTCGAGTCCCTTCAGCGGCAGTGGTTGGAGGCTCTTGGTCAGGTCCATGCGGTAGACGACGACCGCGGTGGACACGGACGCGGCCGTTCCGACGTACCAGGAGGCGGTGTCGTCCTGCGTCGTGCCGGCCTTCCCGGCCACCTGGGCCGAGGCGGAGGCCGCGTTCGGATGGGCGAGGCGGAAGGACTCGGTGAGCGCCTCGGTGACCTGGCCGGCCACCGTGGAGCCGACCGCTCGCCGGGCCTCCGGCGTGTTCAGGGCTACGGTGGCACCGTTGCGGGTGATACGGCGCACCGAGTAGGGCTCGGTGTGCATACCGTCCGCGGCGAAGGTGGCGTACCCGCTCGCCATGCGGATGGCGCTGGGCGTGGAGTTGCCGAGGGACAGCGCGGGCACCTGGGAGCCCATGCTGGAGGGGAGCAGCCCGGCCGCCTCCGCGGTCTGGCGCACCTGGGTCAGTCCGGTGTCCATCCCGAGCTGCATGAACGGTGTGTTCACGGACCGGGCGAGCGCCTGGCCCAGAGTGATCTGCCCATAGGACTTGTTGCCGTCGTTGTGGGCGGAGACCTTACGGCCGCTGCGGTCCCAGTACGGTCCCTCCGGCGTGGTGACGGGGACGGCGTCGTTGCCGTCGTAGACCGACTCCGGGGTGACCGGGGTCGCGGGGCCACCGCGGACCCTGTGGACTCCGTGCTCCAGGCCGGCGGCGTAGACGAACGGCAGGAACGCGGAACCGGCCGGGACGGTGGCCGCGTTGGACTCGTTGTAGCCCTGCGTACGGTGGTCGGGGCCGCCGTAGACGGCGAGGATCCGTCCGTCGTCGGCCACCGAGGCGGCGCCGTAGTGGGCGGTCTTCGCCAGGGCGGCGTGGTTCCGCCCGACCTGCTTGCGGGCCTTGGTCACGGCGTCGGTGAGCGCGTCCTCCCGCTTGCGGTCGAAGGTCGTGTAGATCTGGTAGCCGCCCAGGTCGAACTGCTTGTCCGAGAGGTGCGCGGCCTTCTTCGCGTACTGCGAGGCCAGTTCGACCAGATAGTCGCTCTGCTTGCCGGTGTCGTAGAGCGGGTTCTGCTTGAGCGGCTCGGGAAACGTCCTGTACTTCGCCCGCTCGGCCGGCGACAGTTTGCCGATCTTGACCATGCGGTCGAGGATCCAGGACCAGCGCTCCACGGCCCGGTGGTGGTTCGCCTTGCTGAGCGTGGGGTCGTAGAGGCCGGCGCCCTTCAGCAGGGAGGCGAGGAAGGCGGCCTCGCTCGCGTTGAGCTGGCTGACGTCCTTGCCGTAGTAGGCCTGGGAGGCGCGCTGGATGCCGTAGGTGCCGCGGCCGAACCAGCTGGTGTTGAGATAGCCCTCGAGGATCTTGTCCTTGCTCATCCTGTTGTCGAGCTTGAGGGCGATCATCGCCTCGGTGAGCTTGCGGCTGACCGTCTGGTTCTGGGTCAGATAGACGTTCTTGACGTACTGCTGGGTGATGGTGGAGCCACCCTGGGTGTCGCCCTCGCCGACCGTGCGGTACAGAGCGCGGGTGATGCCTCTGACGGAAATACCCGGGTCCGTGTAGAAGCTCTCGTTCTCCGCCGCGAGCACCGCCCAACGCACCTGCACCGGTATGTCCTTCAGCGGCATCGCCTGCCGCTGTACCCAGCCGGTACGGGCCATGGGGGTGCCGTCGGACCAGAAGTAGACGTTGTCCTGCTGGGTGGCGTACGAGTTGAGGTTGTCCGGTATGTCCGTGGCGGCGTAGGCGATGACGAGGAACACGCCGCTGAGCCCGATCGACGTCAGCACGGCCCCGATCCACTGGCGCCAGGAGGGCACCCAGCGCCGCCAGCCGACGCGGCCCTTGCGCGGATACACCGGCTTGAGCTTGCGGGCGTAGGGCGCGAGTTTCCGGGTGACGGGCGCGAGCTTCTCGGTAAGCGGCGCGAGGGCGGTGGTGACACGAGTGAGGGCCAGCGGCCGCGCGGCCTTCTTGCGGGCGGCGCGTCGGCCGGACATCTCCGGCTTGAAAACGCGCAGTTGCATGGTGGCGTCGGGCGGTGGCGTGGTCTCATCCGCCGTCCCGCGTGTCGTGGCGTCCCGGCCCGGTGGCGTCACGGCCTTCAGCTGCATGGTGGCGTCCGGGGGCAGGGGCACCCCCGCCTTCAGCTGCATGGTGGTGTCCGGAGGCAGGGGTTCCCCGGCTTTCAACTGCATGGTGGTGTCCGGATCGAAGGACCCCTCGGACCGGGCCTCGCCCTCGGTGGGGCGTTGGCCGGGCCGAGGCGGCGTCGCCCTGCGGCGGTGCGGACGGTCGCCGCCCTCGCTAGCCACGCAACCCCCCGGTGTACACACGGGCCCGGGAACACCGGCCCCCTATTCGCTGCCATGCCTTGGTCACGACTACGTCTCCCTCCGCACTCGGTGTTGCGCGCGCGGGTAGAAACGGCGGCCACGTCTGTGGCTGCGAGCCCCCCTCACGACCTTGCGGCTCATCGCGGCTCATATAAATTATCAGCGACCTATGTGATGTCTCGGGTCAGGAGAGGCACCGAAGTGGCCATGTCGCAAATATTGAGGAGATCTTAAGGAGATTCTCCGGTCGCGACGCAGGCGCACACGCTCCTTCATCGTCCTGTGGCCACCGGGGACCGCCGGTTAGTCTGTGCGCATGCCTCGCTATGAGTACCGCTGCCGTACCTGCGGCGACACGTTCGAACTGAGCCGTCCCATGGCGGAGTCCTCGGCCCCCGCGTCCTGCCCCTCGGGCCACGACGACACGGTGAAGCTGCTGTCCACGGTGGCGGTCGGCGGCACGGCCGCCGCCCCCGCCGCCGCCCCCGCCGCGGCCCCCCGGGCGGGCGGCTCGGGCGGCGGATGCTGCGGCGGGGGCTGCTGCGGCTGAGCCGCGCGGATTTGTCCGAAACACGCCCGGCCGACGGCTCCCGGCCGCCTCGCCTCCGCCCGTCCCGGACGCCGGTCCGCGGCGGGCGACGCCCTACGCCTGACGCGCAGCCCTGAGGAACTCCCGCAGGATCCGCTCCCCGGCCGCCACGCCCCGCTCGGGCAGGGCGCTGATCCCCGGCGCCGTCCAGTCGGCGTCGGCGAGTTCGCCGTGGCCCGGACGCCAGCCGAGGTCCGCCGCGAGCAGCAGGTCCGCGTCCAGCAGGGAGTCCCCGGCGGCCAGCGTCAGCGAGGCGCCGGTGCGGCGGGCGACCTCACGCATGGCCGCGCTCTTGGTGAGCGGCTTCGGCACGGCGTAGATCTTCCGGCCCTGCAAGGACACCGTCCAGCCGCGGTTCTCCGCCCAGACCGCCAGCTCCTTGACCCACCCCTCGGGCAGCAGCTCACGCTCCACGACGAGATAGACGAACAGGTCCTCGGCCACCCGGTGCTTGCGCACCCAGGCCGGGTCCGCGAACGCCGCCATATGGTCCCGCACCTCGGCCAGCGGCGCACACTCGTCCGCGAGCCGGGCGAGCACCGCCGTGTGCCAGCCGGGGTCGGAGACGCCGTCGACGAGCAGATGCCCGCCGTTGGCGCAGATCGCGTACGGCGGGGTGGGGCCTGGCAGATTGACGCGCTGGTACTGCCTGCGGGTGCGGGTCGTGGTCGGCACGAACACGGCCCGGTCGCCGAGTTCGACGAGCAGCTCCGCCGCGGTCTCGGTCATGTACGACAGCGGCTTGCTCTCGTGCACCTCGACGCACAGCAGCCGGGGCGCCCTCGCGTCCGGCATGGTGAGCGCGAGCGCCGCGGACGAGTAGATCAGCGTACGGTCGAGGTCGCTGGCGACGAGCACGGGGTTCATACCGCCACCGCCCGGCCGTCGGCGCCGGTGGCGCCCCGCGTGTACTGGGGGTGGATCAGGCCCACGCAGGTGTACGGAAGCCCGTCGACCTCCTCCACGGGCACGCCCCGCTGCTCGGCCAGCAGGCGTACATGCTCGAGGTCGGCGCCGGCCCCCGACCGGGCCAGGATCTTCCAGGGCACCCGGCGGAGCAGCACACGCGTGGTCTCGCCGACGCCCGGCTTCACGAGGTTCACATCGTGGATGCCGTACTCCTCGCTGATGCGTTCCACCGCCGCCCAGCCCTCCCAGGTCGGGGTGCGATCGGCGGAGAGCAGGTCCTTGACCTGCGCGTCGACGGCCTCCTCGACCTCGGCGAAGCAGGCGGAGACGGCGTCCAGGAAGGGGACGGAGACGTCCGCGGCGGCGAGTTCGCGGTAGAACTTGGCGCCGTGGTAGTCGTGCGGTCCGACCAGGTCGGCGCGGAGCACGGTGCGCGAGATCAGTCCGGAGACCGTCGAGTTGAGGCAGGCGGACGGGATGAGGAAGTCCTCCCGGGTGCCGTAGGTCCGCACGCACGAGCCCGGGTCGGCGAGCACCGCGATCTCCGGGTCGAAGCCGGTGACGCCTTCGGCTTCCTCGAAACGGCGGATGGCCTCGGCGAGTTCCCGGGTGATGGCGCCCTTGCCGGTCCAGCCGTCGACGAAGACGACGTCCGAGGGGTTGTGATGGTGGGCCAGATAGCGCAGGGCGTTGGCGTCGATGCCCCGGCCGCGGACGATCGACACGGCGTAGTGCGGCAGATCGAGGCCGTGCCGGTGCTTCGCCCACCGGCGCATCAGCACACCGACGGGGGTGCCGGCCCGGGCGAGCGAGACGAGGACCGGCCGCGGTGACCGCTCGGTGAGCACGGTCTCCGTGACCACTCCGACGGCCCGCGCGAGCCGCGCGGCCGAGGCGTCCAGGGCAGCGTGGAACAGCTTCTGGTACTGCGCGCTGGGCTGGTACTCCACCGGCAGCGACTCGGCGTAGTGCGCGCCGCCGCTCTGGATCGCCTCCTCGCGTTCCTCCGTGGGCGCCTCCAGGGTGACGTCCGAGAGGTCCTGGAGCAGCCAGCCGACCTCGTCGGGCGCATATGAGGAGAAGGCGGGGCCGCGAAGGGGCTCGGACAGCATGGCGGGCCTTTCGGGGTCGTGCGGAGGCGCGGGGACGTAGCTCGGGACGACCGCGAGCAGGACATGCGGGGTGTGGGCGGCGAGCCGGTCGAGGAGGCCGCCCGGGGCGTGCAGTGCGGGGGTGTCGGCCGCCGAGTCCACCACGGCGACGACGGCGTCGAAGCCCGCGTCCGCGACGTTGTAGGCGTAGCGCTCGCCGGGGCCGTCGGCCGGGTCGTCGTGGGCGGGGAAGACGATCCGGGTGCGTATCGCGTAGCCGGGGTCGTCGACCGCGAGGACGGGCGAGCGGGTGGTCGTGGAGTAGCGCACCTCGGCGGCCTGGCACCGCTCCAGCTCGCGGGCGAGCCTGAGCGGCGCGTACATCAGCTCCTCGGAGCCGAGCACGAGCACGCGCCGGGCGCCGGCGGGCAGCGCACCGGCGAGCCGCGCGGCCATGGCGGGCAGCGCGTGCTCCAGACGCGCCCGGTGCGCGGGGGTGAATCCGTGCCGTCCGCCGTCGGGCAGGCCATGGGGCCAGTCGAGCGCGACGCGGGTGACCGTGCCGTGCGCCGGCCGGTCGGGAACGGCCGACTCGTGCCGGGCCACCAGCTCCCGGCCCTTCTCCAGGACGCCCTGCGGCAGCCGGACGGTCCCGGCGGCGGCCGTGACCAGGTCCACCCGGGCGCCGATGTCCCGGGCGAAGTCCTCGAGCCGTCCCAGGTCGGCGGGCGAGCGCATGTCGACGAGGGCCACGACCACGTACCGCTTCCTCGGGTGGCGCTCGTGCAGGTCGCGGATCGTGTTCATGACGGTGTTGCCGGTGGAGAACTCGTCGTCGACCAGGACCAGCGGGCCGTCGCCCGCCAGCAGCTCCGGGTCCTCCGGGAGCAGCAGGTGCGAGGTGGCGTGGGAGTGGGACTCCTCGAAGCCGCCCGCGCGCGCGACGCCCTCGACGGGGCGGCGGGTGGAGTGCAGATAGGGCGCGAGACCGAGGCCGTCCGCCACACAGTGGCCGAGGCCGGTGGCCGTCTCCGCGTACCCGAGCACGACCGCGCGCCCGGCCTCGTCGGCGCCCAGCAGATCCCTCACCCGGCGGCCGAGCGTGAGCCCGTGGTCGTGGACGACGGACGGGGACTGCGGGACATGCTTGCCCAGCACATTGGAGACCAGCAGATGTGCCCGCTTGGGGTTGCGCCGGAGCGCGAGTCCCAGCAGCTCCGTCAGCTGCTCGTCACCGACGAGCTCCACCCCGAGCCGCTCTGCGACCCAGGTCCCGGACCAGACCACTTTTTTCCTCGGTTCCTTGTCAGTACGGCGGTTCGGCGGCTCGGACACTCAGTGCGGCACCCCGGCGGCCAGCAGCTCCACGAAGCCGATGTCCTCGTTCGCGACGCCGAAGACCTCGGCGCGCCGGAGGGTGCGCTCGGCCCAGGCGCGGTGCGGCTTCACCTCGTTCATCTTGTTCGTGTACGCGGAGCGCAGTACGCCCCCGCCCAGGCGCTCGGGCCGCAGGATGTCCTGGGCGTCGCTGTACTCCTCGTGGCTGACCACGGACAGCGCGTGCACGGGCATCACATGCGAGGGGTGGATGCAGGTCTTGCCGAGCAGGCCGTTGGCGCGGTCGAGGGCGATCTCGCGCAGCAGGCCGTCCATGTCGTGCTCGATCAGCGCCTCGCGCAGTTCCTCGACCTCGCCCTCCAGGAACGGGCTGCGGCGCAGCTGCGGTTTGAACATCCGCTCCTGGACCCGGAAGTACTCCCACACCGGCCCCGTCACCGTGAACCCGGTGCCGTCGGCGCGCCCCAGCACGTTGACGACGTCGGCGATCACGGAGGCCACGATCTGGACGTCGTAGGCCGTCATGTCGGGCGCTCTGCGCAGGCCGTAGGAGGAGCAGAAGTCGGTGACGCCGAGGCGCAGTGCGAGGACCCGGTCGCGCCACTTGTCGACGGTGCGGAAGATGCCGTCCAGGGTCTCCCGGCGCGTCTCCAGGTAGAGCAGGTCGGGGGACTCGAGGACCGGCATGGCGAACAGCCTGCGCCCGCTCGCCGTCTCCGCCGCGGTCAGGGCCTCCAGGAACGGCACGCCCCGCTCCTCGGTGAACTTCGGCAGCACGAAGCCGGACAGCAGCCGCACGGCCGGGCCCAGCCGGGCCACCAGATCGGGGATCTGGCCGGGGGCGCGAACTCGTATGAACAGCAGCGGCAGTTCCGCGCCGGGGAGGGCGGCGAGGGCCGTGAGCTGCCGGACCAGGTTCTCCTCGGCGTCCAGGACGTCCGCGTCGTCGATGGAGTCCTCCAGGCACAGCACCATGGAGACGACCCCGCGGGCCGCCTGCTTGAGCACGTCGTCCGCGAGGTACGGCCGGGTCGCCGGGCTGTACAGGGTGGCGCCGAGGGCCGCCGCGAGCACGGGAGCGGGCGATTCGGCGGTGAAGACGGCCGGCTCCCGGTGGAAGAGACGCTGCCGCTCCCCAGGGGCGATATGCCCGAAATGACGCATGAGACTCCCCCGTGGTGATTGGACGACCCGGACAATGGTGCTGGACGACCCGAAAAGAGGTGGCCGGTAATAGTACGTAGAACTCCATGGCGTGGGTTCCCATCGGGCATGAAGTTCAGGTAACTCGGCTGTGTCGGTGACAGGTCGGTGGTATGCGGGGGTGTGCGCGGCACCACGCCGGGGGCGCCACCCCCGCGTTGTCGTGACCAGGACCGAGAGGGCAGGATGACGCCATGACGCACGCGATGCTGAAGGGGTCGAACGTACCGCTCGAGGCCGACGCGGTACGGGCGGTGCTGCGCTGGGCGCCGGGACAGGGCGCCCCGGACGTCGACGCCTCGGCGCTGCTCCTCGGCCCTGACGGACGGGTGCGCTCCGACGAGGACTTCGTCTTCTACAACCAGCCCCGGCATCCGTCGGGGGCGGTGCGGCTGCTCGGCAAGAAGCGGGAGGCGGAGGGGCTGACCGACACGATCCAGACGGATCTGACGGGGATCGAGCCCGACGTGGGCCAGATCCTGCTGGTCGCCTCGGCGGACGACGTTCCCTTCGACCAGGTGCGGGCCCTGTGCGTCCTGCTGTACGACGCGGCGGTCGCCGACGCCGAACCGCTCGCGTACTTCGACATCAAGCCCGAGACGGGCGCGGAGACGGCACTGATCTGCGGGGAGCTGTACCGGCGGGGCGAGGGCTGGAAGTTCCGGGCGCTCGGCGAGGGCTACTCCAACGGGCTCAAGGGCCTCGCGAACGACTTCGGCATCTCGGTCGACGACTCGGAGGCCCCGCCGGCCGCCACCGGGCAGCTGCCGGCGGCGACGGCCTCGGTCCCCGCCGCGGCCACGGCGGCCGTCCCCGCGCCGCCCGAGGTGTCGGCGCCGCTGCCGCCGGAGCAGCCGGTGGTGCGGCAGCCCTCCTACGGCTATCCGCCGGAGCCGGCGACCCAGCCGGCCTACGGCTACCCCCAGCAGACCGGTCAGCCGGCGTACGGGTACCCGCAGCCGGAGTCCGCCGCGGCGGTGTCCGCGCCCGCCTACGGCTATCCCCCCACGGCGGCGCCCGTGCCCGACCCGGACTTCGAGCTGCCGCCGCAGGGGCCGCAGTTCATCCGGCGGTAGAGCCGCAGCGGGCGAGAGGGGCGACAGGCCGGGCGGCGGGGCGCTGGGGCGGGGAGCAGCCACCCGTCACGCCTTGGCCTTGTAGCCCCGGCCCCACTGAAGTCCCCATCCGTACAGCCGGTCCAGTTCCGCCTGGAAGCCGTACACGAACTTCACCTCGCGGCGGACGACCAGCTCCCCCTTGACGTTCTCTATCAGGACGACGGCGCAGGAGCGGGCCTGCGGGTGGCGTTCGTCGAGACCGATCTCGATGCGCGGGCCGTTGCTGGGATACAGCGTGACGACGGCGTGCGTACGGTCGAACGCCGGCGTCTGGTCGTAGATGTAGACGAAGATCAGCAGCCGCTTGAAGTCGTCCCGGTGGTCAAGGTTGACGAAGATCGTCTCACCGGTGCCGGAGCCGAAGCGGTCGTCGCCGCTGAGCTTGATGTAGGGCGGGTCGTTCAGCTCCCCGAAGAAGTTGCCCAGCGGCTGCACCACACCCTTGGTGCCGTCGCTCAGCTCGTACATGCAGCCCAGGTCGAGGTCCACGTTGACCATGCTCTGGGTGTGGGCCTGCACCACCTCCGGGGTGAACAGCCGCAGGGGGTGGCGCAGCAGACTGCCCCGCTCGGGGCCGCCGATGTCAGAGGTCCGCATCTGCCACGACAGGTTGATGCGCAGATTGCCGGTCGCCGCCCCCTGCTTGGTGAGCGAGACCCGGTGGTGCCGCTTGGTCAGCTCGATCGCGTTGGTCGCAGCGCTGCCCGAGTCGAAGTCGGTCGCGCGCCCGCGCCACACGCCGTCCCAGAAGCCCATGTCCGCCCCCCAGGCGCCTTACGGTTCAACAGCCGCGGGGCGGCCGCCGAGGACGACGAGTCCTCACGGCCGCCCCGAACAGAGCGTTCCTCATCGGGACCCGGTCCACACCACGCGGCAGCCGCAATCGGCGAGTGAGCCGAAGGGGCGCCCCGGAGGCGCACCGGGACCCGGGAAAGAGGGTGCTAGACGCCGGACGAGACCTCAGCCCGCTCGTCCGAGGCCGTGCCTTTTCCCTCGGCCGCGGCGAGCGCCTGGTTGCGGCGCACCGAGGACCAGAAGGACCAGCCGATCAGGACGACACCGACGAGACCGGTGATCACCTCGTTGATCTGGTACTGGATGGTGACCATGAGGATCACGGCCAGCGCGCCGATCGCGTAGTGCGCGCCGTGCTCCAGGTAGACGTAGTCGTCGAGGGTGCCCTGGCGGACGAGGTAGACGGTCAGCGACCGCACGTACATCGCGCCGATACCGAGGCCGAGCGCCATCAGGATGATGTCGTTGGTGATGGCGAAGGCGCCGATCACGCCGTCGAAGGAGAAGGACGCGTCCAGCACCTCCAGGTAGAGGAACATGAAGAACGCGGCCTTGCCCGCGAGCACCACCGCCGAGCGGTCCTTGCCGGTGCGCCGGGCCTCTTCCTCCTCCTCGTGCTCGCGCTCCTCCTCTTCCTCCAGCCGGTCCTCGAAGAAGCCGGACAGGCCACCGACGATCAGGTAGGTGATCAGGCCGGCGATGCCGGAGATCAGAACCGTCTGCGCCTTGTCGACGTGCGCGCCGCCGTGCTGGTGGGCGTGGGTGGCGAAGGTGAAGGAGGTGATCAGCAGGACGATCAGCGAGATGCAGACCGACAGCATGTCGACCTTGCCGAGCTTGGCGAGCGGGCGCTCGATCCAGCGCAGCCACTGGATGTCCCGGTCCTCGAAGATGAAGTCCAGGAAGATCATCAGCAGGAACATCCCGCCGAACGCGGCGATCGCGGGATGCGCGTCGGTCACGAGCTGCTGGTACTGGTCCTTGTCGGTCAGCGCCAGATTGACCGCGTCTATGGGGCTCTTCTTCGCGGTGATGGCGACGATCACGACAGGGAAGACCAGTCGCATGCCGAAGACTGCGATCAGCACGCCCACCGTGAGGAAGATCTTCTGCCAGAAGGCGTTCATCTTCTTCAGGATTCCGGCGTTGACCACGGCATTGTCGAAGGACAGCGAGATCTCGAGGACGGACAGGATCGCCACGATGCCAAAGGCGGTCCACCCCCCGTAGAGGACCGCTGCGGCGAGGCCGATCGCGGTGACCACGAACGACCAGCCGAAGGTTTTCAGAAGCACTGGCTACCCAATCCGTATATGTAGGGGGCTCCCCCGTCGCCGTACCCGGCTTTACGAAACGTTGACTCCGAAGTCTAGAGCGATCCCGCGAAGGCCGGACGCGTACCCCTGCCCCACGGCCCGGAACTTCCATTCGGCCCCGTAGCGGTAGACCTCGCCGAAGATCATGGCGGTTTCCGAGGAGGCGTCCTCGCTCAGGTCGTAGCGGGCGAGCTCCTGGCCGTCGGCCTGGTTGACGACACGGATGAAGGCATTGCTGACCTGGCCGAAGGTCTGGCCGCGCTCGTCCGCGAGATGGATGGAGACCGGAAAGACGATCTTGTCGCACTGGGCCGGCACCTTGGCGAGATCGACCAGGATGGTCTCGTCGTCACCCTCGCCGTCACCCGTGAGATTGTCGCCGGTGTGCTCGACCGAGCCGTCGGGGCTCTTGAGCTGGTTGTAGAAGACGAACCACTCGTCGCCGAGGACCCGGCCGCCGCTGCACAGCAGCGCGCTGGCGTCGAGGTCGAAGGGGGCTCCGGTGGTGGAGCGCGCGTCCCAGCCGAGGCCGATCATCACATGTGTGAGGTTCGGCGCGGCCTTGGAGAGGGAGACATTGCCTCCCTTGGCGAGCGTGACGCCCATGGTGCTGGTCCTCCCCGAGATACTGCGTCATCCCCGGGGGCGGAGACCCCCGGCGGCCGGGGGTCGTATCCCCCGGTGGTCATCCTGCTGCATGAGGGCGGAACCCTCGGCGGTCGGGGGGTGGTTCCCCCGGGCATCCGAGGCGGAAACCCCCCGACGAGCCCGAGCGGCTCATCTCCGACGATCGGAGACGCAAACCGCCCGTTGGGCGGAGCCGGCCCCTCCCTTTGGGCGAGGGCGGCCGACGCACCGTTGTGCGAGGGCCGCCGACTCCCGGTGAGCGAGGCCGGCGACGCCACGTCTGGCGTGGGGTCGGCCGGCTCCCGGTCGCGACGGGCGGACGCCTCCCGGTCGGGGCGGGGCGGACGCCTCCCGGTCGCGACGGGGGCAGGCACTCCCGTCGCGCCCAGGGCGGACGGCTCCCGGCCCCGAGGCGAGGGCGGACCGGCCCACGGACCGAGGGCGCCTACGACCGACCCACGACCCGAGGACGCGTACGTCCGACCCACGACCCGAGGACGCCTACGACCGACGCACGGTCGGCGAGAGGGGCACCGCCCGACAGACAAAGACGGCTACTCCGCCTGGGCGGGGCCAGCCGACGCCCGTCCTACGGAGCGCGATACGGCCGAGCCCGTCCTGCGGCGGTACGGCCGAGCCCAGCCGACAGACCGGAAACGGCTGCCCCCAAGACGCGGAGGCACCCGGCACCCAGTCTTGGGCCGGAGACGGCCGCCTCCCTTACGGAGACGGCCGCCACCCGACAGACGGAGGCAGCCACTCCCCCGAGCGCGGCACAGGCCGGAAACGGCCACCCCCTGACGGAGACGGCCGCCACCCGACGGACGGAACCGGCCGCTCCCCCCGCGTCCGGCGCCGTGACCCTCGCGGGACGGCGCCGGAAGCCGGCGCATGCGGGCCCGGATCCGTGTTCTGTCCGGATCAGACGTTCACGCCGAAGTCCTGCGCGATACCGCGCAGTCCCGAGGCGTAGCCCTGGCCGATGGCGCGGAACTTCCACTCCGCGCCCTGGCGGTACAGCTCGCCGAAGACCATGG
Source organism: Streptomyces sp. NPDC093261 (assembly GCF_044753645.1). NCBI lineage: Bacteria > Bacillati > Actinomycetota > Actinomycetes > Kitasatosporales > Streptomycetaceae > Streptomyces > Streptomyces sp. NPDC093261. The sequence continues at coordinate 648,846 of NZ_JBIVNO010000001.1, forward strand.
CGGTCTCGGTGGAGGCGTCCTCGCTCAGGTCGTACCGTGCGATCTCCTGCTGGTTGGCCTGGTTGACGACGCGGATGAACGCGTTGCGCACCTGGCCGAAGGACTGCTGGCGGTTCTCGGCGTCGTAGATCGACACCGGGAAGACGATCTTGTCGACGTCGGCCGGGACCGTGGCGAGGTTGACCTTGATCACCTCGTCATCGCCCTCGCCCTCACCGGTGAGGTTGTCGCCGGTGTGCTCGACCGAGCCGTCGGGGCTCTTGAGGTTGTTGAAGAACACGAAGTGCTGGTCGCTGACGACCTTGCCGGACGGGTTCAGCAGCAGGGCGCTGGCGTCCAGGTCGAAATCGGTGCCGGTCGTGGTGCGGACGTCCCAACCCAGACCGACGAGGACCGCGGTCAGGCCGGGGGCCTCCTTGGTCAGCGATACGTTGCCGCCCTTGCTGAGGCTGACTCCCACGAGTCCTCCCATTGGTGTCCAGGGGCGGGGAGCCCCGTCGTGCGTTGGTGTCGGATCAACGAGTCGATCCTAGTGACGGGTTCCCACGCCCTGCAGGCCTTGGAACCGAAGAATCACAGGGTGTCGAGCGCCTTCACGTACTCGTTCAGGTCACGGGCGTCCGGCAGGTCGTTGACGACGGTCCACCGCACCACGCCCTCCCTGTCGATGATGAAGGTCCCGCGTACCGCGCAACCCTTCTCCTCGTCGAAGACGCCGTACGCGCGCGAAGTGTTGCCATGCGGCCAGAAGTCGGACAGCAGGGGGTACTCCAGGCTCTCCTGCTCGCCGAAGACACGCAGGGTGTGAATGGAGTCGTTGGAGACGGCGAGCAGCTGGGTGTCCTCGTTGACGAACTGTGGCAGGTTGTCGCGCAGCGCGCACAGCTCGCCGGTGCACACGCCGGTGAAGGCGAACGGGTAGAAGAGCAGCACCACGTTCTTGTGACCGCGGTAGTCCGCGAGCCGCACGGTCGCTCCGTGGTTGTCCCTGAGCTCGAAGTCGGGGGCCTTGTCGCCGACCTGGATCGCCATGGGTCCTGCATCCCTTCGGAGGGGCTGTTCGGGTGGAGACCACCCTACGCAGCTCTCACCCGGGGCTCACGGACGGGCTGAGCGATGTCAGCCCGTCCGGTGTGCACGGACGAGGCCGTTCGGGCGGCCGGCACGGTCCGGGGGCAGTGGCCCCGGACGCGGCCGCCCGCGGTGTGGGGCCACCGCCGGCGGAGTGTCAGCGCTTGGACTTGGCCGCCTTCGGCGTCACCAGACGCGATCCGCTCCAGTCCTTGCCCACACTGACGCTCTTGGACGCCGACAGGCCCGCCGTCGTCGCGGCTTCAGAGATGTCGCTCGGCTCCACGTAGCCCGCACGGCCGGTCTTCGGCGTGAGGAGCAGGATCGAGCCACCCTCTTCGATGTAGGTGGTGGCGTCCACCAGCACATCGGTCAGGTCGCCGTCCTCGTCGCGGAACCACAGCACCACGGCATCGGCGACGTCGTCGTACTCCTCGTCCACGAGCTCGCTGCCGATGACTTCCTCAATGGACTCGCGGAGCTCCTGGTCGACGTCGTCGTCGTAGCCGATCTCCTGGACCACCTGCTCGGGCTGGAACCCCAGCCTCGCGGCAGGGTTCGTCCGCTCCTCCGCGTGGTCCGCGGTCGCGCTCACGGGTTGCCTCCTGATCATGTCTTGGTGAGTATCTCAGCCACGCGCGTACGCGAAGCATTGGCCGTAGTCCACACGGGCGGGGCGGATCGCGCAAGTACCCGGCCGTTCAGACCGCCGAAACGGTGACGATCCTGGCCGTGTCGCCGCAACTCCAGGCACCGTATCGCGCCCCACGGTGATCTACACCACACCGTTCTGCCCGGTTTGCGCATTCTGGAACCCTCCGTGGGTACGAGACTCGAATGGCTTTGCGAAACAGATCACGCCCCGGGTGTATCGGTGCGTTTTGGCCGGGCCCGCCCGGGAAAGGCCCGGCCCCCCTTGTGGTTACCTCACGGTAGAGATGACGTTTCACTCGCCCCAGGTACACGATGGGGAGCGGCGCAGGCACATGCAGAAGTTGCCCTCTGACAGGTAAGGAACAGCGTGGCTTCCGGATCCGATCGCAATCCGATCATCATTGGCGGCCTTCCGAGTCAGGTTCCTGACTTCGATCCCGAGGAAACCCGGGAGTGGCTCGACTCCCTCGACGCCGCCGTGGACGAGCGTGGCCGTGAGCGGGCCCGCTACCTGATGCTCCGTCTGATCGAGCGGGCCCGCGAGAAGCGCGTGGCCGTGCCCGAGATGCGCAGCACGGACTACGTCAACACCATCCCCACCAAGAGCGAGCCGTTCTTCCCCGGCAACGAGGAGATCGAGCGCAAGATCCTCAACGCCACGCGGTGGAACGCCGCCGTCATGGTCTCCCGTGCCCAGCGGCCCGGCATCGGGGTCGGCGGCCATATCGCGACGTTCGCCTCCTCGGCCTCCCTGTACGACGTGGGCTTCAACCACTTCTTCCGCGGCAAGGACGAGGGCGACGGCGGCGACCAGGTCTTCTTCCAGGGCCATGCCTCGCCGGGCATCTACGCCCGCGCGTATCTGCTGGACCGGCTGAGCGAGAAACACCTGGACGGGTTCCGCCAGGAGAAGTCCAAGGCGCCGTACGGCCTGTCCAGCTACCCCCACCCGCGCTCGATGCCGGGCTTCTGGGAGTTCCCGACGGTCTCCATGGGACTCGGCCCGATCGCCGCGATCTACCAGGCCCGGATGAACCGCTATATGCAGGCGCGGGGCATCGCGGACACCTCCCGGTCGCATGTGTGGGCCTTCCTCGGCGACGGCGAGATGGACGAGCCGGAGTCACTCGGCCAGCTCACCATCGCCGCCCGTGAGGGCCTGGACAACCTGACCTTCGTCGTCAACTGCAACCTTCAGCGCCTGGACGGCCCGGTGCGCGGCAACGGCAAGATCATCCAGGAGCTGGAGTCGGTCTTCCGGGGTGCCGGCTGGAACGTGATCAAGCTGATCTGGGACCGGACCTGGGACCCGCTGCTGGCGCAGGACCGGGACGGGATCCTGGTCAACAAGATGAACACCACGCCGGACGGCCAGTTCCAGACGTACGCCACCGAGTCCGGCGCCTACATCCGCGACCACTTCTTCGGCGACGACCACCGGCTGCGCGCGATGGTCGAGAACATGACCGACGACCAGATCCTGCACCTGGGCCGTGGCGGTCACGACCACCGCAAGATCTACGCGGCGTTCAAGGCGGCCAAGGAGCACAAGGGCCAGCCGACGGTGATCCTCGCCAAGACGATCAAGGGCTGGACGCTCGGCCCGAACTTCGAGGGCCGCAACGCCACGCACCAGATGAAGAAGCTGACGGTCGACGATCTGAAGCACTTCCGCGACCGTCTGCATCTGCCGATCTCCGACAAGGACCTGGAGTCCGGCCTGCCGCCGTACTACCACCCGGGGCGGGACACGGAGGAGATCCAGTACATGCACGACCGGCGCAAGTCGCTCGGCGGGTATGTGCCGACGCGTGTCGTGCGGTCCGAGCCGCTCCGGCTGCCGGGCGACACGGCGTACGCGTCCGTGAAGAAGGGCTCGGGCCAGCAGTCGATCGCCACGACCATGGCCTTTGTCCGTCTCCTCAAGGACCTCATGCGGGACAAGGAGATCGGCAGGCGGTTCGTGCTGATCGCGCCGGACGAGTACCGCACGTTCGGCATGGACTCGTTCTTCCCGACCGCGAAGATCTACAACCCGCTCGGCCAGCAGTACGAGGCGGTCGACCGCGATCTGCTGCTCGCCTACAAGGAGTCGCCGACCGGGCAGATGCTGCATGACGGCATCTCCGAGGCGGGCTGCACGGCCTCGCTGATGGCGGCCGGTTCGGCGTACGCGACGCACGGCGAACCGCTGATCCCGGTGTACGTCTTCTACTCGATGTTCGGTTTCCAGCGGACCGGCGATCAGTTCTGGCAGATGGCCGACCAGCTCTCGCGCGGTTTCGCCCTGGGTGCGACCGCCGGCCGTACGACCCTGACCGGTGAGGGGCTCCAGCACGCGGACGGGCACTCTCAGCTGCTCGCCTCGACCAACCCGGCGTGCGTGGCCTACGACCCGGCGTACGGCTACGAGATCGCCCACATCGTGCAGGACGGTCTGCGCCGGATGTACGGCAGCTCGGCGGAGCACCCGCACGGCGAGGACGTCTTCTACTACCTCACCGTCTACAACGAGCCGATCCAGCAGCCGGCCGAGCCCCCGAACGTGGACGTCGAGGGCATCGTCAAGGGCATCCACCGGATCAGCGAGGGCACCTCGGGCGCGATGGCGGCGCAGATCATGGCGTCGGGCGTGGCGGTGCCGTGGGCCCTTCAGGCGCAGCGGATCCTCGCCGAGGAGTGGAACGTCCGGGCGGACGTCTGGTCGGCGACCTCCTGGAACGAGCTGCGGCGTGAGGCCGTGGCGTGCGAGGAGCACAACCTGCTGCACCCGGAGGAGGAGCAGCAGGTGCCGTACGTGACGCGGAAGCTCAGCGGCGCCGAGGGCCCGTTCGTGGCGGTGTCCGACTGGATGCGGTCGGTTCCGGACCAGATCGCGCGCTGGGTGCCGGGGGCCTACCAGTCCCTTGGCGCGGACGGCTTCGGCTTCGCGGACACGCGCGGTGCGGCCCGCCGCTACTTCCACATCGACGCCGAGTCGATCGTGGTCGCGGTGCTCACCGAGCTGGCCAGGGCGGGCAAACTGGACCGCTCGGCGCTGAAGCAGGCCATCGACCGCTACCGGCTGCTCGATGTGACGGCGGCCGACCCGGGGGCGGCGGGCGGCGACGCGTGAGGCCGCATCAGCCCTGAGGGGCCCCTGTTCGAGCGAAGCCGAGACCGTGGAGGAGGGCCGGGCGCGCCGCGGGAGACACACCCGCCCCCGAGGAGACACACCCGCCCCGAGCGGGCCAGGGGCGGCGGGGAGGCCGGCCCGCCGCCCCTGCCCGTTTTCCGCGACGCGGGCATGGAGCGGCAAGCGGCGCAGGCCCGTTGGAAGAGCCACCCCGAGCGGCCGCTGCCGGCGCTCGCCGTGGCCTGTGCCATGCCGACCGTGCGGAACAGATCACGGCGACGGAGGAGGTACGGCCGCTGCGGGCCGAGGTCGCGGCGCTGTCGGGGGCGTCCGCGCCGCCCCCGCAGGCGCATGAGGAGACGGGCCCCCGGTCACAGCCGAGGGCCCGTCCGCTCCTCCCCTCGGGTCAGAGCAGTCCGTTGCCGGGGCCGGCCAGCCAGACGATCGCCAGCAGCGTGTCGATCGCGCCCAGGACCAGGGCGACCACGGCCGGCAGCGGGCGGCTGCCCGCCCGGCTGCGGTCCATGGCCAGCCAGCCGCAGGCCACCGCGACGGGTCCGAGAATGATGCCGAGGGCGAAGAAGCCCGCGATCGCGCAGATGACTCCGACGATCCCGAGCGTCGCGCGATCCGGCCCGGTCCAAGGCCACATCCGGCCCTGCGAGCGGGGGTACCTGCGCGTGCCGTGTCCAAAGCCCGCCATCATCAACTCCCTGAACTCTTCGGTTGGTTCGGGCCTGATGTGCGGGTACCCCCGTCTCCCCTGCCGATTCCTGCCTGCGCGCTGCCCCCCTCCGGCAGCGCGCCGCAGTCCGGCCGTCCTTGGTCCGTACGCCCAGTGGTACGAAGGACGTGATCCACTCTGACCTGCGGCGCGCTGCCGACGGGAGGGATCTTTAGCGCATTCACCCTGATGGGCGAAATCCCCCCGGAACGGCGTGTCAGATGTGCGCGGCTCCCGCGCCCGCCTCCGCGTTGTCGCCCCGCTTGGTGAACAGCGCGACCAGCACGGCGACGGCCGCGACGCCCGCGGCGACCAGGCAGGCCAGGCTCATGCCGGAGATGAACGTGTCGTGCGCTACGCCCGCGATCTTCGCGGCGATCGGGGCCGGCGTGCCCTTGTGTACCGGAGCGACTCCCTGCTGGACCACCTGTGAGACCTGGTCGAGCTGGGCGGGGGTGAGCGGCGGCAGCTTGGCCGCGGCCCAGTTGCCCGGGAGGTCGCTGTCCACGCGGGAGGCCATCACCGCGCCCAGGACGGCCGTGCCGAGGCTTCCGCCGATCTGCATCGCGGCCTGCTGGAGACCGCCGGCGACGCCGGACAGCTCCATCGGCGCGTTGCCCACGATCACCTCGGTGGCGCCGACCATCACGGGGGCGAGGCCGAGGCCCAGGAGCGCGAACCAGATGGACATGACGCCGCTGCCCGTGCCCGCCTGAAGCTTCGACATGCCGAACATGGCGATCGCGGTGAGGAGCATGCCGCCGGCCAGCGGGATGCGCGGGCCGGCCTTGGTGATCACAAGGCCCGCGAGGGGAGAGCCGACGATCATCATGCCGGTCAGGGGCAGCAGATGCAGGCCCGCGTTGACCGGGCTCATCCCGTGCACGTTCTGGAGATAGAAGGTGACGAAGAACAGACCGCCCATGAAGGCGATCGCCATGAGGACCATCAGGACGACGCCCGCCGACAGCGGCAGCGAGCGGAACAGCCCGAGCGGGATCAGCGGCTCCCGCACCTTCGTCTCCCAGAGGGAGAAGAGGGCGAAGCCCAGGACGGACGCACCGATGAACAGCCAGGTCTTGCCGTCGCCCCAGCCCCATGCCGGCGCCTTGATGAGCGCCCAGACCAGGCAGAACATGGCGCCCGACAGCAGCGCGATGCCCAGCAGGTCGAAGGAGCGCGGCGCGTTCTCGGCCCGGTGGTCCCTGAGGATGAACAGACCGAGGACGAGCGCGAGCGCGCCGACCGGCACGTTGACGAAGAAGACGGACTGCCAGCTGACGTGCTGGACGAGCAGGCCGCCGAGGATCGGGCCGCCCGCCGTGGAGGCGCCGATGACCATGCCCCAGATGCCGATCGCCATGTTCAGCTTCTCGGCCGGGAAGGTGGCCCGCAGCAGGCCGAGCGCGGCCGGCATCAGCAGCGCCCCGAACAGGCCCTGGAAGACGCGGAAGGTCACGACGAGGGCGATGCTGTCGGACAGGCCGATGGCGCCGGAGGCACTGGCGAAGCCGACGACGCCGATCAGGAACGTCTGCCGGTGGCCGAAGCGGTCGCCGAGCTTGCCCGCGGTGATCAGGGTGACCGCGAGGGCGAGGAAGTAGGCGTTGGTGATCCACTGGACGTCGGAGAAGCTGGCGCCGAGGTCCTTGGCGATGGCCGGGTTGGCGATGGCCACGATCGTGCCGTCCAGCGCGACCATCATCACGCCGATGGCGACCGAGACGAGGGTGAGCCACGGATGTCCGCGCAGGCCGCGGTCCGGGGCCCGCTCCTGCGGTGCTGCCGACGGACCGGATGTCCTGTCCCCCGGTTCCGTCGCGTCGACGGTGGTCTGACTAGTCATGTTTCGAGGCTAGTGACAGTCACAGACAGTTGACAAACCAATTCACAAGTCAGTAACTGTCATGTCATGTACTGACAGCCCGAACGGGGCGGATGAGCGGAAAGAGGACAGATGGAGACGGCGCCGCGGCCGGGGCTGCGAGAACGCAAGAAACAGCGCACCCGGGACGCACTGCTGCGGGCCGCCCTGGAGCTGTTCACCACCAAGGGCTACGAGGCCACGACCGTCGACGAGATCGCCGAGGCCGCCGATGTCTCGCAGCGCACCTTCTTCCGCTATTTCGCCGGCAAGGAGGACGCCGTCTTCTTCGTCCAGTCCCTGGCGGAGTCACACTTCGTCGAGGCGGTGCGCGCGCGTCCGCACCACGAGGCGCCGCTGGAGGCGCTGCGGCAGGCGATCCTGGAGGGCTGGGACAGCATCGGCGAGGCCGTCGAGGAGATCATCCCGTCCGAACTGCATCTGCGCGCCTGCCGGTTGATCGAGTCGACGCCGGCCCTGTTCGCCACCCATCTGCGTCGCTCGGCGGAGTTGGAGGAGGACATCGCCCGCATCATCGCCGAGCGCGAGGGTCTCGACGTGAACGCGGACCCGCGCCCGCGTGTCGCGGTGGCCCTGTTCGGCGGGGTGATGCGCGTCACGGAGCGGCTGTGGTGCGCGGGCCAGGACATCAGCGTGGCCGCGCTCCGGGAGTTGACCGCCTGGCATCTCGACGCCGTGCGCCCGGCCTTGGCGGACAAGTGGCGCACGGACTGACGCCGTTCACACCTGCTCATCCCGTACGCGTCAAGTGAATTCCCGTCAGACAGGACGCATGCCACGGCCGATGGAGTGAAGACATGGTGACACGGCGTGCGAGGTGGCGTGCATCTCATCGACGCAGTGTGACGATCAACCCCAAGCGGCGCCCGTTTTGTCGGAATTGATGGGTGCGAAACGTGAGACGCGTCACTCGGTTAACGCGAGACACTCTCGTTCTCCTAGTGTGTCCTTCCAGTGACTTCCTTCGACACCTCCCCGCAACTCAACGTCTGGCGCGCACTGCTCGCGCTGGCCGTGGTCTTCGTGATGCTCGCGACGACCGGCTGGACCGCCGTGCGCAGCCACCCCGGCGCCACGCCCCTGGCGGCGTCGCGCTCCGCGTGGGAGCACGGCAGGATCGCCGGACGCGAGCTGCCGGACCCCGAGGGGCCGCCCGCGCGGCTGGCCCACTTCTTCGCCTCGCTCAGCGCCCACCAGCGTTCCCGGCTCGTCCACCGCTATCCGCTCGCGGTCGGCAACATGAACGGGGCGCCGGTACGGCTGCGCTACGAGGCCAACCACATCGCCCTCGACCAGCAGCGCAAGGTCGAGCGCGCCCGGATGCACGACGACCGGCTGTCGTCGGTCGGGCAGCAGGAGGCGGGCCGCCTCATGCACCGCTTCGAGGCGCTGATGGCCGGAGGCCGGCAGATCCTCGCCTTCGACCCGGAGGGTTCGGGCCGGATCGCCGAGGTCGTCGGTGATCTGGACACCGCACGGCGTGTCTCGGTCGTCGTGCCCGGCGTCGACACCGATCTGCTCACCTTCCAGCGCACCTACCGCATGTACTCGGCGCCGGCCGGCATGGCCCGGTCGCTCTACGCGGCGGAGCGCGCGGCGAGCCCCCGCACTGCCACGGCCGTGATCGCCTGGGCCGACTACACCGCGCCCGGGGGCCTCGGCGTGGAGGCGGCCACCGCGATGCGCGCCGAGGAGGGGGCCGTACGGCTCAACGCCCTCGTCCGCGCCCTGCCCGGCCGGACGCCCGTCCAGCTGTACTGCCACAGCTACGGCTCGGTGCTCTGCGGTGTGGCCGCGCACACCCTGCCGTCCCGGGTGTCCGACATCGCCGTGGCGGGCAGCCCCGGCATGCGCGCCGAGTCGGCCGCCGGGCTGCGCACCACGGCCCGGGTCTGGGCGATGCGGGACACCGACGACTGGATCCAGGACGTGCCGTACATGGAGGTCGGGGGCCTCGGCCACGGCGCCGATCCGGTCTCCCGCGGCTTCGGGGCGCGGGTGCTGTCCGCGCTGGGGGCGAAGGGGCATGCCGGTTATTTCGAGCCGGGTACGGAGAGCCTGCGCAACTTCGCCGAGATCGGGGTCGGCGCGTACGACGCGGTGCACTGCGCCCACGACACCGACACCTGCCGGGCGGGTTTGTCCGGCGCGGCGGCGGCCGGACGCGCGTAGAGAAAAAGGAACTGCGGTCTGCCCGGGGAGGCGACGGAGGAGCGCGTGCCGCATACGATGAGCCGCATGGGTGACGTACTGGCCGGATTTCATGCCGTCTGGGAGTTCGAGTCCGACTCCGTGCTCATCCGCTACGAACGGGGGATCCGTGCACCGAAGCTGTTCCAGGCGCTCGGCGAACGCCGTGTTCCCCTGGAGGCGATCGCGGGGGTGACGCTGACCCGGGGCAGACGCGGAACCACCGTCCTGCGGGCGGTGCCGAGGCCCGGCGCCGATCCGCTGATGGAGGCGGCGGCCGGACAGCTCAAGGAGGCCGCGGACCCCTACCGTCTGGTGCTGCCCGCCGGCCGCCACACCCTCGCCGAGTACCACGCCGCCGAGTTGCGGGCCCTGATCAGCGAGGACGACACCCCGGCCGAGCGGTTCCTGGTGGCGCCGCCCGAGGCACCGCTGCACTTCAAGGCGTACGACGGGAAGGCGTCCTTCGACGGCCGGGTGGTGTCCTTCCGCTGGTCCTGGACGGGCGCGTCCTCCGCCAAGTGGAAGGCCGGCGACCAGAACTTCCCGGTCTCCGCGCTGAGCGGGGTCGAGTGGCGCTCCCCCGAGGCCCTGGAGGGCCATCTGCGGCTGCTGCGGCGGGAGGCGGACGCCGGGAGGCCGGTGCAGCCGGACCAGGACCCGGCCGCCGTCGTCTTCGGCCTCGGCTACGGCCCGGTGCACGAGTCGCTGCCGTTCGCCGCGGCGGTGCTGGCCGCGACGCGGGCCGCCGGGCCCTCGGCCGGCCCCGCCGCCTCGATACCGGCGGCACGCCGCGACCCGGCGGACATCGCGGAGCGGATCCGGCACCTCGGGGAGCTGCACGAGGCAGGGCTCGTCACGGACGAGGAGTTCTCCATGAAGAAGGCGGAGCTGCTGGCGGAGCTGTAGAGCTCCGGACCCTTACTCCCGGCCCGCCGACGCGAACGTCATGTCCGGGTAACGGTCGCCCGCCACCTGGGCCGCGATCGGTTCCAGAAGCGCCAGTTCCTCTTCCGTCAGGACGATCCGGGTCGCCGCCACGTTCTCCTCCACACGTGAACGCCTGGTCGTACCCGGGATCGGGACCACCGGGAAGCCGTGCACCGCGGTCTGCTGCTGCACCCAGGCCAGGGCGATCTGGGCCAGGGAGACGCCGTGCGCCTCGGCGACCGTGCGGACCGGCTCCAGGAGCCTGTGGTTGGCGGCCGCGTTCTCGCCGGTGAAGCGCGGCATCGTACGGCGGAAGTCCTGGTCGGTGAGGTCCGTGTCGGCGTTGGAGAAGGAGCCGGTGAGGAATCCGCGGCCCAGCGGCGAGTACGGCACCAGGGCCACACCCAGTTCCCTGGCGGCCGGCACCACATTCGCCTCGATGTCCCGGCTGAACAGGGACCACTCCGACTGCACGGCGGCGATCGGGTGAACGGCCCGGGCCGCGCGCAGCTCACCGGCCGTGACCTCGCTCAGCCCGAGGTGCTTCACCTTGCCCTCGCGCACCAGCTCCGCCATGGTGCCGACGGTCTCCTCGATCGGCACCCTCTCATCACGGCGGTGCATGTAGTAGAGGTCGATCACCTCGACGTCCAGGCGCTTCAGGCTGGCCTCGACACAACTGCGGATGTACGGCGCGTCGTTGCGGATGATCCGCTTCATGGGGTCGTCCGGCGGCGTCGAGATCGCGAACTTGGTGGCGATGACGACCTCGTCCCGGTGCGCCCTGAAGAACGGCGACAGGAACTTCTCGTTCTCCCCGCCGCCGTAGGCGTCCGCGGTGTCGTAGAGCGTGACGCCCAGCTCCAGCGCCCGCTCCAGGGCGGCCCGCGACTCCCCGGCGTCCGAGGGGCCGTACGCCCAGCTCATCCCCATGCAACCGAGACCCTGTACGCCCACCTCGGGGCCGTCGTCGCCCAGTTGCACCGTCGCGATCCTGCTGTCCGTCATCGGGGCCTCTCCGACGCCAGGGCGCGCCCGGCGTCCGTGTAGAAATCGATCTTGCGATTGAGCACAGCGAGCGTGTCCTGGAGTTCCGTGATCCGGGCGAGCACGTCCCGGCGGGTGGCCTCCAGCAGGTCGCGGCGTTCGCTGTAGGTGTGGTCTCCGGCCCGCACCAGTCCGGCGTAGCGCACCATGTCGGCGACGGGCATGCCGGTGAGCCGGAGCTTGCCGACCAGATCGAGCCAGTCGAGGTCGGCGTTGCAGTAGCGGCGCTGTCCGGTGTGGGAACGGTCGATGTGGGGCATCAGCCCGATCCGCTCGTACCAGCGCAGGGTGTGCGCGGTGAGGCCGGTGAAGGCCACCACCTCGCTGATCGTGTAGCTGTCCTGTCCGTCGGGACGGGGATGCCGCTTGGGCGGTACGGAGCAGACGTCGGTCTCGTGGTCGGCCGCCTCGGCCATGGTCTCCATCACCGTCATGACCTCCACGCTAAAACGCTGGAGTGCACTCCAAGCAAGCGGAACCCGGCGAAAACACAAAGACCCGCGCGGCTTCGGTGAGTAGCGTGCGCGCCATGAGTCTCGTACGCCGGGCCGAGCCCGAAGATGCCGGGGAACTGCTGCGCCTGCGCCAGGTGATGCTGGATTCCCTGTTCTCCGCCGATTCCTCCACCCACTGGCACGCGGAGTCCCTGCCGACCCTGCGCGGCCGGCTCGGCGGCCCGGACGGCGGCCTCGCGGCGTTCGTGGTCGACCACCCCGAGCAGCCCGGGGCGCTCGCCGCGGTCGCGGTGGGCACGGTCGAGTACCGGATCGGGCGGGCGGGCAACCCGCACGGCCGGGTGGGCCATGTCTTCAGCGTCGCCACCGATCCGGACACACGCCGCCGGGGCTACGCCCGCGCCTGCATGGAGACGCTCCTCGACTGGTTCCGTGAGCAGGGCGTCCGCCAGGTCGACCTGAACGCGTCCGCGCAGGCGGAGCCGCTGTACGCGGCGCTGGGCTTCGTCCGCAAGCCGGACCCCTCGATGCGGCTTGAGCTGTGAGCCGCATAGGCTCGTTCACATGTCCCTGCAGAGCCTGGCGCTGATCGAGAACTGGCCCGTCCCCACCGCCGCGGCGGCGGTCGTCCGCGCGGACGGCACCGTGCTCGGCACGCACGGACCGGTCGACCACCGCTTCCCGCTGGCCTCGGTCACCAAGCCGCTCGCCGCCTACGCGGTGCTCGTCGCCTACGAGGAGGGGGCCATCGAGCTGGACGAGCCCGCGGGGCCGGCCGGCTCGACGGTGCGCCACCTGCTCGCACACACCTCCGGTCTCGCGTTCGACGAGCACCGGGTCATGTCGGCGCCCGGGGAGCGGCGGCTGTACTCGAACGCCGGTTTCGAGGTGCTGGGCGACCATGTGGCGAAGGCGACGGACATCAGGTTCTTCGAGTACGCGCGTCAGGCGGTCCTGGAGCCGCTCGGCATGGCCTCGACGGCCCTCGACGGCTCCCCGGCCAAGGACGGCGTCTCGACGGTCGCCGATCTCGTGCGCTTCGCCGCCGAGGTCCAGGCGCCCCGGCTGCTCGACCCCCGCACGGTCGCCGAGGCGATGACCGTGCAGTACCCGGGCACCAAGGGCGTCCTGCCGGGCTACGGGCACCAGAACCCCAACGACTGGGGCCTCGGCCTCGAGATCCGCGGCGCCAAGTCGCCGCACTGGACGGGACGTTCGTCCTCGCCCAGGACCTTCGGCCACTTCGGGCAGTCGGGCACGTTCCTGTGGGTCGACCCGGACGCGGGCGTGGCGTGCGTCGCGCTGACGGACCGGGCGTTCGGGCCGTGGGCGATCGAGGCGTGGACGCCGTTCACGGACGCGGTGCTGGCGGAGGTGCGGGGCTGAGGAGCCGCCGCGGCGGTCACCCCGCCATCTCCCACACCAGCAGCTCCGCCCCCGCCGGCGCCCCCACCGCCTCCAGGTCCTTCGCGTCCGTGATCCGGGCCGAGTCCCCCGGGCCCAGCTCCTCCCCGTCCAGCCGTACGCCGCCGCGCACGACGTGCACATACACGGACGCCGCGTCCGGCACCGCCGTGCGCTCCCCCGGTGCCAGCCGGCGGACATGGAGCATCGCTCCCGACTCGGGGACCGCGTACGGCGTGGAGTCCGCGATGCCGTGGACCACCTCGTAGGCGGGGTCGCCGCCCGGCTCCCGGGGAGCCAGCCACATCTGCACGAAGATCAAGGGGACCTCGGCGTCGTTGCGCTCCACATGGCGGACACCGCCCGCCGCGCTCAGCCGCTGGACGTCGCCGGGGCGGACCACCGACCGGCGGCCCGTCGAGTCGCGGTGGGTCAGCTCTCCCTCCACCACCCATGTGACGATCTCGGTGTGGCTGTGCGGGTGCTCGTCGAAGCCCGCACCCGGTGCCAGCCGCTCCTCGTTGCACGCGATCACCGCGCCGAACCGGAGGTTGTCCGGGTCGTAGTGCGGGCCGAAGCTGAAGGCGTGCAGGGACTCGATCCCCGCGGCCGGGTCCCCTCCGCGGTAGCGCTCACCGGCGCGCCGTACGTCCATCACAGCCTCCACCGTAGCCCCGCCCGTCCCGCCCTCCGGGACCCGGCGCCGCACTGCCCCGTCCCGATAAGGCAGTCTTGTCCCCGTGCCCGAACCAGAAGCCATCCACCCCGAGCCCGCTGCGCACTCCGTCCATTCGCACGCCGCGACCCTGAAGCGGCTGGAGAAATCGTCCGGAAGCCTCGCCGCGCAGGCCATCGCGCGCATGGACGAGACGCTCCCGTGGTATCGGGCGATGCCGCCGGAGAACCGGTCCTGGATCGGCCTGGTGGCGCAGGCGGGCATCGCCGCGTTCACCGAGTGGTTCCGGCACCCGGACGCCCCGCAGGCCATCTCCACCGATGTCTTCGGAACCGCGCCGCGCGAGCTGACCCGGGCCATCACCCTGCGGCAGACCGTGGAGATGGTGCGGACGACCATCGAGGTCATGGAGTCCGCCATCGACGAGGTGGCCGCTCCCGGCGACGAGTCCGTGCTGCGCGAGGCGCTTCTCGTGTACGCCCGGGAGATCGCCTTCGCCACCGCCCAGGTCTACGCCCAGGCCGCCGAGGCACGCGGTGCCTGGGACGCCCGGCTCGAATCACTCGTGGTCAACGCCGTGCTCAGCGGGGAGGCCGACGAGGGGGCCGTCAGCCGGGCCGCCGCGCTCGGCTGGAACTCGCCCGAGCATGTGTGCGTGGTGCTGGGCACGGCACCCGACGGTGACAGCGAGCTGACGGTCGAGGCCATCCGGCGGGCCGCCCGGCACGCCAAGCTCCAGGTCCTCACGGGCGTGCTCGGCGACCGGCTCGTCGTGGTCGCGGGGGGCAGCGACAACCCGCTCGCCGTCGCCAAGTCGCTGATCGGCCCGTTCGCCGCCGGGCCCGTCGTCGCCGGGCCGATCGTGCCGGATCTGCAGGCCGCGACCCGGTCCGCGCAGGCCGCGGCGGCGGGCCTCAAGGCGTGTTCCGCCTGGCAGGACGCGCCGCGCCCGGTGCTGGCCGACGATCTGCTGCCGGAGCGCGCGATCGCCGGTGATCCCAGCGCGCGCGAGCAACTGGTGGAGGAGATCTACAGACCGCTGGAGGAGGCCGGATCCGCGCTCCTGGAGACCCTCAGCGTGTATCTGGAGCAGGCGTCCAGTCTCGAGGGTGCCGCCCGCATGCTCTTCGTTCACCCGAACACCGTGCGCTACCGGCTCCGACGTGTGACTGACGTCACCGGATGGTCGCCTTCTGATGTACGCTCCGCGTTCACGTTGCGGATCGCGTTGATCCTGGGGCGTCTGGCCGAAGGAGATCCCCAGACCTAGCCTTTTGTCGGGGGCCAACAAATCCCCCTGCTGTTCTTCGTCCTTGTCCCCACGGGCGGCCCCGGCCGTCCCCAAGAGAGAGTGTGAGAGTGCTCGTACTCGTCGCTCCCGGCCAGGGCGCCCAGACGCCTGGCTTCCTGACTCCCTGGCTCGACCTCCCCGGCGCCGCCGACCGCGTCGCGGCATGGTCGGACGCCATCGGGCTCGACCTCGCCCACTACGGCACGCAGGCCGACGCCGACGCCATCCGTGACACCGCCGTCGCCCAGCCGCTGCTGGTCGCCGCGGGTCTGCTGTCCGCCGCGGCACTGGGTGACATCACCCCCGGCGCCGTCGCCGGCCACAGCGTCGGCGAGATCACCGCGGCCGGCTTCGCCGGTGTCCTCGACGACACGGCCGCGCTGATGCTCGTCCGCAAGCGGGGCCTGGCCATGGCCGAGGCCGCCGCCATCACGCCGACGGGCATGTCGGCGCTGCTCGGCGGCGAGCCCGCGACGACGCTCCCCCACCTGGACAAGCTGGGCCTGACCCCGGCGAATGTGAACGGTGCCGGGCAGATCGTCGCCGCCGGCACCCTGGAGCAGCTCGCCGCACTCGCGGAGGACAAGCCCGAGGGTGTGCGCCGCGTGGTGCCGTTGAAGGTGGCCGGTGCGTTCCACACGCACCATATGGCGCCCGCGGTGGACCGTCTCGCGGAGGCGGCCGAGGCCCTCACGCCGGCCGACCCGCGCATCACCTACGTCTCGAACAAGGACGGTCAGGCCGTAGCCACCGGTGCCGAGGTCCTCCAGCGGCTGATCGGCCAGGTCGCCAACCCGGTCCGCTGGGACCTGTGCATGGAGACCTTCGAGAAGCTGGGCGTCACGGCGTTGATCGAGGTGTGCCCCGGCGGCACCCTCACGGGCATCGCCAAGCGCGCGCTGCCGGGTGTCCAGACCCTCGCCCTGAAGACCCCTGACGACCTCGACGCCGCTCGCGACCTGGTCGCCGAGCACAGTGCCTGATTAGGAGCCCGAGAGCATGTCGAAGATCAAGGCACGGAAGGGTGCTCCGTACGCGCGCATTCTCGGGGTCGGCGGTTACCGTCCGGTCCGGGTCGTACCCAACGAGGTGATCCTGGAGAGGATCGACTCCTCCGACGAGTGGATCCGCTCCCGCTCCGGCATCGAGACCCGGCACTGGGCGAACGACGAGGAGACCGTCGCCGCGATGTCCATCGAGGCGGCGGGCAAGGCCATCGCCGACGCCGGGATCACCGCCGAGCGGATCGGCGCGGTCGTCGTCTCCACCGTCTCGCACTTCAGCCAGACCCCGGCCATCGCCACCGAGATCGCCGACAAGCTCGGCACCGACAAGGCCGCCGCCTTCGACATCTCGGCCGGCTGCGCGGGCTTCGGCTACGGCCTCACCCTCGCCAAGGGCATGATCGTGGAGGGCTCCGCCGAGTACGTCCTCGTCATCGGCGTGGAGCGCCTGTCGGACCTGACGGACCTGGAGGACCGGGCCACCGCCTTCCTGTTCGGCGACGGTGCCGGCGCGGTCGTCGTGGGCCCCTCCGAGGAGCCGCACATCGGCCCCACCGTCTGGGGCTCGGAGGGCGACAAGGCCGAGACCATCAAGCAGACCGTGCCGTGGAACGACTTCCTCCCCCACTCTCGAGGCTCGAGCGGGGCCACCCCCACCGGCGATGTCTCCAAGCTCCCGGTCGACAGCGAGGGCAACGTCAAGTTCCCGGCCATCACGCAGGAGGGCCAGGCGGTGTTCCGCTGGGCCGTGTTCGAGATGGCGAAGGTCGCCCAGCAGGCGCTGGACGCGGCCGGGATCACCGCGGACGACCTGGACGTCTTCATCCCGCACCAGGCCAATGTGCGGATCATCGACTCGATGGTGAAGACTCTCAAGCTGCCGGAGCACGTGACGGTCGCTCGTGATGTGCGCACCACCGGCAACACCTCGGCCGCCTCGATCCCGCTCGCGATGGAGCGGCTCCTGGCGACCGGCGAGGCGAAGAGCGGCGACACCGCGCTCGTCATCGGCTTCGGGGCGGGTCTCGTGTACGCCGCGACGGTCGTTACCCTCCCCTAGGCACTCCGTGCCGGATCATCCGATCCGGTACGGGATCTGCAAACACCTGCCGCTGACGCGGTGGGCGCCACACCCTCTGGATATCTACGAAGGAGCGCCTGACATGGCCGCCACCCAGGAAGAGATCGTCGCCGGTCTCGCCGAGATCGTGAACGAGATCGCCGGGATCCCCACCGAGGACGTCCAGCTGGACAAGTCCTTCACCGACGACCTGGACGTCGACTCGCTGTCCATGGTCGAGGTCGTCGTCGCCGCCGAGGAGCGCTTCGACGTCAAGATCCCGGACGACGACGTGAAGAACCTCAAGACCGTCGGCGACGCCGCCGAGTACATCCTCAAGCACCAGGCCTGATCGACCGATCACCTGGGCTGACAGCCCCAGCACCGGGCCGGCGGCCCGGTGACGTGGGCCGTTGCCCCGCCACCCGGCGGTGGCGCCGCTTAATCCTCGTACTGTTGGAGAAAGAATTCCCGTGAGCTCGACCAATCGCACCGTGGTCGTCACCGGTATCGGCGCAACCACACCGCTGGGTGGCGACGCGGCCTCTACCTGGGAAGGCCTGGTCGCCGGCAAGTCCGGAGTCCGTCCCCTGGAGCAGGACTGGGCCGCCGAGCAGGCGGTCCGCATCGCCGCGCCGATCGCCGTGGAACCGTCGGAGGTCATCCCGCGGCCGCAGGCCCGCCGTCTGGACCGTTCGGCGCAGTTCGCGCTGATCGCGGCCAAGGAGGCCTGGGCGGATGCCGGTTTCACCGACAAGGCGGGCGAGGACGCCGGCGTCGACCCCGACCGTCTCGGCGCGGTCATCGCCTCCGGCATCGGTGGTGTGACGACCCTGCTCGACCAGTACGACGTGCTGAAGGAGAAGGGCGTCCGCCGTGTCTCCCCGCACACGGTCCCGATGCTGATGCCGAACGGCCCGTCCGCCAACGTGGGCCTGCTCGTGGGCGCCCGCGCCGGTGTGCACACCCCGGTCTCCGCCTGCGCGTCGGGCGCCGAGGCCATCGGCTACGCCGTCGAGATGATCCGCACGGGCCGCGCCGACGTCGTCGTCGCCGGCGGCACCGAGGCGGCCATCCACCCGCTGCCGATCGCCGCGTTCGGCAACATGATGGCGATGTCCAAGAACAACGACGACCCGCAGGGCGCCTCGCGTCCCTACGACGTCGACCGCGACGGCTTCGTCCTCGGCGAGGGCGCGGGCGTCCTGGTCCTGGAGTCGGCCGAGCACGCCGCCAAGCGCGGCGCCCGCGTCTACGCGGAGGCGGTCGGCCAGGGCATCTCCGCCGACGCCCACGACATCGTCCAGCCGGAGCCCGAGGGCCGCGGCATCTCGCACGCCTTCCAGAACCTGCTGGACCACAGCGACCTGGACCCGGCGGAGATCGTGCATGTGAACGCGCACGCCACCTCCACGCCGGCCGGTGACATCGCCGAGCTGAAGGCGCTGCGCAAGGTCTTCGGCGACGACGCGGACCACATGGCGGTCTCCGCGACCAAGTCGATGACCGGTCATCTGCTCGGCGGTGCGGGCGGTGTGGAGTCGGTGGCGACCGTCCTCGCGCTGTACCACCGTGTCGCCCCGCCGACGATCAACATCGAGAACATCGACCCGGAGGCCGAGGCCAATGCGGACGTCGTCCGCGGCGAGGCCCGCAAGCTGCCGGTCGAGGGCCGTATCGCCGCGCTGAACGACTCGTTCGGCTTCGGCGGGCACAACGTGGTCCTGGCGTTCCGCACGGTCTGATCCTGCGCCCGCGCCCCGTCCGTCCTGCGAAAGGGCCCCCACCGGTAGAACCCGAGCTCGGTGGGGGCCTTTTCGTACGAACGAGGGACGGGGGAGGGCCGCAGGACGCCGTACGGCGGGGTGACGGCCGGTCAGACGACCTGGTGCAGCCACCGCACGGGAGCGCCCTCGCCCGCGTAGCGGAACGGCTCCAGCTCGTCGTCCCATGGCTTGCCGAGCAGCTTGGCGAGTTCTGCCTCCAGCTCGCTCTCGCCGCGCTGGGAGCGCACCAGGGCGGCGCGCAGCCGGTCCTCGGGGATCAGGATGTCGCCGTGGATGCCGGTGACCGCGTGGAAGATCCCGAGGTCGGGGGTGCAGCTGTAGCGCTCGCCCTCGGCGGTCGGGCACGGTTCCGCGGTGACCTCGAAGCGCAGCAGATGCCAGCCGCGCAGCGCGGAGGCGAGCTTGGAGGCGGTACCGGCCTCTCCCTGCCAGGAGAACTCGGATCTCCAGGTGCCGGGCGCGGCGGGCTGCCGGATCCAGTCGAGGTTGACGCGCGTCCCCAGCACGCCCGCGACTGCCCACTCGACGTGCGGGCACAGTGCGCGTGGCGCGGAGTGCACGTACAGGACTCCACGTGTCGTCACCTGAACCTCCGGGCAGACCGCGACATCTTGTAACTTTACGGAACGGGCGTGGCAGGGCGGCCACGGGGCGAGGCTACCGTGCGGCGGCGCAAGGAGTGTGACGTACCGTCGGTCCCGGTGCTCCCAAACTCCGAGGTTTCACCCAAGGGGACGCGGGGCTGACCCAGCGTGTTCGAAGCGCTGCCGAACGAGCGCGGGAAACCGTGCACGGACCGACCGCCGGGTACGACGAACGAGGGGACCAGGGGATGCGGAAACGGGGCCGTGGCTCTCGGGCCGTCGTGGGGATGGCGGCGGCGGCCGTGGTGGGGCTCGCCGGCTGTGACGCCTCCGGTGGCGGCGGGGCCGCTCCGCAGGGCAGTACCGCGCAGGCGCACCCGTCGCCCAGGCCCACCCCGGTCTGGAACCGCTCCCCCGACTCGATCGCCGCCGTGGGCGACTCCATCACGCGCGGCTTCGACGCCTGCACCGTGCTGTCCGACTGCCCCCAGGTCTCCTGGGCGACGGGCAGTGACACCACCGTGGACAGTCTCGCCGTACGGCTGCTCGGGGTGACCGGGGCCGCGGAGCGCAGCTGGAACTACGCGGTGACCGGGGCCCGGATGGCGGATCTGCCCGCCCAGATCGCCCAGGCCGTACCGCAGAAGCCGGAGCTGGTGACGGTGATGGTGGGTGCCAACGACGCCTGCCGTTCCACCGTCTCCGCGATGACCCCGGTGGCCGGCTTCCGCAAGCAGTTCCAGACGGCGCTGGATTCCCTGCGCGCGGCGCTGCCGAAGACGCAGGTGTACGTCTCCAGCGTGCCGAATCTGAAGCGGCTGTGGTCGCAGGGCCGCACCAGCCAGCTCGGCAAGCAGGTGTGGAAGCTGGGCATCTGCCCGTCGATGCTGGGGGACGCGGACGCGCTGGACGCGAGGGCGACCCAGCGGCGCGATGCGGTGCAGTCGCGGGTGGAGGCGTACAACCGGGTCCTGCGGGAGGTGTGCGCCAAGGACCGGCGGTGCCGCTTCGACGGCAACGCGGTCTTCGACTACCGCTTCGGGACCGGACAGTTGAGCCAGTGGGACTGGTTCCACCCGAGCCGGGACGGGCAGGCGCGGCTGGCCGAGATCGCCTACCGCACCATCACCGCGAAGAACCCGGTGGCCTAGGACCTGCCGTCAGGCTCCCGCCGCCCTCGCGCGACGACGCGAGTGTGACGGAAGGCCCTAGTGTCTCCCACATGAGCGAACCTTTCGGCACACTTTCCGACGGCACCCCGGTCCACCGCTGGACCCTGGAGCGGGGCGGAGTGCGGGTGCGGGTGCTGTCGTACGGCGGGGTCGTGCAGTCGGTCGAGGTCCCGGACCGCGCGGGGAACCGGGCGGACGTGGTGCTGGGCTTCGGGGATCTGGAGGGGTATCTGCGCCATCCCGAGCCGTATCTCGGGGCGTTGGTCGGCCGGTACGCCAATCGCATCGCGGGGGCCCGCTTCGCGCTGGACGGGCGGACCTGCGCACTCGAGGCGAACGATGGGCGGAACTCGCTGCACGGCGGCCGCCAGGGCTTCGACAAGCGGGTGTGGCATGTGGACCCGGTCGAGCACGGCATACGGCTGTCCCGGGTGAGCCCGGACGGCGAGGAGGGTTTCCCGGGCCGGCTCGAGGTCTCGGCGACCTACACCCTCGACGCGCGGGGCGCGCTGCGGATCGCCTACGAGGCCGTCACGGACGCGCCGACCGTGGTGAACCTGACGAACCACTCGTACTGGAATCTGGCCGGTTCGGGGCACGCGGGCGGGCACGAGCTGCGGATCGCCGCATCCCGGTACACCCCGGTGGACGCGGAGCTGATCCCGGTCGGCGCGCCGGCGGACGTGGACGGCACGCGTCTGGACTTCCGGACGGCGCGCGGCGTCGGCTCGGGCTACGACCACAACCTCGTCCTCGACAAGGGCACGACCGACGCCCCGGTCGAGGTCGCCGAGCTGAGTGATCCGGGGTCCGGGCGGGTGCTCACGGTGGCCACCACCGCGCCCGGCCTCCAGCTCTACACCGCGGACCACCTCGGCGCCCCGCTCACCCCGGGCGCCGGGATCGCCCTGGAGACACAGGCCTTTCCCGACTCCCCGAACCGCCCGGACTTCCCGAGCACGGAACTCAGGCCGGGCGGGGTGTACACGTCGGAGACGGTGTACCGCTTCTCGGTGCGTTAGCCGACACGGCACGAGCCCCGGTCCAGGGTCAGGTCCGGACCGGGGCTGCTCGTGGGGAGGCCCCTCCCGGGTCAGACGTTAATCGTCGTGGTGACGCGACGGTCGGCGATCGAGCGTCCGGCCGCGACCTCGTACGAACCCTTCACAAACACCCACGAGTCCGCCGTCTCGTCCCAGATCTCGAAGGCCCGGCGCTCCAGCTCGATGACGGCCTCGACCCGTTCGCCCGGCGCCGCCTCGACTCCCGCGAACCCGGCCGGCAGGTGGGCCGGGCGCTCCGCGTCGGGTTCGGCGGGCGCCGGATACACCTGGACGACCTCCCGGCCCGGGCGGGGCCACGCCCCATGGTCCCTGCCCCTTCCGTCACGCGATACTGCGAGGCGTCCGGCACCACGCACCCCACGGCGACGGAAGGACGGCAACTCCCGTGCATGCTTTACGCGTTCGGATCGGCATTCTCGGACTGGCCCTGCTGGCGGGACTCTCGGCCCCGGGCACCGCGACGGCGGACACGGCTCCCACGGCGACCGTCGAGGAGCAGCGCCTCGACGGGGCCGTGCCCCAGGAGATCCTCGGCCGTTCCGGCTTCGACTCGGCGGCACCGCGGCTGGCGCGCGCGCTCGCGCAGGCCCACTCGTACGAGCAGGCCGAGCGCGCCGTCGCCCGTCAGGGGTCCCGGTTATGGCGGCGCGCGGTGGACCGGGCGCAGGGACGGGGCCCGGCCGGCGGTGACCTGAGCCGCGACGACGACCGGCCGCTGTACTGGGCCCGTCTCGGGATGACCCGGGAAGTGCGGGCCTGGCAGCCCGGGTTCGGTCTGTCCGACGGCCAACGGGCCCGGCTGCTGTCGGAGTTGGAGACGACCTCGCGCGGGCAGGACGCCGTCCGCTATCCCCACGGCAGGGCCGTGAAGCGGATACTGGTCACCGGTTTCGACCCGTTCACCCTGGACCGGGACATCCGTATCTCCAACCCGTCCGGGGCGACCGCGCTGGCGCTCGACGGCACCACGATCCGAACGGCGGACGGCCCGGCGCGCATCGAGGCCGTCGTCTTCCCGGTGCGCTGGCAGGACTTCGCCGACGGGAGCGTGGAGCGCACGCTGCGGCGATGGCTGCCCAGGGTGGACCTCTTCACGACGGTGAGCCAGGGACGCGTGGGCCGCTTCGACGTGGAGCGGACCAACGGGGCATGGCGGGGCGGGTTCCCGGACAACGACGGCATCGGCCGGACGGAGACGATCCCGGTCCCCGACCCGGCCACCCAGCCGCAGTGGACGACGACGACCCTCCCGTACCGTGCGATCACCTCGGCGGACACCGGGCGCTTCCCCGTCTTCGACCACACGGAGGTCACCGAGGTCCCGGCGGGGGGCGGCGATCCCGTCGTACGGCCGGACGGCCCGACTCCCGGGTCGACGGCCCGGGCCGGGGGCGGCGGCAACTACCTCTCCAACGAGATCGCGTACCGCGCGACGCTGCTGCGGGACCGGCTCGGACTGCACGACCGGCTGCCGGGCGGGCATGTCCACACACCGGTCCTGGAGTTCGGGGCGGGGAACACGGACCCGGCGACCGGGACCGTCACCGACCCCGTGTTCGTGCGGAACCGGCTCGACATCATCGCGCAGGTGCGGGCGATCCTGACGGCGGCGGCGAACGCGACGTCCGGCGCCGGGGTCAGGAGCCGCTGACCCGCTCGCCCTCGGGGGCGTCGGCGTCGTCGGCGTCCTCGGCCGTCTCCTCGCCCAGCAGGTCGCGGGCCAGCAGGGTGGCGCCCGCGACCGCGCCCGGCATCAGGAAGACGGCGACGACGGGGACGAGGAAGGCGATGCCGAGGGGGGTGCCGAAGCCCCAGACGAGCAGCTTGCGGGAGCGCAGCAGCGAAAGGCGCGCGCGGAGTTCGACGCCCCGGCGCTGGAGGGCGACGGCGGTGAGTTCCTCGGCGAGGAAGAAGCCGGTGACGAAGAACCCGGCCACCGGGACGACGGTCTGGCCGACGAAGGGAAGGAGACCGAGTGCGAAGAGCAGCAGGCCCCAGAGCGTGGCGCGGATGAGGATGCGCAGGCTGTCGCGGGCCGATATCCACAGTTCGCGGTGGAGGGGCAGGCCCGACTGCGGGGCGGTGCCGTCCGGGGAGACATCACGGTCGACCCGCTCCGAGAGGCTCTCGTAGAAGGGCTGGCCGACGAGGAGGGTGACGGCGGTGAAGGTGAGGACGGCGAGGAGCAGGGCGAGGGCGAACAGGACGACGGTGAGCAGACCGCGGAAGAGGCCGGGCCAGGGGCTCGGCCAGCCGTCGGCGAAGGGGGTGGCCCAGGTGACGGCGTCCTCGCCCCAGACGGCCAGGGCGATGAGCGCGGCCGCGTAGAGCACCAGGGTTATCAGTCCGGGCAGCAGGCCGAAGCCGTACTGCCTGCCGTGCCGGGCCATCCACCGCTGGCCCGCGAGAAGACGACCGAATCCCACCCCGAGATCACGCATGGGGGAGACTTTACCGAGCCGGTGCGCACCGCCCGCGGCCCGGGCCGGACAGAGGCGAAGGCCGCGCCCCACGTCCAAGGGCACGGCCTCCGTCGTACGCAACGACCCTGGTCGGCGCACGTCACGGGCTTCGTCAGAGCTTGACGATCATCTTGCCGATGTTGTCGCCGCGCAGGACCCCGAAAAACGCCTCCAGGTTGTTCTCGATGCCCTCGACGACGGTCTCGCGGTACTTCAGCTCGCCGGAGCCGACCCAGGGGCCGACCTCCTGGACGAACTGCGGCTGGAGGTCGTAGTGGTCGCCGACGAGGAAGCCCTCGATACGGCCGCGGGTCTGGATGAGCCGGGCGAGGTTCCCCGGGCCGGGCGCGGGCTCGGTGTTGTTGTAGACCGAGATCATGCCGCAGACCGCGATGCGCCCGCCCCGATTGAGGGAGCCGATGGCGGCCTCGAGGTGGTCGCCGCCGACGTTGTCGAAGTAGACGTCGACGCCGTCCGGCGCGGCCTCGCGCAGCTGCTCGCTCACCGGCCCGTTCCTGTAGTTGAAGGCCGCGTCGAAGCCGTACTCCTCGATCAGGAGCTTGACCTTCTCGTCCGAGCCGGCGGAGCCGATGACCCGGGAGGCGCCCTTCAGCTTCGCGATCTGCCCGACCTGGCTGCCGACGGCGCCCGCGGCACCCGACACGAAGACGGAGTCGCCCTCCTTGAAGGCGGCGGTGCGCAGCAGGCCGGCGTAGGCCGTGAGACCGGTCATGCCCAGGACGCCGAGGTACGTCGACAGCGGCGCCGCCTCCGGGTCCACCTTGACGGCGGTCTTGGCGTCCACGACCGCGTACTCGCGCCAGCCGAGGAAGTGCAGCACGTGGTCGCCGGGCTCGATGCCCTCGACGTTGGAGACGACCACCTCGCCGACCGCGCCGCCCTGCATGGGCCGGTTCAGCTCGTACGGGGCGGCGTACGACTTGGCGGCACTCATCCGGCCGCGCATGTACGGGTCGACGGAGACGTACTCGTTGCGCACCAGCAGCTGACCCTCGCCCGGCTGCGGTACCTCCGCCTCGACGAGGGCGAAGTCCTCGGGCTTGGGCCAGCCGACCGGGCGGCTGAGCAGGTGCCATTCACGGCCGGCGGCGGGGAGGGCGGGGGTCTCGGGCATGGGGGCTTTCCTCACGTACGCGAATACTTAAGAACCTGAAACAACCATGCTCCTGAATATTTCAGGATGTCAAGTAAACGGGTAACCTGGAGGGCATGGCCGCGCAGAAGACACCCCGCATGGACCCCCTGGCGCTGGAGGTCGTGGACCTCATCGGATCGGTCGTGGCCCGCTACCACGAGGAGTACGAGGAGGCGGCGGCCGAGCACGCGCTCACCGGGGCGCAGGCGCGGCTGCTGAGCCTGCTGTCGCTGGAGCCGCTGCCGATGCGGCGGGTGGCGCAGAGGCTGAAGTGCGAGCCGTCCAACGTCACCGGCATCGTGGACCGGCTGGAGGCGCGGGGGCTGGTGGAGCGCCGCCCGGACCCGGCGGACCGCCGGGTGAAGCTCGCGGCGCCGACGGAGGAGGGCCGCCGGGTGGCCCGCAGCCTGCGGGACTCCCTCGACTTCGCCCGCGCGCCCCTCGCGGGACTGTCACCGGAGGAACGGCTGGCCCTGCGGGATCTGCTGCGGCGGATGCTGGGGCAGTCCCCTCGGGACGACGCGTGACGAGCAGTCCCACGAGCACTCCCACGAGCAGTCCCACGACCGCCCCCACGAGCACTCCCACGACCGCCCCCACGACCGCCGCCGCCCCGCCCCGCCCCGCCCGCAGGCTTCACCTCCGGATGCCGGACGGCAGGCCCCGCCGAGCACTGGGACCTAGGTGCACCACCAAAGGAACCGATTGCACGTTTTCGTCGGCGACGGGGTGGGATGCGGGCTCGTCGGTGCCGGATGCGCCGGCGCCGTAGCGCTCGGGGCCGTGGTCGCCGTCGCCGTCGGGGTCGGGTCCGGACGGCCCGGCAGCGCGGTCGGGGTCGCCGACGGGGTCACCCCGCCCGTCTCCTTGTCCTTGCCGGACTTCCCGTCCTTCGCGGACGCGGACGCCGACGGGGACGCGGAGGACGAGGCCGACACGGAGGCCGCAGCGGCGATGCCCGCGTGGTGGGCGCCACCGGACGGCCCGGTCGTCTCCCCGGGGGAGGCCCCGCCGTCCACGGTCTCGTCCCCGGCGGTCGCCGTCTTCGGGGTGGATCCCGGCGCCTCGACGCCGAGTTCGGCGAGGCTCAGCCCGCCCGCCGCCAGCAGCAGCCCGGCACCCACGAACAGCACCCGCCGCCGTCGCCGCCGGTGCGCGGCGGCCTTGCGGTCGCGACGGCCGGACCGCGTCCCGCGGCCGTCGTCACGGTCACCGGCCGCGCCGCGCCCCTGGGCGCGCCTGCGGTTCTGCGCCCGCCCGGAACGCGCGGCGCGGTCCTCGGAGGGCGCCTCGGCATCGCCGGACCCGTTCGTGTCGTCGGGGCCCAGGTCACCGTCGGGGGTGTGCTCGAAGGGGCGCGCGTCGCCGTCGTCGGCGTACGCGCGCAGTTCCTCGACCGGAGTGCCGCACCCCGGGCAGGCGAGGGCGCCGTTGAGGTGCCTTCGGCACGGGTGGCAGTAGTCCATGACGCGGGAAGACTAAGTTCCGCAGGCGCACGTTCCTAGGCCCCACGGTGAAGGTTCTGTGGTGAACCGAAAAAACTCTCGAAAGTCTTGCCGAAACCGTTACCAGTGCGCCCCATTGACACTCCCCACAGCCCCTCCTTACTGTCACGCCAGCATTTCGAACGTGTGACGAAATCTCGAACAATCGAGGGGCAACTGCCGTGCGCATCACCGGAATCAGCACACACGTGGTCGGTACGCCGTGGCGCAACCTGACATACGTTCAGGTGCACACCGACGAGGGACTCACCGGAGTCGGCGAGACCCGGATGCTGGGCCGCACCGACGCGCTGATCGGCTATCTGCGGGAGGCGGAGGCCAATCACCTCCTCGGTGCGGACCCGTTCGCGGTGGAGGAGCTTGTCCGCCGCATGAAGTACGGCGACTACGGCCGCGCGGGTGAGATCGTGATGTCCGGCATCGCGGTCGTCGAGATGGCCTGCTGGGACATCAAGGGCAAGGCCCTCGGCGTCCCCGTCTGGCAGTTGCTCGGCGGCAAGGTCACCGACCGGGTCAAGGCCTACGCCAACGGGTGGTACACCACCGAGCGGACCCCGGAGGCGTACCACAAGGCCGCCACGGAGGTCGTCGCCCGCGGCTACCGGGCCCTCAAGATCGATCCATTCGGCACCGGGCACTTCGAACTGGACCAGGAGCAGACCCGTACTTCCGTCTCCCTCATCGAGGCCGTACGGGACGCGATCGGGGCCGACACCGAGCTGATGCTGGAGATGCACGGGCGCTTCTCCCCCGCCACCGCCGTCCGGCTGGCCAGGGAGATGGCGCCCTTCCGGCCGGCCTGGCTGGAGGAGCCGGTGCCGCCGGAGAACCTCAAGGCGCTGAAGAAGGTCGCCGAGAAGGTGGACCTGCCGATCGCCACCGGGGAGCGCATCCACGACCGGATCGAGTTCCGGGAGCTGTTCGAGAACCAGGCCGCCGACATCCTCCAGCCCGACGTCGGCCATATCGGCGGCATCTGGGAGACCCGGAAGCTGGCCGCCACCGCAGAGACGCACTACATGCTGGTCGCCCCGCACAACGTGGGTGGTTCCGTGCTCACCGCGGCCTCCCTCCAGGTCGGCTTCACCTCGCCGAACTTCAAGATCCTGGAGCACTTCAACGACTTCGCCGACGCGGAGATCAAAAAGGTGGTCAAGGGCGCGCCGCAGGTCGTCGACGGCTACTTCCACCTCTCCGACGCCCCCGGCCTCGGGGTCGAGCTGGACACCGACGCGGCGGCCGAGTTCCCGCAGCAGCAGGCCCGGTTCGACCTGTGGGCCGAGGGCTGGGAGCAGCGCCGGCCGAAGGGCACCAAGTGAGCACCGCGGTCGTCGTCGAGGCGCCCGGCGAGCACCGGCTCGTGGCGCACACGCCGCGCGATCCGGGCCCCGGCGAGGCGCTGGTGGCGGTGCACGCCGTCGGCATCTGCGGCAGCGACCGCGAGGTGTACCAGGGCAACCGGCCCGAGGGATACGTCCGTTACCCGCTCGTTCCGGGCCATGAGTGGTCCGGCACGGTCCGGTCGGTCGGCGCCGGAGTGCCGGGGTCGCTCGTCGGCCGCAAGGTGGTCGGGGAGGGCTTCCGCAACTGCCAGGTCTGCGACCGCTGCCACGCGGGCGAGAGCACGCTGTGCACTTCGGGGTACGAGGAGACCGGCTTCACCCAGCCCGGCGCGATGGCCGCCACACTGACCCTGCCGGCCCGGCTGCTGCACGTCCTGCCGGACGACGCCGACCTCACCGCCGCCGCACTGCTGGAGCCCGCCGCCTGTGTCGCGGCCGCCGCGCTGAAGGCGAACGCACGACCCGGTGAGCGCGTCGCGGTGGTCGGCACCGGCACGCTCGGCATGTTCGCCGTGCGGTTCCTGGCCGCCGTCTCCCCGGCCGAGCTGCTGGTCGTCGGCACCGGGCGGGACCGCGAGGCCCTGTCCCGGCAGTTCGGCGCCACCGGCTTCCGCACCCGGGACCAGACGCTCCCCGACGACGTCGACGTCGTCATCGAGACCGCCGGGTCGGCGTCCGCCGCGCGCACCGCCGCCGGTCTGCTCAGGCGCGGCGGACGCCTTGTGCTGACGGGCATCCCGGCGCCGGGCGCCGAGGGGCTCGACCCCACCGGTCTCGTCGTACGGCAACTGGAGGTGCACACCGTGTTCGGGGCGCCGCCTCACGCCTGGGCGCACGCGGTGCGGGTCTTCGGCGCCGGGCTGCTCGATCCGCTGCCGCTGGTCACGCACGAGCTGCCGCTCACCCGGTTCCCGGAGGCCATCGAGCTGGTGGGGGCCGGGGATCCGAAGGTCGGCAAGGTCCTGCTGCGGCCCTGACGCCTCCCGGACCGTACGCCGGTACGGAGTCACCTGACGGCTCCCTGCGGGCGTACGCCCGGCCTTCCCGCACCCAAAACCGCGAACCATGTCCGAAATACCGAACATGCCTCGAACATGAAGGGCACCTCGTGACCGACTCCGCTACCGCCGCCCACAGGCCCGGTGAGCAGGCCCTCACCCGGCTCGGCCTGGGCGGTCCCGCTCTCTCACCCGCCGACGCCTCGCCGCACACCTTCCCGGGAGGCGGCCGCTGGCGCACCGAGATCCCGTCGTGCGAGGGGCCCGAGGCGCTTGCGGTGGTCCTCAAGGAGTCCTCGCGGCTCGATGTGCCGATCCACCGGATCAGCCAGGGCAGCGGCGTCTGGATGCTGACGGACGCCGAGATCACCGAGATGGCCGAGGCCACCCGTGAGCGTGACATCGAGCTGTGCCTGTTCACCGGGCCGCGCGGCACATGGGACATCGGCGGCTCGGTGCGCTCGGACTCCCGCGGCGGTGGTCTGCGCGCCCGCGGCCACGACGCCGTCGCCGGGTGCGTCGAGGACGCCGTCCGGGCCACGGAACTGGGCGTCGGATGCCTGCTCGTCGCCGACGAGGGCGTGCTGTGGACGCTGCACCGGGCCCGGGAGAAGGGCATCATCCCGGCCGACACCACGCTCAAGGTGTCCGCGCTGATCGGCCCGGTCAACCCGGTCTCGTACGCCGTCTACGAACGCCTCGGCGCCGACTCGGTCAATGTGCCCAGCGACCTGACGCTCCATCACCTCACTGAGATCCGGCGGGCCTCCGCCGCCCCCATGGACATGTACATCGAGGCCCCCGACGACCTCGGCGGCTATGTGCGGATGTACGAGGTCGCCGAGCTGATCCGGCGCGGCGCACCGCTGTATCTGAAGTTCGGCCTGTCCAAGGCGCCCGGCATCTACCCCTACGGCGCCCATATGCGGGATCTGACCCTGGACACCGCCCGGGAGCGGGTGCGGCGCGGCCGGCTCGCTCTCGACCTGCTCGCCCGGCACGGCGCGGACGGCGACATGGCGCCGCTCGGCTCCCGGCTGCCCGGTTCGCTCCACCGCTTCCCCACCGGCGACTGACCGCCGCCCGTCCCTCAACGACGAGAAGAACAAGGACTGATCAGCATGCGTACTCGCAGAGCCACAATCGCCGCGATGGCCGGCGCCGCCTCCCTCGCCCTGACCCTGTCCGCCTGCGGCCAGAACAGCTCGGGCGGCAGCAAGGAGGACAAGGGCAGCGCCAAGGGCGGAACCATCGGCATCGCGATGCCGACCAAGTCCTCCGAGCGCTGGATCGCCGACGGCAACAACGTCGTCAAGGACCTCCAGGCCAAGGGCTACAAGACCAAGCTGGTCTACGGCGAGGACGACCCGGACACCCAGGTCTCGCAGATCGAGAACCTGATCACCCAGGGCGTCAAGGGCCTGATCATCGCGGCGATCGACAACAAGTCCCTGAACAACGTGCTCCAGCAGGCCGCCGACGCCAAGATCCCGGTCATCGCCTACGACCGCCTGATCCTCGGCACCAGGAACGTCGACTACTACGCCTCCTTCGACAACGAGAAGGTCGGCGAGCTCCAGGCCGGCTACATCGTCGACAAGCTCGGCCTGAAGGACGGCAAGGGCCCGTTCAACATCGAGCTGTTCGCCGGCTCCAACGACGACAACAACACCAAGTACTTCTTCAACGGCGCGATGAGCGTCCTGAAGCCGTACATGGACAGCAAGAAGCTGGTCGTCAAGTCCGGTCAGACCGCGCTCAACCAGGTCACCACCCTGCGCTGGGACGGCGCCACCGCGCAGAAGCGCATGGACGACATCCTCACCTCCGCGTACAAGAGCGCCAAGGTCGACGCGGTCCTCTCGCCGTACGACGGCATCTCCATCGGCATCCTGTCCTCGCTGAAGTCCGACGGCTACGGCTCCGGCAGCAAGCCGCTGCCGGTCGTCACCGGCCAGGACGCCGAACTCGCCTCAGTGAAGTCGATCATCGCCGGCCAGCAGACACAGACCGTCTACAAGGACACCCGCAAGCTCGCCGAGGTCGCCTCGACCATGGTCGACGACGTGCTCAACAACAAGACGCCGCAGGTCAACGACACCAAGACCTACGACAACGGCACCAAGGTCGTCCCGGCCTATCTGCTCCAGCCGGTGAGCGTCGACAAGACCAACTACGAGGACATCCTCGTCAAGGGCGGCTACTACACCGACGCCGAGCTCAAGTAGTCCCGCGTCCTCTTCGACCCCACACGGATTGGAAGGCACGACCATGGCGGGACCCGTCCTGGAAATGCGCTCGATCGTCAAGACCTTTCCCGGTGTCAAGGCGCTGTCGGACGTCACCCTGACCGTCCGCCAGGGCGAGGTCCACGCCGTCTGCGGCGAGAACGGCGCCGGGAAGTCCACCCTGATGAAGGTGCTCTCCGGCGTCCATCCGCACGGCACCTACGAGGGCGAGGTCCTCTTCGAGGGAGAGGTCTGCCGGTTCAAGGACATCCGGGCGAGCGAGCACCATGGCATCGTCATCATCCACCAGGAGCTGGCGCTGGTGCCGTACCTCTCCATCGCGGAGAACATCTTCCTCGGCAACGAGCACTCCACACGCGGCTTCATCGACTGGAACGCCACGCTCGAGCACGCCACCGAACTGCTGCGCCGCGTCGGCCTGGACGAGCACCCGCAGACCCGGGTCGCCGACATCGGTGTGGGCAAGCAGCAGCTCGTGGAGATCGCGAAGGCACTCTCGAAGCAGGTGAAGCTGCTGATCCTCGATGAGCCGACGGCGGCTCTGAACGACGAGGACAGCGGCAAACTCCTCGATCTCATCCTGGAGCTGAAGCACCAGGGCCTCACCTCGATCATCATCTCCCACAAGCTGAACGAGATCCGCCGGGTCGCCGACTCGGTGACGATCATCCGCGACGGCAGGTCCATCGAGACGCTCGATGTGAAGGCGGCCGAGACCACCGAGGACCGGATCATCAGCGGCATGGTCGGCCGCGACCTCGATCACCGCTTCCCCGAGCGCACGGCGTACGAGGGGGAGGAGAAGGACGGGGCCCCGGCCCTGGAGATCCGCAACTGGACCGTCCACCATCCGCTCGACCAGCAGCGCAAGGTGGTCGACGATGTGTCGATCACTGTGCGGCGCGGGGAGATCGTCGGCATCGCGGGGCTGATGGGCGCCGGGCGCACGGAGCTGGCGATGAGCGTGTTCGGCCGCAGCTACGGCCGGCACGCGGGCGGCACGGTCCTCAAGGACGGCCGGGAGATCCGTACGAGGACGGTCGCGGAGGCCGTCGAGCACGGGCTCGCGTATGTCACCGAGGACCGCAAGCACTACGGCCTCAATCTGATCGACACCATCAACCGGAACATCTCGCTGACCGCGCTGCGGAAGGTGGCGCGGCGGGGCGTGGTGGACGAGCACGAGGAGCGGCAGGTCGCCGAGGGCTTCCGCACCTCCATGAACATCAAGGCGCCGACCGTCTTCGAGCCGGTCGGCAAGCTGTCCGGCGGCAACCAGCAGAAGGTCGTCCTCAGCAAGTGGATCTTCGCCGGCCCGGATGTGCTGATCCTGGACGAGCCCACACGCGGCATCGACGTCGGTGCCAAGTACGAGATCTACACGGTCATCGACCAGCTGGCCGCCCAGGGCAAGGCGGTCGTGTTCATCTCCTCCGAGCTGCCCGAGCTGCTCGGCATGTGCGACCGCATCTACACCATGGCCGCGGGTCGGCTGACCGGGGAGGTCCCACGGGCCGAGGCAACGCAGGAAGTGCTGATGCGCCAGATGACGAAGGACAAAGAGGTAACGCGATGAGCACGGATGTGACCGCAAGGACCCCGGCCCCCGCGCCCCCGGGTGGTAGCGGATCGGCCACGGGTGAGGGTCTGCTCCAGCTGATGCTGAACGGCCTGCGCCGCAATATGCGGCAGTACGGCATGCTGATCGCGCTCGGTCTGATCGTCGTCCTCTTCGAGATCTGGACCGGCGGCGATCTGCTGCTGCCGCGCAACGTCTCCAACCTGGTCCTCCAGAACAGCTACATCCTGATCCTCGCGATCGGCATGATGCTGGTGATCATCGCCGGGCACATCGATCTGTCGGTCGGCTCGCTGACGGCGTTCGTGGGCGCCTTCGCGGCCGTGCTGACGGTCAGCCACCATGTGGCGTGGCCCGTCGCGCTGGTGCTGTGCCTGCTGGTGGGCGCGGTGGCGGGCTCGGTGCAAGGGTTCCTGATCGCCTATCTGGGCATACCGTCGTTCATCGTCACCCTCGCCGGGATGCTGCTCTTCCGCGGTCTGACGGAGATCCTGCTCAAGGGACAGACCCTCGGCCCGTTCCCGAACGGACTCCAGAAGATCGGCAACGGCTTTCTGCCCACGGTCGGCCCGAACACCAACTACCACAACCTCACGCTGCTCCTCGGCCTTGTGCTGATCGCCGCCGTGGTGTGGCAGGAGGTACGGGACCGGCGCAGGCAGCAGGAGTTCTCCCTCGACGCGCTGCCCGGGCGGCTGTTCGCCCTGAAGCTCCTCGCCCTGGTCGCCGCGATCCTCGTCCTGACGCTGCTGCTCGCCAGCTACAACGGCGCCCCGATCGTCCTGATCATCCTCGGCGTCCTCGTGGTCGGCTACGGCTACGTCATGCGCAACGCCGTCTTCGGCCGCCACATCTACGCGATCGGCGGCAACCTGCCGGCGGCGAAGCTGTCCGGCGTCAAGGACAAGAGGATCACCTTCCAGGTCTTCCTGAACATGGGCGTGCTCGCGGCCCTGGCCGGTCTGGTGGTCGCCGCCCGGCTGAACGCGGCCTCGCCGAAGGCGGGCGTGAACTTCGAACTCGAGGCGATCGCCTCGTCGTTCATCGGCGGCGCGTCCATGAGCGGCGGTGTGGGCACCGTCCTCGGCGCGATCATCGGTGGTCTCGTCCTCGGCGTGCTGAACAACGGCATGAACCTCCTCAGCGTGGGAACCGACTGGCAGCAGGTCATCAAGGGTCTGGCCCTGCTGGTGGCGGTCGGCTTCGACGTGTGGAACAAGCGCAAGTCCGGTTCGTAAGCGCCACATCTCGGGAGTCGCTTCATGGAACTGAGCAGACGCATGGTCATCGCGGGTACGGCGGCAGCGGGCCTCACCGCCGCCACCATCGGTTCGGCGCAGGCCGCCTCGGCGGGCAGGAAGCCGGTGAGGGAGCCGTTCGGCACGCTTGCCGACGGCACGAAGGTCCACCGCTGGTCTCTGGAGAACGGTGGGACCCGGCTGAAGGTCCTCTCCTACGGCGGCATCGTCCAGTCGCTGGAGATACCGGACCGGCACGGGCGGTACGCCAATGTCTCACTGGGCTTCGCCACCCTCGACGACTACGTGGCGAAGAGCCCGTACTTCGGCGCCACCATCGGCCGCTACGGCAACCGCATCGCCCAGGGGCGGTTCACCCTGGACGGCAAGGCCCACCAGCTCTCCGTCAACGACGGCGTCAACAGCCTGCACGGCGGCGCCAAGGGCTTCGACAAGCGGATCTGGGACGTCGAGCCGTTCGTCAAGGGATCCGCCGTCGGTCTCGTCCTGCACTACACCAGCGTCGACGGCGAGATGGGCTACCCGGGCACGCTGAGGGTGAAGGTCACCTTCACCCTCGGCCGGCACGGCGACTGGCGCATCGACTACGAGGCCACCACCGACAAGCCGACCGTCGTCAACCTCACCAACCACACCTACTGGAACCTCGGCGGCGAGGGCACCGGCGGCATCTACGACCACGAGCTGACGATCGCCGCGAGCCGTTACACCCCCACCGACTCGGGTCTCATCCCCACCGGCGAACTGGCCGAGGTCGCGGGCACCCCCTTCGACTTCCGCGAGGCCAAGCCGATCGGGCGGGACATCCGCGCGGGCCACCCCCAGCAGGTCACCGCCAAGGGCTACGACCACAACTGGGTCCTGGACAAGGGCGTCACCGCGAGGCCGGAGCACATCGCGACCCTGCGGGATCCTCGCTCGGGACGCACCCTGAAGATCGCCACCGACCAGCCGGGGCTCCAGTTCTACTCCGGCAACTT
Source organism: Streptomyces sp. NPDC093261 (assembly GCF_044753645.1). Taxonomy (NCBI): domain Bacteria; kingdom Bacillati; phylum Actinomycetota; class Actinomycetes; order Kitasatosporales; family Streptomycetaceae; genus Streptomyces; species Streptomyces sp. NPDC093261. The sequence continues at coordinate 684,490 of NZ_JBIVNO010000001.1, forward strand.
CCTCGACGGCACGCTGGTGGGCACCTCCGGACACACCTACCGACAGGGCGACGGTCTGTGCCTGGAGACACAGCACTTCCCCGACTCGCCGAACGAGCCGTCGTTCCCGTCGACCGTGCTGCGGCCCGGGCAGACCTACCACACGACCACGGTCCACTCGTTCGGCGTGTGACGTGTGCACCCCGGGTGAGCAGGTGAACTCGTACCGTCCGAACTCACACCGGCTTCATACCAGTTGAACAACGCCGCCTCCGAATCCGTATGAGTGGGTGGCCCGCGCTCCCCCGCGCGGGCCACCCCAGGACAACGGGCCCGCCGTCCCCACCGGGTCCGCTCATACGGAGGTTCCATGGCCGGCAACGTCACCTCGCTGTTCCGCAGCACCTCGGCGCACAGCCCCTCGATGGCGGCGCTGACGCGGGAGAGCGGCGACGGGACGGGGCCCGTGGACTTCTGCATCCCCTGCAACCCGTACTTCCCCACGCCCGCCATGTACGACGAACTGGCGGGCCGGCTGCGCGAGATCATCACCTACTACCCGAGCAGCGCCGACACGATCACGGCCGAGCTGTGCAGCCTCCTCCAGCTGCCGGCGCAGTGCGTGGCCATGGGCAACGGCTCGACCGAGCTGATCACCTGGATCGACCATCTGCTGGTCCGTGAGTCCCTCGCCGTCCCCGTCCCCACCTTCGGCCGCTGGACCGACCAGCCCATGGAGACCGGCAAGCGCGTCGACATGTTCCCGCTCCAGGAGTCCGGCGGCTTCGCCCTGGACCTGGCCCGGTACTCCGAGTTCATCCGCAAGCGAGGCACCCGCGTCGCCGTCATCTGCAACCCGAACAACCCCGACGGCGGGTTCGTGCCGCGGCAGACGCTGGTGCAGTTCATGGACGCGATGGCGGACCTGGACCTGATCGTGATCGACGAGTCGTTCCTGGAGTTCGCCGACGCCGAGAACGAGCCCAGCGTCGTCCAGGACGCCGTGCTGCGCCCCAACGTCGTCGTGCTGCGCAGCCTCGGCAAGAACTTCGGCCTGCACGGCATCCGCTTCGGCTACCTGGTCGCCAACCCCGCGCTCGCGCACAGGATCCGCTCGATGCTGCCGAAGTGGAACCTCAACTCCTTCGCCGAGCAGGTGGTCTTCATGCTGAAGGAGCACGGCGCCGAGTATCTGGAGAGCCTGCACCAGATCCGCCGGGACCGCCTGGACATGGCCCGCCAGCTCGCCCAGCTCCCCGGGCTGACGGTCTACCCGTCCCAGGGCAATTTCCTCTTCGTGCGCCTCCCGGTGGGCGCCGAGGGAACCGTGGTCCGCGACCGGCTGCTGTCCGAGCACCGGATCCTGGTCCGCGAGTGCGGCAACAAGATCGGTTCATCCAGCCGCTTCCTGCGCCTCGTGGTGCGCCCCGAGGCGGACGTGCGTCGCCTGGTGTCCGCCCTGGAGCAGGTGCTCTACGGGGGCAGGAGGGGAGCCGCCGTGCCCGAGCCGAGCACAGGGACCAGCTACAGCTCGGGTACGGCGGCCGTCGACCGGCTGGTCAGCGAAACCAACGGGACGGGTCTTGCGGGGCTCGCCGCCCAGGCCGCGGCGATGCCGAGGCTGGCGCCCGGCTCGGCCCCCGCGCCGGCCCCGGCTCCGGCGGCGGCCGCCGTCCGGCCTCCGATGCCCGCGCCGACCCCGCTGCCGGTCCCCATGCCCGCGCCAGCCCCTGCGCCGGTCCCCGCACCGATGTCCGCACCCATGTCCGCACCCATGGCGGCCCCGCCGGTCTCCGCTCCCGCTCCGCTCCCGGTGACGCCGCCGGGGCTCGCCCCGGCCGCCGCCATGCCGCCGGGGGCCGTCCCGGCGCCCGCGGCCGGTCTCCAGGCCGTTCCGCAGACCGGTCTGCCCGGGCTCGCGGCGGCCGCCCAGAACCGGCGCGGCATGCCCGCCGCGGGCGGCCTCACGGCCGCCCAGGTGCGCGGCCGCACCCAGCCGGAACCGGTCCCGGAGCCCACCGGCTGGCCGGCGGCGGGCGCGATGTACCACCAGGTCGGCTGAGTCACCCGGCCCACCCCCGGGCCCGCAGGGCCATAGCACCGGACGCCGTCGGCGGCCACGAGGAGTTCCTTCCCCCGTGACCGCCGACGGCGTCGTCGTGTGCGGCATCTTCGATCTTGATGATATGCCCGATTTAAACCTATAAATCACAAACCACCACTTCGCGGCTACCATCCTTTTCGCCCTATTAACCCGTCTTGCCGGATAGGCGACGAGTAGATGCAATCGCAAAGCCATCATTCCCGTTTCTCGCCCGTAGTGATGCACTTCACTTACGAAGCACCCTAGTGCTTTACGCGGCCCTTAACGTCCCGGATTCAGCCCCCGAATCCGCCCCGATGCACCTGCGCCAACTAAGCCGCTTAGTAAAAAGGGTAATTGTCTAGTTATTCCCGGCGGCTAAGAATGTCCCCGCCGCAGGGCACCGCAAAACGAAATGCGGTGCTGTTTGTCGAGGGGAATCGGCAACTGCGCACGATGCACACCTTGGAATGAGGACCGCACCATGCCCCGTCACGCCGCTAAGCGCTCGTCCCGGACACGCCGGTTCTCCGCCGGTGGCGCCGTCACCGTCGGCACCTTCGCCCTGACCTGCACGGCTCTGTTCGGAACGGCCGTGGCCGCCCAGGCCGCCCCGGCCGTCAAGGCCGCCCCGGCCGCTCAGGCCACCCAGGCTCCGGCGACGTACACCGTCAAGCCCGGCGACCACCTCGCCTCGATCGCCCGCGCCCTCAAGGTGCCCGGCGGCTGGCAGGCCATCGCCTCGGCCAACAACCTCTACAGCCCCTACGTCGTCCAGCCGGGCCAGGTCCTGACCCTGCCCACCGGGTCGGCCGCCGCCACCGCCCCGGCCAAGACCGCCGCCCCGGCCAAGACCGCCGCCCCGGCCAAGACCGCCGCGACGTCCGCCGGCGTCCAGACCTACGCCAACAACCTGGACGGCTGGATCAAGCACTCGCTGGCCGTCATGAAGCAGAACGGCATTCCGGGAAGCTACAACGGCATTTACCGCAATGTGATCCGTGAGTCCTCGGGCAACCCGAAGGCGATCAACCTCTGGGACTCCAACGCCGCCGCCGGCATCCCCTCCAAGGGACTGCTCCAGGTGATCCAGCCGACGTTCAACGCGTACCACGTGCCCGGCACCTCGTGGGACATCTACGACCCGGTCGCCAACATCACCGCCGCGTGCAACTACGCCTACCACCGCTACGGTTCGATCGACAACGTGAACGGCCCCTACTGACAGGCCTGAACCGTGCAACGGGGTGGTGGGGGGCCCCGGGCCCCCCCCCCCCCGTGGATAATGAAATGCCCAATTGAACACGCCCCGGGCCGCCCGGGCCGCCCCGGCCCCCGCCCGCCAACACCCCCACCACACCGGGGCCCCCCCG